>UQPB01000103.1 GCA_900542835.1 uncultured Pelosinus sp. | reverse complement strand
CTCATCTGGCTTGCTGCCGACTGAGCGCGCGTTAACGCGGCGCTGGGGTTGCATTACTTTAGCCGGTTCCTTTTGGCCCCTCGGTGTTCGCTGTGAAATCGCCTTTTACGATTGCGTTTCCGTAAGCGATTGCCCTGGACAACCGGTAGCGGCGGTAGCCGAAAGTCCTGGATTGTTGTAAAATGAATAAAGCAATCGCAGCGAGAACCGGAAAAGCAACGCGGAAAGAAGGCTGCCTTTCATGAAGACGTATCAAACGCACACAGTGTCGGCCGAGCATGCCGGGCTGACACTGGAAGCTTATCTGAAACAAGTGCTCCATTATTCCGGCCGCAAAATTCAACAGCTCACACGTCAAAAAGGGTTGTATCTGAACGGCAGGACAAGCTTTCTGCGCCAACCGCTGAAAAGCAATGACACGGTGAGGGTTCTGGCATTAGAAGACAGTGGCTACGGAGTTGAGCCGCAGCCGGGCGCCATTGAAATTCTCTACGAGGATGACGCCTTGCTGATACTGAACAAACCACCCGGTCAGCTTGTCCATCCCGCCGGCCGCACCAGCAGCGGCACACTGGCAAATTATCTGGCACAGCATTTGGCGGAGCGGGGAATTTTACGGACAATCCGTCCGGTACACAGGCTGGACCGTGATACCTCCGGCTGCATTATTTTCGCCAAAGACGCCCGCAGTCAGTCGCTGCTGGAGCAGCAGCTGGCATCCGGCGCCCTGAAACGCACCTATTGGGCGCTGGTTCAGGGCCAGTTGACGCCGCCGGCGGCTACAATCAGCGCCGCCATCGGCCCGCACCCGTCTTTGGCCAACCGGCGGGCGGTTAGCACCAACGGCGAAACAGCGATAACGCATTACCGGACGCTGCGTGTCCTGGGCGATACCAGTCTGCTGGAGCTGACGCTGGCGACCGGCCGCACTCACCAAATCCGGGTGCATCTCGACCACATTGGACATCCGGTCATCGGCGACCGGATGTATGGAATCCGCTCGCCACTGCTGCCGCGGCAGGCATTGCACGCCGTCGCAGTCAGCTTTAATCACTTACGTTCCAACCAGCCAGTCAGTGTCTGCGCGCCGCTGCCGCCGGACATGGCCAGAGCAATCGCCCGCGCGGAAGCGGCCCCGCCGCACTACGAGGTGTTTTAATGATTGCGGTATATCGAAGCATCAGACAGCGAAGCGAAGCCAAAAGCGAAATCAACAAATCGCTGTTTATCGCTTACGCCAGCCCGGTTGAAACCGTGGCGGCGGCAGACAGCTTTCTCAGTGAAATCAGGCAGCGTCACCGCGAGGCCAACCACCATTGCTCGGCTTATGTGCTTGGCCGCCAGGGCGAGCAGCAAAAGGCCGATGACGACGGCGAACCCGGCGGTACGGCCGGCAGGCCAATATTGGAGGTCCTCAGCCGCTGCGGCGTTAAGAACGGCATGATTGTCGTTGTCCGTTACTTCGGCGGTATTCTGCTTGGCGCCGGCGGATTGACCCGCGCCTATAGCCAGGCTGCCGCCGCGGCGCTGACAGCCGCGGGAATTGTCGAGCAGCGGCTGCATAGCCGGCTGAGTATTGAAGTAGATTACGCCATCCTGGCAACGCTGGAAAACCAGCTGCGGCTGCAGCGCTATCCGGTCGAGGGCAAAGAGTACGCCGATACGGTCCGGCTTGCCGTTCTTGCAGCCAATGGGCGGGAAGACAGCCTCCGCCAGTTGGCTGCCGACTGTAGCGCCGGCCGGGCTATTATCCGCGAAAACGGTGAGCGCTACCTGGAAATCGCGCCGGAAAGCTGAAAAAGCAGCCGTTTCCGGCAGGCGGTGTCCTGTTTTGCCGGTTAGTACAACTTTACCGCAGGGCAATCGCTTACCAAAGTAAGCAAGAGTGTCCGTGATATTTCGTCCAGTTTGCGAATTCCGGACTTCGTATTCCCGTGCCCCGTTGCGGGAGGGAAACGGGCCGCAGGCCGGAGCAACGGCGACTTCCGTTAAGAACCGTCTGCGTTTGAGCGCAGCGAGTAGGTGGCGAACCGCCCCTGCGGCGCTATGTCCTGATGGCCAATTTTCCGCCAGGCGGCGTTGTCTTTGCTCACCATACTGTCGGTATGCCTCACGCCGCCGCCTTGCCTGACAAAAAATCGTCTCGCCAGGCCATCAAGCGGCGCAGAAGCGGCTCGCCACTGGACGGTTTAGGAAGTCCCTCCTCGTCTCCTGGAGCAGGGGCAGAGTTTTTTTTGCACTTTTGCAACGTTTGGCAAAAGTAGAAACGTTGCCTGTTGCAGAGCAATGGCCG
>UQPB01000102.1 GCA_900542835.1 uncultured Pelosinus sp. | reverse complement strand
AAAAGCCTGTAAGCCAGCCGCTGCAGGTCCTCAATCGCCATTAACGGCAGTCCGGACGCTTTCAGGTTGTCCAGAAGGTCGCGGCGGCGGGGATTGACAGCGACGCCGTGGTCGGTGACGACGACGTCGACGGTTTCGCCGGGGGTTACCACCGTGTGGACAGCTTCGCGGATAACCGGGATGGTTTTACGCAGCAAAGGCAGCGCCACAATGCAGAGGTTGGAACCGGCGGCGGTATCGGGGTGTCCCCCGGGAGCACCCATCAGCCTGCCATTGGAGCCTGTCAGCACGTTAACATTAAAGCCGATATCTACCTCGGTGGCACTGAGAATGACGGCGTCGACATAGTTGACAATCGGGCCGCGGACATGGGGACTGGCATAGTAAGCGGCCGACATCTCCAGATGGCGGGGATTGGTGCGCAGCGATTCAATCGCGCTTGCATCAAAGCTTTGGGCGTCAAACAGCTGACTGACCAGCTCCTCTCGCAGCATGGCGGCAAAAATGCCGGTTACACCGCCAACGCCGAACGCGGCGGTGATACCGCGCTGGCGCATTTTTTCTTCAATGAATTTAGCCGCCGACAAGGAAGCGCCGCCGCTGCCAAGCTGCAGGGAGAACCGGTCGCGAAAATAACCGGAATACTCGATGACCGTAGCGGCATAGCGGGATATTTTCAACTCGGCGGGATCGCTGCTGATGCGCAGGGAACCGGTGCTGATGCCTTGAGGGTCGCCGATCGAATCCACCTTGACAATGAAATCCACCTGAGTCTGCGGAATGCTGATCCGCTGCAGTGGATAAGGCTGCAGATTGTCGGTAATGGCGACAACCTTTTCGGCATAAGCAGCGTCGACCATGGCATAGCCAAGCGAGCCGCAGGCCCCCGGTCCTTCGATACCGTTAATATTGCCGGCGCTGTCGCAGGCCGGTGCGGCGATAAAAGCGACGTGAACCGGCAGTTCGCCTGTCGCTATCGCCCGGGCGCGGCCGCCGTGGGTCCTGATCATTACCGGCTGCGCCAGTCTGCCTGCCAGCACAAATTTACCGATTTCGCCGCGCAGGCCGCTGGTATCCAGCGCAGTGACGACACCTGCCTCCAGATGCGGCAGTATGGCGTCCTGGACGGCACTCAGCGAGCTGGCCGACAGGGTCAGGCCACGGATGCCCTTGCGGGCAATAGCGTCAATAACCAGTTTCATTACGTAGTCGCCGTTACGGAGGTGATGATGAAACGAAATTGTCATGCCGTCGCTGAGACCGGTGGCATCGATTGCCGCCTCAATTGACGGCAGCAGCTTCTCCGGCGTCGGACAGTCAATGCTTTTGCCGCCGGACTGCCGCCACGGCAGTCCGGCCCAGGGATTCTGATAGGGCAGCAGCTGGCGGCCGCCAACGTTTTCGGGAATATCACGGCCAACACTATTTTTCATAGACAACAGCCTTTCTTTGTTATTCTGTCGTTTTTACCGCCGACCGCGCGGTTTTTTTCTTTTGCTCAAACGCGTCAATCTTTTGCTGGCGCTCAATTATCTGTTTGGCTTTTTCATAGTGAACGTAATCAATCATTTTTCCCGCCAGCTTAGTCGAGGCCCGGCCGGCGGCCAGCGCGGCCTCAAAGGCGGCAATGACTTGCGCAGCCTGATCAAGCTCTGCCGCCGGCGGCGAGAACGCCTGATTAAGGAGTTCCACATTGCCGGGATGGATGCAGCTGGCGCCGGTGAAACCGTGCTGGTAGGCCAGCACGGCGCTGGCAAAAAAGGCATCGGCGTCGCTGTAATTGGCCAGGCTGCCGATCAGTCCCAGCGGCGCTTTGCCGTAGGCGCGGGCTGTCAGCACCAGCTGCAGCCGCGGTGTCAGCAGCGCCGCCTGAGTGGCCGGCGTATCTTTAATGCCCGCTTCCCAGAGGAAGTCCTCATTGCCCAGGGTCAGCGAATCGACGCGGTCTGAAGCAGCGGCAATTTCCCGCAGGTTGAGATAACCCTTGCAGGACTCGATCAACAGGGACAGCGCGATGCTGCCGGCGGCAATGCCTCTGGCCTGCTCCAGACGGGCCACCTGGGCCTCGATCGCTGCGATTTCAGCAGCGGTTTCCGTCTTGGGAATGACAAGCCCTGTCAGTCCCGGCCAGACGGCGGCATCAATATCGGCCGCAAGCAGGCCGGCGCTGTTATTAACACGGACAAACACGTCGCTGCCGCCTTTACCGGCCAGCGGGATCAGTTCCCTGACCAGGGTTCTCGCCGCTGTTTTTTCCGCCTGCGGCACGCTGTCCTCCAGATCAAGGACAATCGCGTCGGCATTGCGCAGATAGGCTTTTTCGACAAATTTCCGCACACTGGCCGGCATAATCAGCCGCGAGCGGCGAATCAGTGCGGTTGCGTAATTCTGAGACAAGATCAAGACCTCCTGCCCTGTTTTTTAGTAGTTTTACCATAAGCCGATTAGTTTCCAATAAGCCAGGCCAACGGTCATATAGACAAGGA
>UQPB01000101.1 GCA_900542835.1 uncultured Pelosinus sp. | reverse complement strand
GCACTTCTGGCTTTTTCCTTACCTGCATTGTTCAGTTTTCAAGGAGCTTCGCGACAACCGCTTCCGCACTGCCATTAACCGACAATTGCGGGTACCGTTTGACGACTTTTATATATTACCATAAGCCTATTGGCCTTGTCAACAGTCGCAAACTATTTGTTGAACTTGATTTTGCAAGCCTACTGAATCTCACTCTCGCCGCCTACCGCCGGGAACTGGAACGGCAGCTGCAAATAGGTGCTTGGAACATCGCCGACGACAATATATTCGGCAATAGGCACTTGTGTATTGACATCAATGCCTTTGCTGACAAGAGGTACGACGATTCGCATATTGGCGGCGGCCGCCAGATAAACCATATGCCGGGTCTGATTAATGCCCGCATGCTCAAACTTATCAATGACTTTAACGGCCACAGTGCCAACAGGCAGGATATTCACTTTAATTTTGGGACCATAGCTGGCCAAAAGCTGACTGCCAAAAATTTGCCCGGCGGGAATATAGATTTGCTCTTCGGTTATCCCTTTTAAAGCCTCTTGCACCTCAATCGCTATCTCAGTCGCCAGTTTATTAAAGGCCATCGCGTTTGGCTGAATCAAGACGACACGTCCCGAATTATCCTGATGAATGCTGACAAGCTGATTCGGCGACGAGTTCTGCCCGACTTTCTCCATAATCACGGCATTAATGGTTTGCGTGGCAATTACTTTTGCCTTTGTTTCGGCTAGTGTCAGCAACGTGGGTTTTAAATTGATTTCAATTTGCCAAAAAGCATATAGCGATAGCAGCAGCAGGCAAATCGCAATTACACTATTACGGGAAATAAGTTTTTTTCGTCTAGTGAGGAATCGCACATTACTCCCCCCAGCGCTATATCGTTTAATAGTATATGGGGAAATGCCGGGGAGGGTGCAGGATAAAACAAGCTGTTTTATCCTATATACTAGAGAAAGCAGCCTGCTTAACCCAGCACCGCCTGCCAACCTGAATACCGCTTGTGTCTGCCGGTTCTATTACGAGCACTAATCTCCCGGACGCAGCCCTTACCCTTCGCTGCGAAATGCACACTGCATCACTTGAAATTGAACCGGCAATGCGGCAGCCATTCAACGCTGGCCGCCAAGAGGCCCTTTCGGTAGTCGGAGCGGCGGAATCAAAACCTCAGCTCAAGGAGCGACGACCGCTACTGCAAGCCGCAATTTTCGACATACAACACCGCAGGCAGGATTTCCGCTATACCGCGTTTAATAATTTTTATTGGTATTTAACTGTTTCCATTGGTTAGCTTTGTCGGTATTATAGCATCCGCATGGTGGAATGCAATCAACAGGCTTGCAGGCCGGCTATGCCCAGGACAAACCCTGTTGATATTTGCCATGTTGTGCTATAATATTTACCATGTTATGAGCAAGGAGGCGCTCCATGAGTTCCACGAACAGCAAGCAGGAGAATAGAACGGTGAAACGGTCCCGCAAAAGGTATACTCCGTTTATTGCCGTCGCTATCATTATTTTTATTGTCATGGTTACCGGGGCCGGCTTGGGCTTTCTCACCGCCAGTATTCATACAGCTCCCGGCCTGACCGGAGATTTTATTCCAGCCGCTTCGTCTCAGTTGTTTGATGTAAACGGGAAAGTCATTACAACTATCCATTCGGTGGAAAACCGCATTCCCGTCAGTCTGAATAAAATTCCTCAGGATTTACAGTCCGCTTTCCTGGCGGCTGAGGACATTCGCTTCTATCAGCATTCCGGCGTAGACATCCGGGCGATTGGCCGGGCGGTATTATCCAATATTCTTGACAGAGGCGTATCTGAAGGCGGCAGTACCATCACACAGCAGCTGGCAAAAAACGCATTATTAACCCAGGAGAGAACTTTAAAACGAAAAATACAGGAAGCGGTACTGGCTTTACAGATCGAACGTCAATACTCTAAGCAGGAAATCTTCGGCATGTACCTGAATCAAATCTACTTTGGCGCTGGCGCGTACGGGGTACAGGCTGCCGCTCAGGTCTACTTTGGTAAAAACGCGGAAGACCTGTCATTGCCTGAATGCGCGATGCTGGCCGGACTTCCCAAGAGTCCCAATTACTATTCGCCGCTAAATAATATGAAGGCAGCCAAGGAGCGGCAGCGTGTCGTTCTTGATCAGATGGTGAAATACGGCTTTATTGACAGTGCAACTGCCGCCAAAGCAGCTAAAGCGGAAATTAAACTGGCCGCCAAAGCCCACGATTCCGGTTTTGCTTCGTATTTTATCGACTATATTACGCAAATCCTGATTGATAAATATGGAGCAGACGCAGTTTATAAGGACGGGTTGAAAATATACACCACCCTTGATATCGGTATGCAAAGAGCTGCCGAAAAAACCATGAACAACCTTCCTTCAACCAGTCAGTCCAACGGTATAAAGCAACCGCAAGGCGCGTTAGTCTGCCTCGATCCGCATACCGGCTATATTAAAGCGATGGTTGGCGGCCGTGGCGGCGACCAGTTTAACCGGGCGGTTCTGGCTGAGCGTCAGCCCGGCTCGGCATTTAAGCCGTTTGTATATTTGGCGGCGCTGGAAAACGGCATGACAGCCGCCACCATTATTGACGATAAGCAAATCAGTTATGCCGGCGGCTGGACACCGCAGAATTATGACCATAAATTCCGCGGTCCAATTTCGCTGCGCAGAGCGCTGGAATTGTCGCTTAACGGGGTCGCCGTACAGGTTGCCCAACAGGTCGGCCCCGATAAGGCGTTACAAGCTGCGCAGCAAATGGGCATATCGACCCTGGTAATGCAGGGAGCAGTAAGCGACCGCAATCTGGCAATGTCGTTAGGGGGACTCACTCGGGGTGTTACGCCGCTGGAAATCGCCAGCGCCTATGGTGTTCTTGCCAATCAGGGGGTAAGAATGGAACCCACTGCGATCATTAAAGTCGTCGGCCGCAACGGCCAGATTTTGGAGGAGCATAAAGCGCAAGGCAAGGCGGTCATCAGCGAACGCAGCGCCTACCTCTTGACAGATTTGATGAAAGGCGTGCTGCAACGGGGCACCGGGGCCGGAGCCAATATCGGCCGTCCTGCTGCCGGCAAAACCGGCACCACCAGTGACTATCACGACGCCTGGTTTATTGGTTATACGCCGGATCTGGTTGCGGCTGTTTGGATAGGGAACGACAATAATGCCGATTTGGACGGCATTACCGGCGGCACCCTGCCTGCCACGATGTGGCGGGAATTCATGAGTGCAGCTACAGCCAGTCTGCCGGCCCGTGATTTCCCGCGGCCCAGCGGTATTGTCGCCGCCGCAGTATCGACAAAAGACGGCTTGCTGGCAAAAGACCCGAAAGATAAAGATGCGAACAACGAGATTTTCATTGAAGGTACGCAGCCGACAAAAATCTCAACCTATGATCCTGATAAAGAGAAAAAGCCGGACGAAAAAGACGCTAAACCGGGCGATGCCCCGGATGGGAAAACACCTGCCGCTACTACGGACGAAAAGCTGCCACCACCTCCTCCCCGTGGCAATTCTGCTGTGTTGCCGCCACCGCCGCCTGATAAACCGGCAGCGACAAAAAACAATCCCTGATAAAGAAAAAAACACGCGTGTAAACGCGTGTTTTTTTCAGGCCGTTGATAAAGCCCCATCTACGTTGTTGGCCTCGCGATCCCATTGCTA
>UQPB01000100.1 GCA_900542835.1 uncultured Pelosinus sp. | reverse complement strand
TCTGTGTCCTCCGTGGAATCGTTCTTTCGCTCCTTGCCTTTTCGTAAGCGATTGCTCTGTATAACTGTAATGAATGTTTGACAAAAGCGTTGTGGAGTTGTATAGTGTAAATTATAGTGACCGGTTTTATTTAGAAAATAAATACAAAGCGGCAAAGAGGCCACATCGTTAAGATGGGCCTTTTTTTGTTCTTCCGCCACTCCCTGGAAAAGTGGCGGTAAATCAATTCTGCGGTAAATGAAGGTAAAAGGAGAGTTTAATTGTGCGAGCTTTAGGATTCTATGATGGCAGAATTATTGAGAAAGACGAGCCGGTAATCCGGATCGAAGACCGCGGTTATCAATTTGGCGATGGCGTTTATGACGCCTGGATGGTGCTTAACGGTAAACATTTCCTGCGTCGCGAGCATTTGGAGCGATTTGAGCGCAGCTGCCGCATGCTGGAACTGGAGCCGTGCTATAGTCTGGAGGAGATCGAGCGCTTCAGTGATCTGATGCTGGAACAATCGGGCATCGAGCAGGGAATGATGTACTTTCAGTGGACGCGGGGCTGGCAGTCGCCGCGGGCGCACGTTATCGCCCCCGATGTCCGGCCGGTGCTTAGCGGTTCAATTACGCCCACGACGCCCAAACCAGCGGAGTTCTGGACCCATGGCAGCAAGGCAATGTTTTTTCCCGACGAACGGCAGCACTTCTGCCATATTAAGACACTGAACCTGCTCGGCAGTATCCGGGCAGCCAACGCGGCGGCCAAAAACGGCTGCTATGAGGTAATTCTTGTACGGGAAGAGGGCGGCAAAAAGTTTGTCACCGAAAGCGCTCACAGCAACTGCTATGCGGTTAAGGACGGTGTCATTCACACCGCACCGCTGGGCAATCTGATCCTGCCCGGCATTACCCGCGGCGTTGCCCTGCGGCTTGCCGCTGAGCTGGGCATAGCGGTGGTGGAGGAATACTGCACGCCGGAATTCTTCCTGGAGGCTGACGAGGTATTTGTGTCGGCCGCCAGCGGCATTGTGCCGGTCGGCTGGATCGGCGATAAGGCGATCGGCAAAGGACCGGGTTCTGTTTTCGCGCAACTGAATGCCGAATACCTGAAGCTGATCGCCGCTAACTGAGTCGCCGCCGACGGATCGGTCTATAAATTACAGATGAACATAACAATAGCCATAACTGGACAATGCAGTTATGGCTATTGTTATTGCCGCCTGACCGCGTAGAAATGTCAGTTGATAGCAGGAGATGGGCCTTTTGACAGAGAACCTGTTTATAACCTAATTTGGTAAGATTACCCGCTGCTGCAGGCAGCGGACGGGAGGAAGATAAAAATGAAAAAACAGCTATTTGCCGTTTTGGCGATACTGACAATGCTCGCTGCCGCGACGGTGACTGGTCACAGCGCGCCCGCCGCGGCTTCGCGGGACTGGACGATAGACTTTATGGGAACGCTGCAGGTGCCGGTACAGCTGGAAATTGTCGACGCGAAAGAGGTTATCCTGGGAATTGAACAAATCAGCCGCCATGAGCGCGCGGCCAAAGGGATGAACACAGAGGCGGATGCGCTGCAGGCGCAGGAACTGGCAGCGGCGTTGGCCCGCAACAATATTGGCATCTACCAATTGGCGCTGAAACGGGATAATTCCTATCATACGGCGATAGCCTTTGCCGCCAAGCTGCCGGAAGAGATGCTGCCGATCGGGCTGGGCCTGTTTGAAGAATTGCAGTCGATGGACCAACAGCAGCAAACGGAGATCAGGCAGCGGTTTCTCGCCGAAATCGAGACTGGGCTGGCGGCATCGCCGGAGCTTGCCGAGTTGTTCAACGTTGAAGTGCTCGAGCTTTATCCGTTTGAGCAGATGACCAGCAAGAGCGCACAGATTGTCAGCGTTGGCGGCAGTCTGGCTTTCCGGATGTATAAGCTGATTCAGCCGGCTGCATTTAAAGTGCATTTTATCCGCAGAAACAGCCAAATGTATGTATTTGGGGTGATGAATTCCGGTACAGACAGAAGGCTGTGGGAAGACATGACGCAGGCGATGCTGGCCAGCGCGCAGTGGCGGCTGCTGCTGTAAGCGTCTGGCGGCAGGCAGGTTTGCAACAATACGTATCAGTCCCGGCCGCTGCCGAAGCGGCCGGGACTGGTTTTTTTCTGCCTCTCGTCCCGGCCTGGCTGGCAGAATCCGCTGTTTGGCAGTGGCGATGGCAAAATGTTTTAATAACTATTGACATTTGTCCGCAAGTATAGGAAAATTAAAACTAAAGAATATTGATTATTATTTGTTGATGAGCTAACAAAACTTTACTAATTTTTAGAGGCGGGAGAGTGGATTATTCGTGCTGGATCAGGAGATAAAAACACAGTTAACCCAATATCTGCAACTGCTGGAAGATGATGTACTAATTAAAGCCAGTGCCGGCAATGACAGTGTTTCGGCCGATATGCTGGCTTTGCTGGAGGAGATCGCCTCCCTGACACCCCGAATCAGGCTTGAGAAAGCGACCCTGCCGCGAACCCCCAGCTTTAGTTTGCAGCGGCCGGGAACTGTCGGGCGAGTTACGTTTGCCGGCGTTCCTCTGGGACACGAATTTAATTCGCTGGTGTTGGCGCTGCTGCAGGTCAGCGGCCGGCCGCCGAAGGTTGACGCCACGGTCAGTGAGCGGATTAAAGCGCTTCCGGGAGAGTATCATTTCGAATCCTATATCAGCCTGAGCTGCCATAATTGTCCTGAAGTTGTTCAGGCCCTGAATCTGATGAGTATTCTCAATCCCGGCATTACCCATACGATGGTGGATGGGGCCTCCTTTCAGGAGGAAGTGCAGACCAGGCAGGTTATGGCGGTGCCGGTGGTATATCTGAACGGTGCCCTGTTTGGCGGCGGCCGCATGGGCGTCGAGGATATCCTTGCCAAGCTCGGAGCCGGCTCGGACGCGACTGAATTCGCCGCCAGGGAACCGTTTGATATTCTGGTTGCGGGCGGCGGTCCCGCCGGTATCAGCGCGGCTATTTACGCGGCGCGGAAGGGTATTCGCACCGGCATTGTCGCCGAACGCTTTGGCGGTCAGGTGCAGGAGACGCTGGGAATTGAGAATTTTATCAGCGTAAAATATACGGAAGGCCCCAAGCTGGCGGCAAACCTGGAAGAGCACCTGCGCGAATACCAGGTTGATGTGATGAAGGCGCAGCGCTGCAAACGGCTAGAGAAAAAAGAGCTGATCGAGCTGGAACTGGAGAATGGCGCTGTCTTGCGGAGCAAGGCCCTGATTATTGCCACAGGGGCCCGCTGGCGTTCTATTGGCGTGCCGGGAGAGACCGAATTCAAAAATAAGGGCGTTGCCTATTGTCCGCATTGCGACGGGCCGGTGTTTAAAGGAAAGCGGGTGGCGGTCATCGGCGGCGGCAATTCCGGCGTCGAAGCGGCCATCGATCTGGCCGGCATTGTCGAGCATGTGACCGTACTGGAGGTGGCGCCTGAACTCAAGGCTGATGCCGTCCTGCAGAACCGGCTGTATCGCCTGCCGAATGTGACCGTCTTAAAAAATGTCCGGACAACGGCGATCACCGGTACGGATAAAGTCAACGGCCTGTCTTATCTGGACTGCGGCACCCAGGAAACGCATCAGCTCGAACTGGAGGGAGTATTCATCCTGGTCGGTCTTGTCCCCAATACTGATTGGCTGGGCGGGGCGCTGGAACGCAACCGTTTCGGCGAAATTATTGCCGACAGCCACGGTGCGACTACCTTGCCGGGCGTTTTTGCCGCCGGCGACTGCACCGCCAGTCCCTATAAGCAAATTGTCATTGCCCTGGGCTCCGGCGCCAACGCGGCGCTGGGAGCATTCGACTACCTGATTCGCAATGGATAGATAGACCGGGAGCCGGGATTGCCTGATCGGATATCCGGGACCGGCAGCTGCCGGTAAAGCGCTTCGCGTCAATGGAGACGCGAAGCGCTTCAGGCCGTTGATAAAGCCCCATCTACGTTGTTGGCCTCGCGATCCCATTGCT
>UQPB01000099.1 GCA_900542835.1 uncultured Pelosinus sp. | reverse complement strand
CGGGGCACGGGAATACGAAGTCCGGAATTCGGAAACTTGACGAAATATCACGGACACTCTTGCTTACTTTTGTAAGCGATTGCCCTGCAAAAGCGCAGAATGTATCAAAATGGACGACCAACCACGGAAAGCACGAAGTTTCACGGAGGCTACAGGGAACTTTTTCCACAGAGGGCACCGAGAGTCGCTGAAGTGCGCAAAGGAAATAAATTATTTGAATTTGCCGTTCTTCCTCTGTGCCCTCCGTGTATCCGCCGTGTCCTTCGTGGAGTGGTTCTTTCGCCTTCCTCCCTCACGGAGGCAGTTTGCTGCCTCATCCGCCTCCATGAAATCTTCCTTCGCCTTCCCGGCCTCGCCCTTAAGCTACAGCTGCCAGTGCTTCGCTTTTTCCAGTTCCCTGACCATCCGGTAATAGGCGCCGTTTTGCGCCATAAGCTCGGTGTGGCGGCCGCTTTCGGCGATAGCGCCCTCCGCCAGCACGAGGATCTGGTCGGCGTCGCGGATTGTGTCCAGGCGGTGGGCGATGACGATGACCGTTTTGCCGGCGCGCAGCCGCCGCAGCGATTGCTGGATCTCATGTTCATTATCGGCATCAAGCGAGGCTGTCGCTTCATCCAGCAGCAGAACCGGAGCATCCTTCAGCATTGCCCGGGCAATAGACAGTCGCTGTTTTTCGCCGCCGGAAAGAGTCGAACCGCCCTCGCCGACCAGCGTGTCGAAGCCGTTCGGCAGCCGTTCAATAAATTCGCGGCAATGCGCCGCCGCCGCCGCCCCCAGGACATCATCCCGGGAGGCGTCCGGCCTGCCGATGCGGATGTTGTTGTAAATGGTATCATTCAGCAGATACACATCCTGAAAGACCATACTGATCATGGCCAGCAGCTGGTCAGGCTGCAACTGGCGGATGTCCTGCCCGCCAATCCGGATTGCGCCGGCGTCAATATCCCAAAAACGCGCAATCAGGCTGGTGATCGTCGTTTTGCCCGAGCCGGAGCCGCCGACCAGCGCGGTCACACTGCCGGGAGCGGCGAGAAAGCTAATGTCGCGCAGCACCGGTTTGCCTGGTTCGTAGGCAAAGCTGACATTGTCAAAGACAATCGCATGGTTCGCAGGCGGCGCGGTTGCGATGGCAAACCTGATTTCCGGCTGCGCCCGGACAGCGGCCAGCCGCTTTGCCGCCAGTTCAAAATAGCGAAATTCATGGTACTGGGCCGAGAATGCCTTCAGAATATTGCTCAGCGCCAGACTCTGAATCAGAAAAATCAGGAAGGTTTCCCGGCTCAGCGAACCGGACAGCAGCAGGCTGGCGCCGCCAAACATCACCAGCGGGAAACCCAGGTCGGCCAAAATAGCAAAAATCATAACAAATGGGGCGATACCGGCCTCGAGGATAATGCTTTCCCGCTTGAAGGCGTGAAAGGTCTGTTCCAGCCGCTCAAACCGGCTGCCGGTTTGGTTAAATGCCTTAAATACCTTAATGCCGGCGACATATTCAACAATCCGTGAAATCACCCGGCCGATCACCTGGCGTTTCCGGGCTCCCAGCCTGGCGACCACCCGCGTCGAAAGCTTCAGAATGAGAAGCCCGGCGGCAATAAAGCCCAGCTGCAGCAGCGCCAGCCGGTAATCCAGCCAGAATGCCACAGCCACCAGATAAACGGAGAGGAACGCGGTTTTGATTAAATCGCCCAGATAATGCGTGATCACCCGTTCAAAATCGGCAATATCATTGGTCATTACTCCCAGTAAATGTCCCATACTGTTTTTGTTGAAATAACCGAGGTGCAGATTTCGCAGATGATTGCCGAGACTGATACGCATCGCTTTAATGATATGGCTGCCGTTGACGTGATACAGGGTGTAGCCGGTGGAAGCAGCGGCGCAGCGCAGTAAAAATGCCGCCAACAGCCACAAAGCGTAGTGGCCGAGACGCTCTGGCGGCAGGGAGCCGCCAAGCAAATCCAGCAGCAGGAAATAAAACACGCCGTAAAAGGCCATGCTGATGAACGCATCCAGCATCATCAGGCCGACCGGCAGTGTCAGCCGTCGCCAGTCCCTGCCGGCCAGGCTGCAAATCAGGTTGATCATCTTGCCACCTCCGTTGTCAGGCTTTGGGTTTGCAGCGACCATAAATGGGCATACAGCGGCTGCCCGCTTAGGAGTTCCGCATGTGTTCCCTGACCGGCGACACGGCCGTTGTCCAGCACAATAATTTTATCGGCATGTTGAATCGTATACAGGCGGTGGGCGATGACCAGCACCGTCCTGTCCCGCAGCAGCGCCGCCAGCGCCGCCTGAATGCGGCCTTCGTTTTCAATATCGGCAAACGACGTCGCTTCATCCAGGACAACGACCGGCGCGTCTTTCAAAATAGCGCGGGCGATAGCCATGCGCTGGATCTGACCACCGCTGAGCTTGATCCCTTGTTCGCCCAGCCGGGTGTCGTAGCCATCGGGCAGCGACCGGATAAAATCATCCAGCTGCGCCGCCCGGGCGGCGGCGGCCACCTGCTCGCGCGACGCCGGCTGACCCATGCGGATATTTTCATAAACACTGTCGTGCAGCACAAAGGTTTCCTGGAAGACAAAAGCAACCTGATCCATCAGACTGGCCAGTTTTAGCGCGCGGATGTCATGACCGCCGATACGGATCTGTCCCTGTTCAAGATCCCAAAACCGGCCCAGCAGTTGCGCCAGCGTTGTTTTTCCCGCGCCCGACGGCCCCACCAGCGCCACCGTTTCTCCCGGCCGGACGCAGAAGCTGACGTCCTGCAGCACATCCGTGTCGGCATAGCGAAAACTCACCTGCTCGAATTCAATCGCGTAACGGCCCTGCCGGCTCAGCTCGACATGGCCGTCGGCTTGCTGCGGTTCGGCCAGCAGCTGCCTGACCTTGCCTGCGCCCTCCAGCACCATGGAAAAGGTAGAGCCAAATTCCAGCAGCGTCTTAAACGAGTTTAAAAAGCCCAGGCTTAATGTCATAAATAAAATGTAAACCGGCAGATCGATTTCCCCGTTCAGATACAGCCAGCCGCCGCCGGGGATGCTAAACAGCAGCGGCGACTCAATAATAACGGTAAAAATGCCGTAAGCCGGCCCCATCTTCCGGGCGATCCTGCGCCAGAAAGCAGCGTATTGCTCGGCGCTTTGGGCATATTTGGCGAATGAGCCGGCGGTCAGGTTAAACGCCTTCATCACCGGCATGCCGCAGATATACTCCATGATTGCGCTATGCAGCCGGTTCAGCAGCGCATAATACGCCTCCATCCGCTGCCGGAAATCCTGCATCATGACCGCCTGGATCAGCAGCGCCAGCAGTGCCGGCAGCAGCAGCAGCAGCGCCAGCCGGTAATCGACAGTGAGCAGATAGGCCAGGATCACCAGCGGCGCCGCGGCCGCCGCCGCCAAATCAGGCAGTTGATGGGCAATAAAGTTCTCCAGCTTCTCCACATCTTCATTGACTGTTTTCTGCAATTCAGCCGTGGTACGGCCAACAAAAAAGCCCATGCTGAGGCCGCCAAAATGGCGCACTGCCCGCAGCCGCAATTCGTACAAAATCGTAAACGCGGCGATGTGGGAGCAGATGCCGGACAGCATAAACAGAATAAAGCGGCCAATGATCAGCGCCGCCGTCAGCTTGACCCACCACAGGACCACGTCCAGGCGCCACTGCGGCTGCAGCGCCTCCCGCAGCATCGCGTTTAAAAATAGATAGGGAGCGATGGCGGCGACAGCGCTGGCAGCGCTGAACAGAACCGCCAGCAGCAGCTTGTATTTTTCACTGCCGGCCACTTTCAATAAGTAAGCCAGATGCGATTGTTTATTCATAGCTTCCCTCCTCATGCTTAGACTATAGCCGCTGCCGGCCGGTTTTTCCGCTCCGGCCGGCAGTGTTTTCCCTCCAAAAAGGATTTTGCGCTGCCGGCCGGGGATGAAACGATGAAAACAATGGCCACGGGTTGAGAGGACGGACCCACAGCGGACACCGCGGGACGCTGAGGACACAGAGGTCTATAAATTTTATTTAAAAATTACCGTTTTCCCTCTGTGCCCTCCGTGTATCCTCCGTGTCCTTCGTGGAATCGTTCT
>UQPB01000098.1 GCA_900542835.1 uncultured Pelosinus sp. | reverse complement strand
TCCTTCCGTCTCCTGCCGCGCTCGCAGGCCGCGGCCCCCGTTCTCCCGCCCCTCATCGCCACCAGCCGCCCGAAGCCAGAGAGCCCACAGATGGCCCCAGATGCTAGGCAGCCGAGGCGCCCCAGCCGCGACGCGTACTTGACGTACGCTAGCAATGGGGCGCCTCGGCTAACAACGCAGATGGGGTCAGCTGTGGGCTCGAAGCGAGGGCTACCTATACTTGTCGTAGATGAGTTGGTACTCCGGCTCCGCCGCTACCAGCGAATAGATATAAAGATGTACGCCGGCGGGATCGTCAACAACAAAGCTGCGTTCGCCCCAGGGCTTGTTCTGCAATTCCTGCTGAATCCGCAGCCCCGCTTGCTTCAGCCGCTCATATTCGGCGTCAACATCCTCAACCTCAAACGACAAAATCATGCCCTTGCCGTTAAAAAACTCGCCGGTATCGCGCTGCGGCAGCGTAAAGCTGACGCCCGCCGCCAGCGACGGCGACAGCAGTTCGACATACCAGTCGCTTTCATAGACGAGTTTAAAGCCAAAATGGTTTATGTAAAAGTCCCGGCATTCAATCAGCTTATTCGTACTAATCGTGGTATCAACCCGTTTGATATTCATAACTCCTCCTTGCGGCATTTCCGCCCTTATCTATATTGTACCTGCAAAAGCGGGCTCATGCAACTTGAACTGCGAACAAGAGATGGAATTGCGGGCGTAGCGCATTAGGAAAACCTCCGCCCAGCGGAGGAAAAATAATACAGCGCGCACTGCTGTGCGCGCTGTATCGCTTACCGCTACTCCGTTTCGCCGCAGGAACGGCGAACGATTAGTTCAGGTTCAAACACGGCCAGTGCCGGCTTGCGGGCAGTCTTTTTCCCCTGGATCCGGCTAATGAGTAAATTGGCCGCTTTATTGCCCATTTCATAAGCGGGCTGAGCAACCACCGTCACCGGTGGCTGCAGCAGCGGCGCCCACTCCCAGTCGTCAATACCGATCACGGCAATATCATCGGGAATAACCAGGCGCATCGACTGCAGCGCCTTGATAACCGCCATTGTCATCAGGTTATTGAACCCGAATACGGCATCAGGGCGCAGGCCGCGATCAAGCAAGGCTGTCAGCCGCTGCCGCACGGCCGCCTCATTGGTCTCACATTCAATCAGCCAGTCGGGCTGAAAAACAATGCCATGGCGAGCCAGTGCATCCTTATAGCCGCGGACGCGATCAAAGCGGGGACTGACGGCTGTAAACGGCAGCGTAAACATGGCAATCCGGCGCCGGCCCATTGCCGCCAGATGGTCGACCAGCAGACTGACACCCTTGACATTGTCCAGCGCTACCGTATCACAGGCCAGTTCCGGTATGCGGCGGTCAATCAGCACCACCGGCATTTGCAAGCAAACCGACCGCATCAGTTCGTTGCTTTGGCCGGTGGTATTGATAATCAGACCATCCACCTGCTTGGCCAGCAGCATTTCCAGATAGCTTTGCTCCTTCGCCGGCTGATCGTCGGCATTGCACAAAATGAGGTTAAAGCCCGACCGCTGGCAAAAGTCCTCAATGCCCCGGATCATGCTGGTTGAAAACGGATTTAGGATATTGGCCACGACCGCCGCAATAGTATGCGTCCGCTTTTGCTTCAGCCCCCTGGCAAGTGCGTTCGGCCGGTAATCGGCGGCGGCGATAACCGCGCCGATCTTATCGCGGGTCGAGGCGCTCATACAGTCGTAGCGGCCGTTCAAATAACGCGATACCGTGCTTTTGGACACGCCGGCCTGGCGGGCAATATCACTAATGGTTACTGGCATAGCGCCTTATGGTTAGCGCTGTACGCGGCCGGAACCATCGCCGCCCATCAGCGTTTTGACTTCGGCGACAGAAACATGGTTATGATCGCCCTCAATCGTGTGTTTCAGGCACGAGGCCGCTACGGCGAACTCCAGCGCGTCCTGATTGGAATAGCCGCTCTTGAGCGCATAAATCAGGCCGCCGCCAAAGGAATCGCCGCCGCCGACGCGGTCAACGATCCGGATCGCGTAATTGCGGGAGAAGTAGTATTGGTCATCCTTATACAACATGGCTGCCCAGTTGTTGTCGGACGCGGAAATGCTGCCGCGCAGCGTAATGGCCACGGCTTTGAAGCCAAAGCGCTCTTTAAGCTGCTTAGCGACATCTTTATAGCCTTCGTGGTTGAGTTTGCCGCCTTCGATATCCGTATCCTGGGCTTTGATGCCGAAAACTTTCTCTGCGTCTTCCTCATTGGCAATCGCCACATCGACATACGGCATGAACTGCGCCATAACCTGACCGGCCTTTTCACTGGTCCAGAGATTCTTGCGGAAGTTGAGGTCGCAGCTGACCGTCAGGCCGTGTTCCTTGGCTTTTTTGCAAGCTTCAAGCACAGCTTCAGCCACATTGTCGCCGAGAGCCGGCGTGATGCCGGTAAAATGGAACCAGTCGGCGCCGGCAAAAATTTCATCCCAGTTGAAATCCGCTTTTGTAGCGGTGCTGATCGAGGAATGAGCGCGGTCGTATACGACCTTCGACGGCCGCTGCGAAGCACCCTTTTCGCAGAAATAAATGCCGAGACGGGCGCCGCCGCGCAGCATGCAGCGCGTATCAACGCCATAGCGGCGCATTTCATTGACTGCCGCCTGGCCGATCGGATTGTCGGGAACTTTGGTTACAAATACAGCGTCAAGGCCGTAATTGGCCAGCGAAACAGCCACATTGGCCTCGCCGCCGCCATAAACCGCTTCAAATGCATTGGCCTGTTCAAACCGCAGGTAGCCCGGAGGGGCCAGCCGCAGCATAATCTCACCAAAACAAACAACCTTTTTCATCTAAAAAGCCTCCTATTTACCGCGGGCAGCGCGGATTTTTTCAATAAATTGTTTTGCGGTCGCCGTGATTGCCTGGTAGTCGCCGGTTTTGGCACCGCCGGTAAGGTTGCCGCCAGCACCGACAGCCACGCAGCCGGCCTTGATCCAGTCGGCGACATTATCCAGTCCGACACCGCCGGTAGGCATCAGCGGAGCCTGCGGCAAAGGACCCTTCACCGCTTTGACAAAGCTCGGCCCGAATGCTTCGCCGGGGAATACCTTGATAATATCGGCGCCGGCTTCCATCGCTTCGACGATTTCTTTGATCGTTGCCGCTCCGGGCATGACAGGAATCTGGTAACGGTTGCAAAGCTTGATCGTTTCCAAATTGATCGACGGGCTGACGACATACTGCGCACCGGCCAGAATAGCGATGCGGGCGGTTTCCGAATCCAGCACCGTACCGGCGCCGATGATGATCTCGCCGGACTGATAGACCTTTGCCAGGTCTTCAATGACTTTTGCCGCGCCGGGAACAGTAAACGTAATCTCAATAGCGGCAACGCCGCCGGCAGCGCAGGCGTCAGCAATCTTAATCGCCTGTTCCGAGTTCTCCGCCCGGACGACTGCGACCAGACCGCATTCGGTAATTTTGGAAAGGGTTTGCAACTTAGGAATCATTCGACTACTCACTCCTTCTCCGTATACCGGTTTAGTAAACCGGTTTCCTACTTTATATTGCTTCGCGGCCAGTGTAAATATTCCTGCCGCTTATCACTAAAATTCTGAAAAGGATATTTGCCGCCGGCAGGGAATAGTATTGGTAAATCAGGGGAACTGCGGCTCCCTGTCCAAGGAGGGTTCATATGAAAAAAGCAATTGCCTATAACGAACTGGCCGGGCGCGGCTTGGAGGTGCTGAGCAAAGGAGCGCTGCTAACCTCACAGCACAACGGCAAAACCAATACCATGACCATTGGCTGGGGTTCATTCGGCTTTGCCTGGAAACGGCCGCTGTTCATGGCGATGGTTAGAACCTCCCGCTTTAGCCACGAATTGATTGAGGGCAGCGGGGAATTCACCGTCAGCATTCCATTCAGCAATATTCAGCAGCAGCTTGGCATCTGCGGCTCCCGCTCCGGCCGCGACATTGACAAGATCAGCGTTGCCGGACTGAGCGTTCTTCCCGGCGAAAAAACGGCTGTCCCTGTCATCAATACCCCCGGTCTTCACTACGAATGCAAGGTTGTCTGCAAACAGCAAATGACCGCTGCGACGACCGATGAGCCGGTCAAAACCGAATGGTACGCCGATAACGACTACCATACACTTTATTTTGGCGAAATTGTCGCCAGCTATGTGATTGAATAAAAACAGGTCTTTCTTAATACGCTAAAAACGCAGGCCTTCCAGCCTGCGTTTTTACAGGCCGTTGATAAAGACCCATCTACGTTGTTCGACTCGCGATTCCCTTGCTAGCGTACCTTTCCGTACGCGTCGCTGCTGGGCTCGCGAGTCCGCCTA
>UQPB01000097.1 GCA_900542835.1 uncultured Pelosinus sp. | reverse complement strand
CGGTTTCCGAATTCCGGACTCGTATTGCCGTGACCTGTTGCGGCAGGGAGACGAGTCGCCGAGTCTCCCGGAGCATAGGGGCAGAACTTTTTCGCCTGCTTTTGCAACGACTGGCAAAAGTAGAGAGGGATTCTGCTGCAAGGCAATGCCTGCTTTGGGCCAAAGCAGAATCAAAAATTCTCGTTTTGCCTCCGTGCCCTCTGTGTATTCTCTGTGTCCTCCGTGGAATCGGTCTTTTGCTCCTTGCTTTTTCCCTCGCTCACGGCGGCAGCTCGCCGTCTCGCCCGTCTCGGTGGAATCGTCGTTAAACCCCTGCCTTTTCGTAAGCGATTGCCCGGCAGTGGAATTTGTTTACTCTTTACAAGCGAATGCGGATGTGATAGAATACAATTCTGTTAAACCCTTGTTTGTCACTTGTCAAAAGCGGGAAATCGCGGCAGGGCGTTAACGCATGCGTTGCGTTCTGTTGAGGAAAGTCCATACTTCCACAGCCTGTGACGGCTGTAGTGTTCGCGCCTGTCGCAAGACAGGGCGGGAGAGAAATCTTCCGACGACGGCAACCGCGGCTCCCGTAGTCGCCAGTAGCCCTAAAGTGCCACAGAAACGATACAGGCCGGCGACGGCCTGGTGCAAAGGTAAACTCCGCGAGGAAGAAACCCAGTGTGTAGGGGAGCCCGTCCGAAAGAAGCGAATGGAGGGCGGGGACGGCAGCCTGGCTGCCGTCAGAGAAATGATTTCCTAAAACAGAAAATGGCTTACGGCTTTTGACAGGCAGAACAAGCAATAAAAAATCCCCGCCGCTACCGGCAGGGATTTTTTGTCGTGTAAACGCGAAGCAACGGCGGGCCGGCTGCATGCGGCATGAGAAAGCTGCCGTCAGCTCATTTTTGGCGCTTTTTTCGCTGGCACAGAAGGAAAATGTTTCCGACAAGGCGAATAAAAAAAACAATGAATCCGTTAGCGGAGTATAGAAAATGGGTAAGGAGAAGAGGGGGTATGGCAGTGCGAACAGGGTATGATTCTGAGATGGCTCGAGTGCGTCAGGTTATTGCCGGCATGGGCGGTAAAGCACTGGTTTCTGTCCGCTCTGCAATTGATGCGCTGGTTTTAAATGATCCCGCTCTGGCCGACTTGTCCCGCCAATATGAAAAGGAAATCGATTTGCTGTACCAGACAATGGATGAGGAATTAATCCGGACAATCGCTACACAGCAGCCACTGGCTTCTGATTTGCGGTTTATTGTTTCCAGTCTGAAAATTGCCAGCGAAGTCGAGCGGATAGCCGATTACGGCAATAATATCGCTAAAATTGTCCAAAAGAAGCTGGCCTTGCTTGATCCCGCGCCTGTCCGGCAAGTGGCGGCAACAGTCGCTGAAATGGCTCAGCTGGCGTTGGCAATGCTGGCTGATGCGATTAAGGCCTATGAAGACAACGACGCTGATCTGGCTACAGAGGTGATCCGGCGAGATGCTGATGTTAACGCCTTAAATAAGGCATTATTCCGGGTCTTGGCGGAAACGGCCTGCGCCGATGTAAAAGCGCAGGAGACCATCTTGCAGGTCCATACCGCTATTCGTTATATCGAGCGGGTGGCGGACCGGTCCACCAATGTCGCCGAATGGGTGTTTTACTCTGTTACCGGCTATCGGTTTAAAGAAAAAAGCAAGCTATAGCGCTTCATGCGCCCCTTCCGCAGCAGACTGCGCCCGCCGGCGTATCCAGCCGGCGAAGATACACGAGTAAGGATGGACAAGCATGCAGAAAATAGCTGTCAAGGATCTTATTCCCGGCATGGTAGCCGCCAAAAGCGTCTATCATGCCGATGGCCGGTTACTGCTGGCTGAAGGTTCGATATTTACCGCTCAGTACATCCGCCGGCTGCAGGATATTGGTGTTTGGGTCGTTTATATTCAGAATCCGCTTGTGGCCAATATTGCGGTGCCGGAAGTCCTGGCCGAGGAAACCAGGGTAAAGGCGGTAGCGACCGTCAAAGAAGCGTTTGACGGATTCTGCAACAGTAAAAAGATTGATATGGGGCAGTTTAAGGAACTGACGGAGGATATTGTCGCCGAAGTCATCCGCAATCCCAACGCTATTTTTCATTTGAATGATATTCGTATGTACGATGATTATACATTTGCTCATTCCGTCAATGTCTGCGTGTTGGCGGTTTTAGTGGGCGTCGGTCTGCAATATGCGCCGCGCCAGTTGATGGAGCTGGGAATCGGCGCGCTTTTACATGATGTCGGTAAAATGGCGGTCGAAAAGCAGATCCTGAATAAACCGGGCCATTTGGATGAAACAGAAATGCTGGTCATGCGGCGTCATCCCGAATGGGGCTTTGAAATCCTGCGCAAATACAGTGCCCAGTTATCCTGGCCCTCTATCCATGTAGCGTTTCAACACCAGGAAAAGTTCGACGGCAGCGGTTATCCCCGCCAGTTGAAAGGGCTTGATATTCATGAGTATGCGCGGATTACCGCCATTGCTGATGTCTACGACGCGCTGACCTCCGACCGCCCCTACCGGCCGGCGCTGCCTCCCTGCCAGGCGTATGAATTTATGCTGGCCGGCTCAGGTGTTCAGTTTGATCCCGATCTGCTACGGGAATTTCTGCGGCATATCGCTCTATATCCTGTTGGCAGCATGGTCAAGCTGAATACAGGCGATACCGGCATTGTCACCAGAGTCCTGCCCGGCCTGCAGTCAAGACCGGTGGTCAGGCTGCTGGCCGATGCCGACGATAATCTGTACGAGTCGGACAGCGAGCTTGATTTAAGTCTGGAACTAACCGTTTTTGTCAGCGAAACCCTCAATGAAGAGGCCGTTTCCGCTCTCGTACGGCGGATCGACCGGCTGGCGCTGCTGCGGCGGTTTGAAGTTGGTTGAGCCGGTTCTGACTGCTGTGAATTTTCTGGACAAATGCCAGGGAATCTGGCATAATAGTTGTGAAGGAAATAACTGAATCCTGAAGGGGAGTAGCTTTTTAGGTATGGTCAACATCTCTGCATTTTTATGCATGGCCATGCCGTTGGACGGTCTGTTCAACAGCGAGACCTTAGTGCCCTAAGGTAATGAGGTCGCTGCAGCTTTCCCCGATGCGTCAAGACCTGCGGCAGGGGTCTTAATTTTTTAAAAAAAGAGGTGAACGCTCACTTTTCTTGCATCGCGGCTTCATATTGACAATATCATGAAATGGGGTTGTTTCGATGGATCTAGTTGCGGCGTTAATTAGTATTACATTTATGGATCTAATACTAAGCGGTGACAACGCTGTGGTTATAGCTCTGGCGAGTAGAAATCTGCCCTCACCTCAGCGAAAGAAAGCTGTCATATGGGGTGCCGCCGGTGCTGTAGGATTGCGAGTGCTTCTGACGACGGTGGCGGCTTTGTTGCTGCAAATACCGTATATGCAATTTTTTGGCGGCGTTGCGCTGCTGTGGATTGCCATCAAGCTATTGGCCGGCGAGAAAGAGGATACGTCTAAAGTGAAAGAAGCCTCCGGCTTCTGGGAAGCGATCCGCATCATCATGATCGCCGATGCGATCATGAGTCTCGATAATGTGCTGGCTGTTGCCGGCATTGCTCAGGGCAATATTCCCCTTCTGCTGTTTGGCCTGGGATTAAGCATCCCGCTGGTTGTGTTTGGCAGCCAGTTCTTTATTAAATTAATGGATCGGTTCCCCGCGCTCATTTATGCCGGAGCCGCTATCCTTGGCTGGACGGCGGGAGCGATGGTCGCCGGCGACGGCAGCCTGGGCGTGTACCTGCACGACTATACGCTGGCGATTAAAATTAGCCTGACCGTTGGCGTAATCGGCATCGGACATTGGCTGAAATCGCGGCATGCGGTGCCGTCAGCCGCCGAAGCTGAGAAAGTATCTGTATAACGGCAAATGATATAAGCCCCGGCCGGAACCAATTCCGGCCGGGGCTTATTGCTGGTAAGTCTGGCTTCAACTTACGGCGGCTCATGTAGTGGGCATGGCGTCCTGCCCGTTAAAATATGTTCAGCTTGCCACGGCTGGCAGCGATCAGGGCAATCGCATACAAGAAAGCAAGTGTTGAAAGACGATTCCACAGAGACAGGCAAGGCAGCGATCTGCCACCGCCAGGGAGGAAGTGGCAAAGAACGATTTCACGAAGGACACGGAGGGTAACGGAGGACGCAGAGGGAGGAAGAGAGGCGCCGCCTAAGTTAATACCCACCAGCGCCGCGTGACGCGCTTCCATCGGTCAGTAAGCAGGCTGGCTTCAAAGCGTTTCATCATTTCCCGCTATCCCCGTATCCCCAGGCCCTTTCCGGAAAAAGCCGTTCCGTCAGGATGAAAAGCGGCTGGGCTGCGTTA
>UQPB01000096.1 GCA_900542835.1 uncultured Pelosinus sp. | reverse complement strand
TTTGCAGGACGGGGCCTAGATTTTTTGGGTACTTTTTGATCATGCAAAAAGTACCGAGCAGTTCTGTTGGGGCTAAAATAGCCATTAACGTTGCAAAAGTAGGCAAAAAACTTTGCACCTATGCTCCAGCGGACTGGCAGGGGGGGCTGGTTGGCTAAACCGTCCAGGGGCAGTTCGCCACTTGCTCGCTGCGCTCAAACACAGACGGATCTCTGTTATGTTGGCTTGCGGCTTGCAATAAAATAGCCCAAAGCACCCTGTGAAGGGACTTTGGGCCGTACTGGCAAGCATTGCGTCCGTGCTTTGCTCGGCGGGGCGCGATCACTCGCCTGCCGGCTGGCTGCCGGCAGCGGCGGCAAATGTTTCATAGAAAACGGTCTTAGCGGCGTCGAGCTTGCTGTGATGAAACGGATGCGGCGCGGCTTCAGCCGCGGGATAGCCAAGCAGCAGCAACGCGACCGGAACCATCGCATCCGGCAGCGCAAACGCGGTTTTGATTTCCGCCGGATCAAAGTGGCCGACCCAGGTGGAACCGATACCCAGCTCCCAGGCTGCCAGCATCATGTGCGTGGCGGCAATAGTGGCATCGATATCGCCGCTGTCCTTGCCGTCATAGCTTCGTTTCCAGCTGACGGATTGATCGTAGCAGACAAGCAGGGCCAGTGTCTGCTGAAACCGATAGGGAGTGCAGGTTTGCAATTTTTTCAGACTGTCTTCCTGTTTCAAAACCAGAATACGCTGTGGCTGGTAATTGACCGCTGTGGGAGCGAGCCGGCCGGCCTCGAGAATTTGCGCCAGCTTTTCCGGCTCCACCGGCTTGCTGCTGAATTTCCTGACAGAATAGCGCTGTTTGGCCAATTCGAGAAAGCTCATCAAAATTGCCTCCTTTGCATTTTTCTTAGTATATCGTTTCGGTGATAACGATACAAGTACGCACAAAATAGGTAGTTACTATCTTTGGTGTTAGCTATCAATTCATTCTCTGTTCACAAAAACTTCATTGTTTTTTCACAGTTTGGCGATATACTGACAGTAAGACTCTGCGGAATTGCCTGCAGTTGCTAGAACTGTGGAAACTTTGAAATAGGACGCAGTCAGGCGGGAAAAGATCCGTCAGATTGCGCTGTATGAATTAATCAGTGCTTACCTGGGGAGGACGATATGGGAAAACTGACGATCGTGCTGGTCGATGACGATGAAAAAATCACCAAATTATTACGCGCCTATTTCGAGGCGGAAGGCTTTGCGGTATTGACCGCCCGCGACGGCTATATCGCTCTTGATATGATTCAGAGCTGTCAGCCGGATTTGGTTATTCTGGATGTGATGCTGCCGGGAATTGACGGCTATGAGATCTGCCGGCGGGTCAGGCGGGAGTCGGATGTACCGATCATCATGCTGACGGCCCGTGACGAGGAACCCGACCGCCTTACCGGTCTGGAAATTGGTGCTGACGATTATGTTGCCAAGCCGTTCAGCCCTCGCGAGGTTGTCGCCAGAGGCAAGGTGATTCTGCGACGGATGCGGAAGGTACCGGTCCGTCCCAGGCCAATCAGAACCAACTCGCTGGTCGTTGATCCCGAACGGTTTGAAGCCCGTTATAAAGGCGAGCCGCTGGAATTGACGCCGACCGAGTTCAAACTGCTGGAATTACTTGCCGCTAATCCGGACCGGGTCTTCAGCCGTCTGCAATTGGTGGAGCGGGTGCAGGGCAGCCTGTTTGAAGGCTATGAGCGGACGATTGATGCCCATATTAAAAATCTTCGCCGCAAGCTGGGGGATAATCCGCGCTCACCGCAGTTGATCCTTACGGTTTACGGCATGGGTTACAAGCTGAAAAGCGGTGATTTGCCGTGAGCATTACCTATCGTTACAGTCTGCTGATGTTTTTGCTGATTACAGTCACCGTGCTGATGCTGACCTACTTTGCCAACTATCAGATGGAAACGCATTTCCGGGATTACCTGGTGGAACGACAGCTGTTTGGCGGCGAGATCAACCCGGGATCAGCCGCCGCCGACACGATGATGGGGCCGATTGAAATGACGATGCTGTCCTCGGTGCACCGGTCCCTGCTGTGGATCGGCATGGCGATGATCGCGATCGGTCTGGTAGCCAGCTATACACTGGCGCGTGATATTACTGTGCCGCTGCGGCGGCTTAATCTTGCTGTTCAGGCGGTGGCCTCCGGACGCTACGATTTCCAGGTCCCGGTTGCCGCCGACGATGAAGTGGGACAGCTGGCCGGCGCCTTCAATCACATGGCGCGATCGCTGGCGGAGCATCAAGTGCTGCGCAAGAAGCTGTTTGTCGATATTGCCCATGAGATGAAAACGCCGCTGGCGATTATTCAGGGAAATCTGGAGGGCATTTTAGACGGCGTTGTTGAGCCGAACCGGGAGCAGCTTCAGTCCCTGCTGGAAGAAACGGTTCATTTAAACCGGATTATCAGCGATCTTAGGGATTTATCATTGGCGGAGGCCGGGCAACTGCCGCTGGAAAAAGAGCTTGTCGATATTAACAGCCTGATCGCCCGCAGCGTGCAGCTGCTGCAGCCGCTGGCAGAGGCGAAACAGCTGGAGCTGCGGCTGCAGACGGAGCCGCTGCCGCAGCTGCAACTGGACGCCGGACGGATGACGCAGGTGCTGTACAATCTCCTGACCAATGCGATTCGCTATACACCGCCACAGGGAAATGTGACGCTGACCAGTTCCCTGGTGCCGCGGCAGGGGCAGCAGTGGGTGAGAATCCAGGTGCAGGACAGCGGCATTGGTATCAACGCAACTGATTTGCCGCATGTTTTTGATCATTTTTACCGCGCCGACGCGTCGCGCGACCGCAAGAGCGGCGGTGCCGGCCTGGGCCTGGCAATTGTTAAACAACTGGTGGAGCGGCACCAGGGCTGTGTTGCGGTAAGCAGCAAGCCGGGGCAGGGAAGTCTGTTTGAGGTTTTTCTGCCTGTCGGGCGGGAATAATCGCGGTCCGGTCTTGCGCCGGGCCGCTTTTTTGCGTCGCTGTCGCCGCAGCCGTTTTTTCATGAATTCTTCATAGTCTGTTCATCAGATTTCCATATCTGGTTGGTATAGTTAATCGTAAGAACTGCGCCGGCAGGTTGACTGGGTGTCAATGCTTACGTCCGGCGCATGGCAAGGGAGTGATTGGGTATGTGGGGCTATGGCCTTTGGGGAGCGGTTGCCGTCAACTCGCTGATCTTTATTATTTTTGCCCTCAGCTTCACCCGGCCGCGCAATCTGCGGGACTGGCGCTCGTTCGGCGCATTTTCCGCGTTTATTGTCGCCCTGTTTACTGAAATGTACGGTTTTCCGCTGACCATCTATTTACTTTCCGGCTGGCTGGGGGCACGTTTTCCCGGCAGCGGTTTTTCCCATGACAACGGGCATCTGTGGTACAGCCTGTTGGGGGTGAGCGGCGACCCGCACAGCAGCTGGATTCATATTGCCAGCGAACTTCTCATCGGCGGCGGTCTGCTGTTCTTAGCCTTTACCTGGCGTTATCTGCACAAAGCGCAGCAAGGCGGCGAGGTGGCGGTTCAGGGGCCTTACCGCTATGTGCGGCATCCGCAGTACCTCGCGTTTGTGGCGGTTATGTTCGGGTTCTTGCTGCAGTGGCCAACGCTGTTGACCTTGCTGATGTTCCCGGTGCTGGTCCGCAGGTATATCTTGCTGGCCGGACGTGAGGAGGCCGAAGCCGCTGCCCAGTTTGGCAAAGCCTATGCCGCATATGCGGCCCGGACACCGCGCTTTATTCCCTGGCCGCTGGCCGCGGCAAAGGAGGTTGGTTCAAAGTGAGACCGGAGTCCTGCTGTGACCAAGCAGTGGCCGGCAGGCGTCTGCTGCTGATGCTGGCGTGCTGCATGCTGCCGCTGGGGCTGGTGCTTGCCGCCTCTGCCCTGGGCTATTCGCCCGCCTGGTACTGGATGCTGCTCTGCCCGCTGCTGCACCTGGCAATGATGAAGGCATGCTGGCGGCAGACGCAGACTGACACGCAGACTGCAACCGGCAGTTGCGAAAATCGATAGGAAAAGAGGGATAGGATGAAAAAAATATTGATGCTGCTCCTCCTGGGAACTGCGCTAACCACGGCGGTCTTTAGCCCGGCCTACCAGACGGTTGTTAACGCCGCCACGGCTGTGAACGAGCCGCCGGCTGTTAACCAAGACGCCTATTGCTGCGATGAGACAGCAGGGGCAGCGGTGATTGATCCAAGCAAGTAAATTCTGCCTGAACCACTGTCCGGCCGGACAGTGGTTCAGGCCGTTGATAAAGCCCCACCTGCGTTGTTCCCCGCAAGGGGGATGCCGCCAACGCTAAGGCGCTAAAGCGCCAAGAGTTGCGCAATTGCCTCGCGATCCCATTGCTAGCGTACCTTTCCGTACGCGTCGCTGCTGGGCTCGC
>UQPB01000095.1 GCA_900542835.1 uncultured Pelosinus sp. | reverse complement strand
TGGCGAGACGATTTTTTGTCAGGCAAGGCGACGGCGCGAGGCATACCGACAGTATGGCGAGCGGTGTCTTTAGCAGGCAGCGGCTGAGGCGGCGAGCAACAGCAAATTTCTTGACAGCAGCCCCGGCCTGTGCTATTATTCATTTTAATTACATATGGAAAACTCTTATCCAGAGTGGTCGAGGGACTGGCCCGATGACACCCGGCAACCGGCAGTAATGCAGTGGTGCTAATTCCAGCAGAACATTGTTCTGGGAGATGAGAGGAGAGCGGAATAAAAGCCCTTTCCTTCGGAAAGGGCTTTTTGTTTTCATGATTAAAGGAGGCTGCCTCATGCCAATTAAGATTCCCAACAACCTGCCTGCCGCCCATGTCCTTGAAAGCGAGAATGTGTTTGTCATGCACGATAACCGCGCCTACACCCAGGATATTCGCCCGCTGAAATTATTGCTGCTCAATCTGATGCCAACCAAGATCGTTACCGAAACCCAGTTTCTCCGGCTGCTGGGCAATACGCCGCTGCAGGTCGAGATCGACTTCCTGTATACGGCCAGCTATGAGCCGACAAACACCGCGCCGGAGCACCTGATAAAGTTCTACGAGACCTTTGACCAGGTCAAAGACCGCCGCTACGACGGCATGATCATCACCGGCGCACCGGTGGAACAGCTGCCGTTTGAGCAAGTCGCCTATTGGGAGGAACTGTGCACAATCATGGAATGGAGCAAGACGCACGTTTATTCCACGCTGCATATCTGCTGGGGCGCCCAGGCGGGCTTATACTATCACTACGGCATTCCCAAGCATCCGCTTGCAAAAAAAATGTTCGGCGTATTTCCGCACCGCTGCTTGTGTCCTAGCAAGCAGGATAAGCTGTTCCGCGGTTTTGACGATATCTTTTACGTCCCGCATTCGCGGCATACCGAGGTCCGCCGCGAAGATATCGCGGCGGTGCCGGATCTGTGCATTTTGTCCGAATCGCCGGAAGCCGGCATCGGCTCGGTTGCCGATATGAAAAACCGCCGGTTTTTCTTAACCGGCCACGCCGAATACGATCCCTTTACCCTGAAAGCCGAATATGATCGCGACGTCGCCCAAGGGCTGCCGATCCGGGTCCCCGCCAACTATTTCCCCGGCGATGATCCCCAGCAGCCGCCGTTCGTCTGCTGGCGCGGCGCCGCCAACCTGCTGTTTGCCAATTGGCTGAATTATTACGTCTATCAGGAGACGCCTTACGATTTATCGCGGCTCTGACGCGGCTAGGAACCGCTGATTAAATGAGCCGGCCGAGCTGACAATTTTTTTGCCTGGCAAGGAAGCCGAACCGCAGGAATAGCAACGCTCTTTCTAGCTTTGGCTGACGCAGCCAGGCAGAAAAAGATCCGTCAGATCGGGCCAGGCGAATTAATCAGTGTTTCCCTCGCTTAAATGCTGCTAACAGGCGGTCAGGCCGCCATCCACAGTCCAGACGGAGCCGGTGACAAAAGAGGCCGCCGGTGAAGCGAGAAAGCAGACGACCTCGGCAACCTCATCGGCTGTGGCAATGCGGCCGAGCGGATAGAGGTTCCGGACCGCCTCATAATATTGCCGGCGTTCGTTGGCGGCTGCCAGCTGCTGTTCAAACAGGGGTGTATCAACATCGCCGGGACATACGCAATTGACCCGCACGTCATAAGGTGCCGCTTCCAGGGCCAGCGCTTTGGTAAAAGCGACAACGGCCCCTTTGGCGGCGCAATAGGCGGTACAGGCAAGATTGCCCCTGAGACCGGCATCGGAGGCAATATTGACAATTGCGCCGCCACCCGCCCGCCGCAGCGGTTCCAGCGCATACTTGGAAATAAAGAAGGTGCCGCCAAGGGTGGTATCCAGCATCTCCCGCCACTCCGTCTCGGTTGTTTCGGCAATGAGTTTTTCCAGATAGTGGCCGGCGGAATTAACGACAATATCCAAGCGGCCAAACCGGGCCAGGCCGGCCTCGATTACCGCCTGGCATTCAGCGGCGACTGAAACGTCGCCGCTGATAAACGCCGCCGTTTCAGTGCCAAGCGCCGCCACCGCCGCTTCGCCTCTGGACCGATTGCGCCCGACCAGCGCCACGCGCGCCCCCCGGCTGGCAAGAATCGCCGCCGCCGCCAAACCAATGCCGGACGTGCCGCCGGTCAGCAATGCCACCTTTCCCTGCAACTCTTTATTCATGCTTCATCACTGCCTTATCTGATCAAACTGATTAGCGTAAATAGAAAAATAAACACCGATACCAGCCCGTTGCGCATAAAATAGCGCTGTGTAACCGCGCCAAGCCGGCCGGGACCGACGATGGCATGCTGGTAGCAAAGCACCAGGCCAGCCAGGCCGACGCCGGTAAAATAGAGCCAGCCCAGACCGCTGAGAACGCCAACAGCGGCAAAGCCGGCAAGGCTCAGGCCATGCATCAGCCTGGTCAGGGTCAGCGCCCGGCTGACGCCAAACCGGACCGGCATCGAGTGAAGTCCCTGCTCCCGGTCAAACGCAACGTCAAGACAGCCGTAAATGACGTCAAAGCCGGCAATCCAGATAGCGACAGAGACGGCTAAGACGATTGCCGCCAGGCTAAGTTCGCCGCGGATGGCCAGCCAGGCTCCCGCCGGTGCACAGGCCAGCGCCAGTCCCAATACCAGATGGCAGGTCCAGGAGACGCGTTTCATAAACGGATAAATCACAAACGGCGCGACTGCCGCCGGCGCCAGCGGCAGGCAAACCGGATGCAGACGCGAGGCTGCCAATAAAAAAACGGCGAGACTGCCGCAGGTAAACAGAACAGCCTCGCAGCGGGAAAGCGCCCCTGATACCAGGGGCCTCCCGCTGAACCGCGGCTGCAGGCGGTCATATTTAAGGTCAACCAGATTGTTGATCGCCAGCGCGGAGCTTCTGGCCCCGAGCATCGCCAGGGTGATCCACAGCAGTTCCCGCCACGGCGGCAAGCCGCCGGCGGCCAGCATAGCGCCCATATAAGCAAAGGGTAAGGCAAAGACGGAGTGGGAAAAGGCAGTATTGTCGAGATGCGCCTTGAATTTTGCCAGTACACTCACAAGCCCAGGTCCTTCCATCTGGCGTCAACTTTCGCCTTGATTGCAGCGCTCATGACGATCTCATCCGGCCATTCACGGCTGTTGCCTTCCTCCGGCCAGGTTCTGGTGGCGTCGATGCCCAGCTTGGTTCCCCATTTTGGCATTGGCGAGGAATGATCGAGCACGTCAAGCGGGCCGTCCGCCAGCACCAAATCCCGGCGCGCGTCAATATTGTTGAATACCCGCCACCAGACTTCGGCCGGGTTCTGGATATTGACATGGGCGTCAACAACAATGACCATTTTGGTAAACATCATTTGCCCCATACCCCAGATCGCGTGCATGACTTTTTTAGCCTGCTGCGGATAGGTTTTTTTGATCGCGATAATAGCGCAATTATGAAACACGCCCTCAAGCGGCAGGTTAATATCGACGATTTCCGGCTGCAATTGCTGCAGGACAGGTAAAAAAATCCGTTCCGTAGCCTTGGCCAGATAGCAGTCCTCCATCGGCGGCTTGCCGACAATGGTCGCGGGATAGACCGGATCGCGGCGATGGGTAATGCAGGTAATATGAAAAACCGGATAGTCGTCGGCAAGCGAATAATAACCGGTATGATCACCGAACGGCCCCTCCCGCCGCCGCTCATCCAGCGGCACATAGCCTTCGAGGATAATTTCCGCATGCGCCGGCACTTCAATGTCCACCGTTTCGCATTTAACCAGCTCCACAGGCTGTTTGCGCAAAAAACCGGCGAATACCATTTCATCAATGTCCCGCGGCAACGGCGCGGTAGCGGCATAGGTTAAAGCCGGATCGCCGCCGATTGCGACTGCCGCCTCCATCCGGTCGAGGCCTGCTTCACGGCAGGCGCGAAAGTTCTCCGCACCGTTTTTATGGATATGCCAGTGCATGCCGGTCGTCGTATCATCATAGATCTGCAGCCGGTACATGCCGACATTGCGCTTACCGGTTGCCGGGTTTTTGGTAAAAACCAGCGGCAGCGTGATAAAGCGGCCGGCGTCGCCCGGCCAGCATTTCAGCACCGGAAAGGCATTAATCGAAGGCTTGTCCTTGAGGATAACATCCTTGCAGGGTCCGGTTTTGACATAACGGGGAAAATTAACGGCCCGCTTCAGCTGTGGCAAAATTTGCAGCAGCTGCATTTTATTTTGCAGCGATATATACGGCAGCTGCAGCATTTGGCGTATTTCGGCGCCAATCGCATCAAGCGACGCTGCCCCCAGCGCCAGCGCCATCCGATCCATGCTGCCGAAGGCGTTGGTCAGTACCGGGGCGGTAAAGCCCTTGACATTCTCGAACAGCAACGCCACATTGCCTTCGCCGCTAAGCTTGGATACGCGGTCGGTGATTTCGCTAATCTCCAGTTCGCAGTCGACTTCCTGATGAATCCGCTTCAGCCAGCCGCGATCTTCCAAGGCGGCAATAAACTCGCGTAAATCTCGAAAAGCCACGCTCATGCTCCCTTTTTATCATTGTCCTGGCTGTGTTTTTCCCCGGTTTCGACCGGTGCCTGCTGCGTTTCACCGCTGCTGGCGCGGCGGAATTCCTGAAGGCCTCTGCCCAGGGCCTTACCCACGTCAGGCAGCTTGCCCGGCCCGAACACAACCAACGCAATCACCAAAATCAGAATCAGTTCCGGCATTCCCAGATTGAACAAGCGGCTCCCCTCCTTGACAACGCTCTCTGCCACTCATTATAGCGTCCGGCCGGCAAAAAAACAACACAGGCCTGCGCCGCTACAGGGCAATCGCTTTCTTCGTCACGTTCTATCGCTTCCCGTCAACCTCGTTCTCCGGCCCTTTCCGAAAAAAAGCCGTTCCGCAGGATGAAAAGCGGCTGGGCTGCGTTTAGAAGGCCCGTTGTCTGAGCGCAGCGAGTTTAGGGCCTTTAGCAGACCAGTCGCTTTTCAAGGCTTTTGCAGGACTAGGGCCTGGTGGAGAGGCGGTGCTGCGCCGGAAAGCTCTGGTGGTCAAAACGCCGCCATCCTGCGTTGTCGTCAGGCGGCA
>UQPB01000094.1 GCA_900542835.1 uncultured Pelosinus sp. | reverse complement strand
GCAATGGGATCGCGAGGCCAACAACGTAGATGGGGCTTTATCAACGGCCTGAGGACTCCCCGCATCACAGCGGGGAGTCCTTTTGGTTATTCAAAGATCTGAACCAGCTTGCCGAACACGTCTTTATGGCGTTTAATTTTTTCTTCATTGCCGAGAACACAGAGATAGTTCTCGCGCATAGCCTGATCCACCAGCTGCGCCAGCTTGCGGATGTCAGCCGGCTTAACGCGGAGGATGTCCTCCCGTTCCTGCTGCCGCTCGGCCTGGGTCAGGCGACGGATGTACTGCTCCGCGGCCCGCTGCGCCTTCATCGGCGGCGTCAGCGGCACATCCAGCCGTCCGATCGTACCGATAATATATTTGAGCATTTCCCGCTCGCCGGCATCATACCCCTTCAGAAACGCCGCCATTTCATCATAGACGGCCAGCGTTTCCGTCAGGTTAGGATCGCGGTAGGAAAAGAAAACCAGATTACCGTTGCGCTCAAACCGGGCCGAGCCGCCATAAGCGCCGCCCTTTACCCGGATACGGCTCCACAGGTAATCGTACCGCAGAATCGTCTCCAGCACCTTCATGCTGCCGTGATAGCTAAAGCCCAGACGGCGGTAATTGGCAGCCTTAGCCACCATCTGCACTTTGCTGGCAAACATCAGCCCTTCGTTGCTTTTGGCAAAGTCGAAGCGATAACGGACCGGCTGATCGTCGCGCCGTGGCAGTGATGCATAAAATGACGGGAAGGCCCGCTGGAAGGCAGCGTAGTTCTCCTCTTCCAGCGCCACGCTTGTCAGCAGATTATTTTTGGCAAACGCCAGCTGCGCCACCGCCTGCAGCTTCTCGGCGATCTCGCCGGCTTTGGCGGTGAAGTTCTTCTCCAGATCAGCAACAAAATGATAGAAATCAAGCATGCCATATTCGGTATAGCGGGCCGCCGGTGAAAAGTAGCCCAGCACGCGGTTGCTGACAAAAGCCTGGCCATAGCTGGCAATACTGCTTTCCCAGGCAGCCGCGGTCTCCTGAATGATTTCTTTCAACCGCTGTCTGTCGCTATAGCGGCTTTCATGAATAATCAGCCGGACCAGTTCAAACAGCTGCGGCAGTTTTTCTTCCAGTGCCTTGGCCTCAATCAGCAGACGGGGCGAAAACTCCTCATCGCTGGCGCTCATCGAAAAGGCCGATACGTCAAACTGAATGCCGCCGGTATGGATATTGACCTCATTTGACAGTTCACTATAGCTTAAATCGCCGGCGCTGACCTTGCCAAGCACGCGTACCAGCAGGAACAAATAGGGTAAAAGCTCCTGGGGTACGCTATTAACGGCAAAATAGAAATTCACATAGGCGATGCGGTTAGTGAATTGGGGATGAAACAAGACCGAGGCGCCGTGCTCCTGCCGCTCTTGCAGCGGCAGCGCCTCGACGCGGGGATTGATGTCCTCAATCGACAGCAGCGGAATCTTGGCTAAGTCGGCTTCGGAATCCGGCGTCTGCTGCCGCCGCCGCAAGTCGGCGGTAAGCCGGACCAGCTTATTCAGCTCCGCTTCCGACAGTCCGGCCTTAAATTCGGCCAGCTGCCGCCGCAACGCCGCAGCCCGCTCCTCTTCCAGCCCCTGGCGCGGTTTCATCGTCAGCAGCGCGCAGTGCCGGCTGTTCAGCAGCAGCTTTTCAATCATTGTTTCAAAATAGCGGCTGGTGAGAGCGGTTTTAATGCTGTCCAGGACCGGTTCATAGGCGAGGTGAGCCAGCGGATCGCCGTCATACAGCCAGCTGTCCAGCACCCGCATATTGTACACCAGCCCTTTGGGCATGCCGTCATAATTCGCTTCCCGCAGTTGAAATTCAAACACATTGATCGAGGATTCGATCAGTTTTTTATCAATCCCCTGCTTGGCCAGCTTCGCCAGGGTAGACTCGACGGTTTCAACAAACCGCTGCTGCTGGTCGGGATTGGAACCGCTGATGCGGACGCCGATCATCGGCTGCAGCATGCTTTCCACCATGACACCGGCGGCATCCTTACAGATTCCGGCAGCCAGCAGGGCTTGCTTCAACGGCGCGGCCGGCGTTTCCAGCAGCAGATGCTCCAGGATCTGTAAGCCCAGATACTGTTCGGCGTCGGTGGCCCGGCCGGCGGCAAAGCAGAGACTGTGATAAGTTTTATCTTCCAGACGTTCGCCGGAAGCGACCGAGTACTCCAGTTGTTTTACCGCCATCTGTCCCAGCGGTGGCTGCGGCCGCAGCTCACAGTCGCAGTCTGCTTTTTCATATTCGTCCAGATAGCTGTCAAGCAGCTGCAGCGCCGCCTCAATATCGAGATCGCCATAGAGGAAAATATAGCTGTTGGCCGGATGGTAATAGCGCTGATGGAAGGCGACAAATTGCTCCTGGGTCAGCTTGACAATGTCGTCAGGATCGCCGCCGGATTCATGGCCGTACGGCGTATCGGGAAACAGCGCGGCCCGTATCCGCCGCTGCAGCAAGGACTCGGGCGAGGAAAAGGCGCCCTTCATCTCATTGTAGACAACGCCCTTATAATTAATCTCCTGCTCGGCTGTCTCCAGTTCATAATGCCAGCCTTCCTGCATCAGGATTTCCGGCTGCTGATATAAATTGGGATGCAAAACCGCATCCAGATACACTTCCATGAGATTGCGAAAATCTTTAGCGTTTTTGCTGGCGATGGGATACATGGTTTTATCGGAAAATGTCATCGCGTTTAAAAACGTATTCAACGAGCCCTTGACCAGTTCAACAAACGGTTCTTTGCTGGGAAAGCGGCGTGAGCCGCAAAGCACCGAGTGCTCCAGAATGTGGGGCAGGCCGGTGCTGTCGGACGGCGGCGTCCTGAAGCTGACGGAAAACACCTTATTGTCGTCATCGTTTTGTAAAAACACTAATTTGGCGCCGCTCTTTTGATGCTCGAGCAGCCAGGCTTCCGAGTTTACTTCTCTCACCGTACGCCGTTCCTTCACGCTGAAGCCGTTGGTCTTGACGCCTGTTTGCAGTTTCATTATCGCCGAATCAACTCCTGTGCATTGATATTGCAGCCTCTTTAGTATATTCCGCGACCGCCGCAAACTATCCGCAGCCGGCCGGCTTATTTCACACGCTTGTCCGCCAGCGGCGCCTACAACTCGCGGGCGGCTTCAACCAGGGGCGGCACGACCTGCTTCTTGCGGGACATGACTCCCGGCAGCAGCACCACGCCGTTGCCATCGGGCTGTCCGAACGCGGCGGCAACCAGCGCCGCCGGCTGGCCGGCAAAAATCAGCTGGCTGGCCTCATGCAGGATATCGGTAATCATCAGAACCGACATATCATAACCCTCCTGCCGCCGCTCCTCTTCCAGCGCCGCCTGGATCGCCTCGCGCCGTTTCAGTACCGCGGCCGGATCAAGAGCCGATACCTGGCTGATCGATACCCGGAATTCACCGATTTGAAATTCTTTCAGATCGTTCTGGACAATTTCCGCCGGCGGCATCGTATGGCTCTGTGAACCGGCCCGCAGCACATCCATGCCGTATTCCTCCAGGGAAACATTGGCAATCTCCGCCAGTTTCGCTGCTACCTCGCGGTCCTGCGCGGTCGAGGTCGGCGAACGGAACAAAAAGGTATCGGACACGATCGCCGACAGCAGCAGGCCGGCGATCGGCGCGGGAATCGCGATGCCGCGCCGCCAGTACATGCTGGCAATAATGGTGGAAGTACTGCCCACCGGCTCGTGGCGGATGTAGATCGGTTCGCTGGTTTCCAGCCCGCCCAGGCGATGATGGTCAATGATTTCAACAATATGCGCTTCATCAATCCCCTCGACGGCCTGCGATTTTTCATTATGATCGACGAGAATCACTTTTTCCTTCTGGGGAACAATCAGCCGGTCGCGATTGATCATGCCTACCAGCCGGTTGTTCTCGATCACCGGATAGTTGCGATAATTGGTATTGACAATAACCTGGCGGATATCGGCCAGCAGGTCGCCGGGTTTGAAGGCAATCACATTAGTTTGCATGACTACCCGCACCGGTATGCTCTGGTTGATCAGCCGGGCGCTGGTATAGGTGTCGTAGGGGGAACGGATGACCAGCGTCTCTTTTTCCCTGGCTGCCGCCAGCACCTCACTGCTGATTGAGGCATCGCCGGTGATGATCAGGCAGGCGATTCCCAGTTTGACGCAGGCCAGCTGCGCGTTATGGCGGTCGCCCACCAGTACGATATCGTCAGGGCGGACAAATTTGGGCATGGTTTCCGTCCGGGCAGCGGCAATCCGCACTTTGCCGACAACGATTTTTTGCAGATTCTCACCGGCCAGCAATTCCCCGTCAAGCGCCCGCAGCACGCCGGCAAAATCGACGCCCGCTTCCGATAGGTCCTGCATTTCCAGTTCGTCAAAATAACGCTTGGCGAGATCGCTGACGCTGACAATGCCGATCAGGCTCTGACCGTCGACAACGGCGATCGATTTGGCGTTGGCGTCCTTCATCATGCTTCCCAGTTCCCGCAGGGTCGCGGCGGGACTGATTGTCGCCAGCGCATCCTGCATAACCGCCGCCACCCGCGGATATAGGTCGGTGATCAGCGGCGGCGTTGCCACGCTAAAGTGTTCCAGGACAAATTTGGTTTCCGGATTGACCTTGCCGGCCCGGGCTGCATAGGCGGCTTCTCCCATGGCCGTTTTCAGATGAGCATAGGCGATAGCCGCGCATATCGAGTCCGTATCCGGATTACGGTGTCCAATAACCAGAATGGGTTTTGACATACTGCCTCCTTATCACTCGGATCGCACTGCGATCCGCAACCTGTTACTTATATTTTGCAAACACTGGCTGCATAAAATTCTATGCTGTTCAATTTTACCATAAAATACTCGAAAAAAAAGCAGTTATGTCGAAAGAAGCAGGGCAATCGCTTACAAAAGTAAGCAAGAGTGTCCGTGATATTTCGTCCAGTTTTCGAATTCCAGACTTCGTATTCCCGTGCCCCGTTTCGGGAGGGAGACGGGCCGCAGGCTGGAGGAACGGCGACTTCCGTAAAGAACCGTCTGTATTTTTGGGCAAAAGTAGAAATGTTGCCTGCTGCAGAGCAATGGCCGTTTTTAGCCAAAGCAGAATCGACTTGGTACTTTTTGCATGATC
>UQPB01000093.1 GCA_900542835.1 uncultured Pelosinus sp. | reverse complement strand
AGCATCGCCTTGCCAAGGCGGGGGTCGCGAGTTCGAATCTCGTTTTCCGCTCCATTTACAGGGGTATAGCTCAATTGGTAGAGTAGCGGTCTCCAAAACCGTTGGTTGAGGGTTCAAGTCCTTCTGCCCCTGCCAAAAACAAATCTGCTTCAATTAAGAAGCAGATTTGTTTTTCTGTTTATTTCTATGTGTTTGGCACTAGTCTTTACTGCCGAATACCTCGTCGCGCAACTGCAGCCAGATTGTCTGATAGAGGGCGTTATACGCCGCCGTTGTGCGGATGCTTTCAATATCACGGGGCCGCGGCAGCTCAACCGGAACAATGGTTTTGATTGAACCGGGCCGGGCCGTCATCACCAGCACTTTGTCGCCCAGGCAGAGCGCTTCATCAATGCTGTGGGTGATAAATACAGTTGTTTTATTGCTGCCTTCCCAGATGCGCAGCAGCTCCTGCTGCAGCATCAGGCGGTTTTGTTCATCAAGCGCGCCAAAGGGTTCATCCATCAGCAGGATTTCCGGATCGTTGGCAAAAGCACGGGCAACGCTCACTCGCTGCTTCATGCCGCCGGACAGCTGGCAGGGATAGGCATTGGCAAATTGGGTCAGGCCAATCATGCGAATATAGTAATCGGCGATTTCCGTTCTTTCCCGCTTAGGTATGCCGCGCAGCCGCAGGCCGTATTCGACGTTCTGTTTGACTGTCATCCAGGGAAAGACGCTTTGCTCCTGAAATACCATTGCGTTTAACGGACGATCCTTAGCGGTGGCCTTAATGTGAATCGTACCGCTGCTGCAATTTTCAAGACCGGCCAGAATCCGCAGCAGTGTACTTTTGCCGCAGCCACTGGGGCCGACAATGCAGAAGAATTCACCATCTTTAATCGTAAGGCTGACATCACGCACGGCGATGATTGCTGATTCACGGCTGTCAAACACTTTTCCTACTCCGGCTAAAGCAATGCGAACATCGTCATCCAAGGGAATCACCTCCTGGTACCGTGCCGATCTTGAAGCTGCAAGATCATGGCGAGACGATTTTGGTAGGATAAGACGGAGAAATGAGGCATGCCGGCGGTTATGGCGATCGGCGACGCCGGATGACGGAACATCGTCCGGCATTCACTGCCGTTTTCCGGTTGGCGCAGTCCTAACGGCATTGCTGTTTCCAGGGCAGGACCCAGCGTTCGACGGCATCCAGCAATAACGTGAACAGATAGCCGAGAAAGGACAGCACGATTAACGCAACGAACATTTGCTCAATATCAAACATGTCGTAGGAACGCCAGATCATCCAGCCGATACCTGCCTTGGCGGCCGAAAGCTCGGCCGCAACGACTAAGATCAGGGCCATTCCCATGCCCAGCTTTAAACCGGCGAAAATCATCGGCAAAGCGCCGGGAAACGCTACCGTCAGATAAAAGTCTTTACGACTGGCACCAAAATTTTTGGCTACATCCAGATAGATTTTTTCAATATTCAACACCCCTGCCATCGTATTAATAACTACCAGATAGAATACGCCGATGGCAATGGTAAAGATTTTGGAAAGCTCGCCAATGCCGAATACCAGCAGGATGAACGGCATGATGGCCAGTTTGGGGATCGGATATGTAGCCTGGATCATTGGCTCAACAGCGGAACGGATCATTGGCGACAGGCCCATTCCCATTCCGATCAAAATACCGGGAATGGCGCCGGCGGCAAACCCGATCAATATCCGTTCAATACTGATAGCCGTGTTGTAGAGCAGTTCGCCGGACAGCAGCAGCGGGACAAGCGCACGAAAGATTAGCGACGGACAGGAAAATAGTCTGATATCAATGATGTTGAGTCTGGCAAAAGCCTCCCAAATCAACAGAAGCGTCAGCGGCGACAAGATGGATAGAAGACGGACAGCGGCCGTATTACCGTTAGTCTGTTCCGACATTATTTACCTCCGAAAGAGCGGCTATTTGTAGTTCCCCAGTATAGAGATGGCAAAGCCGACGAAGCTGTTGTCGACCGTGTCGGCCGCTTTCAGGTCCGGCGATTTCAGCAGGTTGTTCTGACGGTACCAGGCGAGATCCTGTTCAAGGCCTTTCATGCGGACATAGCCGTCAGGATTGAGGCCGGTGGGATACATCTGTTCATAAAGCTTGGGATCTTTAATGACAGAGGCCTTAACCAGGATGTCGATAATATCCTGCTTGTTTTTGTTTTTGAAGAAACCATCGTTGTAATCGCGCACAGACTTAATGTAGGCAGTCATAAACCGGTTGGCGACATCTTTATTCTGGGTCATTTTCGCGCCGAAAACAACGAAGGCGGTCTGTGCGTCAGGATCATATTCAACGGGGTCCACCCATGGGTCGATGAAGCCTCTGGCTATTCCCTGGGTGACAAACGGTTCAATCAGCATAGCCGCGTCGATGCTTTTATTGGCGAGCGATACCAGCATATCGGGAAAGGAACGGATAACCTGCATATCGATATCCTTGCCGGTCAAACCGCCTTTTTCCAGTACCCGCATCAGGGCAATTTCATCCAGTGATGCCGTGCCGACGATGGCAATCCGTTTGCCCCGCAGATCAGCGAATTTTGTCAACTCTGGCGCCAGGTCTTTGCGAACAACCAGGCGGTAATAGCCTTTTCCGGGGACATTAATGCCTTTGTCGGCAACGATTTTGACCGGTATATCACGAGACATTGCATTTAGCAGTCCTGAAGCCGTGACCGTTGCGCCGACATCAAGCTGACCGGCTGCCAGCTGGTTGATCATCTCCTGACCGGAATTAAACTGAACCGCCTCAATTTTAATACCTAAATCGCGATAGTAGCCTTTTTCCATGCCGATCAGGATGCCGGCATCGGAAATAACCTGTTTCATACCGACCGTCACCACCACCGGCTGTGGCAGCGGCTGCAGCTTAGGCGCCCAGACGGGACCGGTAGCTGCGGATGTTTGCGGAGTTTGCTGGCCGCAGCCGGCCAGAAGGATAACAGTCAAGCCCAGAACGAGCAGGAGCGGAATTAGTTTCCTTTTCATACTGTTCCTCCATGTTTTCAGATTACTCCATAGTATTCATAGCCGGCGATTTTGGTTACGGCTTGCAGGGTTTTGCCGCTCCGGCAAAGAAAGAAGAATAGGAGCGTGAATGAAGTGGAAGCGATTATTGAGCAAGTAAAACAATGGGAATATTATCAAAACCTGTCGGAAGAGCTGCATGGTTTCCGTCTGGAACGGATGCTGACCCAGACGGAGGCCAAGCTGTTTCTGTTCGGCTATCACTGCCCCCGTCTGCAGCGATCCGCGTATGCGCTGTATGATGCCGCGACAAAGGAGTTTATGCTGCATACGGTCATCGGGCTGTTTACCTTTTGCGATATTCAGTATATCTCTGTCGAATTGGCCGGGTTTGAGCAGACATTAAAACAGCGTTTTGACAGGACGCTGCAGGATCTGACCGTGTTCAGACGCGAGGAAATGGGCAGTCCGTTTATTGCCAAGCAGATTCTGGAGAAAGATTTTAACCTGCCGGAGCAATTGTGCGGCTTTGAATTGTTTATCCGCCCGGACCGGCCGGTTAAGATTATCAACGGATCCTTTATCGTCATTGATTATAGCGACTTCGCAACCGAAAGCAGCCTGACGGTCTATTACAACATCTATCGTGACGAGTTCTTTAGCGAACGGCGTGTTCGCAGGCTGCCGCAAATCGTCGCTGACTTTGACTCAAAGGAGGTGGATGAATTGGCTGAAAAACTAGCCGATCGTCTACAGCCGGCACTCTCTGAACTGCGCGATTTACTGACAGTTTAACAGGAAAGGATGATCAGCATGCTGGCAACAGCATTAACCATTGCCGGTTCCGATTCTTCCGGCGGAGCCGGCATCCAGGCCGATATTAAAACATTTTCCGCTCTGGGTGTATTTGGTATGAGCGCAATTACCGCCTTAACGGCGCAAAATACATTGGGAGTCAGCGATATCCGGGAAATGGATACGGAGATTATTCGTGCCCAGATCAGCGCCGTGTTTGAGGATATTGCCGTTGGCGCGGTGAAGATAGGCATGCTGTCAAGCAGCGCTATTACGCGAGCGGTTGCGGCATCGCTGCGGCAGTATCGGGCAAAGGCGGTCGTTGTCGATCCGGTGATGATTGCCAAAAGTGGCAGCCGTCTGTTGCAGCCGGAGGCGATTGCGGCGTTAAAGACGGAACTGTTTCCCCTGGCCGATGTGGTAACGCCCAATTTGTTTGAAGCGGGGGAAATTGTCGGCTTTGCCGTGAATGACCTCAAGGGCATGGAAGCGGCGGCCCGTGCCGTACACGCATTGGGAGCCCGGCATGTCGTCATTAAAGGCGGCCATTTGGAAGGGGCGGCCTGTGACGTCCTTTTTGATGGCACTACTTTTGTCTATCTGGAAAATGAACGTATTAATACTCCTCATACCCATGGCACCGGCTGCACGTTTTCTTCGGCGATAGCGGCGGGACTGGCCAAAGGCATGAGTGTGGAGGCCGCTGTGCGGCAGGCCAAGGAGTATATCACCGGCGCTATCCGGCATGGCTTTCCCCTGGGGCGGGGAGTCGGACCGACACATCATTTTTTTGCGCTGTATGAAAAAGCCGGCAATTAATTGATACGTCGCAGCTGAATTGAGCAGGCTATTTAGGGAGGACATAATTTGGCCAGAATTCTTGTTTGTGATGATTCGCTGTTTATGCGCATGCTGCTGAAGAAGGCGTTGACAGATCAGGGGCATGAGGTGGTGGCTGAGGCTGAGGATGGGCGCAAGGCGGTTGAATTATACCAGCGCTGCCAGCCGGATCTTGTCACTATGGATATTACAATGCCCAGCGTAGACGGAATTAAAGCCGCTCAGCTTATCCTCGCCGGCGATGCGGCCGCTCGCATTATCATGGTGACCGCAATTTGCCAGCAGGCGGTCAGGGATGAGGCGATGGCGGCGGGAGCCGCCGGCTTTATTGTAAAACCGTTTGATGCCCTGCAAATTAAGGAAACGGTTGAACGGGTGCTCCATAATTAGCTGGAAGAAAAATCCTGGGTTGGATTTTCAAAAAGTGGTTGACATATCCTAGTGTTTTCTATACAATAGATTATGCAATGCGGCCCTGTGGTGTAGCGGTCTAACATGCCGCCCTGTCACGGCGGAGATCGTC
>UQPB01000092.1 GCA_900542835.1 uncultured Pelosinus sp. | reverse complement strand
CCATCCTGACGGAACGGCTTTTTCCGGAAAGGGCCGGGGAAACGGGGCCGAGAGGCCGGGCACGATGAAACGCAGCGAAGGCGACCTGCTTGCTGGCGGCTGAGAGCGCATTACGCGGCGCCGGTTGGCATTGTTTTATTGGCCTACCTCGGTGTGCGCTGCGGAATCGCCTTTTACGCTTGCGTTTCCGTAAGCGATTACCCTGTGCGGCTTACCGGCTCCCGGCCTGCGCCAACAACTGCTGCACCGTTTTCACCAATTGGACAGACGCCTCGATTTCCACCTTGCGGGTCGAAACACTTTCAATGCTGCAGCCAAGCGGAATTGCCTTTGGCAGCGAAAATTCCAGCAGTTCCTCGATGATCTGCGTCGACAGCCGGATAGACTGCTCAAGGATATCCTGCGAATGCATCAAATCGTTTTCCAGCCATTGAGGAATATTAATGCCCAGCCACTTCATAAATTCCAGCGTCTTCATCGAGCCGCAGGGTGTGAGGTTAATCAAAACAGGCACCATAGCGATTTCCTGCCGCTGACAGTAATAATAATAATCGGAGAGAACATTCTTGGCCGCCTCCACATTATAAACAGCCTGTGAAATAAAATAACGGCAGCCTTTTTGCACCTTATCGACCATCCGCAAATGCTCATCACGGTATTTATTATGCCGTTCCGGGATGACTACCCCGCCCAGCAGCAAATCCGGATTCAGCCGCTGCCGCAGTTGATACGCTTCCGGCAGCGTAACGGCAACCTGCTGGCCGGCCGCCGCGGCACCGACAAAGACACCAAAGCGGTCCTGCCCATTTTCCCGACCGAGCCAGGCCGACAGCTCGCCGGCAGAATATTTGCCGACACATCGGTAAATAATTTTCGGCAGCGGCAAGCCGGCCAGCAGCTCGTCGGCATAGCGGCTGGAGTCAACCGTTTGCAAAAAGGGAAACGGCCTGGCTTCACTGGTGCGCTCGGCTTCATCCTGGATATCATAAACGACAAGACCGTCAATATCCAGGCCACCGATTCTCTCGACTTGCCTGGCGGCAATCTCCTCGATCTTTTCCGCCGGATTGGTGGCTTTGGGCGGGGTCAGGCCATAGGTCAGAATGCCCGCCTGTCTGCCGAGTATCTTCTGCTTTAACATGCAACTCCCCCATCGTAACCCTACAAGGCACTAGATTTGATAATCATACATAGGCTTGGTGCAGCGAACCGCTTTGCCGGCGGCCACTTCGACCAGCCGGCCATTTTCCAGCGCCAGCCGGCCGTTGACCACTACGCAGTCAATACCTGCAGGCGGCAGGTCGGGATGGTAAAAGTCCGCCCGGTCGGCAATCGTACGGATGTCAAATACCACAATGTCGGCATCCGCTCCCGGCCGCAGCCGGCCTTTATGCTCCAGTCCCAGCGTCTGGGCCGGCAGTAGCGTCGCCTTGCGGACAGCCTCCATAATCGTTAATTCATAACGCTCGGCAACCATTTTTTTGAAATAGCGCGGAAAACTGCCCGCGATCTGCGGATGCCCCTCGCCCGGCGCATAAGGGCCGGTATCGGAGGAGACCATGCCAAACGGGTGGCTTAACGCCAGATAGATCTCCTCTTCAATGCCGGTAAACACCACTACCGCTGTCTGCGGCGCCAGCCGGCGCAGCTCCTCATATAAATCGCGGCTCAGCCGCCGTCCCTTGTGGCTGCCGGTAACGACAAGAATATCTTCCAGCTTCCAGCCGTTGGCGGCCATGTGCGCTTCATCGAACAGGGCCGCCCCGAGATGCGTGGCCCAGGGTGTGTACATGCCGCTGTCAAAGCGGATATCAAGTCCGTGGGCTCTGGCTCTATCGATGACAGCCAGCGCTTCCTCGACAACGCCGGTACCGTATTGATAGACAAGGTGCGATATCTGAATGCGGGCGCCGGTTTGCCGGGCTATGCCGATCGCCTCAACCAGCGAATACATGTCTGTGCCGGTAAACATGCGGGTATCGACAGCAACGATGCGGCCATAGCGGGCGGCAATCCGGCTCAGGCGGAGCACTTCCTCGCTTGAGCTGCCGGGCGCATAGCCAAGTCCCAGGGACAAGCCGCAGGCGCCGGCCTCAAACGCGGTTTCGACAACCGCTTCCATTCGCGCAAGCTGATCGGGGCTGGCCGGTTTGAGCGGATCCACAGCCCCCACCGACCGGCGCAAATCAATCGAATGACCGATAAATTCAGCCTGGTTGATGCTAAAGCCGCTTTGTTCCTGGCGGCGGAAAAAAGCGTCAATATCCAGCGGGCTGGTGCCGCAATTGCCGCCAACCGTGGTCGTAACTCCCTGCCGCAGCGAAAGCTCAGCGCAATAGCCGTCCAGGTCAACATGACCATGAATATCAATAAACCCGGGGCTGACAATCTTGCCGGACGCGTCAATTTCCCGCTCGCCCCGGATGGCGTCTTTAGTAATAACGGCAATTTTGCCGCCGGCGATACCGATATTGGCCTGATAGCGGCTGCCCTGCTCCGGGTCAACCAGAATACCATTGGCAATGACTATCTCCATTATATTCAACCCCTGCCGTCAGGTTCGCCGCGGCTTGGATCAGCCGCCAAGCGCCTGCGCTAAATCAGCGATAATATCATCAATATCTTCAACCCCTACCGATACCCGCAGCAGGCGGTCGCTGATACCCAGCCGCGTTCTCACCTCCGGCGGAATATCGGCATGCGTCTGCACCGCCGGAAACGTAATCAGCGATTCAACGCCGCCCAGGCTCTCGGCAAACAGCAGCAGCTTTACCCGGCTCAGGACCTGCGGCACCAATTCCGGCTGGCGCACGATAAAGGAAAGCATACCGCCATGCCCGTCGGCCTGCCGTTCCTGAATTTCTTTGCCGGGATGTCCCGGCAGGCCGGGATAGTACACCGCTTCGACCTGATCCTGCCGCTGCAGCCATTCTGCCAGCAGCTGTGCGTTGTGACAATGCTTATCCATACGCAGCGCCAGGGTTTTCAGTCCCCGCAGCAACAGCCAGCTGTCATTGGGGCCGAGAATGCCGCCGGTTGAATTTTGAATAAAACGGATGCGTTCCCCCAGTTCCTTGGTGCGGCTGACTACCAGGCCGCAGACCAGATCATTGTGGCCGGCAAGGTATTTGGTGGCGCTATGGACGACAATATCGGCGCCCAATTCCAGCGGCCGCTGCAAATATGGCGTTAAAAACGTATTATCAACAACCACCGTGATCTGCCGCGGCGCGGCTAAGGCGACAACCGCGGCAATATCGGCGATCTTCATCAGCGGATTGGTCGGCGTTTCCAACAGGATGCAGCGGGTGGCCGGCGTAATCGCGGCCTCAATCGCTTCCAGACTGGCTGTATCGACAAAGCTGACCTGCAGGCCAAAATTGGCGAATACCTTGTCCAATACCCGGTAAGTGCCGCCATAACAATCTTCAACAACCACAACATGATCGCCGCTCTTAAACAGCAGCAATACGGCGGTGATCGCCGCCATGCCGGAAGCGAAGGCAAAACCGTCGCTTCCCCTTTCCAAAACGGCAACCGCCTCTTCCAGAACCTTGCGGGTCGGATTCTGGGTGCGGGAATAATCAAAACCGGTGCTTTGGCCCAGCGCCGGATGGCGGAATGACGCCGACTGATAAATAGGGGTTGAAATAGCCCCGGTTTTTGCATCGCTGCCAACACCTGCATGCACAATTTGCGTACTGATCTTCATAATATAGCGTTCCTCCTAAACTGATTCGTCCAAACAAATTTTTCGCTGCTCAAATTTAACGACAATGCCGTTTCGAATAACAATAATGATCTCGTCGCCGCAAGGGCCCGGTTCTGCCACAAGATTATTATGGCTTGGCGCCGCTTGCCGGTCTGAGGCTTGACTGGCTTGCTTCATAGCTAACTCCTTATTTACAGCCCCCGCCGGGCTGGCGCTTATTGGGCTTTATCCAAAGCCTGATCCAGATCCGCAATCAAATCCGCCGCATCCTCCAGCCCCAGCGACAGCCGGACCAAATTGTCCGGAGCGCCGGCTGCCGCCCGCTGCTCGGGCGTCAACTGCGAATGGGTCGTGCTGGCGGGATGAATCACCAGCGATTTTGCGTCACCGACATTGGCCAGTAAAGAAAACAACCGCAGCGAATCGATAAACTTCTTGCCAGCGATAAAACCGCCTTTAATGCCAAAGGTCAGGATCGCCCCGGCGCCTTTTGGCAGGTATTTCTGCGCCAGCGCGTGATCGGGATGATCCGGCAAAGCCGGATAGCTGACCCACTCTACCCGCTTATGACCGGCCAGATGCCGGGCAACCGTCAGCGCATTTTCACTATGACGCTGCAGCCGCAGGTGCAGCGTCTCCAGTCCGGTCAGAAACTGAAAGCTGTTGAACGGACTGAGGCAAGCGCCAAGATCGCGCAGCACCTGGGTGCGCAGGCGGGTAATGAACGCCTGCGGCCCCAGCGCTTTTGTGTAGCTAAGCCCATGGTAGCTGGGGTCCGGCTCGCTCAGCAGCGGAAACTTACCGCTATTCCAGTCAAATTTACCGCCGTCAACCACTACGCCGCCCATTGAGGTGCCATGACCGCCAATGAATTTGGTGGCGGAATGAATGACAATATCAGCGCCGAATTCAATCGGCCGGCAGAGATAGGGAGTGGCAAAGGTGCTGTCAAGCAGCAGCGGAACCCCGTTGGCATGAGCAATCGCGGCCACTCGTTCAATATCGAGAATATCAATTCGGGGATTGCCGATCGTCTCCGCGTAAACAGCTTTAGTTTTTTCAGTGATAGCGGCCCGGAAGTTTTCCGGATTGGCGGAATCGACGAACTTCACCCGGATTCCCAAATTCGGCAGTGTGTAGGCAAACATATTGTATGTACCGCCGTAGAGACTGGCGGAACTGACAATCTCGTCGCCGGCGCGGGCAATATTAAGGATCGCGGCGCTGATGGCGGCATGGCCTGACGCGAAAGCAAGCGCGCCAACGCCGCCTTCCAGAGCGGCGATGCGCTTTTCAAATACGTCGGTCGTCGGGTTCATAATCCGGCTGTAGATATTGCCGGGTTCTCTCAAAGCAAACAGATTGGCGGCATGCTCGCTGTCGCGGAAATTATACGAGGTGGTCTGATAGATCGGGACAGCTCTTGAACCAGTTGCCGGATCGGGTTCCTGGCCAGCGTGCACAGCCAGCGAGTCAAAACGCAAATTCTCCGGTAATGTCATTATTGTGCGCCTCCTTTTTTCCCAAAAACAAAAGCCCTCTTTCAAGGAAAGAGGACTTAATTCCACTCTCCTCTCATCTTCCAGAACAACGTTCTGCTGGAATTAGCACCACTGCATTGCTGCCGGTTGCCGGGTGTCATCGGGCCAGTCCC
>UQPB01000091.1 GCA_900542835.1 uncultured Pelosinus sp. | reverse complement strand
AAATACGACTCCGTGTACCTCCGTGCATTACTCTGTGTCCTCCGTGGAATCGTTCTCTGTCCACTTTTGCAACACCCTCTTGTCCGTATCAGCCGCAAGCAAAAAGCGGCCTAACATCTGGCTGAGATGAGGGCAGGCTATTCGCTTTGACAGCTTAAGGCGGCGTGCCGCTATCACCAAATAACCGGTTCAGCAGCCAGATAACGGCCACTGTTCCAACAGGGATCGCGATCATTGCCAGTATTGTCAATGCCAGAGCGGCAAGCATTGTAATCACCTCTGCTGCAGCATATGACCGCCTGCAGCGGAGTATGACGACGGCCAAATTCATCTGCCATGTACCCGGCTGACTAAAAGGGATGTGGGCGCAGGCAGTGGCTGCCGCTTGGTTTGACGCCGCGCATTGCAGCGGTGATGCCCTGCCGGGCTAAGAACGCGATATTGCCTTGGCGTTTCCTGCCTTTCCTGTTAGACTTAAGCTAGTAAAGTAAGAAGGCGGAGGACCGGATTATGATAAAAGTGATTGCACGCAGTGTTATACAAGAAAAGCATTTAGCCGATGCGCTGGAGTTGTATCGGTTGCTGGCGGAAGCGACACGGCAGGAGCCGGGCTGTATCTCCTATGAATTGTTTCAGGAGCTGGACACGCCGTCTCACCTGGCTTTGATTGAAGAGTGGGAGGATAGCGAAGCGCTGCGGCGGCATACGCAAACGCCGCATTTTATCAGGCTGGTCGAGCAGCTTGGGCGCTATGAAAAGGAATTGCCGGTTTTACTGTATAAAAAGCTGCTTTAACGCGGCTGCTGATTAAAGGGATCACCCCTGCAGGCTTATGGCCGCAGGGGTGATCCCTTTAATCAGTGCTTACCTTGGCTGACAGAAAAAACTGCCTCGTTGCTGCTTGCCGGCTTTAAGCCGCACCATTAGGCTTTTTCCAGGTGGCGGATCCTGCTCTCCCGTTCAGCCAGCCTTGCCTGCAGGGCCGCTTGTTCGCGTTCGCTTTCCCGCTGCTCCTGCCGGGCACGGCGCTGGGAAAGCAATTCAGCTGCCAAAGCCAGACAATCGCCTAAAGCGGTGGCGGCGATCGCTAGCAGAAGCCCCCTGTCGATAGCCGCAGATTTCATGCATGACGGCTCCCGCATTTTTTATATAGTGTAGGGCGCTGGAATTGCTGCCGTTGAGAACGGCCAGTTTTTTTATCAACAGATGATCGGTTCATGCTTGCCGCCGCAGTCGAGGTACAGCCCGGTTGCCTTGCCGGCGGTAATGACAGGCCGGATCTTACAGTTGCTGAGCCCGCATTCACTGCATTCCTGGCAGTAGCGTAAATGGCAGCCCGGCAGCCAGTCCGGACCGCCGCTGTCGACGCCGCACTGCAGGCTTTCGATAAGCATCTGATATAAATCCTTTTCAATCTGCATTTGCTTCACTCCATTTTGTTGCTTGTAGCCAGTGTACCCGATTTAAGGCGCAGCTGCCAGTAGAAAAAACGCAGGGCTGACAGCCGGGGCTTGCTGGACGCGGCTGGTGTTCAAAAGATAATCAAAAAAACGACTGTTAGAATGGTGCCAGTGCTGCACCAACTTTGAGGTGGAAGTTGGTGCAGCATCAGGTTCCATTCTTTTTTTAGGAGGGGTCGCAGTGACCGGCAACATAATGAAGCGGAAGTTTGCCGCCCTGGCCGCCGCGCTGATGCTGATCAATCCAGCGGTTTTGCTGGCGGCGCCATTAGAATTGACACTTGAGGAGAGTATTGCTATCGCTTTGCGGGAGAACCCGGGCATGAATATTGCGGCTGCTGATAAGACCCGTTCGGAGTGGGGCGTTGATGAGGCGAAGGCGGCTAAGCTGCCGACGCTGTCTTTAGGCAGTGGTTATAACTGGGCGAAATCGGACGCGGGCAGCAGCGACAGTTTCAGTAACAGCCTGCGCATGAACTGGCAGTTATATAATGGCGGCCGCAGTGATCGGCAGGTTGAGCAGGCGAAGGAAGGGGTGCTGGTCGCTGATTTAGGCATGGATAAGGCCCGGCAGCAGTTGAAGCTTGATGTCACTACTGCCTACTTTACTGTTCTGCAGGCGCAGAATATGGTTAAGGTCAATCAGGAAACGGTTACTAATTTTCAACAACATTTGCAGATTGTTGACGAAAAATATAAGGTCGGGGTTGTGGCCAAATCGGATTTGCTGCGGTCTGAAGTTGAGCTGGCCAATGCGCGGCAGGGGCTGATTAAAGCGGAAAACGCCCGTGAGGTGGCCGTTGCCTCTCTGCTTAACCTGATTAACCGCACTAGCGATAGTGATGTTTCGCTTAAAGATGAACTTACTTATGCACAGTTTACGGGTTCGTTGGAGGAAAGTCTGGCAGCGGCGCAGACAAACCGGCCGGATATTGCCCAGGCCGCAGCTAGTGTCCGTATTGCTGAAAGCAGTGTGGCGATCGCCGCAAGCGGCAACGCTCCCACGGTGGCCCTGTCGGCGTCTAAAGGCTGGAATGATTCTGTCGTTCCCGACGACAGCAACTGGTCTGCGGGAATTTCTGCCAACTGGAACATTTTTGACGCCGGCGTAACTAAAGCCAAGGTCCGTCAGGCCGATGCCTCGCTGCTGAAAGTGCAGGAACAGGCGAAGCAGGTTCGCGACAGCGCTGCTTTGGAAGTGCGTCAGGCCTACCTGAATATGCTGGAAGGGGAAAAACGAATTGAAACCGCATCCGTAGCCGGTCAAAAGGCTGAGGAAGATATGTTCATCGCCCAGGAAAAATACCGCGCCGGCGTGGGAACAAACCTGGATGTTATTGATGCGCAGCTGGCGCTGACGCAGGCCCGTACCAACCGGGTGCAGGCATTGTATGATTTTAATGTCAGTAAGGCGCAGCTGGAAAAAGCGATTGGCCTTGCGGTAGAGCAGGAGTGATGAGCAGTGAAAAAAGGATGGGAAACGCTGATGCGCCATAAAGCCTGGCTTGTCATCGTTGTCGTGGCGGTGATTGCGGTCAAGGCCGGCCTTGATTTTTACGCCGGCAAAGGCGACGCCGCCGCGGTGACGCCAAAGCTCACGCAGGTGGAACGCGGTGACATTGTTTCGCAGGTAGCCGCTACCGGCACAATTCAGCCGGTCAATCAGGTGGAGATCAGCTCTAAAATTACCGGCCAGCTAAAAGAGGTCCGGGTGGCTGAGAACGAAACGGTTAAAACCGGCCAGGTGCTGGTTGTCCTTGATGATACCCGACTGAAAGCGCAGGTAACGCAGGCGCGGGAGAAGCTGAACAATACGGCCGTCAACTTTGAACGCAACAATCGCCTGCACGCGATCGGAGCCGTATCGGAGCAGCAGCTGGATAATTCACGCATGGACTATAACGTGGCCAGCGCTAACTATGACGAAGTGGTATCGCAATTGGACGAGTCGGTAATAACGTCGCCGCTTGACGGCGTGGTAATAGGCAAACCGCTGCCGGCAGGCCAGATGGTGGCGCAGGGGATTTCCAATCCAATGGTGATTCTGACCATTGCCGATATGTCAAAAATGCAGATTGAAGCCCAGGTGGATGAATCCGATATCGGTAAGGTGGCTGTCGGCCAGACTGTCAGCTTTACCGTCGATACCTATCAGGACCGGAACTTCAGCGGCGTGGTCAGCAAGGTTTCGCAGCAGGCCACAACGACCCAGAACGTTGTGTATTACACGGTGACCATCGATATTGACGATGCCGCCAACCTGAAGCCGTCAATGACAGCCCGGCTTTCGATTCAGACCGGTGAAAGCAAAAATACGCTGACCGTGCCACTGGCGGCGCTCAAAACTAATCAGAAGCAACAGCACTATGTTGTGGCGTTTCGCAACGGCAAACAGGAGGATGTGCTGGTCGCCACCGGCCTGAACGGCGAAGACCGGGTGGAAATTCTTAGCGGCGTCGCAGAAGGAGAGCAAATTGTCCTCGCGCAGGCGCAAGCAAAAACTAAAGCTGCATCACAGCAGGGCGGCATGCCGCCGGTGATGGGCGGCGGCCGGCGTTAGCGCTTAGCTGGGAGGAATGGATAATGGCAATTGTGCTGGCTGATGTGACCAAGAAATACCTGATGGGCGACAATGAGGTCCGCGCCCTGGATGGGGTGAATCTGACTGTTGCCGACGGCGAATTTACCGCGATTATGGGACCTTCAGGTTCTGGCAAATCGACACTGATGAATATCCTTGGCTGTCTGGACCGTCCCAGCGGCGGCTCCTACCTGCTCGACGGGCAGGAAGTCGCATCCCTGAATGACGACGATCTGGCGCTGACCCGCAATAAAAAAATCGGCTTTGTTTTTCAAAATTTTAATTTACTGCCGCGGATTTCCGCGTTGCAGAATGTGGCGCTGCCACTGGTTTACGCCGGCATCGGTGCCAAGGAACGGCTGAGCCGCGCCCGTGAGTCGCTGGCGGCGGTGGGGCTTGAGCAACGGGTTGACCACCTGCCGAACGAACTGTCCGGCGGTCAGCGGCAGCGGGTCGCCATCGCCCGGGCGCTGGTCAACGATCCGGGCATCATTATGGCCGACGAACCGACCGGCAATCTCGACACAAAATCCGGCAACGAGGTTATGGCGATCTTCCAGCGGCTGAACGCAATGGGCCGGACCGTCATTCTGGTTACGCATGAACCGGATATTGCCGAATACGCAGAACGGGTTATCCATGTACGGGATGGCCTGGTGGTCCGCGATACGGGAAGGGGTGAGTCTGCGTGTTCAGAGAAAGTGTAGCCATTGCGCTTAACGCCCTGCTTGGCAATAAGCTGCGTTCAATTTTGACCATGCTCGGTATCATTATCGGTGTTGGCGCGGTCATTGCAATGATTTCTCTCGGCATGGGCGTGCGTCAACAGGTACAAAACTCCATTTCCGGTCTCGGCAGCAATCTGATTATGGTGTCGCCGGGAGCGGCGAGAACGGCGGGCGTGCGGCAGGCGGCCGGTTCCAACACCAGTCTGGATATGAAAGATGCCCAGGCAATTGCCCGCGACGTATCAGGCGTGACGGCTGTGGCCCCCGCTGTCAGCCGTCAGTATCAGCTTGTCGCCGGCAATCAGAACTGGAACACGCAGGTACAGGGAACGACGCCGGAATTCCTGGGCGTACGCAACATGACCGTAGAGGGCGGCAGCTTCTTTACCGACCGGGCTGTCGATGCCCGCGAGCGGGTAGCTGTGATCGGTTCGACGGTTGCCGGCAGTCTGTTTCCCAACTCCAGTCCAATTGGGCAGACTATCCGCATTAATCAGTCACCGTTCCGCGTCATCGGCGTACTGGCCAGTAAGGGGCAGTCAGCCGGCGGCGGCGATCAGGATGATATTGTGCTGATACCAATTACTACTGCCCAGGAGCGGCTGATGGGAATCACCTATGTACAACTGATTAATATCCAAGCCGAGAGCGAAGCGGTTATCTATCAGGTACAGGATGAAGTGACATCGCTGCTGCGGGCGCGGCATGGACTGCGAACCGATCAGGAAGACGACTTTACGGTCCGCAACCTGGTCAGTGTGATGGAGACGGCTGCGGAAGCAACCGGTACGATTACGCTGCTGCTCGGCAACATTGCCGCGATTTCACTATTGGTTGGCGGCATCGGCATTATGAATATTATGCTGGTGTCGGTCACGGAAAGGACCCGGGAAATCGGCATTCGCAAAGCGCTTGGTGCCAAACATCGCGATATCCTGTTGCAGTTTCTGATTGAAGCAGTGGTTATTGGTGTGCTTGGCGGCGTTATCGGCATTCTGCTGGGCGTAGGAGCCTCAGGGATCATATCTGCTTTTGCCGGCTGGAACACGGTTATTTCACCGCTGTCCATTGCCGCCGCCTTTGCCTTCTCCGTGGCTATCGGCATGTTCTTCGGCATCTATCCGGCGCAAAAAGCCGCCCGGCTTGATCCGATCGTAGCACTGCGTTATGAGTGAAAAATGGATGTGCCGGCAGTGGAATCAGGGAAATCGCTTACAAAAGTAAGCAAGAGTGGCAGTGATCTTTCGTCCGGTTTCCGAAT
>UQPB01000090.1 GCA_900542835.1 uncultured Pelosinus sp. | reverse complement strand
AGTCGAAAAAATCTCTCGTCAATCTGACTGGTTCATTTAATCATCGCTTACCTAGGGAATCGTTATTGGCGTCAAAGCGTTGTCTGGATGGCTGATCTTGATCAGACGGCAAACAACCTGCCTGTGGAGCGCTATTTGCCCAAGAAAGCCCGATAATAAATATGCAGTAAATCGATTTTACTTATCCGGACTGATGGAATACAATAGAAACAAAATCGTACCGGCAACGGCACGGGGCCGGAACGCTGCTTCTATGACTGAAGCGACTGCGGCAGGGGAGCAAAGGCGCTCACGTAAAGAAGCAAAGGCTTCTTGCGTCAGCGTCTTTTTTTCTTGCCGCTCTTACCTGACGGCAACCGGCCGCTGCAATTTTGTAATATGGAGGCGGGAATATGCGATTAGCTACTTTGCGATGCGACGAGCAGGAAGAAGCGGCAATCAGAGTCGGGGAAGGCTATATCCTTATCCGCGAAATCAATAAGGCGCTGGGGTCTGCCTGGGAGACCAATCTGCTGGAGCTGCTGACCAGCGGGCAATTTGCTTCGCTGCATGCGTGGCACCGCGGCGAAGGTGAACGGCTGCTGGCCGCAATGACAGATGTCGTTGTGGACAAAAAACAGGCCCGCTTCGCGCCGCTATACCGGCATCCCCGCAAGATCTGGGGAATCGGATTGAATTATGTCGAGCATGCGGGCGATCTGGCGGAAAAAGCGCCGACGCATTCGCCGGCCAGTTTCGCCAAATTTGACACAACCGTTATTGGCCCCGGCGATACGATCAGCATTCCGCTGCAGTCGGAGCGAACCACCGCCGAAGCCGAGTTAGGCATTATTTTTGGCAAGACCTGCCGCGATGTGGCGGAAAGCGACTGGCTGGAGGCTGTGGCCGGCTTCACAACCCTGATTGATATGACGGCGGAGGATATTTTGGCGCTCAATCCCCGCTATCTGACACGGTCGAAAAACTTTGACAGCTTTTTTTCCTTCGGTCCGGAGCTGGTAACGCCTGATGAAATCGGCGATGTTGCCGGGTTGACAGTGGCAACGGTGCTGAACGGGGCAGTGCATGCGCAGAATGTGGTGGCGAATATGACGTTTCCGCCTGCCTATCTGGTTTCGTTTCACAGCCAGGTTGCCACTATGCTGCCGGGGGATATTATTTGCACCGGAACGCCCCGCGCTGTCCGCATCGCCCATGGCGATACCGCCGAATGCCGCATAGACGGTTTTGAGCCGCTGCAAAATCCGGTTATCGACCGCAAGCTTGCAGCCGGATCGCCGAAGGAGTGATGAAAATGCAACTGGGACTGACCGATAAAGCCGTGCTGGTAATGGCTTCAAGCGCCGGCCTCGGCAAGGCGGCGGCATTGGAATTCGCGCGCGAAGGCGCTCGCGTAATGCTGTTTAGTCAATCGGAGGAAAAGCTGAAAGCGGCTCAGGCGGAGATAAAGGCCGCTACCGGCAGGGAGCCGGCGTACACGGCGGGCGATATTACCTGCCCTGAGGCAATCCGGACCGCTGTCGCCAACACCGTCAGCGCGTTCGGTCCGGTTTTTGCGCTGGTGAATAATTCCGGCGGCCCGCCTGCCGGCGTATTTGACAGTTTTGACGACGCCGCCTGGCAGCAGGCGTATGAGCTGAATCTGTTGTCCTATATCCGCACGATCCGGGAAGTGCTGCCGTCAATGCGCCAGCTTGGCAAAGGCCGGATTGTCAATTACACCTCATCGTCGGTCAAGCAGGTGCTTGAGAACCTGATCTTATCCAATACGTTTCGCATGGGTGTTGTCGGGCTGACGAAAACCCTGTCGCAGGAACTGGGCAAAGACAACATTCTGATCAACGTGCTGGGACCGGGCCGCATTGCTACCGACCGCATCGCCTATTTGGATAAGGTGCGGGCCGATAAAGCCGGCATCAGCGTGGACGAGGTCGCGGCAAACGCGATCAAAGGCATTCCGCTTGGCCGTTACGGCTTGCCGGAGGAATACGCCAGACTGACTGTGTTTCTTTGCTCGGAAGCCAATAGCTATATTACCGGACAGACAATCCTTGCCGATGGCGGTATGACTAAGGCATTCTAATCTGGAAATGGAGATGAAAGGTATGAACATGGCAGCTACGCACGCCCGCGGCAAGATTGCCGTCGACAAGATTTTTGGCGCCGGCGCGAAAGCGCAGCAGGCAATTAATCGTCTGGGCCGGGAGCAGGTTGTCAACGGAACGCAGGGAGTGCTGCTCAGCGATCAGGGGCAGCTGGTCTGCCTGCCGACGGTTGAAAAGGTGCTGCGCAACCTGCCGACGGCTGAAATGATCGCCTATGCGCCGATCCGCGGCCTGCCGGACTTTTTGGCCGATGTCGTCGCGTCAACTTTTGGCGAATACAGGCCGGATGCTTACATTCAGGCCGTTGCGACCGCCGGCGGCGCCGGCGCGCTGCACCATTCGATCTGGAATTATTCCGAAATTGGTGATACAGTTTTGACCACAGACTGGTTCTGGACTCCCTACCGGGTGTTATGCCAGGAGGCGCTGCGCCGCCTGGACACATTCCCCCTGTTTGATGATAAACTGCAGTTCAATCTGCAGGCGTTTGCGGATCAGGCGGCACGAGTACTGGCCGGGCAGGACAGTCTGCTGGTCATCTTTAATACGCCGGCTCATAATCCGACCGGCTACAGCCTGTCGGCGCAGGACTGGGAAGGGGTGCTGGCCGTCTGCCGCCAGCATGAAGCGCGGGGCAAGCGGATTACGCTGCTGCTGGACGCGGCTTATCTCGACTTTGCCGGCAGCACTGACAGTAAGCGGTTATTTAAGCAGTTTGAAAAACTGCCTGCCGGTATCCTGACCATTGTAGCGGTCAGCATGTCGAAAAGTTTTACCGTATACGGACAGCGGGTTGGCGCGATGATTGGCATTTCCTCTGATAAAGAGGTGATGGAGGAATTCGTCAATATCAATGAATACACCAGCCGGGCAACCTGGTCGAATATCAACCGCGGTGCGATGCAGACACTGACTGCTATTTACCGTGATCCCGGTCTGGCGGCCAGCCTGGAGAGCGAGCGCGATGAATTTGTCGGGTTGATCCGGCAGCGGGCGCAGATTTTTATTCAGGAGGCCGCTGCTGTTCAACTGGGCATGCTGCCCTATATCGCCGGCTTTTTCCTTAGCCTGCCGACCAGTCAGCCTGATGCTGTCTGCGATAAACTGGCGGCGGAAAACATTTACCTGGTACCGCTGGAAAAAGGTGTGCGGATTGCGGTTTGCGCCATTCCAACCGCCAAGATGCCGGGACTGGCCGCCGCCGTTAAGCGTGCCTTCACCGCGGTGGGCGAATAAAGCAGGCGCGTCAGCGCCGGAGGAGGATGCAAAATGGAAAATTTAACGCAGGCGACCCCGGTCGAATTACGCAAGCTATACCGCGACGCCTTATTGTCAAAGCCGACGTCCGGTCTCGCGCCTGGTTATGTGCAGGCCAATCTGGTCGTGCTGCCAAAAGCACTGGCCTATGATTTCCTGCTGTTTGCCCAGCGCAACCCCAAGCCCTGCCCGATTCTGGACGTTACCGAGCTCGGCTCGTTCGAACCGCGGCTGGTGGCGCCGGGGGCCGACTTACGTTATGACATTCCCCGCTACCGGGTGTATAAAGATGGTGAATTGAGCGCCGAAGTCAGCGATCTCGAAGCTTACTGGCGCGATGATATGATCGGGTTTCTGATCGGCTGCAGCTTCACGTTTGAAACCGCCTTCTTGCGCAACGGCATACCGGTCAGGCATATTGAAGAGGATCACGCGGTGCCGATGTATATAACCAATCTGGAATGCACGCCGGCGGGAGCATTTTCCGGGCCGATGGTTGTCAGCATGCGTCCTGTTCCCGAGCCGATGCTGGCAAGGGCGGTGCAGATTACCTCGCGGACGCCGCTGGCGCACGGGGCGCCGGTTCATATCGGATCGCCCCGCCGTATCGGCATCAATGATATTGATAAGCCTGATTTTGGCGAGCCGGTGGCGATCCGCCCCGGTGAAGTGCCGGTATTCTGGGCCTGCGGCGTGACACCCCAGGCGGTGGCTATGCGCAGCAAGCCGGCCACCATGCTGACGCATGTTCCGGGGCACATGTTCATCTGCGATCTTCGCGATGAAGACCTGGCGGTTATCTAGCTAACCGTCGTTTATGCAACTAAACAATCCGGGTCAGGTCGATGCAGACCGTTTCCGTTCCGCCGCTGCGGCACGGGAGCGGTCTTTGTGCTTTTTACTCGATAAGGGGGTGATGCGCCTGCCCGAACCGTTCCGTACCGACATTAATAAGTAGAAGGAGAGAAAGTGCAATGATGAAAGGCAAAACCAAAAAGATAAGCCTGTTTTTAGCGCTGGCCCTGGGGCTGAGCCTGGCTGCCGCCGGCTGCGGTTCGGATCAGAAGGCGGCCAAAACCGATACGGCCAAGAATGTCAAAATTGGTATCATTTATCCGATGACCGGCGCTTCGGCGATTACGGGTATTGAGATGATGAACGGAGCCAATCTGGCGGCCGAGATCATCAACGGCGACTATCCCGACCTGAACCTGCCGCTGGCCAAGGGCAAGGGGCTGACAAACCTGGGCGGCGCGAGCGTTACGCTGGTGACCGGTGACTCCCAGGCCGTGGCCGAAAAAGGCATGAGCGAGGCGGAACGGCTGATTACCCAGGAAAAGGTGGCGGCGCTGATGGGCGCCTACCAGAGCTCGGTTACCGCTACCGCCAGCCAGGTGGCAGAGCGCTACGGAGTGCCGTTCCTCAACGGTGATTCCACCTCTCCCTCTCTGATCACCCGCAACTTTAAATGGTTTTTCCGGACAACGCCGGATGATAATATGTTCTCGGAAAACTTCTTTCAGTTCATGAATGATCTCAAGGAAAAAGGCAAGATCAAAGAGGCGAAGCTGGGGATTCTTTATGAAAACACCCTGTGGGGCAGCGATGTCGGCAAGGCGGAGAACGCGGCTGCCGCTCAGTATGGCTACAGCGTTGTCGCTGATGTTCCCTACCCGGCAAAAAGCACCAATGTCGGCAGCGAGGTGCAAACCTTAAAGGCAAGCGGCGCCAACATTGTTTTGCAGTCCTCCTACGCTTCGGACGCGATACTGTATATGAAAACCTATAAGGATATGGATTATAATCCTGACGCGATTCTGGCGATGAACGCCGGCTTCCTCGATACCGAGTTCTTAAAATCACTGGGCAAGGATGGGCATTTCATTTTCAGCCGCGAGGTATGGGCGCTGGATCTGGGCAAAAACAAGCCGCTGGTGGAACAGGTGAACAAGCTGTATAAAGAAAAATACGGCACAAATATGAATGGCAATATTGCCCGCGCCTTTACCGCCGTTCTGGTACTGGCCGATGCCATCAACCGCGCCGGCTCCACTGATCCGGCAGCGATCAAGACGGCGCTGGAAGCGACAAATCTGCCTGAGGATCAGCTGATCATGCCATGGAAAGGCGTAAAATTCGATCCGAAAACGCATCAGAATACGGAGGGATCCGGTATTATCGTACAGGTGCAAAACGGTGAATATGTCACAGTCTGGCCGTGGAAGCTGGCCTCAAAAGAGATTATCTGGCCGATGCCGAAATGGGGCCAGCGCCCGTAAGCGGCTGGCGGCCTGATTGCTTCACCGCCCCATATACGAGGAGGGATTGCTTTGACAGAGGTATTGCTTCAAACCCTGGTTAACGGTGTGCTGTGGGGCTGCATTTACGCGCTGATCGCGTTGGGGCTGACGATTATCTTCGGCGTGATGGACATCACCAATTTCGCCCATGGTGATTTCTTAATGGTCAGCATGTTTTTAGCCTATATTTTCAGTCATTATTTCGGACTCAGCCCGCTGGCGGCAATGCCGTTGATCCTGCTGTGCCTGTTTTTCTTCGGTGTCGTCAACTATAAGATCCTGATCAAGCGAGTGCTGACCGCGCCGCCGATTGCCCAGATTTTTGCCACGTTCGGACTGATGGTGTTTCTGCGTGGTGTGGCGCAGTTTCTGTTCGGTGCTGATTTCCGCACCATTGCCAACGTATCGGTCAGCGGCCGGCTGGATCTTGGCGGCCTGTTTATCTCCACGCCGCAGTTAGCGGCG
>UQPB01000089.1 GCA_900542835.1 uncultured Pelosinus sp. | reverse complement strand
AGCGGACTGGCCAAGATCGCTGTGGCGATTAATCATGTTAAGACGAAAAGTTAGCCTGGAGAGGATGATAGACAGTGCGTAACAAGAAGCCGGTGCGTCTGCCGCTGCTGCTATTCCATTCGGCTGGCGACAGGATAGCGGTTTATCTATTGAGACTGCGGGTGCAGGAACTGGCGATCATTGATTTGCGCATTGACGGCGACCTGCTGGGCGAAGCTGTTGTGACCGCGCCGGATGGTTCGCGGCTGCAGGGGTGTGAACTGGCCGGCGCCGACCGGCTGGCGCTGGCCTTTGTTGCTGATCGCGCCGGCTTGTACCGGCTGGAAATACGGACGACACAGGGCGAGCCGAAGCTGTGCGCGGCGACGCTGCGGAAAATAGTGCCGCTGGCCGGCCGCCGCGTCAGTCTTTCCGCTCCCCGGCTGGAAAGCGGCCGGATACGGCAGCTGCGCCTGGAGCTGCCGGACCGGCCTGGGGCGCTGGCCGAGTTCTGGCAACAGGTAGAGGCAGACGGGACGCCTCTGCTGGAAGCGGATCCGCAGCAGCCGGAGCTGACCTTGTGCACTTTTTTGTGGCGCGGCGGCAAGCATGTGCATCATGTGGCGGTCAGGCTGTTCTGTCACGTTGCTTATCCTAATGATTATCAATTGGTGAGACTGGCGGGAACAGACGTCTGGTATACGACGGTGCGGCTGCCGGCAAGGTCGCGCTACGCTTATACGCTGCTGGTCAACGCGCCGTCGCTGGCGAAGCCCACTCTCGCAAGCGGTGAGGAGCACCGCTTGCTGTATCTGGCTGTTTCCCAGGCCGACCCGCTGAATCCCCGCCGCTGCTATGACGAGCCGGGAAGCCGCTATGAAGCGCAATCGCTATTGGAAATGCCGGGGGCGCAGCCCTATACATGGTGTCTTGATCGGCCGGAAAGCCGGCGCGGCAAGCTTGCCGGCAGCCAGTTTGCCAGCCGTCTGCTGCGGGACAGCCGCAGCCTTGCTGTTTATACACCGCCGGACTATTCGCAGCAGGCCGGCCCCTACGGCCTGCTGCTGCTGTTTGACGGTCATTGGTACCTGTCACGGGCCCGCGCGGCTGTGATTCTGGACAATCTGCTGGCCGCGGGCAAGATTCCGCCGCTGGTGGCGGCGTTTGTCGGCAATGGCCCCGGGGATGCCAGAAGCCGGCAGCTTCCCTGCAATCCGGACTTAACCGCGTTTGTGACAGAGGAATTGCTGCCCTGGCTTGGCGAGCATTATAGGCTTACCCGCGATCCGGCCCGGCGGATTATCGGCGGCGCCAGTTACGGCGGTTTAGCCGCAGCCTATACGGCAATTATGCGGCCGGATCTGTTTGGCAATGTGTTGTCTCAGTCCGGCTCCTTCTGGTGGCGGCCGCCGCAGGCGGAGTGCGGCGAGCATTATATTGCCTCGCTGATCATCAGCCGGCCGCTGCCGCCGCTGCAATTCTATCTGGAGGCCGGCCGCGGCGAACTGGGCGATAATGGCAGCGGTTATTCCCTGCTGGGGGCCAATCGTCATCTGCGTGACGTATTGCTGGCTAAAGGCTGTCCGGTGACTTACCGCGAATATGACGGCGGTCATGGCTTCTTATACTGGCGGGGCACGCTGCCGGACGGCTTGACGCAGCTGACCGGCGGCTGGCGGTTTAAACAATAAAAAATGAATTGGGTTGCAGAGGAATAAACAAAGAATGGCTTCCGCTAAATAGCAGGGAGCCATTTTTTGTTCATCTTAGCCAGTTTCAGATGCAGGATGTGTAAAGCAAAAAATGCATGTGGGGTTAACGGTTAAACAAGCAAGATTTGCCGAGCTTTTTATTCTTCCCCTTTTTTATTTTTAGGTAAAATTTTATTTTTTAATATTGACATGGAAAGAAAATGCAGTTATTGTTGTACTATAAAAACCTGGCGAGTACTGTCGGTACAAACTGGAAGGAGGTAATTGTTTGCGTAAGTTGATCATGGCCGCAGCGGTTGAGGAACTCAACGAAAACAGTATCCGATTCACCATGGCCGAACTGGCAAAACGACTGGCTGTTAGCAAAAGCACTCTATACGAGCATTTTCTCTCCAAGGAAGATTTGATTGCCGCTGTTGTCGAATCACTACTGGACACTGTGCGTCAGCAGGATGAGGTGATCATTAACAGCGGTATGACAATTCAGGAGAAATTAAAAGCGTTGCTCTTAACAGAACCGAATATGGGTGGATTAGTCAGCAGTCGGTTTATTTTCGACTTAAAACGCTCCATGCCGGACATCTGGAAAAAATGCGACGAATACCACGAATACTCCTGGAAACGGGTAGAAACACTTCTAAGCCAGGGCGTAGCCGATAAATATTTTCGCCCTATTGACCTCAACATTGCCAAAGTTATTTATCGTGCGACGATCGATAAATTGCTGCACGAAAACTATCTTATTCAAAATAACCTAACCGTTCTAGATACGATTAAAAAAGCGATGGATATTCTTTATTACGGGCTGGCGGCTAGGGAAACGGACCCTTTCTTAGAAAGCGATGGTCGCAGGTAGCAATTTTAAAAAATAAGGAGGCGTCATTTGCGTGAGAAAATCGTATGTTAGAATATTTTTCCTCATCTCTCTCCTTCTCCTGTCAGCCTTTACCGTTCAGGGCGCGGAACAGAGCCTACCCAGCCAGACGGCAGAAGCAACCGGAATTGAGGTTCCTCCTCAAGCCGCGCCGGTTTCTGCTTTTACCGGCCTTATTATTGATGCCAGAGGCTTAGGGCTTGAAACAACGTTTGCCCCTGCGATTTTTGACGAAGCCGGCAGGCCGGTATATGGTGTTCAGGAACTTGATCCGGCTCTAGCAAGAGACCGTGGCATGGTAGACTATGCCTCTACGCCTGATTTAGTCAGACAGGCGCAGGAGGGAATCTCACGTGCCGGAACAACCCCTATGATCATAACGGCGCTCCGCTTGGCAGACAATAAACGCGACATTATTATCAGTACAGCTGATGCGGAAAAAGTTTTTACAGCGGCTCAAACCGCTAGTTTTCTTGGCGAAAAAGCCGTTGTGTTTTTTAATTGATATCTCTGACGTAAAGGAGATGGGACAATGAACGCTTTAGCGAGAAAGTTCATTATTTATTCGCTGACAGGTATCCTGCAAATCAGTTGGGGTGCAACGATAATCGAGGCAGCGCCAGGCGATAGGTATTTCCGATATGATCGCCACTATAACGGCAATCATCTGGGCCGCAGCCGTGAGCAGGATCGGGAATGGCTGGCGCTGGAGCGACAATATGGTGAACGGGTTTATGTAGAAATTGACCGCTACAAGCAAGAAATGCAGCAGCGGCGCTATGAAAAGGGCAGAGGCCGGCAGGAACAGGCGCGTGAGCGCCATTACCGCCGGCTGTATGATATTTGGCAGTGGCGACAGCGTGAACATAAAAAAGATTATGAAAATCGCTTGAGACAGGAAAACGAGCGTCATGAATGGGAGATCCAGCGCCGGCAGGATGAAAGCAGCCGCGAGCGGCAGGATCGGCTGCGACGGGAACGGCAACGTCATGATCGCGAACTGCATGACATGCGTGAGCGTCGCGAGAAAGAGCAGCAGCGTGAGCGCGAGCATGACGATCGGCTAAGAAATGAAAATGAGCGTCACGAACGGGAGATGTGGCGCCGGCAGCATGAAAGCGAAACAGAATGGCATGAGCGTCAAGATCGCGAACGCGAGCGCCATGACCGCGAATTACGGGATATCACGGCGTTGTTGATCGGAATTGCCATTGGTACTTCCGGGCGCCAGTAACCCTTTGCCCCAGCTGCAACTAAAAGCTTTTTGCCAGCTTTTGTTCATACAAGAGGCTGTTGCGGCAAGCCGCTCAAAAAAATGGCACACAGCAGCTGCTGTGTGCCATTTTTTATAACACTAAGCTTGTACAAATCAAAAATTATAAGCCAAGCAATAGATCAACTGGTTTTTCTGCTTTTTGAGGAACGCAGTAAAAAGCGCATGTTACCAAAAGCCCTTTTCCGACAACTCCAGCACATGCTGGTACTTATTTCTGTTGCTTTATGTCTGACTTGCCACATCTAAGTCATGCAGGTGCCGTTTCTTTTTAACGTCTGCAGATAATCCGCCTTCCACATCGGCGAGGCCGGCGGGTACGTATCGCCGCATTTGAATAAATAGGGGTATTTTTTCATCAGCAAGCGTTCTTCACGATCAAGTTTGCGCAGATGAAAGTGGAAGATATTGCACATCAGCTCGGTGTCGCGGGCCTGCAGTGCCGTAATCAACGCGCTGTGCTGCCGCAGGATTTCCTGGAGATTGCTTCTGATGCCGGCTGTCAGCAGCCGCATGCGGCGATAATGACCGCCCACATTCTGGATGGTCTGCAGGCAGAACAATTTATCGGTTACGGCATAAAACACCTGGTGAAACTCATCGTCCAGCCAGAGGAAGCGGCGGACATCAATGTCTGTACGGTCGCAGAGCTCCTGCTGCTGCCGCAGCAGTTCCTGCAGCAGCGTGATCTCAGAGGGGGTATGACAGGCCATGAACAGCTTCATAACCTCTTCTTCCACCGACAGCCGCAAGAAACGTTCCTGTTCCACCCGCGCCAGATCAATCTGCGAGATCATTGTACCGCGCTGCGGCAACAACGTAACAAGCCCTTCCTGATCCAGCCGGATAAGAGCGTCGCGTACAGGCGAGCGGCCCATCTGAAAATGGCCGCAGATATCCTTAATGCTTAACACAGCGCCCGGCTGCAGGTAGAGTTCCACAATGGCGCGGCGCAATACCGGATAGACCTCGCCATCCTGCAAGGCCAGCTCCTTCAGATGCGCTAATTGATCGTCATAGGGCAATGTCAGCTCTCCTTTTTCCGGAGGCGATTACTTGGGCAGCGATTAGGGACGGGACATTTTATCAATGCTCTCCCATAATCCGTTTAAATAAGCCGCGCCCAGCGCCCTGTCATACAGGCCGTAGCCGGGCATGCCCACTTCGCCCCAGATGGCGCGTCCGTGATCGGAACGAATAGGACCGTTAAAGCCAATATCATAAAGCGCCTTCATAATCTGGAATATATCCAGCGATCCGTCACTGGATAAATGAGCTGCCTCCTCGAAATTTCCGGGACTATTGTGCCGCAGATTGCGGACATGGGCAAAATGGATGCGTCCTTTGAGCGCGTGAATAATATCGGGAATATCGTTGGCGGGATTGGAGCCGAGGCTGCCGCTGCAGAGCGTCACACCGTTGCAGGGGCTGTCCACCAGTCTGATCAGCCGCAGCAGCTTTTCCTTGTTAGTGACAATCCGCGGCAGACCAAAAACCGGCCAGGCGGGATCATCGGGATGGATTGCCATCTTAATGCCGCAGCGTTCGCAGGTCGGCATAATGCGTTTAAGGAAGTAGCCAAGGTTGGCGAACAGCTTCTCCTCATCAACCTCTTTGTACAGTGCGAACAGCTCCTTGATCCGGGCCATCCGCTCCGGCTCCCAGCCGGGAAGAATAAAGCCGTTGGACTGCGCGTCCATAGAGGACAGCATGTCGTCGGGATTGATTTTGTCGATCAGGGCCTGGTCATACGCCAGCACGGTGCTGCCGTCCGGCCGCGGTTTGGCGAGATCGGAGCGGGTCCAGTCGAACACCGGCATAAAATTGTAGCAGATCAGACGGATATCAGCTGCCGCCAGCCGTTCGAGGGTGAGGATATAATTGTCGATGTAGCCGTCGCGGTCGGGGCTGCCGACCTTGATGGAGTCGTGGATATTGACGCTTTCAATGCCGGCGATCGTCAGGCCGGACGCCTCCACCTCCGCCTTGAGGGCAAAAATATCCTCCTGTTTCCAGGCTTCGCCGGGCTGCGTGCCGTAAAGAGTGGTAATAACACCGGTAACGCCCGGCACCTGCCGGATCTGCTCGAGAGTAACCGCATCATAGCCGGTGCCAAACCAGCGCATGGTCATTTGCATGTCGATATTCCTTTCGATGCCGCCGGTCATCTTTTTTTTCATTCTACACGCTCGGCGGTAAAAAATCAATTGATAACTGGCCCAGGGCCAGCAACAAATAGCGTTCATGGATGCAGGGCGAGTAAGGCGTTTCCGCCATGAGACGGGAGAAATGCACCGCTCCCGTCTCCGACGCGCCCGCCAGGCCGCGGCGGTAGGGAAACAGCCCCAGCGCTTTGCGCCGCAGCATCCGGCTGCGGGTGTAGATATCCGGTGTCTGTTCCTCCAAAGCGTGAAAAATCTCATGGTATAAGACCAGCCGCACAATATCCCCCGGCGGGGTAAGATCGGCCAGCATATGGCTGGTGATAAACTGACGCACCTGTTCAATAGCGCTGCTATTCAGGCTGATGGTACGGCTGCCCGGATCATACAGCCCCAGATACAGATAGGGCTCACGCAGTTCCTCGGCGCTATACGCGACCGTCAGCCCCAGTTCTGCGGCTAGCTGCTGCGGCGGGACCGGCCCG
>UQPB01000088.1 GCA_900542835.1 uncultured Pelosinus sp. | reverse complement strand
GGCTTTGATCCGCTGCGCCATAGCGGCGGCTGCTGCGACGGCTCCGGCGATAATCGCGGTTTCTTCCCCGTCGCTCAGCCGGCAGTTGGTGACACCGCTGCGCAGTGTGCAACGGTCCCAGGCGGCGTCGTCGCAGGCCAGAGCCGTCTGGACGGCTTTGCGCAGGGCGCTGTCCGCCGCCGGTTCGAACCGATTATAGCTCATTGCGGGCCAGGACCAGTACCAGCTCGGCTTCCGGCGGCTGGTCGCTGAGTTCGGCTTCAATCAAACCGGAAACCTGCAGCAGTTCGGGGATGCCGGAGTAGTCCATTACCCGTGAGCCGGCAATAACGTAGACGTCGGGATTGATCCTGACCTCGCTGGAGAAATTGCTGGCCCGCTCCCACATGGTCCGCAGGACGGCGCTAACCTCCTCCATGGTGGTGCGTTCGATTATGCCATTGGCCCGCTGAATCTTAATAAAGCCTTTCTTATCGATTACCCGCACCGGCTGCTTGCCGTTTTTCTCGGCTGTGGCGACAAAGATAAAGCCATTATCCGCCGCCAGCCGGATACCGCCGGCGTCGACGCCAATAGAGGCGGCCGCCAGCTCGACCGCCTCGCCGGCGGTGCAGTTTTTCATCAAATCAGTGGTTTTTACTTCGGTGGAGCCCATGGCGATGGCGGTCACCTTTTGGGCCTGATCGTCGATTTCGACATAGACCTCAATGCTGTCTTCCACCGCACCGCTGTTCATCGCCAGCTCCTTCGCCTCTTTTTTCAATTGGGCAATGTCGGCGGCAGTGGGGTTGGGAATCGTCCGTTCCACCATCTCGCGGACCATAGCCAGCGCCACGCCGATCGAGGAAATGACTTCCGCGTTTTCGGGAATCTGGTATTTGAAGTCCAGCATATTGGCGGTAAAGGTCAGGAGCGAACCGGCGCCGCCGCCGGCTCCCACCAGCACGATCTGATCGCGTTCCAGCTTATACTTGGTAATCAGATCCTCAATTACCGGGATAATTTTTTCGCAGGATTTGGTCAGGATCGCCCTGGCGGTGTCCTCAACCGGCAGACCGACGAAATCGGCCAGCAGCTGCAGCGCCCGCAGGCTTGATTCATAGTTGCCGCGCGCGTAGTCGTTTTCGCCCAGGATACCCAGCACATTTGCCGCGCAGGTATTGGTGATGGTTACGCTTTCGCCGTTATTCAGCCTGATTGCCACATAATCGGCGGGATCGTTGGGGCGGGGCTTGACGTGATACAGGGTGGCGCCGTCAAACAGCGCCGTAGCGGTGAAGCAGGCGTAGCCCATGCCGGCGATATGGGCGGAGCGGGGACCGACGTCAATCACTTCCCCCTTTTTGGCCCGGACCATACTGCCGCCGGCCACTCCCAGCACCCGGACGTCAAGACTGTTCACATAGGTGCGGTGGCCGCCGATAATCGAGTAATCGACAGTGGGCCGGCCGTTTTTGATGACGCCGACATTTGTTGATGTACCACCGACTTCAAAATAGATGCCGTTTGAGGCCCGCAGGTACATCAGCGCTCCGATAACGCTGGCGGCAGGACCGGACAGCATTGTCAGGATCGGGCGCTTTTTCATCTCGTTAATTTCCATTACGCCGCCGTCGCCGCGCATGATCATCAGCGGCACATTGATTTTGGTGGCGCGGACACTCTGCTCGGTGGAATTGGCGGTATCGAGCATTTTCGGCAGAATTGAGGCGTTGAGGGCGGCGGTGCGGGTGCGGGTGGTCAGCCCGTACAGCTTGGTAATATCGGAAGCCATTGTGCAGGCGATGCCTTGCTGTTCGGCCGCTGCGGCCACTGCCTGCTCTTCCCGCATGTTATCAACGCCAAAGGCTTTGCTGGCGACGATGACACGGGCGCCCCGCTCGCTCATTTCTTTAATGGTGCCGGTCAGCACTTCCGGCGACCATTGTTTAATATTGATATAGGCATGATCGATTTCGATAAACTTGCCGGTGCCAAGATCGATATTGGCTATTTTTGTCTGCCGTTTGGCCAGAAAGCCTTCCAGCCAGCCGCCGCCCATACCGATGACACCGACGCGGGCCACATCCCCTTCCAGCAGGGCATTGGTGGCCTGGGTCGTGCTGTGGGCAATGAAAATAACTTCCTCCGGTCTGATGCTGTTTTCGGCGAGGCACTTTTCGAATGCCGCGACAACGCCGGCGGCAACGCCCTGCGGATGGTGGTGGGTGGTCATGACCGAGCCCTTGCCGACAATTTCGTTGCTATTGTTGTCAATCGCGACAGCCTTGGTGTGCGTGCCGCCGACATCGATGCCAATGCGGATTGCTCTGTTGCTCATCAAGTAAATCCTCCGAATATATTTGACGTAAAGCCGGCAGTTTGCGGCCAGCCGGCAGCCCCCGGCTGCTGACTGGCCGGAAGGGATGGTGTGCTTTAGCCTGATACCTGTAAGGGCTGACTATACGTTGCCAATCATCACAAAAGCGAGGACTTCGACAATGATCAGAATGACCCAGGCCCAGGGCAGGTTGGTCCGGATGTACTGCTTCGGTTCCAGCTTGGCGTAGCTCAGTCCCCACATGGTCCACGACTGGGTCGGGCAGGCACTGGCGACGATCGCAACCGGTGGAATCAGGAACAAGGCAAACAGAAATTGCTCGCTGAAGACGCCCATTGCCTGCAGAATCGATACCAGCGCGATACCGGAGCCCCAGATCATCAGCGGGCCGCGGAACAACGCCAGCGGCGCCAGCAGGCAGACGCCAATCAGAATAACAACCGGGGTGGAAGGAATCACACCGCCAAGCAGGTTTTGCAGGATCGGCGAGACTTTCTGCGCCGCTGCCTGGAAGATGTTGACGCTGTACAGCATGCCGATCAGCAGGCCGCTGTCGGCGATGCCGTCGTAGAGCGTTTTCTGGATTTTTTCCACTGCCAGGCTGTAGGACGTCATGTTGCGGGTCAACAGCAGGCCGAGGAAAATGCCCAGCAGGAAGGAGGGAATCGGCTGCCATTTAAAGAAGGCGACCATAATGATCGGCAGGAATGGGACAATGATGCAATACCAGCCCAGAGAGTCGCGCGAATCGCCGACCGGGCCGGCGGCTGCCCAGGCCCGGGCCCGTCCGCCCTGTTTGGCCCGCAGATAGTTGAATACGATGAACGCGATCATCACGGCGATGTGGACCACGGTAGCAATGATCGCGAAGCGGATATAGCTGTCATCATACTTGATGTTCTTGAATACCGCGAAAAATTGATTGACATAAGCGATGTTCAGATACATGCCGGCAGCGACCGCCAGCAGGTATGCCCCCACAGCCGTTTTCTTATCAATGCCAAGGGAAAAGAGGATTGGCAGCACGATCATGCCGATAGCCATAACCGAGCCAACACCGAAGGCGCTGGTGAAAATCAAGGCGCAAACCGTGCTGAGCAGTAGTGTCGTTACCAGCGGCTTGTCGCCGGCCAGTTCCACCGTCTTTTTAATGATATAGCCGGCAATACCGGTATCGACCAGCATGCGGCCAAACCAGGCACCAAAGACGATAATCGCAATTGTCTTGCCATAGTTTTCTACCGACGTTTGAAAAATATCGGTAACGACAATGTTAACGGGAATCCGGCCAATAATGCACCACAACAAGGCGGTTGTCAGAAAGCCGACAAGCAGATTGCCGCCTTTCATGCAATAAACAATCAGGGCAATAAACGTGATAACCAGTAAAATTCCGGAGATAATGTCAATCACGACGCTAGACCTCCCTTTTTATATGTGTAATCGCTTTTCTATTACAGACGCTGACGGCTGTCCTCCTTTCCCTGACGCGGCCGCCTGCTGGGCAACAACGCCGCGGTATTTGCCGCACCCTAAACCGTAAACTGTTTACACTAATATATTAAACTAATATATTAGTTAACGCAATGAGAAAATTAGCTAAATAGTAAACAAAAGAGAATTTTCGCTGAATTTGGCCCGCTATGCGGCTTGACCGTCCGGACTGCCGCTCGCTACAATGAGATTGAGACAATGCCGGTGAGACATTGGCAGCGTGAGAAAGAGGTGCTAGATGACGGACGGAGCTAAAGCGATCAGGCTGTCGCCGGCGCGTGCCTGGCGTACCTATATCGGCGGCAGGCTGCTGGAGGAACTGCATGGCGCAGTTGAGGCGCAAGACAGTCATTTTCCCGAGGAATGGATTTTGTCAGTAGTGGCCGCCCGCAATGCCGGCCGCGAGGCAATAAAAGACGAGGGGATGAGTCTGATTGCCGGTGTCAAGCCGCCGCTGTCGCTCAAAGCCCTGATTGCCGCCAATGCCGATGCCCTTTTGGGAGTCGCGCATACAGCCCGCTGCGGTGATAATCCCGGCGTACTGGTGAAGCTGATCGATGCCGCCGAACGGCTGACCGTACAGGTTCATCCCGACCGCGCCGCTGCCAGGAAGCTGTTCGGCTCCGGTTTCGGCAAGACCGAATGCTGGCACATTCTTGGCGGCAGGCAGATTGACGGCCGTCCACCCTGCGTCTATCTTGGCTTTAAACCGGGCATAACCCGCGTGTATTGGCGGGAACTGTTTGCACGGCAGGATATCCCGGCAATGCTTGACTGCCTGCACCGGTTTGAGGTGCGGGCAGGGGATACCTTTCTAATTGAAGGCGGTATACCGCATGCGATCGGCGCCGGCTGCTTTTTGGTAGAGATTCAGGAACCGACCGATTTTACCATCCGTGTGGAACGGACAACCCCGTCCGGCTTTCCGGTGGCCGATGCTATGTGCCACCAGGGGCTGGGGTTTGAGCAAATGTTTGATTGCTTTCAGTATGGTGGTTTCAGCCGCGAGGAGACCGAGCGGCGCTGGCGGATTCCCCCTCAAACGCTGCGGCAGGAAGCGGCGGGCAGGGAGTGCGAGCTGATCGGCAGCCGTCATACCCGCTTTTTCCGTTTGACGCAGTGGGAAATTGACAGCGCAGTAAGCATCGACAGCGGGACAGTTTTCTCCGGGCTGTATGTCTTATCCGGTCGTGGGACTCTCAACAGCGGCGGCGAGTTGCTGCCGTTTCAACCCGGCGATCAATTTTTTCTGCCGGCGTCCGCCGGCAGGGTTACGCTCGAACGCCACGGTGAGGAAAATTGCCGCGTCCTGCGCTGCTTCGGACCTGATCCGGGCTAAACAACAAGCCGCCGCCGGTTTTTGCCGGCGGCGGCTTGTGTCTTATCCTGAATTGGAACCGACCAGGAGTGGCTCTTACAGCAGTCCTTCCGCAGCCGCTTCCTTTTCCAGATCGTCCCGGAAAGCGGGATGACTGATCGCGATCAGCGCCTGCGCTCTCTGTCGCAGGCTTTTGCCGCGCAATTGGGCGATCCCATACTCGGTGACAACGTAGTGGACATCGTTTCGGGTGGTGGAAACAGCCGCGCCGCGTTCAAGCCGGCAAACGATGCGGGAGAGCTTACCGCCGGCGGCGGTGGCGGGAAGGGCGATAATTGATTTGCCGCCTTCTGATCTGGCCGCGCCGCGGATAAAATCAACCTGACCGCCAATGCCGCTGAACTGCCGGCCGCCGATGGTCTCGGCGTTGACCTGCCCCATCAGGTCGACCTGCAGCGCCGAGTTGATGGCGATCATGTGGGCATGTTTGCCGATGACGCAGGGATCGTTGATATAATCCACAGGCTGGAGCTCTACCGCCGGATTATTATCGATAAAATCGTACAGCTTGCGGCTGCCCATCAGGAAGGTGGCCATAAATTTGCCGGTGTTAATCGCTTTTTTATTGTTGGTGATCACGCCGGCTTCGGCCAGGGCGACAACGCCGTCAGAAAACATTTCCGAATGAATGCCTAAATCACGCTTATCCTTGAGAAACAGCAGCGCCGCGTCCGGAATCGCGCCAATACCCATTTGCAGGGTGGCGCCGTCGGGAATCAGGCTGGCAATATGGCGGCCGATACGCTCTTCTGTTTCGCCGATGGCGGGCGGCGTTAGCTCCAGCAGCGGTTCATCCTGCTCGACAATATAATCAAGCTCGGCCAGCGGGATGCGGGCGCCGCCGGTTCGCGGCAGCTTCCTGTTCATCTGGGCAATAACCGTTTTGGCCGCTTGCGCCGCCTCACGGGTATAATCAACCGAGACGCCAAAGCTGCAGTAGCCGTCGGCATCCGGCGGCGTAACCTGGATCAGAGCCGCGTCTACCGGCAGCAGCCCTCCCCGGAACAGACGGGGAACTTCCGAAAAAAAGCAGGGCGTATAGTCGGCGCGCCGCTCCGCAACCGCCTTGCGGGTGGAGCCGCCGACAAACAGGGCGTTGTGGCGGAAGCTCTGCTCCATGCCGGGCTGGGCGTATTTAGCCGGCCCCATGGCCACCATATGAACGATCTCCACCGCCGTTAGTTCCGGCGCCCTGGCAACCAGCGCTGCCACCAGCGCCTGCGGCTCGCCGCAGGCGTGGGCAATGACAACGCGGTCGCCGGACTTAATCGCTTTTACTGCTTCTCCGGCAGTGACCAGCTTATGGCGGAACCGGTTTCTCCAATCGTGCAAAATGATCCCTCACTTTCCTCAGCAAGCCAGCTGACTTTACTTCGCTTCATCGTGCTCCGGCTTCTCGTCTCCTCCGTTACCCGGCCCTTTCCGGAAAAAGCCGTTCCGTCAGGATGAAAAGCGGCTGGGCTGCG
>UQPB01000087.1 GCA_900542835.1 uncultured Pelosinus sp. | reverse complement strand
TCCTTGTCTATATGACCGTTGGCCTGGCTTATTGGAAACTAATCGGCTTATGGTAGGGGGAATCATGCTGCCAGGGCCGGCGACGCCGGCACATAGCGGCGAATTTTCTCCTTTGGGGCCCGTTGCCGGTCAATCGGTGAAAATATAATGTCAAAGGCAAAGGAGTTTCGGTACATGGACAACATTCTCTTTGTCGCGCCTACGGAAACGGTAGCGCAAGCCGCCGTAAGAATCAGCGGTGAAATGGGAATCAGCTTGCCGGTGGTTGTCTGTAAATCACAGGATATTCCTGCCGTTGTCGCTAAATATCCTGCTGCTTCGATTTATATCAGCCGTGGCGGTCTGTCGGAGGCGCTGGGCCGTTTACCGGAAAAAAGCGTTGTCGATATGAAAATGACCATTAATGACCTGCTGGCGGTTATTCAGTCACTATCGGTCAGGGGCATAGAAAAAATCGGCGTCGTTATTCAGCATACCAGTCTTACTGACGACAGCGCCCATGAATTTTCCCTTCAAAATACGCAAATTTTTATGCGGCCATGGCACAACAAGGCTGATATCCGGCCATTGCTGCAGCAGCTTGCTGCGTTAGGCGTAACCGGTATTGTCGGTACCCGTGCCGTTATTGATGAGGCCGAACCCTTCGGCCTAGTGGGCGCATTCTCGGAAATTGGCGAGGCCTCGATTAAAAGCGCGTTGAATGAAGCGCTGAAAATTGCCCGGGCCCAGTCAGCGGAACGGCTGCGTGAACAAGATAAGGCCCGGCAGATTCAGCAGCAGGTCCAGACCATTTATGCCGCGCTCGAACAGGCGGTCGCCGCGGTTGAAGAGCTTAGTGCTTCGTCGCAGGAGCTGAGCGCGACCAGTCAGCAAACCACCGAGATGACCAGAACCACCACTCAGGAAGTCAATAATACCGCTGAAATAGTCGGCATTATCAGGCGACTGGCGCAGCAGACAAACCTGCTGGGGCTAAACGCCGCCATCGAGGCGGCGCGGGCCGGCGAGTACGGCCGCGGCTTCTCCGTCGTCGCCGGCGAAGTCCGCAAGCTGGCGACGGCAAGTCAGGATTCAGTCGGCAATATTGACGGCATGCTGGCCCGGTTCCAGCGCTCGGTTGAACAGGTACGGCGGACGGTTGAGCAGACAAACCGGATTACTCAGGAACAGGCCCGGGCGACCCAGGAAATCAGCAAAATGCTGGAAGATATCCAGCAGGCCGGCCGGCAATTGCTGCTGATTGCCTGACGGTTTACCGGCCAGCAAGCAATCGCCCCGGTAAAAAGGATGCCGCAAACTGGCTAAGACCAGTTGCGGCATCCTTTTTACTATGTGCGTCCGGTCCTGATCACTGCCGGCTGCTTTCTTCAGGAATCGCTCGCTCTATTTCGTTATCCGGCTCGGCGTGAATCAGCGCCTGCAGCGAGGGATTGATTTCCTCCTTGAGTTTTTCTTCAATTTGATGCACCAGGTCGTGGGCCGCCGCGATGCTCATTTCCGGGTCAATCAGAATATGCATGTCGATAAACAGGGCGGATTCACTGCCTCTGCTGCGGATATCGTGAACATCGCGGACCTGGGGAAAGGACATGGTAATGCTTTCGATCAAAGGGAGATCAATTGCCGCCTGATCCACCAGCACGGCGCTGGTGGATTTGATAATGTCAACAGCGGCGTGGGCAATGAAGCCGGCGACAATAATTGAGGCCAGCGGGTCGATCAGCGGCGGCGCGCCCAGCTTGATCCCCACCAGCGTCAGCAATACGCCCAGCGTCACATAGATATCGCTGCGGGTATGCAGGGAATCGGCAATCAGGATATAGCTGTTAAGTTTATGTCCCTGCTTGTTTTCATAGCTGCTGACAAGGATATTGACGATCAGCGTGGCCAGCAGCGCCATCAGTGATTCGGCGCCGAACTGCGGTGTTACCGGGTTAAGAATTTTTGCGACCGCTTCCACCAGAATATTGACCGTGATGACCAGCAGCATGCCGCCGATAAACAAACCGGTCAGAAATTCAAACTTTTTATGTCCATAGGGGTGATCGGAATCGACCGGCTTGGCAGCCAGGGCAATCCCAATCAGGCCAACCACGTTGGATATGCCGTCGGTTAGCGAATGATAACCATCGGCGGTCATGCTGCTGCTTTGGATACTGACGCCAATGCCGATCTTGGTCAGCGCCACCAGACAATTGGCGGCCAGTATCAGCCACAGTACTTTTTTCACCTGATGCGATACATCCTGCTGAGGCATAATTCTTTCCCTCCAAGAAACCATTGATCTTGCGTTTAGTTTTAATCTGTAGTCCCCTAATATGCAAAAAAACCATGACACAATCATAAATGACTGTCCCATGGTCTTTAACCACTGCCCTGCTCCTGCCGGACGGCAAGACGCAAGGCCCGACCCCCGGCCGCAGCCGGCGGTCTGACGAAACGGTATGAAGCTGTTTGGTTATCGTCTATCATAGCATATGCCACTGCGTCTGTAAATGAACCTGGAAAAATTTTGTCAGCATTTATTTTTACTAAACTGATCCTGCACTACGCTAAGCTCTGCTTCATACCTCGAACCTCCGTGCCTTACTCTGTGTCCTCCGCGGAATCGTTCCCCTGCTTATTTTGTAACTCCTTCTTGATGGTATCCCGACGGTCTTTCTGCCTTACCAGACGAAAAAAATTCCGTCAATCTGACTGATTCATTTCATCAGCGCTTGCTAAGCTGGCCTGTACAAACTGCCGGCGATAGTCGGCGGGAGTGGTGTGGAATTTTCGCTTAAACAAATGATAAAAATGGCTGAGATTGCCAAAACCGGCCTCAAGTGCGAGATTAACAATATCGATATCGGTATGCCGCAGCAGATTGCTGGCGTAATTCAGCCGCTGATCATTGATATAGTCGGTTGGTGTCAATTGTACATATTTTTTAAACACCCGGCAAAGGTAGCCGTGGGCCAGGCCTGATATTGCCAGTAAAGCCGGCAGGCCCTTGGTAAAGTGCTCCTTTTGCTTCATTTCCGACAACAGTGCCGCAACCCAGGCCGGCATATCGTTTGGCTCCTCCGCATTGGCGAAATACCTGGTTAAGAGCTCGAACAGCAGGATCCGCAGATTGGTTTTGATCGCGGCCTCATCGTAAACGGTAATCAGGTTGAGATTTTCCAGTTTACTTTGAATCAGCGATTTTTCCGATTGGTTTAAAATTACATAAGGCGGCATTTCTGCTTGCAGCAGTTGTTTGGAAGGAAAGCCGTCGCCGAGATAGCTTAGCAGTTCCTCCATCGTTTCTTTGGAAAAAGCGACATTGATATGCAAACCATCGCCGATGTACTTCTTGCTGTGAACATCCTGCGGCCGGATCAAGGTCAGGGACGATTTCGGCAAAAGAATTTTTTTGCCGTTGGCAACAAGGCTTTGACTGCCCTTAATAATAAAGAACAGTTCATAAAAATCATGAATATGGGGAAAATCAGAGCCTTTATAGGAGGAGCAGATCGCATAATGGATTTGGGTGCGGGGATTGAGGATATACTTTGCCCGGCGCTTATGAAATGCGATCGCCAACACCTGCCTTACTTCTGATAATTTGCTGTTAAAGTTAAAATAGCACAAAAAAGCTGACAAGGCAAGACAAGAAAAACAGGCGGTTTTTGCGTATCATTTATAGTAATCTGAATAGTATGTATTTAAAAGGAGCATGTACGTGACAAAAATTAAGAACGTTAATCTTTACAGGGCGGTATCGACGCTGACTAAGCCGATTGCCGACGCAACCCATCAAATTCCCGAGATTGCTTTTATTGTAACCGAAGTTGAATTGGACAATGGCGTAACCGGTGAAGGTTATTTATTGTCGTTTCATTATTCGCCCAACGCGATTGCCGGGGCGATGCGGGATATTAAAGACTTTGCCAGAGGCTACCACGCCTATGAGACCGGCCGGCTGATTGCCGATTATGAAAAAGAGGCTGAGTATTTTGGTAATAACGGGCTGCAAAAATGGGCTGCCGCCACGCTGAATGTGGCTATGTGGGATGCCTGGGCCAAGACGCTGCAGCAGCCGGTTTGGAAGCTGTTCGGGCAAACGGTGGACCGTGTGCCGGTATACGGCAGCGGCGGCTGGCTTTCTTACAGTGATGCCGAACTGGTGGAAGAGGTGCTGGAGTATAAGCAGCGCGGCTTCACCGCCGTTAAAGTCAAAGTAGGACTGCCGGAGCTGGAACGCGATCTGGAGCGGCTGCAAAAGGTGCGCGAGGCGGTGGGACCGCGTTTGAAAATTATGATGGATGCCAATCAAGGCATGAGTCTGCCCAATGCCCTCGCGTTGTCGACCCAGGCGGCAAAGATTGGCATTCATTGGTTTGAGGAGCCTGTCGGCCATACCGATTATGCCGCTTATCAGCTGCTGCGCCAGAAAACCGGCATTGCGCTGGCCATGGGCGAGCGCGAATATGATACGGAAGCGCTCAAGGCGCTGATTGAGCGCAACGCCCTCGATCTGTGGCAGCCTGATTTGATCCGTATTGGCGGCGTTGAAGCCTGGCGCGCCTCCGCCATGCTGGCGCACGCTTATCATTTGCCGGTGTTGCCGCATTATTATAAGGATTATGATGTTCCCTTATTATGTACCGTTCCCAATCCCTACGGTGCCGAGTCCTTTGACTGGATTGACAGCATCATTGACAATCAGATGCGGATTGAGAATGGCTTTGCCTATCCGCGGCAAACCCCTGGCTGGGGCTTCAGCTTCTTAAAGCAGCATTTGTCGGAAATCAGGTAAGGAGAGTAGAACGTGGAGCAGACTGTATTGCAGCAATTCTTTTCACTGGAGGGGCGGGTCGGTATTGTTACCGGCGCTTCCTCCGGCATTGGCAGGGGCATTGCCCATCTGCTAGCCGATGCCGGCGCCAAAGTGTACAACTTCAGCCGCCGTCCGACCCGCAGTGAGGATTTGGATTTCGGGTTGAATCCCAACGTAACCGATATCGCCGTTGATATTACCGACTTTACGCGGGTGCAGACGCTGGTCCGGCAAATTGGTGAAGCTGAAGGTCTTGATTTTCTGGTCAATAACGCCGGTATGACCAAACGGACACCGGCGGAGGCGGTATCGCAGCAATGGTGGCAGGACATTCATACGCTGAATGTAGACGCGCCCTTCTTTCTGGCGCAGCAGTGCTTTGCCTATCTCAGCCGGTCGCCGCATATTGGCAGGATTGTCAATATTTCGTCCATGGCCGCCCATCTTGGCTTTGCGGAAGTCACGCCTTACTGCTCGACCAAAGCGGCTGTTGCCGGCATGACCAGGGGACTGGCGATCGAATGGGCCGGCCGCAATATATTGGTTAACTCGGTAGCGCCGGGATGGATTCAAACCAGTATGACTCAAACGGTCGCCGATCCCGACCGGCTGGCCAAAATCATCAATCGTATGCCGCTGCACCGCTACGGTCATCCCCGCAGCGAGGTCGGCGCCATGGTCTGGTTCCTGGTCAGCGCCGCCTCCTCCTATATCACCGGCCAGGATTTTGCCGTGGACGGGGGGGCGCTAAGCTATGGCTTCTGAAATGCAGGCGCTTGTATGCGAACAGCCGGGCGTGCTGCGGCGGGAGCTACGCCCTGTACCTGAGCCGGCGGCGGGCCAGGTTCTGGTCCGGGTCAGGGCGCTGGGGATCTGCGGCTCTGATATTCACGCTTTTCATGGCCGCCAGCCGATGTTTTCCTATCCCCAGGTCATGGGCCATGAAATCAGCGGCGAAGTCGCTGGCCGCGGCGCTGCCGGCTTTAGTCCGGGACAGCAGGTAATTGTCATACCATACCGGCATTGCGGCCGCTGCATTGCCTGCCGGCGGGGCAGGACCAATTGCTGTGGCGCCCTTTCGGTAATGGGCGTTCATCGCGGCGGCGCGATGCAGGAATATGTGGCTGTGGACGCGGATTATCTGCTGGCTGTGGAGGCAATCGAGCACAAGACCGCAGCTATGCTTGAGCCCTACGCGATTGCAGCCCATGCGGTAAGCCGCAGCGGTATCCGTGCCGGTGATCAGGTGCTGGTGGCCGGGGCGGGAGCAATCGGCCTGGGCGTCGCCGATATTTGCCGGGCGCTTGGCGGCGAGGTCATTCTGGCGGAAACAAATGCAAAGCGGCTGGCGGCAGCCGTGGAGCGTTATGGCTTTTCAACCTGCCTGAATCCGCTGACAGCCGATTACGCCGCTGAACTGGAGCGGCTGACACATGGCGACGGCCCGTTGATCATCATTGACGCAACCGGCAATGCCGTCTCCATGAACAGCCAGATTGGCCGGCTGGCCGCCGGTGGTACCCTTGTATTTGTCGGCCTGCATACAGGCGAGGTACAGTTCGATGATCTGGCGTTTCACAAGCGGGAAACCACTCTTTGCGGCAGCAGGGGCGCGACCAGGGCAGATTTCCGGCTGGTTGTCGACTTGGCTGCTGCCGGCAAAATCCGGCCCGGCCAGCTGCCCAGTCATGAGGTGGATTTCTTCCGTCTTGATCAGGAGCGGTTCCTGCAGCTGACGTCGCCGGAAGTAATCAAATCAGTTGTCTTGTTTTAAGGCGGCCAGTTAATCCGGTTTGCCGGCAGCAGGACGCGCGGGTATTAATTTTAGCGTTTAGTCCTTATGATGAAAGGGGCGTTTGCTATGAGCACATTATCAACCAATAGGTATGTCAGGATCATTATCGGCTGCTGGACCGTTCTGGCGCTGCTGCTGGCCGGCTGCGGCGGCAGCGGCAAGCCGGCGGTAAAGGAAGATGAAAAAATCAAGATTAAGATTTCCTATGCCAACAATGTCGGTGAGCCCAATGATAAGGCGCTGCGGGAGTGGGGCCGGCTGATGCATGAACGAAGCAACGGCCGGGTTGAGTTCCAGTACTTCCCTAGTTCCCAGCTGGGCTCGCAGAAAGATGTGACCGAGCAATTAACCATTGGCTCGAATGTCATTTCCATTTCTGACGGCGGCTTTCTGATGGACTATGTGCCCGAATTCGGCATCACCTTTTTACCGTACTTCTTCGACAATAAAGAGCAGCTGTATAAGCTGGTCGACAGTGATTTGTTCAAGGAGCTTTCCCAAAAGCTGGAGACTAAGGGCTTGTATATTGTGCATTCAAAATGGATTTACGGCGATCGCCACGTCATTGCCAACAAGCCGGTGACTAAACCGGCGGACTTGAAGGGCATGAAAATCCGGGTTCCCAATATCCGCATTTCCACCGAGATGATGAATGCCATGGGGGCCGTCGCTACGCCGATGCCGCTGGCGGAAGCCTATCCCGGCATCATGCAGGGCGTTATTGACGGCGCCGAAAATCCGATCCCGGTGCATTATGGCGGCAAAATGCACGAAGGCGCCAAGTATCTTAACCTGACCCGGCATCAGGTTAACCTGTCGTCCTGGATTGCCGGCAAAAGCTTTATTGACAAGCTGCCGC
>UQPB01000086.1 GCA_900542835.1 uncultured Pelosinus sp. | reverse complement strand
GAAGAGCAAACATGTCCAAAGAAATTATACAGTTGAATGAAGAAATCATCAAGGTAGAACTGAAGGAACTGGTGCGCAGCAGCATGGAGGAAACGCTCAATAACTTGCTGGGTCAGGAAGCCAAAGACCTAACTCAGGCGGCCCGATATGAGCGTACTGAAACCCCGTCAAGGCTACCGAAACGTATTTTCCGTTGTTTCCCGATCCAAAGTGAAAATTGTGGCAAAAATGCTCAAAGCCATCCATGCTCAGGAGAGCAAAGCCAGCGCAAAAGAGAAGGCAGCCCAAGTCGCTCAGACTCTAAAAGACATGAAACTGAAAGAAGCTGCAACCAAAATCGAAAATAGCATCGAGGAAGCCCTCAACTATATGGACTTTTCGTTTGAACATTGGACAAGACTACGCATCAATAATGTGATTGAGCGGCTAAACCGGGAAATTCGTCGACGTACTCGAGTCGTTGGCGCTTTTCCAGACGGAAACTCTGCGCTGATGCTCGTGTGCGCCCGCTTACGCCATGTTGCTGGCAACAGTGGGGAAATAAGAAATATATGAATATGAAGCACTTAGAAAATATCGGCCTTGAGTCGGATTTATTGCTGGCTGATCTTCGCTTCAGTGGGCTGCAAACTAAATTTGCGAAACAATCTTGACGCTACCTCGATAATAGACACATCAATTCGCGGATCACGTTTAAGGCCACACCATCGCCTTAAACAATAGGCAAGGACAATCCACGTCGGTAACGACGGGAATGTCCTTGCCTATTTCTTTTGCAAAACAATCTGGATTTAGATTAAGCAGCATGGCTTTTATTTCCGCTCCGGCCTATCGGATCTGCCGACAAGATAATCAAGGGAGACATCAAAATAATCGGCAAGCGCAACTAAAATATCTGCAGAAGGGATATGCAGACATGATTCAAACTGCCCGATGGAACCCTTGTTTTTTAGCCCAACAATAGTGGCTAGGGCCTGCATTGATAGATTCTTTTCGGTACGTAACTGCTTTAATCGGCAGGAAAAAATATTTCTGTTTATCATAAATTAAAACCCCTTGACGTTTAATTTAATTAAACGTATAATGTGGATGTTGGTTTAATTTAACTAAACAAACGTTTTTTAGATTTAAAATATTTTATTAGGACTAGTTGACTGGATTCGGCTAATCGTCACCGATAGTAAACCAAGCCGCTGCCTATCCAACGCCACCACAACAGCGGCCAGTTTAAAACCAGCCACAGAAAGGAGTGAGTCATTCCCCGGCAACAAAACTGAAACCTGAAAGCGAGGTGAAACAACCCAGCGGCATTCAAAGGAGCCAGTGAATGCTGCCCGCGCCCAAAATGCGTTGCAGCAAACGCAGGCGGGCTGTTCATTCACGCCAACACCATTATAGCGCATCCGCCGGAGGCCGTAAACATACCGGCTTATTCGGCATGCCATCAACCGTTTTGCACACGGCAAGCAGCAAGCTAAAGGAGGGCGTAGCGATGGATTTAACCGCGGTATTGCGTGACTTTGCCGCCATCAGCGTATTGCTGGCGGCAGGGTACTTTCTCCGGAAAAGCGTTAAATTGTTTCAAACCTACTTCATTCCCGCCTCGTTAATCGGCGGGGTGCTGGGCCTGTTGTTAGGGCCGCAGGTATTAGGCCTGCATACTTCATTCAGTCTGGTATACAGCGACAGTATCTCGCAATGGGCCACGATTCTGCTGGCGGTGGTTTTTGCCGCGGCGTTTCTGGGCGAGCAAATGGGCCGGCTGTCGAAGCCGGCGCTGTCGGCGACGCTGCTGGCGGGAACCTCGCATCAGCTGCAAGCGGTATTCGGCGTGGCGGTGGCGTTCCTGCTGGCAATGTTTATTCCCGACCTGCCGCTGGGCTTTGGCCTGCTGCCAGTCTACGCGCTCTATGGCGGCTACGGCTTCGCCATTGCCGCCGGCGTCATTTTTGCCGACAGCGGCTACTGGGCCGACGGCGTCGCGGTGGGCGCGACGCTTTCCACCTTGGGCATTATCTTCGGGATCATCCTCGGCATGATTATCATCAATATCGGCGTGCGCAAGGGTGTGTCGAAGCAGGACTATGACGCCGCCAAAATTGCGGCCGGGATCAAAACCGGCTATGTGGAGGTAAAGGAGCGGGAGCCGATTGGCCTCGGCGTTTCCAAGCCCTCGTCGCTCGATCCGCTTGCCTTGCAGCTGGCGCTGGTGGGGATCGTCATTGCCTGTGGCGTGGTCTTGCGGTCGGCGTTGATCAGCCTGGATCCGTTCTGGAACCATCTGCCGCTGTTTGCTTCGACGCTGATCTGCAGCGGTCTTGCCGGCATCGTGCTTGACCAAACCGGTCTGGCCAAGTATGTCGATAAGGAGACCGTCAACCGGATTTCCGGCGTCGCTCTCGATTATATGATTGCGGCGGCGATCGCGACCACCTCGATAACCGTGTTCGCCACCTATATTATCCCGATGACGATTATGGCGCTGATCATGTTTGCCCTGACCGTCTGGGTCTGCTTCTATTTCGGCAAACGCTGGTGTTCCCGGGACTGGTTCGAGGTCTCGCTCGGCATCTTCGGGATGGCGATGGGGGTGCTGTCGACCGGGCTGCTGTTAATCAAGGTCGTGGACCCGGATCACAAAACCATTGCCGCCGAAACAGCGGCGGCCGCCAGTACGCTGGGCTATGTCTATCAATTGCCGTATGTACTGCTGTTTCCCTTTCTGATTATGTCGGATCCGCAGTTCGTCTTTATCTGCAGTGTGGTGATTCTGGTCGCGTTTTTGCTCATCGGGGAAGTGTGCTTTAAAACCAGGGTGAAAAAGCCTTTGCCAGTTGAAACAGGCCGTTAAGGCCTCTTTCATAAATTCGCGCAGCGATTAAAAACGAGGAGGGCATGAACATGAAACAGACAAGTTTTCTCAAAGAGCTGAGCTGGCAGGAATTTCTGGCGAGAAAGGCGAAAACTGATCTCGCGATCATTCCGGCGGGAGCGTTCGAGGTCTACGGGCCGCACCTGCCGCTGGGAGCGGACACGCTGGTGTCGGTCAGGTTTGCCGAGCTGGTGGCCGAGCGGGTGGCGGCGGTTATCGGGCCGGTGCTGGAGGTTGGCGACTCGGCCGTGCTGGATGATTTTCCGGGAACGGTAACAATTAAGCCGGAAAGCTTTAAGCTGTATCTGCAGGATATTGTCGCCAGCCTGAAAAAATGGGGCTTCCGGGATTTTCTATTCATGAATACCCATTTGCACGACGTTTTTATCATGAACCAGGTGGGGCATGAGCTGCAGCGGGAACCAGGCATCCGCTGCGCCCAGATCGATATCTGGCGCTTTGTCCAGGCCCACGACCAGGGCCTGTTCCAGGCGGCGCTGCCGCATGCGCACGCCAGCGAGTGCGGGACCTCGGTGCTGCTGCACCTGTTCCCGGAGCTTTGCGATATGACGAAGGTGGTCAACAGTCCGCCGAAGTTTGCCGACAAGTTCCCGGATGTGATCAAATATTTACCGCTTCGCGACTATACCGACAGCGGTACGATCGGCGACGCTACCCTGGGCACGGCGGAAAAGGGCAGGGAGCTGGTCGACCGCTGCATCAACCGCATTGTCGCGTTCCTGGTTGAGAATTGGGGCTATACCCTGAAATAAGGCAGTGGGGGGATAATTTGTGCGGATCGCAATAGCGCAGTTAATCAGCAGTCCGGATAAGCAGGCCAATCTGGCCAAGGCGCAGCAGTCTGTGGCGCGGGCCAAGGCCCTGGGCGCCGATCTGGTGCTGATTCCGGAGACCTTTATGGCCTATCCGGCCAAGGACGCACCCTATGCCGCGGTGGCGGAGGCGGTGAATGGGCCGTTTGCGGCCGGACTGGCCGAAGCCGCCCGCGAAAACGGCATTTACGTGGTTTGCGGCATGTATGAAGCCAAGGACGGGGAGGACGTGCGGGCTTATAATACCACGCTGGTGTTTGACCGGGACGGCAGGCTGCTGCACAGCTACCGTAAAACGCACCTCTACGACGCCTTTGCCTATCAGGAATCAAAATCAGTTATTGCCGGCAACGAGCCGTTAACACTGTTTGAGACCGAGTTTGGCCGGATCGGCCTGCTGGTTTGTTATGAAATCCGCTTCCCGGAAATCGCCCGGCAGTATGTCCTGCAGGGAGCGGACCTGCTGCTGGTGCCGACGGCCTGGGTAGCGGGAGCGCTGAAGGAGGAGCAGTTTGAGATCCTGCTGCGGGCCCGGGCGATTGAAAATACGGTCTATGTCTGCGCCGCCGACCAGACCGGCAACATCTTTAGCGGGCGCAGCATGGTGATCGATCCGCTGGGGATTATTGTCGCCAGCACCGGCGAAGAAGAGGCGATCTTTGTCGCTGAGATTGATCTGGAGCGAATCAAGCGGGTGCGGGACAAATTGCCCTGCCTCGGTCATCGCCGGCCGGAGCTGTACACAAAAGCCTGACCGGTTGCGCCAGTGCGCAGCGGATTAGGCGGCGGGCAGTAGGGGTTGTCCACTCTCCGGGATGACCAACCACGGAGGGCACGGAGTTCCACGGAGGGGGCAAAGGAGCTTTTTCCACAGAGGACACCGAGGGAACGTTGAGGACACAGAGGGCTATGGATATTAGTGGAAAATTCCTATGTTCCCTCTGTGCCCTCCGTGTATCCTCTGTGTCCTCCGTGGAATCGTTCCCTGCTTCCCGACTCCTGTTGTGGTCAGCCGCGTTGCCGGTGGGAACACGGCCGGTATATTGCATAGATCCGCCGTGGGCGGGATACACTCATTGGGGGTGTATCCCGCTATTTTATCGTTGCACGGAGGAAGCAGATGCAGATATTCATGGCCAACAATTATGACCCTGTCCGCTGCTATTTGATGGCATATCCCTGTTATTTCGACGTCACCGACAGCAGCAATCCCAACAAGGGAACCGTTGATAAAAGCAAGGTTTTCGCGCAATATAACAGTTTTGTCAATTATCTTACCGATCAAGGCGTAAAGGTGCAGCTGCTCGATATTGTCAACAGTACCGAGCAGGTTTTCGCCAGAGACATTGGCTTTGTCGTCAGCAACATCTTTTTCGTATCGAAGATGCAGGCGCCGGAACGCGCCGGCGAGATTCAGCCGCTGCTCCGGTTTATCCAGAAGCATGGCTTGAAGCATCATATCATGCAAAACGGCATCGAAGGCGGCGATGTCATTCACGATGGCGGCGTCCTGTTTATCGGCGTCGGCGGCAGGACCAGCGAGCAGGCGGTGGCGGAGGTCCAGAGCGTGCTTGACCGGAATCAGATTAAGGTTCAGACGGTTGCTATCCGCTTTGACGTCAATAAAATCCATCTCGACTGTGCTTTCAACACGCTGGACCAGCATAGCTGCGTCATTACCGATTATGTCTATGACCCGGAGACGATCCAACAGCATGTTAAAAACTGTATCAAAATGAACCGCGAGATCGCCGATGACCTGGGGACAAATTTTATTTATCTGGGCGGCGGCAAGGTCGTTACCCACAGTGAAGGCGCCCGGCAGCTGCTGAATGCCCACGGTTACCAAACCCAGTATATGGACTATGGCGAGATTGTCAAGGCTCGCGGCAGCTTAGGCTGCTGCACCCTGCCAGTCCTGCGCAGTGTTGCGCCGTGACCGAGGGCTAAAGGCCAAACGGTCCGGGAGGACGGATGACACGGAGGGCACGGAGTTCCACGGAGGGAGCGGAGAAGCTTTTTCCACAGAGGGCACCGAGGAACACAGAGGACACAGAGGGTTATGGATATTAGTGAAAAATTCCAGTATTACCTCTGTGGCCTCCGTGGAATCGTTCTTTCGTTCCTTGCCGGCAGTTTGCTGCCTCGCCTGTCTCCGGGGAGCGCTCTTTCTCCCCGCGATCAAGCCTGCTCCTGCAGCAAGCCGGTCAGTGCATCGAGAATATCGGGATGGTAATCGCGGCCGCGGCCGCGGTTGACAATGGCCAGGCCTTCGGCAATGCCGAAGGTCTTATCGTTGAGCCGCCGGGTTGTCAGCGCCTCGAATACATCGGCCATCATCACGATCTGCGCGTGCCAGTGCGTCTCGTCATGGCGCAGGCCGCGGGGATAGCCCTGGCCGGAAAAGCGTTCGTGATGCTGCAGCGCGACCAGCCAGACTGACTCAGGCAAGCCGGCGTTTTGCAACAGGCTGCTGCCAATAACCGGATGGTGCTTAAGCGAGGAGCCCCGCAGTTCATCCTTGGTTAAGACAAAGGAGGTTGTGGCGGTTTCGGTTACGGTGCGGCCAATATCGTGCAATAAGGCGGCCAGCGAAACCGTAAAGACCTCGCCCTCCGGCAGGGCAAGCTGAAGCGCGAGCTGTGTGGCCAGTTGGGCGGCATTGACCGAATGGTCGTAAACCCAGGCCTGGTTCCGGACGACCTCGCGCAGGTTGGCGGTTAGGCGGGAATTGCTGTTTATTGCCTCGATCGCCTGTTGAGTGACGCGAGCGGCGGTCGCGAATACGGTGGCAGCGGCCAGGCGCTGCTGAAGCGGATGGTCTGATCGCTCCGGGACAATGAGGCCGGATTCCGCCTGGCTGGCCGCCGGCAGGGATTTGGCGGGACGGGCAAGCTTTCTGGTTTGCAGCTTTTCGGCAATTTCCCGGGTTACCGGCATCCCTTTGGCAATGAGCAAAATGCCGGTTTCATCGTAAAGATCGGCTTGCGTAGTCAGGATTCCTGATGCTGAATGAATGAAGTGATTCACAAGCTGTCCTCCTATAAAGCAATTCATCGCACACTGCAATGGTGTCTGCCTATATCTTCGGCTGCAACCGGCTTGTTCCTGCTGACGGCGGCGGTACTGAGACAGCTTCGCCGCCGCATAGTCTTTGAATACGGTAAAATAGCGGGCATGCAGGGCAGAGGAGAAGTGATGCGGATGTCCTTTTTCATGAATCAGAATCCCCAATACCGCCAGTATGACATTGGCGACTGGACCTATGGCGCTCCGGAAATATTGTCCTGGGGTGAAGGCGCGACGCTGAAAATCGGCCGCTTTTGTTCGATTGCCAATGGCGTGGAAATTATGCTGGGGGGTGAACATCGCGCCGATTGGCTGACTACCTATCCGTTTAATGTCCTGTGCGAGCAGGCCCGATCGTTTAGCGGTCATCCCAAAACCAAGGGCGATGTCGTCATTGGCAATGATGTTTGGATCGGCAGCAAGGCGCTGCTTCTGTCCGGCGTTAAAATTGGCGACGGCGCGGTCGTCGGCGCCCGCAGCGTTATCGCCAAAGATGTCGCGCCGTACGCGGTTGTGGCGGGCAATCCCGCCAGGCTGTACAAATTCCGTTTTGACGAACAGGCCATACAGGCTTTGCTGCGAATCGCCTGGTGGGAGTGGCCTTACGAAAAAATCCGGGAGGCCTGGCCGCTATTGTTGTCAAATCGAATCGCTGATTTTATCCGGCTTTACGGTTAGTGAGGGTGTTGCAAAAGTAGCGGTGCAGCAAGCTGCCGCCGTGAGGGAGGGAGAGGCAAGGGGCGAGGGAACGATTCCACGGAGGACACAGAGGTAACACGGAGGTTCACGGAGGCTAAGTGAGAAATTTTATTACAATCCATAACCCTCT
>UQPB01000085.1 GCA_900542835.1 uncultured Pelosinus sp. | reverse complement strand
ACGTTGCCTGCTGCGGAGCAATGGCCGCTTTTGGTCAAAACAGGGCTGCTTGGTACTTCTAAACGCAGCCCAGCCACTTTTCATCCTGCCGGAACGTCTTTTTCCGGAAAGGCCGGGGATACGGAGGACGAGAAGCCGGAACACGATGAAACGAAATAAAGTCAGCTGGCTTGCTGACAACGCGCGTTACGCGGCGCTGGTTTGCATTGCTTTAGCCGCTTCCTTTTGTCCTCCCTCGGTACTCGCTGTGAAATCGCCTTTTACGATTGCGATTTCGTAAGCGATTGCCCTGAGGACGGCAGCACCGCTGGCTGCGGCAGTTCTGCTTTCCGGGCCGGCTTTCCGCCATACTGTCGTCAATCGGCATACTGGCGCCTCATTCCCCGGTCTGGGCTGACACAAAATTGCCTCGCCATTTTCTTCCGATTTGAGTATGCCGGGGTACTACTTATCCCGCATAGATAAAAAAAAATACGAATTTTGTCGAAAAACTATCCAATTTGTCGAATGGAATTGCGCTGGCCGGGGTGAAAAGAACTATCTGGTGCTGTTTGCATCATAGGAAGAGGAAGGTGGAGAATGAATTTGCGCAATATGAAGGTTAGTGTGAAATTAGGCATCCTGATAGCGGTCGCGTTTCTGGCGTTAGCTGCGGTCGGGTTCACCGGCTACTACTGCATTCAGGCGGGAAGCGAGACGATGGATTCTTTGTATGCCGACCGCCTGACGCCTGTCAGGCTGGTCACCGAAAGCCGGGCCCACATCAATGCGGTGGACGGCGCTGTTCTGGAGCTGATGCTGGCGACAGACGCCAAATACAATCAGCAACTGAAAAGTCTGATTGACGACAGGGTGAAGCGGAACAATGACAATATCGCCCTGTTGGGTCAAATGAAGCTGGATGCCAAAGCCAAGGACTTATTGAATACAATTAACGGCCTGCAGGTTAAGAACCGTGAGATCAGACTCCAGGTGATGGCGTTAAGCCTGCAGAACAAAAACGCGGAAGCCTACGCGCTGTATGTGCAAAGTCTGAATCCGGTAACGACCGAGCTGACAGACACGATGCGGGATATGGCGGACTATTTATCCGCTCTCTCCGAGCAAATGAACCGTGACAATCAGGCGGCATCGACGCTGGCGTCGCGGTCGATGGCCGGCATTATCACCGCTGCGTTTCTGCTTTTGGGAGTAGCCGGCGTCACGATTTCCCGTATGATTACCCGTCCGCTGCAGGCGATGGTCGCTATGTGCGGTGAGTTTGCCGCCGGCGATTTCCGCGATAAGCCCCGGCTGCAGTTGGGCAAAGATGAAATCGGCCAGCTTGATGAGGCCTTGCAGGATATGCGTGCCAAGCTGCGAGGTATATTGAAGAAAGTCAGCGAGTCGGCTGAACTGGTGGCAGCCTCGTCCGAGGAATTGACCGCCAGCGCCGAACAATCAGCGCTGGCGGTGACTCAGGTCGCCGAATCGATCAACGGGGTGGCGCAGGGCGCGGAAAAGCAGCTGCGGACAGTAGATGAAGCGTCTGCAGTTGTTGAAGAAATGTCGGCAGGAATAGAGCAGGTGGCTGTCAGCAGCAATCAAGTGTCAGCCAACTCCTTTCAGGCGTCGGAAAAAGCCAAGGTTGGCGATCTGGCAGTGGAAAAGGCGGTTAAGCAGATGACGCATATTGAACAAACCGTCGCCAATTCGGCTCAGGTTGTCGGTAAACTGGGAGAACGCTCAAAGGAAATCGGCCAAATTGTGGACACCATTTCCGGCATTGCCGGCCAGACCAATCTGCTGGCGCTGAATGCCGCCATCGAAGCCGCCCGGGCGGGTGAACAGGGCCGGGGTTTTGCCGTTGTCGCGGAGGAGGTCCGTAAGCTGGCCGAGCAGTCACAGGACGCGGCCAAGCAGATTGCGGCTCTGATCGGTGAAATTCAGGGCGAGACCGATAAGGCCGTTGCGGCGATGCAGGACGGGACGCGTGAAGTGAAGATCGGCAGCGAAGTTGTTACCTCGGCTGGTCTCGCGTTTAAAGAGATTGCGACTCTGGCGGCCCAGGTGTCGGATCAGGTAAAGGAAAGCGCCTCTGCCATGCAGCAAATGGCTGGCGGCAGCCAGCAAATTGTGCTGTCAGTCAAACAGATCGACGGACTCAGCCGCGCCGCGGCCAGTGAGTCGCAGACCGTATCGGCGGCTACGGAGGAGCAGTCGGCGTCAATGCAGGAGATTGCCGCCTCCAGTCAGAGTCTGGCAAAACTGGCCCAGGACCTGCAAACGGCTGTCAGCCATTTTCAAATCTGAACCGCTGTTCACAGTCCGTAAAACTGTAAGCACTCCTGCGGCTTCTGCCGCGCTATAATAAAAAACCTGCCGCGCGTGCGCGGCAGGTTTTTTATTATAGCGGCTTTACGGTTTCTTTATATACCTGTTTGCCATCTTTCATTTCAATAATAACGGCGTTGCGGATGGCATCATGGGTTGGCGACAGCTTCATGTCACCGCTGAGACTTTGAAAGTTCTCGGTCGCGGCCAGCGCTTTGCGGATGCTGTCGGCCTCGGTGCTGTTAGCGCGTCTGATGGCGTCAACCAGCAGATAAGCGGCGTCGTAGCCCATTGCTGACATCGAGTCCGGCATCTGTCCGTATTCTTTCTGATAAGCGGCAACAAAAGCCTGGGATTTGGCACTGCTGTCCTCTACCGAGTAAAAATTGGTGAAGTGGGTATTGTTAAGTGCCTGAGCACCGCCGATTTCCGCCAGCTTGGGCGAATCCCAGGCGTCGCCGCCGAGAAACGGAGCGGTTATTCCCAGCTCCCGCGCCTGCTTGATAATTTTGCCGACCTCCTCGTAATAGCCGGGCAGGTAATATAAGTCCGGGTTTGTGGCCTTGATTTTGGTGAGAATGGATTTGAAGTCCTGATCCTTTTGCAGATAGGCTTCCTCAATGACAATCTCACCGCCGCCTTTGACAAAGGATTCTTTGAAAAACTGCGACATGCCTTTGCTATAATCGCTGGAATTATCAACCAAAACGGCCGCTCTTTTCGACTTCAGGCTATTCAGTGCAAAATTGGCGCCTACATTGCCCTGGAAGGGATCGATAAAGCAGGCGCGGAACACATAGTCCTTAACTTTGCCTGTCTGCTCGTTCAATGTGACTCTGCGGTTGGCGGTGGCGGCGGCTACAAAGGGGACTTTATTCGCTTCGGCTACGGTGGCGGCAGCAATGCCGCAGGAACTGACTGTAAAGCCGGTAACGGCGACCACTCTGTCCTGGGCAATGACTTTGGTCATCGCATTGGCCGATTCGGCCGGTTCGCCTTTGTTATCGGCAATGATCGTCTGGATTTGTTTTCCCAGTACACCGCCATTGGCATTGATCTCTTTGAAAGCGAGCTTGGCTCCATTGGCGGCAGCCGTTCCGAAGGACGCGGTATTGCCGGTTAGTTCGTAAATGACACCAATCTTGATATCCTGGCTGGTCTGCTGGCCGCAGCCGGATGCCAGGCCTGCCAGCAGCAACGCCGCTGTTGCCGCGCTGATCAGTTTTACTAGCTGTCTTTTCATTAAAATTCGCTCCTGTTGCATAATTTTGTATGGGTGGCAGCGTGCTGCGATGCTTATGGAGGCTGCCGGGGCACGAGACGGTCACGTTAGCGGCAGCTTTTATTCTTATTTATTCTAGTATGTTTACTCGCTGTTGACAAGGAGATATTTTACTTTTATGCGGCCGGGGAAGATCGCTGCCGTACCGGGACACGCTGCCCCGGCGGGGAAAGATCTGTTGCTGTTATCCTGGCGGCAGGGAATTGACGCTTGCCGGCGAATGAATCCAATAGAGCTCCGGCGGCTGCGCAGGCCAGACCGGAACATCGGTAAGCAACGGACCTAATGCGACGCCGCAAGAGGGGAGAAGGTTTATTGGATACAGGTGTTATTCTGGCTGTGGATGGCGGCGCGAGCAACTGCCGTGCCCTGCTCTGCGACTGCCGCGGCACTGTGCTGAGCTATGCTCAGGGTGGCGCCTGCAATTATCGCAATACTGGCCTGGATTTGGCTGTCAGCCGCCTGCGGGACGTCGTCCAAGCCGCTATCGGCGGCCGCGTCAGGCTGGAGACTGCCGCTTTCGGCTTGGCCGGCGTCGACACCCGGCGGGATCAACAGCTGTTGACGCAATCGCTGCAGGGCATGCTCAGGGAAATGGGGCTTGTCTGCGACCGCGTTATTGTCGATAACGACGGCATGATGACGCTTGCCGGCTCTCTCGACCAGAGCAGTGGCGTCCTGCTTATTGCCGGCACCGGTGCTATTGCCTGTGGGATGACCGTTGCCGGCGAGCAGGCGAGGGCAGGCGGCTGGGGACATTTTCTCGATGCAGCCGGCAGCGGCTATGCGATTGGCAAAGCCGCTTTACAGCAAAGTATGCGCGGGTATGACGGCCGGGAGCCAGACTCACGGCTTGCCGCCGCCTTGCTTGAACACCTGGAACTGGCCGATCCGGAACAACTTGTTGATTGGGTTTATAGCAGTCACTTCTCGGTTGAGCGGGTGGCGTCCCTGGCTGCGGTGGTGGCTGCTTTCGCGGCCGGAGGCGATTCGCGGGCACAGGCGATTCTGGCGGATGCGGTCCGGGGGCTGGCAGCGATGGCAGCGGCTGTAGTCCGGCGGCTGCGTTTGCAGGATCGCGGCTTTCAACTGCTGTTGGCAGGCGGCCTGCTGCAGAATCTGCCGGATTTCCGGCTGCAGGCTGCCGAACTGATCCGGAACCAATATCCGTGCTGTCGGCTGCAGGAGACGCAAGTGCCGCCGATTTGCGGTACTGTACTGCAGGCCTGGCGGCATCGGCGTATTGAGCGCAGCCAACTGCTGGCCGCGTTAACCCGGCAATTAGTGTCGGGGCAGGTGCAAAAATAGATACTGTTTGGGAGGGAAGACGATGCGGATCGATACTCTGCTCATTCATGGCGACGAGGGGGATGCGGCAACAGGTGCGGTCAATACGCCGATCTATCAAACCTCAACGTTTCGTCAGCATACGGTCGGACAGCAAGGCGGCTATCAGTATTCGCGGGGCAATAATCCGACCCGTCATACGCTGGAGACACAAATGGCGCTATTGGAAGGCGGCGTCCGGGGATTTGCCTTTGGTTCCGGGATGGCCGCGCTTACAGCCGTGTTTCATTTGTTCCGCAGCGGCGACCATATTGTCGCCAGCCGGAATTTGTATGGCGGCACCTCGCGGGTGCTGGACAACCTGTTCAGCCGCTTCGGACTGACGGTCGACTATGTTGAGTTCTCTGATCCGGCTGTTGTGGAAGCGGCGATCAGGCCTGATACCCGGGCGCTGATGCTGGAAACGCCGTCCAATCCGACCCTGATGGTGACCGATATCCGGGCGCTGACGGCGCTGGCGGCAAGACGCGGCCTGCTGACCATTGCCGACAACACGTTTATGTCCCCTTATTTGCAGCGGCCGCTGCAGCTGGGGGTGGATATTGTCGTCCATAGTGCGACCAAATTTATCGGCGGCCATAGCGATGTACTGGCAGGCGTTGTGGTCGTCAAAACAGAGAAGCTGGCAGAGGAACTGCACTATGTGCAGAATGCCACCGGCGGCGTACTGGGGCCTTTTGATTCCTGGCTGCTGCTGCGGGGGTTAAAAACACTGGGAGTCCGCATGGATCGCCAGTCTCGCAATGCGCGCGAACTGGCAGTCTGGCTGCAGTCAAAGCCGGAGGTGAAGCAGCTTTATTATCTCGGTTTTGAGGACCATCCTGGTTACCGGCTGCATCAGACGCAAGCCGATGGCGCCGGCAGTGTGATCTCTTTTGATGTCGGCGATCCGGAACTGGCCGGCCGCATCCTGACCGGCGTGAAGCTGTGCGTGCTGGCAGACAGCCTGGGCGGTGTCGAGTCCATGCTCAACCTGCCGGATAAGATGTCGCATGGCTCCGTGCCGCCGCAGCGGAAACGGGAAATGGGTGTTACCCCCAGTCTGATTCGTCTGTCGGCGGGAATCGAAGACCCGGCTGATATTATTGCAGATATTGCGCAGGCTATGCAGGGATGACCAGCGGTTCCTGTACGGATGCTGTGACCGGACTGACAGGATTTCAATAAACGAGGTGTTGACAGTGAAAATTTTAATTGTGTTTTACTCTTTATACGGTCATGTCCATCAAATGGCGGAAGCGGTTGCCGCCGGCGCCCGGGAAGTAACCGGCGCCGAAGTCGCGCTGCGGCGGGTGCCGGAGACCCTGACTGAAGATATTTTGACGGCAATGAGGGCAACTGAGGCCCAGAAAACAATGGCGGATATACCGGTCTGCACTGTTGCCGAACTGGCTGAGGCGGATGCGATTATTTTCGGTACGCCGACACGTTTTGGCAATATGTGCGGACAAATGCGGCAATTTCTTGATGCGACCGGCCAGTTATGGGCCAAAGGCAAACTAGTGGGTAAGGTCGGCAGTGTGTTTACCAGCTCCGCTACTCAGCACGGCGGCCAGGAATCGACAATTCTCAGTTTCCATACGACCCTGCTGCATCATGGCATGGTGGTCGTCGGGCTTCCCTACAGCTTTGACGGCCAAACCACAATTGCCGAAATGACAGGCGGCTCGCCGTACGGTGCGAGCACTATCGCCGGCGGCAGCGGCGAGAGAATGCCAAGCGCCAACGAATTGGCGGGAGCCGCTTTTCAGGGAAGGCATGTGGCGACAATTGCCGGGAAACTCTGCCGATAACAGGTTGACCTAAACGCGCTGCTGCGCTTTTTCCTGCGCAGCGCGTTTTGAAAGGAGAATTGCTCTGAAAATACTGTTTTGGGACATTGACGGCACCTTGATCCGTACCGGCAAGGCCGGCTTATTTGCATTTGAACAGGCTACTGCCGAAATCTGGTCTGCAACAATTGATTTCAGCCGGATCAAAACAGCCGGCATGACCGACTATTCCATAGCGGCTGAAATCATTGCCGCCGTTAGCGGACGGCCGGCTCAGCCGGAAGAGGTAGCGGCGCTGTCCGGCCGCTATGAACAGCTGCTGGACGAGCACTTGTCGCGCCGCGAAGGGCTGGTACTGCCCTTTATCAGCGAAATCCTGGAGGCTGTCCAGCATTCGCCGGAATACACTTCGCTGCTGCTTACCGGCAACAGTCGTGCCGGGGCGGAGCTGAAAATGCGCCGCTATCAGCTAAGCCACTATTTTGACTTTGACCGCAGCGCTTTCTGCGACCGGCATCATCTGCGTGATGAAGTCGCCGCCCTGGCGCTGCGCAAGATCGAGTCGTTGCCGGCGGCTGCAGCCGCGTTTGTCATTGGTGATACTCCCAATGATATCCGCTGCGGCAAAGCCATTGGCGCTTATACAATCGGCGTTGCCACCGGCGGCTATTCGCTGCCGGAACTGGAGGCCTGCTCACCCTGGTGGGCGGTGAAGGAGCTGCCGCCGCCGGCGGCGTTTTTCGCCAAGCTGGAGACGGTCGGCTAGTGCTCCGGGTACCTTTGTTTTCCGGAAAGGGCAGGGAAGCTTATTGAAAATTTCCGTGTATCCTCCGTGGAATCGTTATCTCCAGGATGACCAACCACGGAGGGCACGGAGTTTCCACGGAGGCTACCAAGGGATGCTGAGGTGCACAGAGGGTTATGGATATTGGTGAAAATTATCACTTAACCTCCGTGCCCTCCGTGTATCCTCTGTGTCCTCCGTGGAATCGTTTT
>UQPB01000084.1 GCA_900542835.1 uncultured Pelosinus sp. | reverse complement strand
CCATCCTGACGGAACGGCTTTTTCCGGAAAGGGCCGGGGAAACGGGGCCGAGAGGTCGGGCACGATAAAACGCAGCGAAGGCAGACTACTTGCTGACGGCTGAGAGCGCATTACGCAGCGCTGGTTGGCATTGCTTTAGCCGGTTCGGCCTCCCTCGGTGTGCGCTCTGGAATCGCCTTTTACGCTTGCGTTTCCGTAAGCGATTACCCTGTGCGCCTTTGCATTTTCGTTGACTTTAGCCGGCATGTCTGCTACACTAACCATAATTGGATACTGGTTGCGACAGGTGCCGGAATGCCTCATCGCCTGATGGTGTGCAAAGGCTTAATAGGGAAGACCGGTGTGATGCCGGCGCGGTCCCGCCACTGTAATGGGGAGCGAATCTAAAGTACAGCAGTGCCCCGGTTCTTTAGGGTGCCACTGTGCTCTGCCACTGGAGCAATGCTCTGGGAAGGCTTAGAAGAGCGATGAACCAAAGCCAGGAGAACTGCCTGTTTGCGTGTCTACCTCTGCCTACGAGCGATAGGAAAGGGTCTGTTAGGTGTTAAGCCGTGATTGGCTCCCATCTTCCTGCTGGTCCGGGGAAGCTGGGGGCCATTTTGTCTGTCCGGATCGGAAGAGGACTCGCAAACAGGGGCGTAGTCTTATGGGGAGGATCGGCCTGCGGCTGGCCTCCCTGTTTAAGTGGCAGATGCGATACCTGAACCGGATTGGCGGGTTGGCAATATAGCGTATTATACATAAAGCGCGGTACGGAAGGAGCGCAGCTTCCGCGGCGCTGCCTGTAGAGAAAGAGGCGAGGCCATGTGAATACCAAGAAACGTTGGCGAAAAGGCATTACCACCGGGACCTGCGCGGCGGCGGCGGCTAAGGCGGCTTTGCTGGCCTGGCGGGGGGAGTTCCCCAGCCAGGTGGCGGTGCGGTCGCCGCAGGGCGTGATGATTGCGGTGCCGGTCGCAGGCGCTTCGCGCCTAGCTGCCGGTGGCAAAGCCTATGTCATCAAAGACGCGGGCGATGATCCTGATATCACGCACGGTACAGAAGTATGGGCTGAAGTCGAGCCGGGTGGCGAGCAGATTGAGCTGCGCGGCGGCGAAGGCATCGGCAGGGTGACACAGCCGGGTCTGGCGGTGCCGCCGGGGCAGCCGGCGATCAATCCCGGTCCCCGGCAAATGATTATTGATGCGGTCAAGGAAACGCTGGATCCGGGTCAGGGTGCCATTGTCACGATCTCGATCCCGGCCGGGACGACTCTGGCCAAGCGAACGCTCAATCCCATGCTGGGAATTGAAGGCGGCATCTCTATTCTGGGGACTACCGGCATTGTCGAACCGATGTCGGAAGAGGCATTTAAGCACTCGCTGGTGCCGCAGATCGCGGTGGCCCAGGCGCTCGGCTATGAACAGATTGTGTTCGTGCCCGGCAAAATCGGCTGGAACGCGGCGGTAGACCGCTGCGGACTGCCAGGCAAGGCAGTTATCCAGACCAGCAACTTTATCGGCTATATGCTGGAACAGGCGGCAGAGATGAAGCTGCGTTCGGTGTTATTGTTCGGACATATCGGCAAGATTGCCAAGGTGGCAGCCGGCGTCTTTTATACCCATAGCAAGATTGCCGATGCCCGTATGGAAACGTTGGCGGCATACTCGGCCTGGCTGGGGGCATCGACGGATACTGTCCGCGAGATACTGGCGCTGAAAACGGCGGAGGCGGCAATTGAGCTGATTGCCGCCAAAGGACTGGATGACATTTATCCGCTGCTGGCTTCAAGGGCTTCGCAACGGGCACAGCAGCATGTTTACGGCGATTTGACAGTGGGAACAGTGTTGACCACCCTGAATGGCGCGATCCTGGGGATGGATGACATGGCGAAAACGATCGGAGGTGAGCTGGGGTGGACTATCGGCTCTATATCGTAGGCGCGGGGCCGGGTGACGCCGCCTATTTGACGCCGGCGGCCAGTGCGCAGATCTCTGCCGCTGCGGTGCTGGTGGGCGGCGGCCGGCTGCTGCAGCCGTTTATCCGGCCTGGCGTGAAGACGAAAAATGTTGACGGCGATTTAAACAGCGTTGTCGAATTTATTCAGGCGGAACTGGCCGGCAGTGATGTGACGGTTCTGGTATCCGGCGATCCCGGCTTTTACAGTCTGCTGCCGCTGCTGCGGCGGCATTTTGCCGACCGCATCACAGTGATTCCCGGCATCAGCTCCATACAGCTGGCCTTTGCCCGCGCCGGACTGCCCTGGCAGAACGCGCTGCTGACCAGCGTGCACGGACGAACGGAGCAGCCGGAAATCTGGGGCTGGCGTGAAGGCAAGCTGATCGGTCTGCTGACCGATGGCGAGCATGATTCGGCCTATGTGGCCGGCCGGCTGACGGCGGCCGGCTGGCCGCCCCAGACCAGGGTATGGCTTTGCAGCCGTCTCTCTTATCCGGATGAAACGGTTGAGACATTTTCGCTGGCGGAGCTGGCGGACAAAAGGGGGACAGGCCATTGCGTCATGATCATCGCCGGCTGACGCCGGGAATTGCCGACAGCGCTTTTATCAGAGGCAAGGTGCCGATGACCAAGCGTGAGGTGCGGGTGCAGGCGCTGGCACTGGCAAAAATTCAGCCGCAGGACACGGTTTACGATATTGGCGCCGGGACAGGCTCGTTGTCAATTGAAGCTGCTTTGCAGGCGGAAGCCGGACGGGTTTTCGCTTTTGAGCGCGAATTGGACGCGCTGGAACTGGTGCGCCAGAACGCGGGCGCCTTTGCCGTGGACAATATCACGATCTGCCCGGGGGAAGCGCCGGCGACACTGGCGGATAAACCGGCGCCCGATGTGGTGCTGATTGGCGGCAGCGGCGGTCAGCTGACCGCCATACTCGAGCATTGCAGCCAGGTGTTAAAGCCGGGCGGCCGTATGGTGATCACAGCCGTCACCCTGGAAACAGCCAGCAATACTTTGAATTGGTTTAAACAAAACGGCAATTATCAGACAGAAGCGTTCTGCCTGCAAGTAACCAGGCTGAAGCAGCTTCAGTCGTTTCATATGTTTGACGCGTTGAATCCGATCATTCTGATCGGCGCGTACAGAGCGGAAGAAAGGCAGGGGTAAATCAATGCAGCAAACAAAAACAGCAGGCAAGGTGATGTTTGTCGGCGCCGGTCCCGGGGATCCGGAGCTGATTACCTGCAAAGGAAAACAACTGTTACAACAGGCGGATGTCGTTATTTGGGCGGGATCGCTGGTTAATCCGGCATTGCTGGCCAATTGCCGTCCTGATACGGCGATTCATGACAGCGCCGCAATGACGCTGCCGGAAGTACTGGCCGTTATGGAGGCTGCCGTTGCCGAAGGCAAGCTGGTGGTGCGGCTGCATACCGGCGACCCCAGCATCTACGGAGCGATCCAGGAGCAGATGGATCAGCTGCGCCGCCAGGGCATTGCCTATGATGTCGTGCCAGGCGTGAGTTCCTTCCTGGCGGCTGCGGCGGCGTTGAAGCAGGAATATACGCTGCCCGGCGTATCACAGACCGTCATTGTCACCCGGCTGGAAGGCCGGACGCCGGTGCCGGTCAAGGAGGCGCTGGCCGGCTTGGCCGTGCACCAGAGCAATATGTGCATTTTCCTCAGTACCCATATGCTGGCTGATGTGGTGCGGGAATTGAAACAAGGCGGCTACGCCGGTGATACGCCGGTAGTCGTCGCGCAGAAGGTCTCCTGGCCGGACGAGAAAATTATTAGAGGCACCCTGGATACGATTGTCGAGCAGGTGCAGGCAGCCGATATTTATAAGACGGCGCTGATTATCGTCAGCCGTTCGCTGGATACGGCTTATGAATTGTCACAGCTGTATTCGCCGCAGTTCAGCCATGAATTCCGGCAGGCAAAATGAAGCTGGCGGTTATTTCCGTTACCGGCGGCGGGGCCGCTTTGGCCGAACGGCTGCAGGAACTGCTGGCGGCCGATGGCCTCTCCGTCGATCTTTACCGTAAGCAGGGGCGGGGCAGCGCCGGCCAGGAGTATGACAGCCTGCCGCCGTTAATCAGCCGGCTTTTTTCCGCCTATGACGGTCTGGTTTGCATTATGGCTGCCGGCATTGTCGTCCGGGCGATCGCGCCCCTGGTTCAGGACAAACGGACAGACCCGGCGGTGGTGGTTATCGATGAGGCGGCCAGGCATGTCATCAGTCTGCTGTCCGGCCATCTCGGCCGGGCTAACCAGCTGACGCTCGATCTGGCTGCCCGGCTGGGAGCCGATCCGGTGATTACCACCGCCACTGATGTGCTGGGGAAAACAGCGCCTGACGTGCTGGCGGCGGCCTTCGATCTGGCAATTGAGCCGTTCGAGCGGCTGAAGCCGGTTAACAGCCTGCTGGCGGAGGGACAGTCGGTGGACTTTGTTGTTGACGCGTCTTTGCCGCAGGCCAAAGTCTATCAGGACTGGCTGCGGCAGCGGCGCGTGGAGGCGGTCGCTTTGGCTGACTGGACAGACAGGGACTGCGCGGCGGTCCTGATCACCGACAAGCAATTGGCTGGCGCGGCTTCACCGCTTTATCTGCGCCCGAAAACACTGGTAGCCGGCATCGGCTGCCGCCGGGGCACCCCGGCCGCCACCATCCTGGCGGCGCTGGCTGATGCCTGCGGCAGTGTTGGCCGCAGCCCGCAGGCGGTGGGAACCATTGCCTCGGTATCGCTTAAAGCCGATGAGGCCGGCATGCTGGCAGCGGCAGAATCGATCAAAGCAAAAACTGAATTTTATGAACCGGCAGTCCTGGAACGGATTACCGCCGAACAGGAGCTGACGATATCGCAATTTGTTAAAGAAAAGATTGGAGTGGGTAGTGTATGCGAGGCTGCTGCGATTTGCGGAGCGGGGAATCCAACGTTACTGCTGAGGAAGCAAAGATATCCGGGGATCACGGTGGCACTGGCCGAGGCGAGGTCCGGGTTGTAGGCATGGGACCGGGAAGCCTGCTGGATATGACACCGCGGGCGAGACAGGCAATTGAGACCGCTGACGCGGTAGTCGGTTATTTCCGCTACCTGGAATTGATCGAGCCGCTGCTGGCAGGCAAGGAGACGATCGGCACCGGCATGACCAAAGAGGTTGACCGCTGCCAGGCGGCGATTGATCTGGCGGCAGGCGGCAAGAACGTTGCCGTCATTTCCAGCGGCGACGCCGGTGTATACGGCATGGCCGGACTGGTGCTGGAACTGGCGCAGGCAGTCAGCGCCGAGGTCAGGCCGGCGGTTTCGGTTATTCCCGGGCTGACCGCCGCCGGAGCGGCAGCATCGCTGTTGGGCGCGCCGCTGATGAACGATTTTGCCGTCATCAGCCTGAGCGATCTCCTGACTCCCTGGGAGGTTATCCAGAAACGGGTGGAAGCGGCGGCAGCCGGCGATTTTGCCGTGGCTCTGTACAATCCGAAAAGTCATGGCCGGGTCAAGCATATCGCCGTTGTCCGGGAGATCATGCTGAAACACCGTTCTCCCGCAACGCCGGTGGGAATTGTGCGGCAGGCATCGCGCCAGGAGCAATCGGTGATCATCAGCGATCTGGAGAAATTTATCGACCAGCCGATGGACATGTTTTCCATCGTCATTATCGGCAATTCCCGTACCTATGTCAAAGATGGCAGAATGATTACGCCGCGGGGGTATGAAATTTGATTCTCGTTGTCGCCGGCACTCAGGACGGACGGGTCTTGGCCGAGGCGCTGGCTGCGGCCGGCGCACCGGTGCTGGTATCGGTTGCCAGCGCCTATGGCCGTCAGCTTGCCGACAGCCGGTTGTACCAGGTGCGCGAGGGGCTGCTTGATGCTGAAGGCTTCCGGGCGCTGTTTCGCAGCCAGGGAATCTGCGGCGTGATTGATGCCAGCCATCCCTACGCGGCTGGTGTATCGGCAACACTGCTGGCGGTCTGCCGGGAAGCGGCAATCCCTTATCTGCGTTATGAACGGCCGGCGGAGCCGCTGCCGTCCTATGAAAAGCTGCGGCTGGCCGATACGGCCGCTGCGGCGGCAGAACTGGCCGTGTCGTTGGGCAAGGTGATTATGCTCACCACCGGCAGTCATACCCTGGCTTGCTATAAAGCGGCCGCCGACCAGGCGGGGGTCAGGCTGATCGCGCGGATACTGCCCGAGCCGGGCGTGCTGGCGGAAGCCCTGGCGCTGGGAATATTACCCAAGGATATTATCGCCATGCAGGGGCCGTTCAGCGTTGAAACCAATATCGCGCTGATCAACCAGTTTGGCGCCGATGTAGTTGTGACCAAAAACAGCGGCAGAATTGGCGGCGCTGACGCCAAATTTCAGGCCGCAGTGCAAACGAACAGCTGGCTGGTTGTCATTGACAAGCCAGCGCTGGCGTATGGCGGCGCCGTTGGCGATATTGAGCCGGCGGTTGCCTGGGCAAAGGAGGTTTTGCTGTAATGGAGTTTATTGTTAAACCAATGGAGATCGAAACCAAGAGCATGCAGTTGATTGCGCCGTATCTGACGGCAACCGCTTACTCTGAGGAAGAGAAAAAAATCGTCTCGCGCATGATCCATGCCGCCGGCGATCCCGATTACGCCAACCATGTTGAGATTCATCCCGGCGCGATTGCCGCCGGCAAGCAGGCGCTGCTCGGCGGCGCCGATATTTATACCGACGTCGAAATGGTGAGAACCGGCATCAACAAGACTATTCTCGCCGCCCTCGGCGGCAGCGTTCACTGCCGGATTGCCGATGCGGACATTGCCGCGACGGCGAAGGCGGGCGGCATCACCCGGTCAATGGCGGCGCTGCGCTCGTTTGGCAAGGCGTTAGACGGTCAGATTATCGCCATCGGCAACGCGCCGACCGCTCTGTTTGAAGTTATCCGGCTGATGCAGGAAGAAAATCTGCGTCCGGCCCTGATCATCGGCATCCCGGTCGGGTTTGTCGGCGCCGCTGAATCGAAGCAATATTTAAGTGAAGTTTCGCCGGTGCCGTTTATCACCGTCAAAGGCACGAAAGGCGGCAGCCCGATCGCGGCCAGTGCCGTCAACGCCCTGTTGTATTTACTGCGGGAACGCGACTGAGTCGAAACCGCTCAAAGGAGATAGAATTAATGTCACAAGCCAAGTGCGGCAAGCTGTTTGGCATCGGGGTAGGGCCCGGTGATCCCGATTTACTGACGGTTAAAGCCGTTAAACTGCTGCAGCAGACAGACGTTGTCTGCATTCCCCGCTCCCGCGCCGGCAGCGACAGTGCCGCAATGAAGGCGGCACGTCCCTATGTGAGCGCGGCCGCGGAGATTTTAGAAGTGTCGACGCCGATGATCCGCGATGCGGCGGCGCTTGACGCGGAATGGCGGCGGGGCGCCGAACAGATTGCCGACCGCCTGCTGGCGGGAAAAAATGTCGCCTTTATTACTATTGGCGATTCGATGCTGTTCAGCACCTATACCTATCTGATGAAAAAAGTACGCGAGCTGATTCCGGCCGTAGCGGTAGAAAGCGTTTCCGGCATCACCTCCTTTTCCGCAGCCGCGGCCCATCTGAACGCCTCACTGGCTGAAGGCGGTGAACAGCTGGCGATTATTCCTGCCATTGATGATCCACAGAGCCTGAAGACCGTTTTTGCCCAGTTTGACAATGCGGTGCTGATGAAAGTCGCCGGCAAATATGACCAAATTGTCGATGTATTGACCGAATTGGGGTTAAAGGATAAAGCCGTGTATATCAGCAAGCTCGGCTATCCCGAGCAGCTCGTCAGCTATGACCTCGACAGCCTGCGGGGCAGCAAGCTGGAGTATCTGTCCTTGATCTTAGTTAAGCGTAACGGCTTCTAGGAGGAAACCGGAAGCCGGGGAGGCAAAGAATGATTCCGGGGAGGCGAAGGACGATTCCACGGAGGACACAGAGGGTACACGGAGGGCACAGAGGA
>UQPB01000083.1 GCA_900542835.1 uncultured Pelosinus sp. | reverse complement strand
ACAGAGGGAGCCGGGAATTTTTACTAATATCAATAACCTCTGTGTACCTCAGCGATCCTCGGTGCTCTCTGTGGAGAACTATTGTTCCCTCCGTGAAAACTCCGTGCCCTCCGTGTTTGGTCGTCTTTGTGCCGGAATTTAAGGAGAACGGATTGATTGTGCCCAATAATAAGGAGGTATGATGATGCATCGGTTAACTCTGACCTCTGGATTTACGTTTGACTATACGAATTTGTTCGGTGAAGGCAAGGTAACGACGGCTGACCTTCAGTCGTTGACGGCGCGGCTGGGAAAGGCCCACGAGGCGGTAACGCGGATGCGTAGCAGCGGTGTAGTCAGCGGCCATCTGTCCAAGGACGGCGCGCCGGAGCCGGTGCTGTTCAGTCAGCTTCCTTATGTCAGCGAGGGTAATCTCAATAATCCGGCGTCAATCCGGCGGCTGCAGCAGTTCGGACAGTCGCTGCGCCAGCGGGTTGACGCGGTTGTTTCCTTTGGTATCGGCGGCTCTTATCTCGGTAATAAGGTGTTATTCGATATCCATGCCGGCGAGTTTTGGAATGCAAAGCCGGCGGCGGAACGCGACGGGTATCCAGAGCTGTATTTTAGCGGCAACAATATTGATCCGCAGCGGACAGCCGATCTGATTGACTGCCTCGAGCGCAAAGCTGCCGCCAAGCAGGGGCCCTATAGTGTTGTTTTAATTGTTATTTCCAAATCCGGCTCCACGCTGGATACCATGGCATCGTTTATGGTCGTTTATGACGCACTGCGCCAGGCAGGGTTCTCTGTCGAGGTTGTCGCAGTTACCGATCCGGCCGGGGGCGATCAGCGCACACTGTTGAAAAAACTGGCTGACGAAGCCGGCTGGCGTACTTTCAGTGTCCCTGACGGCATTGGCGGCCGCTTCAGCATTTTTTCAGAAGTGGGGCTGATCACTGCCGCCTGCATTGGATTTGATATTGACGCATTCCTGGCGGGCGCCCGGGCCATGGACCAGGCTTGTCTGGAAAGCGACCCGCTGCACAACCCGGCCATGCTCAATGCGGCGCTGAAATACCTGGCGGCGGAGCGCTATGGCTGCGATATAGAAATCTTTATGCCTTACGGCGATTATTTGAAATCGGTGGCTGAATGGTATGTGCAATTGCTGGCTGAATCGCTCGGCAAGCGCAGCGACCGTGACGGCAGCCTTGTCTATTACGGTCGCACACCGGTTGTCGCCGTTGGCACCACCGATATGCATGCCCAGACTCAGCAGCACCAGGATGGCCGCAGAAATAAAGTGGTTCAATTTGTACAGGTGGCTGCCTGGCCGGTGGATCCCGTTATTCCGGACGCTTTCCCGTCAGCCGCTTCACTGACGGCGGTTGCCGGACTGACAATGCGTCAGGCACTGGATGCCGCACTCGCGGCTAACGCCCAGGCGTTGGCCGCTGACGGCCGTTTTAACGCCGCTTTTATTTTGCCGCAGCTGTCGCCGTATCATTTGGGTGAACTGCTGTATTTACTGGCGCTTTCAGTCGCCTATGAGGGCGAACTGGCCAATGTTGACGCATTCGACCAGCCGGGTGTGGAAGCCTATAAGAAAATACTGGGCCCCAGCTTAAGTGCGTTGAAGCAGCAGGCTGCCACAGGACAATAAGAGCAGAGCTGGACTACAGTGTTATAATCCAAAGTGACTATTTGAACCGCCAAGACGACATGGGCGCTGCGCGCGCCAGTTGGCTTTGGGCGGTTCAATTCATTCTCCCTGTGCCATCCCTGTTTCAAGTGCATCCTCCGCGACGGCGTCTCCGGTGCTTCCTTTTGTTTGGGGGCCTTTGTCTAGCCTGGTCTTGTGCAAAAAAAATCGACACGAATTGATAACGGCTCCTGTCGGCTGCGGCCAGTTGGTGACGATGGCTGGCAAATACGGGCGGTATTTTCTGCTTTGCCGGCTTGTCCCGCAAATTAGGTCGGGAAAAAGTAATTGTGCTGCAGGAGGAATGCATATAATATTACAGTATATGGTAACTGTGGGAGGGACTTTCCATGAAACAGACTACTGTAACTGAACCAGTGACCAGACCGCGGCTGGTTCATGAAGGCAGGATAACGGCGCGGATCTGGAAATGCAGTTCCTGCGGCCTGAAGCTGTTCCTGGCGCAAAAATCGGAGTATCCGTCGATACGCTGCCTGTGCGGGCGTTCTTACTGGCAGTCCTGCCCGGAAACAGATCGTTAACAGGGCCGGTACGGCATAAAGCAAAGCGTTAAAAAACACAAATCAGGCGCTTTCTCCCGTGGAAAGCGCCTGATTTGTGTTTTTCTCCAGTGCGGAGACGAGAAGAAGACGGGAGGGAACGATTCCACGGAGGACACGGAGGATACACGGAGGGCACAGAGGAAAAATGAAAATTATAACTAATATTCATAATCCTCTGTGCACCTCAACGTCCCTCGGTGTCCTCTGTGGAAAATTATTCTTCCCTCCGTGGTTGGTATTCTTACCTCCGGTGCTGATTCTGAAAATAATCCTGACAGTCAGAAAGTATTTATAGGATTTTAGACTTTTTTGTAGAATTTTACTTATAAATAACCGCGACTCCAGGCCGGTGCAGTGGCTGATGGACGTCCGCCGCGCCGAAGCAAGGGAGTAACTGCTAAACGGGTGGGATTGCTATGGCAGCTTGGCCGCTGTTGGACCCCGGACGGCGCAGAATGGTGTTGCTGTTCGTCTTATTGGCAATTGCGGCATGGAGTATGGCTCCAATTGACGCACAGCCGGAGGCGGTGCCGCTGGCGGCTTTGTCTGACAAGCCCCGGGCAGCGGCGGCGGACAGGCGGTTTTCTATGCCCAAAGGCGCTGATCAACCGGGTTTGCGGCGGGATCCGTTTCTGCCACCGCAGCCGGCGGTGCCAGCGGTGGCTGCGGTTAGTGCAGGCGGCGGCAAAGCGGCTGCGCTGCCGGTCCGCGTCGCCGGTATCGCCAGCGGCGGTAATGGCGCGGTCGCGATATTAGAGTCGCGAACTGGCAGCCGTGCTTACCGGGTAGGGGAATACGCGGGTGCTTACCGGATTGAGGCGATTGCGGCAGATTCGGTACTGCTTGCCGGACCGGACGGTCAGCATCGGCTGCGGCTGGGAGGGCGGGCGCAATGAGACCGGCTGCTGTAGCACGTTCCTGTCTGCTGACGGTTTTGTTTCTGGCCTGGCTGGCTGCGGCGGCGGCAAAAGCGCCGCCATTAGTAACCATCCGGGTGGATAATGCCAGGTTAGGGGATGTTTTTGCCACCTTGACCGCCGTAAGCGGCGCCAATATTGTTTTCGATGATGCGGCTGCCGGCGACGGCGGTAAAGATGCCAGGATTACACTTCAGCTTAGCGATATTGCGGTTGAAGACGCGATTGATCTGATTGCGAAGATTAAAGGCTTGGCGTATTTACGCCGAGGTGAAATTTATATTGTCGGCGCGCCGGACCGGATTAATCAGGGATTCGAAGCTGTTCGCAGCATCAAAATCCGTTATGCCAGCCCTGAGGCTGTGAAACAGGCGGCGCTGCTGGTCATTCCCGAAGCCCGCCTGCGGGTGGATACGGCCAGTAATATGCTGCTTTATATCGGTTCTGAGGCTGAGGCGGCCCGGGTTGCGGCGACAGTAGCCGCGCTTGATGTGCAGCGCCGGCAGATCATGCTGGAGGCTCAGGTGCTGGCGGTAAATAAAGGGGCGGCAAAGCGTCTGGGGCTGGAATGGCAATGGTCGCCGCTGCCGCAGGTAAAGTCGTCTGATGCCGCAGATGGAGCGGACCGCGCCTATCCGGGTGTGATTGAGTTTGGCCGTGACCCCGACGGGCACAGCTACGAATGGCAGTTTCAATCTGTGCTGAACGCGCTGCTGGCTAATGGCGACGCGAAAATCTTATCCCGTCCCAATGTGACGACACTTGACGGCAATCCGGCCAGGATTATGGTCGGCGACCGTATTCCCGTGCTGATTGAGAGGACTGAAAACAGCCGGACAACGACGACCATCGAGTATGTCGATGCCGGCATTAAGCTCTCCTATACGCCACGCATTAATCCGGACGGACTAATTACCGCGGAGGTGTTGACCGAGGTCAGCACGCCCACGCTGGTGCCGGAAATGAAGGCGTACCGGATCACGACCCGTGAAGCTGCCACTCAGGTGCGGATGCGGGACGGCGAGACAATTGTTATTGGCGGGCTGATTAGCAGTGATGAGTCGCGGCAGGTCTCAAAGATTCCCTGGCTGGGCGATCTGCCTGTGCTGGGCGCGCTGTTCCGTTCCAGCAGCCAGAGTCGTAATGAAACTGAAGTTATGATTGTTTTAACAGCGAGCATTATCCAGTAAGCACTAAAACAGATATAAGGAAGTGGGACAGGGTGCCTATCACCATCTTGATTGTTGACGATCATACCCTGCTGCGGCAAGGAATCAGAAAGGTGCTGGATCTGGAAAGCGATCTCCAGGTCATTGGCGAGGCCGCCGACGGTGAAGAGGCCGTGAGGATGGCAGTTCAGCTGCAGCCTGATATTGTGCTGCTGGATGTGAATATGCCGAAGAAAAATGGTCTGGAAGTTACCCGTGAACTACGGCAGATGACGGTGGAAAGCAGGATTATCCTGTTGACTATTCATGATGATGAAAATTATGTCATTGAAGTGGTTAAGGCTGGCGCGGCCGGTTACCTGCTCAAGGACATTGATCCCGGTATGCTGATCAAGGCTATCCGCAGCGTGTACGCGGGTGAATCCTTCATCTATCCGACCCTGGCCAGAAGCTTGTTCTATGACGCGGCGGACGCGACGAAACGGGCGGCGTGCCGTACCCGCGGCAGCCAGGAATTGACCGGCCGCGAGGTCGAGGTGCTGCAGTTGGTCGGAAAAGGGTTAAGCAATCTCGATATTGCCCAACGGATGTTCCTTAGCGAAAAGACGGTGAAAAACCATCTAACCAATATTTTTCGCAAAATTGGTGTCTCTGACCGGACTCAGGCGGTAATTTACGCGATTAGGAACAAGATTGTGCGGGTATGAGCTTTTTCTGTCAGGCGGCTGGTCTTTAGGGCAAACGCTAGGAACCACGGACGACTTCGGTCGTCTTTTTATTTTGCCTAAGGGTTCCCCGGCCAACTATTAACTGGCGTGTTCGCTTGGCTGGGTGCTTAGGGACGGCGGGCCAGGGAACGAACGATGGCCACTGCGCATATAGTATCCTACTTAGTACCGCAGCAGCGCCATTGCTGTGTCGTTTCCAGATTGCCGCAGTACTGGCTAAGGGGGTAGGGTATTATGTTTTTCTCCTATACGGCGAGCGTTATTCTACTGTCTCTGGCGATTTTTGGTTTGTGGTGCTTGGCGGTTGAATGCTGGCAGTGGTATATCAGGCCGCGTGTGCTGCATTTGCCCGGTGTCAGTTTTTTATTCATTGTCAAGAATATGGAGCAGGAAATTGAACAGCTGATACGCAGCGTCCTGCGGGAGATGGAGGGAGGAAGCCTGGTCTGCGAGGCGGTTGTCGTCGATGCAGGCTCCGATGACCTGACGCCGCGGATTCTCGCTTATCTGGCCGGTGAAAGTCCGCTGCTGAAGGTCGTGCATCTGCCGCAGGAGGAGCGGCCTGTCGGCAAGGCCCTGCCTATCTGCGAGGGTGAGGCGGTGTATGTCTACGATATGGTCAACCGGATGGAGGTACAGGAGTGTCTGGCCGCCGTGCATGAGGTGCTGTCACGGCGTTGACAGGAGCGGCCGGCCCCGGGGCGGGGTTGACCAGTCACGGAGTTTCACGGAGGGACAGGGGATTTTTTCCACAGAGGACACCGAGGGTCGCCGAGGTACACAGAGGGTTAGGGATAGTAATAAAATTCCCGTTTTTCCCTCCGTGCCCTCTGTGTGTCCTCTGTGCCCTCCGTGGAATCGTCATCTCCGTCTCCGTAGCTCTACGGCTTAGCGGTCAGGCGATCGCATGCTTCTGGCGCCTTGGCGTTAGAACAGCTTCATTTTCAGTGACAGGATATCCTGAAAGACTTCGAGCAACTTGCGATTAATCGCGGCAAGTTCCGGCGGTTCACCGCCGGCGCTGGTCAGCAGGCGGACGTCGCGCAGGTATCTCTCGATTGTCGCCGCGTTCCAGAGGGAGTCGATCGTGCCGCCAGCCCGCAGCAGGACTGCCGCTTTATAGGGCGGCGCCGCCGCCCTGCCTACACCGTCCACGCAGCAGGCGTTGACATAGCCGGTGCAGTTGTCGCGGCCGACACGGGGGATCCGGACTTTTAACGGGACGAGCACAAGATTGTCCGCTAGCGGCAGGATATGGAGCATGCGCTGTCCTGTCGCCCGCTCGGTTTGTTGTTTAAGAGCAGTCAGGTCAATTGCCCGTTCGCGGGCCAGGCGGCGGATAATCGAACGGATGGCGACGGCGGAACGGGCCTTGCTGCCATCTGCCATGATCAGCGTGGTGCAATCGCCGGCAGGACTGTAGTCGGGCAGAATCGCCGCAAGCGTCTCCGGCGGCGGGACAATACCGTGAGTTTGCATGGGATCAGCCTCCGTTAGCAACCGCCGCCCGGGTTCCGGCTGCAAGCGGCGGTTGGGCATATTTGAAAGATGGGAACATATGTTCTGATGTAGTTTTATACTAGCAAATATTCTGCGCCTTGACAAGTGATTTTGGACTGATATTCAAATTTTTGGAATTTGAATACTGCCGGATCAGCGGCGGATTGACCGGTACCTGACGCAGCGGCAAGCGGTGAAAACCGGTGCTGCAGCGGTGCGGATGTGAACAAGGCAAATCGGGAATCCTACAGGCGATATGCAGGAATTGATCCATTGTTAGCGAATAAGTTGGTATATTCTGATGTAAAGGAGTGAAAAGACAATGGCGTATGTAAATTCATCGGCTGCGGGCAAGAAAGCAGCCGGGCTGGAGGAAGTGCTGGTCTGGCTCCGGGAAGACCTGATGGGCGAACTGGAGGCTATCAACCAATACCAGGTGCACATTGACAATATTGATGACGCGGAAATCAAAGACTTATTGGCTCATATCCGTGATGACGAAAAAGAGCATGTCGCCGAGATCACTCATTTAATTGCCCGTATTGACGCGATTCAACGGGAAAAATTCGCCGAAGATCATACCATGGAAGCAGGCGAGCGCATTGCCGGCGAAAATGATCAGGCCAAGCTCTTTACTGTCGGCAGCATGCTGGGCCGTAAATAGAAGGGAGGAATCAGGAGTGGACTATCTTGATAGAGAAGCTGCGCCGCTGACGGCGGAAGAATGGAACCGGCTTGACTCCGCTGTGGTTTCAACCGCCCGCCAGATATTGACCGGACGCCGGGTTGTGGACGTTCTGGGACCGCTCGGTTCAGGTGTCTACAGCGTGCCTTATTCCATTTTTGCCGGCAAATCGGCCGCAGGCATGGACATGATCGGCGATCAGGAGGACTTTATTGTCGAGGCTTCACGCCGTGACATGGCGACACTGCCAATCCTGTATAAGGATTTTAAAGTAATGTGGCGCGACGTGGAGGCCGACCGTCACCTCGGATTACCGCTTGACGTCAGCACCGCGTCAGTTGCAGCCAATTTTGTCGCCGTGCAGGAAGACAACCTCATTTTCAACGGCAGCAAGGAACTCGGGCACGCCGGTTTGATGAGCGTGAAAGGCCGTCAGACAGTTGCTTTGTCCGATTGGGAGCAGCCGGGAGCGGCATTGACCGATGTGGTTAAGGCCACCGGCGCGTTGGCTCAGGCCGGTCATTACGGCCCTTATTCACTGGTGGTCAGTCCGTTGCTTTACGGTAAAATGGTGCGGGTACTGCCCAATACCGGTATGCTCGAGCTGGATCAGGTCAAAGCACTGGTCAGCGACGGCGTCTATTACAGCAATGTGTTGAGCGGCGCTAAAGCGGTACTGCTGGCAACCGGTTCCCATAACGTCAGTCTGGCTATCGGCCAGGATATGACTACCGCTTATCTCGGACCGGCCAGCATGAATCATGTGTTCCGGGTTCTGGAGACGGTTGCGCTGCTGGTGCGGCGGCCGGAAGCCATCTGTACGATGGAATAAAGGGGGAAGGGCCGATACGCGGCGCCTGGCGTTGTACCCGCGAGGGGTATGCCGCCAACTCCAGGCCGCTGA
>UQPB01000082.1 GCA_900542835.1 uncultured Pelosinus sp. | reverse complement strand
TTTTTTTATGATGACTTTTTCAACAACCTGAGGCCGGCCGGCTTCGTTCAACGAAGCCGGCCGGCCTTTTTACCTGCTAATATCAACCCAGCAGTTTTTTTACGGCAACCTTGAGAATGGCCGCGCCATTGTCAAGCGCGTCCAGATCAAAGTGCATGTCGGGATGATGCAAGCCCGGCGCCGCGTTTACCCCCAGGCCCATAAAGCCTGCTTTAAGCGCCGGTTTCTCGCGGGTATAGAAAAAGAAGTCTTCACCGCCTGCCGTTGAAAAGGGCTTCATCAGACCGTCTTCCCCCAGCACCTCACGGATCGAATCCGCCAGCAGTCCTGTCATTTCTTCACTGAGCTCGGCTGCCGGTATTTCCTTGGTGATTTTTGCGTCTACCGTGGCGCCGACTGTTGCCGCGCCCGCCTGCAGCGCCTGCAGTACTTTTGCCTTTAATTCATCCATCGTGCCATTGAACTGGGCCCTGATATCCCAGCAAACATGCGCTTCGGCCGGGATGGCGTTGGTGACGCCGGAGTCACAGAGAAATTTGGTGGCTTTGGCGCTGTAGGAGAGGTTGGGATTAAGGTGGATCGCGTTGACCGCCTGGATAGCGCCAACTGCGGCATCGATGGCGTTGACGCCCAGATGCGGCCTGGCGCCGTGCGCCGGCACACCCTTGAACTCGGCTTCAATCGTGCCGGAGGCGGAATAGTACATGGCCGGGATCGCCTGGCCTTTACGGCATTCCTCTTCCGGGCGGATGTGAAGTCCCAGCAGCATGTCCACGTCGTCAATCGCGCCGCCTTTGATCATCGCCAGCGCTCCCGTACCCAATTCCTCCGCCGGTTGAAAAATAATTTTCAGCCGGCCCTTCCGGACCGCTTTTTCCGCCAGCAGCTCGCTGGCCGCCGTCAGCACGACAGAGGAGTGGGCATCGTGGCCGCAGGTATGCCGGGCGCAATGCACGCCGTCGATAACGTGGCCCAGCGCATCCATATCAGCCCGCAGCGCCAGTGTCGGGCCTTCCTTGCCACTGTCGTAAATGCCAGTGATGCCGGTAGTGCCGCCGACATTGCGCGTTACCGCAAAGCCTGCCTTTTTGAGTTGCTCGGCAAGATAGGCCGACGTCTTCACTTCCTCAAAGCCGATTTCGGGGATCGTGTGCAGATAGCGATAGTGATTCAATACTGTTGACAACCGTAACGCCTCCTATAATCGCAATTCTTTTTTGACTGCGTATACCAGTACGTCTTTGCCCTTGTCCAGCGCCGCCGTATCAAATGCCATATCGGGATGATGAATACCCGGCGTCAGATCGCAGCCCAGGCCGAAATAGCCGGCCTTTATAGCCGGTTTTTCTTTTATGTAGAAATGAAAATCTTCGCCGCCGGCGGTTTTTACCGGCTGATGCAGTCCCGCCGGTCCGTAAACGGCGGTAATCGCCTCTGCCAGCAAGGCGGTCGCCTCAGGCGAATACTCGGCTGCGGGAATGCCCTGATAATTGCTGATTTCAACGGTTGCGCCGACACTGGCCGCGCCGGCGACGATAGCGGCTTTGGCTTTTTCGATCAGCTTTGTCATCGTTGGGTTCAATTCCGCCCGCACATCCCAAGTGACGGTCGCTTCGGCCGGAATAGCGTTGGTGACGCCGGCGTCAGCCAGCGAACGGGTGGCTTTAATGCTGTAGGATTCATTCGGGTTGAGATGAATTGCATTAACCGCGGTAATGGCCGCTGCCGCGGCGTCAATCGCGTTGACACCCAGATGCGGCCGTGCCCCATGGGCGGGAATCCCGCGGAAAACCGCTTTAAGCCGTTCGGCGGCCGCGTGATACAATGCCGGCAAAGACTGATCAATGCCGATTTCTTCCTTCGGTCGCAGATGCAGGCCCAGGATCATGTCCACATCGTCAATCGCGCCGCCTTTGATCATGGCCAGCGCTCCCGTACCCAGCTCCTCCGCCGGCTGAAACAGTATTTTCAGCTTTCCTGTTTGTATCTGGCCGGTTTTTACCAATTCTTCGGCCGCGGCCAGTACCATTGCCGAATGCGCATCGTGGCCACAGGTGTGCAGGGCGCAGGGCACACCGCCGATAACGTGGCCCAGCGCGTCCATGTCAGCCCGCAGCGCAACTACCGGACCGGGCCGGCCGCTGTCATAAATGCCGATAACGCCGGTGGTACCGCCGATATTGCCGTAAACCTGAAAGCCGGCCTTGGTCAGTTCGCCGGCCAGGAACGCAGCTGTACGGTACTCTTGGAAGCCCAGTTCCGGTATTGTGTGTAAGTATTCGTATACAGCAAGCACTCGCGACATCGAATCCCCTCCAACCTGAATTGTAGCGGATGCGGCCGCTTTTTTCAAGGTGAATTGTCCGCGCTGTCCTTTACGCTATGTTGCAAAAATACGAAAAAAATACGGATTTATGTACAAATTGTGACAAAAACCGCAGAAAAAAAGTAAACATGATTGACTTGTACAGACATAGTCAGTATAATTCATCTTTGTACACGGTTGTTTTTAGCTAACAATCTTAGGTCCAGATTAGAATTGAGGAGGATAGACCATGGCGGAAGACAAAAATATGCAATCCGGTGAATGGAAAGCCGGTCCGGGGGCGTACCTCGCGTTAATTATCGCTATTTTATTTTTTTCCGGTCTGTTTATGAAGGTTGAGGGCATGAAATGGATTGGTGCATTTGATTTCACGACCCTGACCGGTTCGTTTGGCACCATGAAAGAGCCTGCTAAAAACACCTTTTTGGGCGCGGGCGGCATTAGTGCCAAGGCAGGCTTCCTGTTCGCCTTGTCCTTAGTGCCGACAGTTATGCTGGCGTTAGGCTGTCTGGAGATTTTCTCCCATTACGGCGCTATCCGGGCGGCGCATAAGCTGTTGACCCCTTTTCTCAAACCGCTGCTGGGGCTGCCTGGGCTTACCGGTCTGGCGCTGATCACCGACTTGCAAAGTACGGATGCGGGGGCCGCGTTGACCAAGGAACTGTATGATAATAAGCAGATCAACCGTAAAGAACTGGTTGTGATGAGCGCCTGGCAATATTCCGGCGCCGGCATGATCAATAATTATTTTTCGATCGGCTCGGCATTATTTGCTGTGGTGACGGCGCCGGTCATTATTCCGTTGCTGCTGATGTTTGTTCTGAAGTTTGTTGGCGGCATGGTGACCCGTCTGGTATTGAATACTGTCTATAAGGAGGACTTCCGCGATGAGCAATAACGTCAAGCCCAGTACCTCCAACAATCCGTTTGATATCTTTGTTATCGGCGCTCGCAAGGGCTTTCAGGTTGCCATTAATAACCTGATGCCAAATGTGCTGATGGCCTACGTTATCGCGGAAATCCTGAATTTGGTCGGAGCGATGGCCTTTATCGGCAAGCTGTTTGCTCCCTTGATGGGGATCTTCGGTCTGCCGGGCGAAGCGGTTACCGTTCTGCTCACCGCCTGGCTGTCGTCTTCCGCCGGTACCGGCATTGCTGTAAGCCTGCTGAGTAAGGGGGCTATTAATGGCACTCATGCCACTATTCTGATCCCGGCTATATTCCTGATGGGTTCGCAGCTGCAATATATGGGGCGCTTGCTCGGCGTGGCCGATGTTCCGAAAAAATACTGGCCGCTGCTGATGGCTGTCAGCATTTTCAACGCCTGCATTTCGATGCTGGTCATGCGCTTTTTTGTCTAAGTGTACTTCCGTAAAGAAGACGAAGTCCCAAGGCCGCAGCCGCGACCTTGGGACTTCGTCGTTTATTACACCCTGTTGGCTGACGGCCAGCGGCCGCTGCCTTCATGAAAGCGAATCCCGGCCAAGCCGGACCGGCGCCGGCGGTGCGCCGCGTCTGCAGGCGGCAGGCAGGTCGGCGTGTTCAAGCCAGTCGCGCATTTCCGATAAGTCAATTTGTGCGCGGTTTTGGTAGTGCTGCCTGCTCTTGTTTGTCTCATAAGCCGATAAGGCGATTGCCGCCAGATAAAACAATAGCATTTCCATCTACGTTACCTCCTCTTTGTCTCCCGATTACAGTATACTCTGCTTGCATTGTCATGTTAAATTGGCGATACTTATGATAGTCATAAGTATTTTCTAGTAACCGGCTTATACAGGCGCGGCTTATCGCGGCAAGTACCGGATAAACTGCGGATTTACGATTAGATCCGGGCGTTATGGGAGGCAAGTGATGGATATTCAGTTTTTCCATACCTTTTTAATGGTTGCGAAACTGGGCAATATGACACAGGCCGCAGAAAAACTCAATTTTTCCCAACCGACAATCACCGGTCAGATCCGGGTGCTGGAGCAGCACTTTGGTGTCAGACTGTTTGACCGTGTCGGGAAAAAGCTTTTTATTACCGATGCCGGACAGGAACTGATTGCTTACGCCGAAAAGCTGCTGGCGACTTATGATGACGCCTATCGGGCATTAAGCACTCATCCCGACAGCCTCAATCTGGGCATCGGCGCGACTGCCGCCGCCTACATTTTGTTCCCCAGGCTACAGCAATTGCAGCAAATGCATAAGTGCTCCGTTACCATGGAGATGTGTCATGTCACCACCGCTGTTGTTAAAGGGATTACCGAAAACCGTTTTGACCTGGGCTTCGTCCAGAACGGGATTCCGGCTGAGTGCCTGAACGGATTTGAGGTGCTTAAAGAACAGTTGGTTTGGGTTGTGCAGGCGAAGCTGGCAGCGCAGCGCGGTCATAGTGAGAATATCCTGGACTATCCACTCTTGGGCTATAAAGCCGGCGGCTCCTTCCGGACTTTATACGAAAATTCCTTTGGCAGTAAACCGGTTGATTGCGTGATTGAGTATAATGATTCTGAGACCATGAAGAATGCTATTTTGCAGGGATTGGGCTGCGGTGCTTTACCGCTGATTATGATCAAACCGCTGCTTAAAGCCGGTGTGCTGCTGGAATTTACCGCTATGCCCAGGCCTGGGTTCAGCGTCTGGGTTGTCTTTCGCCGTGATAAAAAGCTGTCGCGGGCAGCGGAATATTTGCTGGAACTTTTCCGGGAAGAGCCGGCAGCTGAAGCAGTCAAAGGCTCTGCCGGCTAGTAACACTAATCGCAGGCAGCGCAGCCTGACTGGTTCGGTTAACCGGCGCACGCGGCAGGGGTGGCGCAAAAGTAAGCAGGGAATGATTTCACGGAGTCCTCCGTGCGGACTCCGTGTGCTGCGTAGTCACGCCTCCCGCATTCCCGGCTTTGGCGACAGCCCTTTCAGCCAAGCCCTGAAAAAGCGTTGCTGCTGCGATTGTCTTCCTGGCCAGGCGCCCCCTTTTGCGTCAGGCTGAGCGGTTCATTTAAGCAGCGGGTTAGACCAGACCAAGGCCTCTCGCGGTTTGCGCGACAATAAAACAAACCAGAAAAGCGACGGCTGTAGGAATCAAAAAGGCGAGAACGGTCCATTTCACACTGCCGGATTCTTTATAAGCGGTTAGCAGCGCTGTCGTACAGGGCCAGTGCAGCAGGCAGAAGAGCATGGCGCAGACGGCGGTGAGCCAGGTCCAGCCGTTGTCCAGCAGGATCAAGCGTAATTGTTCCAGGCTTTCGAATTCCATCATCTGTCCTGCCGACAGATAACTCATGATTAAAATCGGCACCACGATTTCATTTGCCGGCAATCCCAGGATAAAGGCCAGAAGAATAAAGCCGTCAATGCCGATCGCGTAACCGAGAGGCTGCAGCCAGGCGGCAAGATGGGCGATTATGCTGGCTTCTCCTATGTAGATATTGGCGAGGATCCAGGTGATGGCTCCTGCGGGAGCCGCCATGATGACAGCCCGTTTCAGGACAAACAGAGTGCGGTCGATGAGTGAGCGGTAGATAATCGAACCAAATTGCGGCGGCCGGTAAGGCGGCAGCTCCAAAATCAGTGAGGACGGTTCACCTTTGAGCAGCGTATGCGACAAAACCCAGGATGCGGCAAACGTAACGCCGATGCCGAGCAGCACCAGCCCGGTAATTACCGCCGCCGCAATTGCGGCCTCGTATTCGGGTGCGAAGGCACCGCCGACAAAAATGGCGGCAATAGCGATCAGAGTGGGAAACCTGCCGTTGCAGGGAACGAAGTTGTTGGTCAGAATAGCAATCAGCCGTTCGCGGGGCGAATCAATGATGCGGCAGGAGACGATGCCGGCGGCATTGCAGCCGAAGCCCATGCACATGGTGAGCGCCTGCTTGCCGCAGGCTTTGCATTTTTTAAATAAACTGTCCATGTTAAATGCTACCCGCGGCAGGTAGCCTAAATCTTCGAGCAGGGTAAACAGGGGAAAGAAAATGGCCATTGGCGGCAGCATGACCGATATTACCCAGGCTAATCCCCGGTACAGGCCCAGGACTAAAACGCCATGCAGCCATTCGGGCGCGCCGGCGAGACGGAACCATTCCGTCAGGTGGTCCTGAAAGCGGAAGAAGGCGTCAGCCAACAGACCGGAAGGAATATTGGCGCCTTCAATTGTAATCCAGAACACGGTTCCTAACAGAAGCAGCATGATCGGATAACCAAACAGGCGGGAGGTAAGAATGTCATCAAGTCTGCCGTCCCAGGAGGTCTTGGTTGTTGCTGCCCGGCTGACTGTTTGACCTGCGATCTGTTCGGCGTTTGCGTAGATGTCGGCAACAATGGCATCGCCCAGTGTATCGCCCGAATTAAGCCGCAGGCGATTTGCCTCTGAACAGACCGTAGTCAAGTTTGACATTGTCTGGCCGCTTGTGTTCATGGCATAGCCTCCCTTAGTCCGTCAACGCCGTTTGAACTGTCCAGATGGCGGCAGATGCTTTCGATAAATGTTGCGTCGCTGTCCAGCAGCCGCAGCGCTACCCAGCGGGGATTGAGCCTTTGGCCGACAAGACGCCGCACCTCCGGCAGCAGTTCCGCCACCGCCGCCTCCACCGGCGCTGAGTAAGCCAACTGCCTGGGGCTGCTTCGGCGGGCGCCGGTGCTGACCTGAAAAAGTACCTGACGCAAACTGTCCAGACCTTCGCCGGTGCGGGCGGCGGCAGCTACGACCGGGACCCCCAGCGCCGCTTCCAAAGCGGCAAAATCAACATAAATCTGTTTCTTCCTGGCCTCGTCAATTAAATTGACGCAGACAATGACGTTGGGCGTTAATTCCATTACCTGCAAGGCCAGATTAAGATTTCGCTCCAGACAAGTGGCGTCAAGAACGACTATCGTCGCATCCGGCTTGCCGAAGCAGATAAAATCACGGGCTATTTGTTCTTCAACTGTGTGGGCCAGCAGCGAATAGGTGCCGGGTAAATCAATCAGCAAAAACGGTTTTTGCTGGTAGCTGAAGCTGCCTTGGGCGTTATCAACCGTTTTACCGGGCCAGTTGCCGGTATGCTGGCGCAGTCCGGTTAAGGCGTTAAAGACGGTACTCTTGCCCACGTTGGGATTGCCGGCCAGGGCGATAATATATTGTTCAGGCGATGCCGTTATACCAAAATGCTCGCGCAGCGCCTGGATCTGTCGTTGACGCTCATCCGCTTCTTGATCACAATTCATTACATCAACCTCCGGTTAGTCTGTTTTAGGCAAAATGGATTTTAATGCAGCTGGCGTCATTGCTGCGCAAGGCAATTACCGTTTCACGCACTCTAAACGCAATCGGATCGCCGGACGGACTCTTTCTGACGCACTCCACCCTGGTACCCGGCAAAATGCCCAGGTCCAGCACCCGCCGGCGCAGCAGGCCGTCAAGCTCTACGGACGACACCTGGCAGGCCGTCCCTTCAAGAAGATCCGCCAGCGATGCGGACGCTTCCGGTTTGTACATGCTAATTCCCTCCCCTGTTGTTTTCCCGCGGCTAACTTTTAGGCTGTGTGGATTAGCCGAGGCGAGAATTGCGGCATAAGAAGCCGCAATCAAGCGTTTAATCACTTGCTATATGATATACGCAGCGGAAAAAAGTGTTACCGCCGGCGGCAGGCTGGGAAAAAACAAACGTTGGAAAAATAAGCATAAAAGCAGTTTGTTGAAAAAACGTATTGCCAGGCCGTTCAGAAAGCTCCCGATACTAGGCGGCCTCACGAACCCGGCAGTGGCGCGTAAGGAAAGACCCACTAGCAAAGGGATCGCGAGGCCATTGCGCAACTCTTGGCGCTTTAGCGCCTTAGTGTTGGCGGCATCCCCCTTGCGGGG
>UQPB01000081.1 GCA_900542835.1 uncultured Pelosinus sp. | reverse complement strand
AAACTAGCCAGCGTATTATTCCTGCCATTTGAACTACCTCCTATATAAAATTTAATTGGCGGAAGACAATCTGACCGTTCACAATCGTCATTTGCGGCAACAGTAACTGATCGCCCTGGCGCGCCTGTTTCAGCGTATCGATAAAGGTCACCGGCTGCTGTTCCAATCTGAAAATAGCAATATCGGCATACGCTCCCGGCTGCAAAGTGCCGATTTTTCCGCTCATCCGCATCAGACCGGCCGGCACACTGGTGGCGGCGGCAATGATATCACTCAGGGCACAGCCCAGAGCCAGATATTTTGACAGGGTATATGGCAGACTATATACAGGTGGTTTGAACAGTGTTTTTACCGTTAAATCGGTGCTGATCACATCAGGAAAAAAGCCCGCCGCCAGCGCCGTTTCCGCTGTGGAAAAGGCAAAATGATTGCCGCCGTTGGCGGCATCGAAAATGATGCCGCGCGCCCGTGCTTTTTTGACAGCAGGATCCAGCTTGCCGTTTTTAATAATGGTTTCGCCGCTGCCGTGAAAAACATGACAGAAAATATCACCCGGCCGCAGCATGTCCAGCAATTCCGCAGCCGTTACCGGCGCATCGGTTGTATGCACACATACCGGACAGCCAATTGCTTCAGCCAGTTCAAGGGTCTGCTGCAGCGGGGCTATCCCCTGGCTGCCAACCAAGGCTTTGCTGACGCGCACTTTTAGTCCCAGCAAATAGTCACCGTACTTTTCAAACAGGTCGACTACCCTGGCCTTATCCCAGGCTGCCGGGTTCAACTGCTCATGAAACTGTACCGTTCCTAATCCGGTTGGGCAAACATGCAAAAAGCTTTTGAACCGGATTTTCTGCAGCAGCATTGTACTTAAAAACAATTCATAATTCGCCGTACCGGCACTGCCGGCGTCAACCGCCGCCGTAACACCGGAAGGCAGGAGAGCGGCGTCAGCCGCAACGCAAAGGTCGGAGCCGGCGCCAAAAATATGATTATGAAAATCAATTAATCCCGGCGTCACAAGGCAGCCGCTTGCATCAATAGTCTGCGCAGCCTGTACCGGCTCACCGCCGGCAACAGCCACGATTCGCCCGTTTGCCACAGCCACTGATTCGACCGTATCTACCTGCCGGAAACGATCCAGAACACGACCGTTTTTAATTAAAATATCAACGTTCACTTGCATCTCTCCATTGCCGTTTTTTATACTAATCGCTATTTCCGGGTTGCCATTGCCCAGGTAAGCGATGATTGAACCAGCAGCTCTTGCCGACCCAGCCAGGCGGAAAAAGAGCTGTCAGCTTGTGCTGAGCGGCGGAGGAGAGGGAGCCCTCCTCGCCGCCACTGATTAACCACCGGATACCCTGTCAGAATTTTATATGCCCCAATAGCATCGCCACAATAAGCATCACCATTGATATCGAAATACAGGGAAGCAGCGTAAATCTTTGCAAATCGCCGTAATCGACCTTTGTCAGTCCGACCAGCAAATAGGTTGAGGCCACCAGCGGGCTTAGCAAATGTACGCCTTGACCGATAAGCGCGCCGATTCCCATGGCAACCGGCGTAACGTCATAAACTTTGGCAGCCTGCAGGAAGATTGGCAAAACGCCGTAGTAATAGGCATCATTGGTCAGAAAGTATACGCCCGGCATGCTGAGAAAGCTGGAGATAAAGGCTAAATGCGCTCCCATCGACTCCGGGATGGCGACAACCATCGCCTTTGCCATCTGATCGATCATCTTGCTGCCCTGCATAATGCCGACAAACGCACCGGCGGCAAAGGTCAGGATGACAATGTTTAAGCAGTCAGGAGCAATTTCCGCCATAATCCGGGACTGATCCTTAATCTTAGGATAGTTTACAATCAACGCCAGAGCAGCGGCAAGCATAAACATTGCCGGCAAAGGTATTGTTTCCTTCATCAGCATGACAATCAAGCCCAAAGTCATGGCCAGATTGATCCATTGCACATATTGCGGCCGGGAAAACCGTTTTTCCTCACCGGCATGAGCCGAGAAGTCGACACCTGCCACATCCATGATGCCTAACCGCTTGCGCTCCTGCAAGCCCCAATAGTAGGCTACCAGACAGACCCAGATCAAGGCGACAAACATGCTGGGACCAAGCGCGCCGAATAATTGCGATACAGTGGTTTCGGTAATAATCAGAACGCGGCCGGAAGGCCCTCCCCATGGCAAAATATTCATGATACTGACTTGCATCAGGCACAGAGCCGGCAAGATCAGCGGTTTGATCTGCATCCGCTTATGCAAAGGGTACAAGGCCGTACAGGTAACCATATAGGTCGTGGCGCCGTCGCCGTCAAGCGCAACGACAGCGGCCAGAATGGCGGTACCAACACACAGTTTGACAGGATCGCCCTTTACAAATCTGACGATTCGATTAACAAGCGGATCAAAAAAGCCGACGTCAATTAAAATACCAAAATACAGAATGGCAAAACACAGCATCACGCTTGTCGGCACGACCTTTTTAACGCCGTCGACAATCCATTTGCCGGATTGCGGTCCCCAGCCGAATGCCATCGCTACGGCAAAGGGTACCAGGATAAGCGCGGTAACCGGGTGCAGGCGCTTGGTCATAATCAGGATCATAAATACCGCCACCATGATAAAGCCAACCACGGCCAATAGGGTCATTTCATTTCCCCCTTTGTTTTATTCAACGTTACCGTTATATCACGTTTTTCGCCTTCAGCTCCTGCAGCTGCACATCCGTCAGGCCCAGCAATTCACGGTACACATCCTGGTTATGCTCGCCCAGCGCCGGTCCTACCCACTTGATTTCACCGGGAGTCTCGCTGAACACCGGCGTGATGCCCGGCATCTTGATCGTGCCCAGTGTGGGGTGCGGCAGTTCAACAATATTGTCTCTGGCGGCATAATGCGGATCATTGAAAATATCCGCCGCATCGTAGACCAGGCTGACGGGAACGCCTTCGCGATCAACAATCTGCTTCAATTCCGCATACGGCAGCGCAGCGATCCAGTCGCGTACGATCGCGTCGATCGCCGGGTCGTTCTCTACCCGCGACTTCATAGTCGCAAACAGGGGATTTGTCAACAAATCCGGCCGCTGCATCGCCTTGGTCAGATATTCGTAGGTGCGGTCGGTGCTGCAGACCAGGACGATCCATTTGCCGTCTTGGGTCTGGTAAGTGCCGCCGGGGCTTGAGGTTCCGCTCAGCTTCGGCGTCCGTTGACGAATGCGGCCGTTCTTGTCGTACTCGGCTACTAAGATCTCCATCATCCGGAAAATACCTTCATACAGGCTGATATCAATTTCCTGACCTTTTCCCTTAAGCGCATCACGGTGATAGAGAGCCATCATTGTCGACATTGCCGCATACAAGCCGCTTACATAGTCGACCAGCGAAAACGAGGGACTGACCGGCGGCCGGTCTTTGTAGCCGGTAATAAAGGTCATGCCGGAAAAGGCGGTGGCCGGTGTGCCGAAGCCAGCCACATGGGCATAAGGACCGGTTTGCCCGTAGCCGGTTACCCGGGTAATGATGATCCGGGGATTAGCCTGGCGGATTGTTTCGACATCCAGCCCCCATTTATCCAGCGTGCCGGTACGAAAGTTCTCAATCAGCACATCGCATTGCGCCACCAGCTGCAAAAACAGCCGTTTGCCTTCCTCTTTGCGCAGATCCAGGGTAACACAGCGTTTATTGCGCCCCATACAGGCCCAGCGCAGCACTTCATTGCCGCAGTAAGGCCCCAGCTTCCGGAAGGGATCGCCGCTGCCCGGCTGCTCCACTTTTATGACATCGGCGCCAAAATCGGCCATCAGGCCGGCGGCGAACGGCGCCGCAATCACGGTTGATACGTCCAATACTCTGATACCTTCCAATAACGCTTTCATGAAAAATCTCCTTTTACTTGTTGTTCTGCTGATGTTGTGCCTTCTGCCTGCTGATATCCTCGCAGCGGCCGGCCTTGAGCACGGCGCTTGCGGCCTCATGCCCCACCAGTTGCGCGGCCAGGCGGGCTGTATCCATAGCCTTTACTAAATCAATGCCGGTGTCAATGCCCATTTCATGCAGCATATGGACAATGTCCTCAGTCGCGACATTGCCGGAGGCGCCGGGAGCGAACGGACAGCCGCCAAGACCGGCGAAAGCGCCGTCAAACACGCCAACACCGGCCTCAATGCCGGCGACAATGTTAGCCAAAGCCATATCGCGGGTATTGTGAAAATGCATGACCCAGGTCACCTGCGGATAGGCATTAACCATATAGCTGCCGATTTCATACACCTGACGCGGATTGGCCATCCCGGTGGTATCCGACAGCGACAGCTCGGTAATCCCCAGCTTTAAAAAGCCCCTTACCGCGTTTCTGACCTGCTCCAGCGGCACCTTGCCGGCAAACGGACAGCCAAACGCGGTTGAAACAGCGCCTGACACCGCCATGCCGTGCCGGCCGGCAAAGTCCACGCAGTCCTTGAAGCCCTCGATCATTTCCAGCGGTGTACGGTTAAAATTGTTGATACAATGCGCTTCACTGGCCGAAACCGTAAGCTTGACCTTGGACAGTCCGGCTGCGTAAGCCCGCTCCACACCTTTAAGATTCGCCACCAGCGCCCGGTATTCGACCCCATCGACCTTTTCCAGGCGCTTAACGACCTGATCCGTGTCCGCCATCTGCGGCACTGCCTTGGGATGCACAAACGAACCGATCTCAATAATCTTAATGCCTGATTCAACCGCCTTGTGCAGCAGCTGCAGTTTTTCCTCCACGCTTAACTGCTTTTTTTCATTTTGCAGGCCGTCGCGCAAGCCGACTTCACAAAGCGAGACATGCCTTGGCCATACCTTTTCCATACAACCATCTCTCCTTTCGGCTTATTAATAAGCATAAGCCGTGCCAAACTCTGAAAAGCCTAAAAATTTATTTGCATTTTGTCGAAAATTGCGTCATTATCTGTCTTATAGAATAATATCCTGCTGATTTTACACCGCTATTTTGTTTGACAGCCGGCAAGATTGTTGCAATAATTGCATTCTGCTGCAATTATAAAAAAACCATTGGGGTTATAGAGCGGAAAAGCGGCGCAAGCCCTGAAGCTTACGGCAACGCAGCAGCGCTTAGCCGCATTTAGCTTTTGTATGGCTGACCTTAGCCGGCTGCCGGCAAAATCGAGCCTGTTGACCGGCTAAACGCGACTTGCGCAGTTGCCGGCCAGCTGTTAAACTGACTGCATAGCATTGCAAAAAGTTGCGTTTTGTTGCGAGGTGATCCATTGGCGAGAATTCTGTTTTTTATTCCCTATGAAACAATGATTGAACAGGCCAGAGAAGTGCTGGCCGCCGATTTTCCCGATATCGAAATTGCACTGGCCAGTCCGCGGGACGCGGTCAGCGTTGTCAGAGAACGCAGGCGGCACGGCATTGAAATTGTCGCCGCCAGGGCGGTTACCGCCAGAGCAATTCAGCAGGCGGCGTTAAACGTGACGGTTGTCACGATCCCGATTACCGCTTTTGATATTATCCGGGCAATTAATGAGGCCAAGGCGAAAGGAAAAAAAATTGCGGTTGTCGCCCATTCCGCAATGGTGCTGGGCATTGAACTCCTGGCCAAAGAGTTGAACGTCGCCATCCGTCATTACGCTATGTCCCACGGCGACGATTACGAGAAAACAACGCTGGCGGCAATCGCCGACGGCGCCGAGGTGATTATTGGCGGCGCCCTGGCGGTAACGGCCGCTACCCGCCACGGCATTCCCTGCGCTTTAATCAAATTCGGCAGCGAGAGCCTGCTGCAGGCGGCGTTGGAGGCAGTCCGCATTCAGGCGGCGCTGGAAGCAGAATCGGCTAAGCACGGTTTTCTGCGGACAATTTTGGATCATACCCGCGACGGCATGATTACCGTTGACAGCGGCCATAAAATTACGGCAATCAATCCGGTAGCGCTGCGGATCGCCCATACCGATAAAACGGCGGCGATGGGACAGCCGCTGGCGGCGGTGCTGCCGCAGCTGCCTGTCGGCAAAGCCGAAAGCCCGCACAGCCTGCTGACAATAAACGGCGCCAGGGTTATCGCCAACAGCGTCCCGATCCTGGTTAACGGCAAATCCTTCGGCTCTGTGATTACGCTGCAGGAAAGCAGCAAAATCCAGCAGATGGAGGCGATGATCCGCAAGGAAATCTATGCCTCCGGCCACTACGCCAAATACAGCTTCAGCGACGTTATCGGCACCGGTCCGAAGATAACAAAAACCAAGGAAACGGCAGCCGACTACGCGGCCGCCGACTCCAGCATTCTAATCCTGGGCGAATCGGGAACCGGCAAGGAGTTGTTTGCGCAAAGCATTCACAATGCCAGCCGGAGGGCGAATAATCCATTTGTGGCGATTAATTGCGCGGCTCTGCCGGCACAGATCCTCGAAAGCGAATTATTTGGCTATGTCGGAGGTGCCTTTACCGGCGCCAGTAAGGAGGGAAAGCCCGGCCTGTTTGAAGTGGCCCATGGCGGCACCCTCTTTCTGGACGAAGTGACGGAAATGGACTATACCAATCAGGGACGACTGCTGCGGGTACTGCAGGAAAAAGCAGTGGTGCGGCTGGGCAGCTACAAAGTAATGCCGGTGGATGTCCGGATCATTGCCGCTACCAATAAAGAGCCGGAGCTGCTGGTGCGGCAAAACGCCTTTCGGCTCGACCTCTTTTACCGGCTGAACGTACTGAGGCTGGATATTCCGCCGCTGCGGGAACGCCAGGCGGATATCGCCCTGTATGCGGAACTGTTTTTGCAGCAATTTGGCGACAGCCTTGGCAAGCGCCTCCGGCTAAGCCGGGAAGCGCTCTTTTATCTGCAGCAATATCCCTGGCCGGGCAATATCCGCGAATTACGCAATCTGATGGAACGGCTGGCCGTAATCTGCAAGACCGAAACCGTGTCCGCCGCCCTGATCAGCGAGCTGGCAAAACCGGGATTCACTGCCGAAAAACCGCTGCCGTCCGCCAAGGCTATCCGGATGAAAGAAGAAATTCTCAACGCTCTGACAACGGCTGGAGGCAATTATACGCTGGCGGCAGCAGCGTTAAACATTAACCGTTCAACACTGTGGCGGCGAATGAAGCGGCTGGAAATTGATTATTAATCCGTCCCGCCGCAAGCGACAGCGCTGTCACAATGATGTAGGAGGTATCGGCAGTGGAGGACCGCGACTGGTTAATCATCAAAGAATTGCATCAACAGAAAAACATCAGTAAAACGGCACAGGCGCTGTACATTTCCCAACCCTCGCTGACCGCCCGCATCCGCCGCATTGAGGAGGAATTCGGCGTCAAGCTGATCTATCGCGGCAGCCGCGGCATTCATTTTACGCCCGAAGGCGATTATCTGGCGCAATGCGCCCGGACGATGCTGACGACGATCGGCTGCATCAAGGAGCAGGTTGTCAATATGAGCAGCGAGGTCAAGGGAACGGTTCGCTTAGCGGCGCCGAATTATCTGGCCCGGTTTAAACTGCCGAAACTGCTGCGGTTATTCAAGGAACGCTATCCCCAGGTCGAGTTTGATGTCACCAATGCCTGGAGCCGCGATATCTGCAAGCTTCTGTACAACCAGGACATTCATGTGGGCTTTGTCCGCAGCGATTACGGCTGGAGCGGTGAAAAACAGCTATTGCACCAGGAACCCTTATGTATTGCCGCCAAAGAACAAATTTCATTTGCCGACCTGCCAAAGCTGCCGCGGATTGATTATCAAACCGACGCCGCCTACAAGAACTTTCTTGACAACTGGTGGAATGAGAACTTTTCGCAGCCGCCCAAAATCAGCATGACAGTCAGTCAGCTGGATATTTGCAAGGCAATGGTGGTCAACGGCCTCGGCTACGGTATTCTGCCCAGTACGGTTTTCGCCGCCGATGAGCCGGTTTTCCAGCTGGCGATGAAAACAAAAGGCGGCGAAACCATTCTCAGAAACACCTGGATGCTGTATCAACAGGAGATCCTGGAATTAAAAACCGTACGGTTGTTTATCGAATTCGCCAAAGCGGTCGATTTCTGCCGGCTAAGCTAAAGAAGAGCCTGTAATCACCAGATTGCAGGCTCTTCTATTACGCCTCAGAGCGGCGGCATAGGCAAAGCTGATAGCTGCTATCAGCGATATATTGTTTTTAATTTTCTGAATTACATTTATAATGATGTCGAAACATGTTTTGATGCAATGGCCGGCCCCTGCTATGTCATTTTTGTTAAGGAGGAACAGTAATGCTACGCTGGCTAGTTC
>UQPB01000080.1 GCA_900542835.1 uncultured Pelosinus sp. | reverse complement strand
CCGCCGTTTTTAGTACCCTCCAACCGGTTGTTGAATATCATAATATAGCGATACGCGATCAGGAGGGTACCATGGAACAAAGTGAAAAAGAACGTTCCTTGCCAGGACGAATACTATCTGCCGAGCTGCTGCCACGCTATTCAATGGCGGAAGCGCTCAACGACAATCTGGCCAGTGAGTTCTGCCGCAAGCTTTATACCCGAATCCAGCAGTTCGACGCACAACTGGACAATCGGCTGGAGGTCGGCATGAAACTGGTGACCTTTGGCCAGGCTGTTACCTTTTCCGTTACCCGGCTCGGCTACACCGACCCCAGCTTGATTCATTTTTATGGCCGTTTGGATAATGGGCAGCCGGTAGAACTGGTTCAGCACGTCTCACAAATCAGTTTTTTATTAACAGCAATTCCCCGGCTGCATCCGGAGCAGCCGAAAGCGCTGATCGGCTTTCACTGCGAAACCACCGGCCCGGAGGCCGCTCTCAAATTGCCGGCAGATTAAGCCCTGCCTTACCGCCGCCAAAACAGGACAGTTGCAGGATAACCAATGGTTAACTGCTCCGGCTTCCTCCGCTAAAACGCAGCTGTCTCAACCGCAATGACCAACGGCGGGGCAGACGTAGTTTCGGAAGCCGTCGTCGCCTGAAGAAATATATGCTATAATAAAGACAAGAATAGTTCTCCAAAAGGCGGTAATGGCGATGGAAGAAAAATGGAACGCAATTACGCATGGCGCCGGCGCAGTCCTGGCATTAGCCGGTTTGGTGGTATTGATTGTGGCGGCAAGCCTGCAGGGTAACGTCTGGCATATCGTCAGTTTCAGCATCTATGGTGTTTCCCTATTCCTGCTGTATCTGGCTTCAACACTGTACCACAGCTTTTCCAATGAAAGAGTCAAGCATATCTTTAAAATTATTGATCATTCGGCAATTTATCTCTTAATTGCCGGCACCTATACGCCATTCTCCCTGGTATTGCTGCATGGCAAGCTTGGCTGGATTTTGTTCGGCGTCATCTGGAGCCTGGCAGTTTGCGGCATCTTGCTGAAAATATTTTTTATCAAGCGCTTCCGGCTGCTTTCCACTTTCTGCTACCTGATTATGGGCTGGCTGATATTAGCTGCGGTCAAGCCGCTCACCGCCGCCCTTTCCACAGCCGGCTTCGGCTGGCTGCTGGCCGGCGGCATCCTTTATAGCGCCGGCTCAATCTTCTATCTCTGGCGCCGCCTGCCCTATAATCACGCCATCTGGCATCTGTTCGTGCTGGCAGGCAGCGTCGCCCATTTCATTGTTGTTCTTTACTATGTCCTGCCGGTCCCGGTATCCACCTGACCGGCGAAAAACAGCCGCAGGCCGGATTCTCAGTATTCTGCTGAGAATCCGGCCTGCGGTTTTATCGGGCAGCCGCCCCGCCATTGGTGGGATTTCCGGCCTCGCAAGGGACGCCGGTCTGGCATTTGCCACAACCGTAGCGCGGATGAAACCGCGCTAAAACCCGATCCAAATATTCGCCGCAAACGGCATTGTCTTTGCCGGTATCCGTGATGGCCAGCGGCGGACAGCGCAAAATACAAGCGCCACAGTGCGTACAGTACGCCTCCCGCTGCCGGTAAGCGCGGGGAGTTGCCGCCAGCTCCCGATCCACGATCACACTGCCTAAACGTCCGGCAGACCCCTTTTGCGTAATCAGCGAGCGACTGAGACTGAATGTCCCCAGCCCGGCAATAAAGGCGACATGCCGTTCCGACCAGTTGCTGCGCCGATGGACAACAGCATAGCGGTCGTCCATCGGCGGCACAACAGCCTTGCAGCCGTCAGTCTGCAGCGTGCTCAGCAAATGCCGCCGCAGGGCGTCATTAACCTGCTCTCCCTCGATTCTCCCGATCATCCACTCCCGGGCCGCCACTCCCGGCTTCCGGTTAGCGGCACGCACGCACTCTGAAAACGGCAGAAAAAAAGCAATAACCGCTTTGGCCTCCGGCAGCCATTCGCGGGGAGACAAATGCTGCGGACAAACAACATCAGCCTGTTTTAACGAATCGAATAAAACATCGTCGGCAGCCGCTACACCAATAAGCGGTTCATCAAAAATCTGCCTATCCCCCAGTCTGTTGAGCGGACTATTTTTGACAAACTCGCCTATAATCGCCGCTAGATCCATAACGCTCACTTCCTTTATCCGCTATCCGCCGCTCAGAAGCTGCAGCGCCTCCTCATAACAGAAAATCCAGGAGGGCTTTAGTTCCGGCGTCGCACTGGCGTCAATCATTGCCGGAAAACCGTCTAGGACGACCTGGTCAGGGAAACGGCTTCTTTGTTTGACCAGACTGCCTGCCTTTATCAGCGAATTCTTGCCTATTATACTGTTATCGCAGACAATGGCACCTGGCTCGATCACGGTACCGCTGCCAATCTGGCAGCCGTGAATGACACAGCCGGGGCCGATAATCGCATGATCCTCGATACGCAATTCAGTATCCGGCAGCAAATGCAGCACACTATTCTCCAGAATCTGTACGTTGTTGCCGATGCGAACCGGGCCATGTCCATCACCGATAATTTTGACACCGGCGCCGATAATCGTTTTATCGCCAATTTGCACATCACCGGTAATCTCTGCAGACGGGAACAGGCAGGCACTGTCGCTAATCGCAGGAAACTTGCCTTTGTAGGCATATAAGGTTGCCATATTGTCCTCCTTTGGCGCTGGACATTCCAGCAGATGCGGCCGATAACCCGGCAAAGCAGTGTCATTGCCCCGCATCCGCACAATCATATCCCTGTCGGTTCGACTAAGCGCCCGAATAATCCGTCCTGGCCGTCCGAGTACCACGCTGCCGGCAGGAATATGCATCCCCTCTTTCAGCAGTGTTCCTTCACCTAGAATACACATATCACCGACAGTAGCCCCCGGCATTAAAATAGAATTGTTACCGATCTCACAAAGATTGCCTACCTGAGCGCCAATCAGCAGCGACTTATGACCAAATACTGTTTTCTTGCCCACAAAAACGGGGTGAGCGCGTTCACCGACGATAACTCCATTTTCGAGAATCTGGCTGCTGTTTTCAACCGTTATCGCCCCATCCCGGGAACGAACTATGCAGCCTTGCGAGAAATATGCGTTGCTACCGGCATAAACCCGCCCGATCAGCCTTGCCGATTCAGCAAAAAACCGTCTCAGCAGCTCCACCTCCTCTGCCTGGGAAGGCTTATTTGTATATCAATACTTCCGCAGTTCCCGGAAAACTTCCTGCCGAATGCGCTCAGGATTTCCCGGCTGCCGTTGATCAATCCGGCCTTACCTTGAACCATACGGCATACATGGCCGGCAATACCAGCAGCGTCAGGATCGTCGCCCCCAGCAATCCGCCGGCAATAGTAATCGCCATCGGCCCCCAGAAATCAGTAAAAATCAGCGGAATCATGCCGAAAATAGCGGCGGCGGCGGTCAGGGCAATCGGCCGGCAACGCAGTATTGCCGAATCGATAACAGCGTCCCAGGCTGACTCTCCCTGAGCGATATGCTGATTAATTTGATCAATCAGTACGACTGAATTGCGGATAATCATCCCGCTTAGCGAGAGTATCCCCAGCTGCGCGACAAAATTGATCGGAGTGTCGGTCAACAACAGCGCGATACTGACGCCAATAAAGCCCAGCGGCGCAGTCAGCAGCACCAAAACCATCTGGGCGATACTTTTCAACTGAAGCATGAGCAGTACCATGATAATGACAATCATCATCGGAACCGGCTGCAACAGGTACCCGATCGTCTTTTGGCTGTCTTCCAGCTGTCCGCCGGTTGTAATACTATAGCCAAATGGCAGCTCAGCCTCAATTGCTTTCAGGTCCCGGCCGACCATTTTCGCTACATCGTTGCCGGTTACGCCGGGCGCAATCTCTGCTTGCACGGTTATTGCCGGCAACAGATCGCGCCGCCAGATCATGCCGTCTTCACCCTCATAGCTGACTTTGGCAATCTGGTCGAGCGGCACCGCCTTGCCGCTAATCTGGAGTGAGATATCTTTAATACTGGTCAAATTGTTCCTATCTTCCGGCTGCAGTCGGAGTACCAACGGAACGGTTTTATCAATTTCACGGTATTCACTCAGTGTCAGTCCGGAAATCTGCGCCTGCAGAATCCCGGCCAGCGTTTGCCTGTCTACCCCCAACTCCCTGGCTTTGTCGGCATCCACTTCCAGACGCATAACCTTGTTTTTTGCATGCCAGTCAAAACTGACCGCACCGATGTACGGGTTCTGCTGCATGGTTGATCTGACTTGTTCGGCGATTTCCTTCACCTTATCATGATCGTATCCCGCCACCCTGAACATCACCGGGTAGGCATAGGACGGTCCTAGTGAAAGATATTTTGCGTGTCCGTTAACACCTGGCATTTGATTGTCCAGCACAACTTGTATCCGGTCATAAAGACGGTTGCGTGCAGCCAAATCAGAGGCGACAACGATAACCTGGGCATAGTTGTCGCGAGGCATAACCGGTTCAGCCGTTAGTACAAACCGTGGTGCCCCCTGGCCGACATAACCGGAATAATTGACAATCCCCGGCTCGGCTTTAATCGCATCGGTAAATTTGCCCATTTCCCGTTCCGTGGCCTGAATGGAGGACCCTTCCGGCAGATTGAGCTCAACAATAATTTCCGGCCTGACTGATTGCGGAAAAAAATCGCTTTTGATCAGATTGGCCAGCAATAGGGAACCGGCAAAAGCCGCCGCGGTCAGGGTGACAACCAGGTAGCGGCGATTCAGGCACCAGACAAGCAGCTGGCGGAATCGACGATAGAATGGCGTGTCAAAAGGCCCCGCCCCGTCAATTTGGTGGGTTCTGGCTTTCGTCAATTTATAGCCCAGTATCGGCGTAACCGTTCCGGCTGTAATCCAGGAAAGCAGAAGTGCAATGGACACAACCCAGAATAAGCTGACGACAAACTCGGATGCGGTACCGTCCGAGAAGGCCACCGGCATAAACCCGGCGCAGGTGATCAACGTGCCGGTCAGGATCGGCAGGGCGGTTACAGAAAAAGCGTGACTGGCAGCCTTGGCCCGTTCCCAGCCTTCCTCCAGTTTTACCTCCATCATCTCAATAACAATGATCGCGTCGTCAACCAGCAACGTAAGTGCGATAATCAGCGCTCCCAGCGATACTTTGTGCAGGTCAATGCCTGACAGCTTCATGATCAGAAACGTTCCGGCCATAATTAGAGGGATGCACAAAGCTACGACCATGCCGGAGCGAAAGCCAAGACTGATAAAGCACACGGCCAGCACGATGACAATAGCCTCAAGCAGCGTTTTAATAAATTCATTAATCGAGTTCTTTACCACCGATGGCTGGTCAAAGACCTGATGGATCTCCAACCCTTGCGGCATTACAGTTTGAACCGATCGTAAAGCGGCGTCCAGTTCATTGCCAAGAGTTAGTATATTGCCGCCTTTCTCCATTGATAATACAATACCGACTGCCGGTTGTCCGTTAAAGTACATCTTCGGCTCCATGGGATCGGCATATCCCCGTCTGACGTCGGCAATATCGCCCAGGCGAAACGTGCGCTCCGCCGCCCGTATCGGCAGATTACGCACACTGTCGACATTATCAAACAGTCCGGTAATCCGCAGATATACATTGTCGGTCTCGGTATCAACCATGCCGGCCGGCATCATTGCGTTTTGGGCCTGCAGCGTAGACGCAATTAGATTGGGGCTGATCCCCAGCTGTGCCAGTTTAGCGTTTTCAATCTCAATATAAATTTTTTCGGTTTGAACCCCGATTAAATCGACCTTTTTGACATTTTCAACCGAAAACAGCACTCGCCTGATGCGCTCGGCCCATTCCCGCATCTCTTCATAACTGAATCCGTCAGACGTAACCGCATATACCGAGCCAAATACGTCGTCAAAGCGATCATTAAAGAAGGGGCCGACTGTTTCCGCCGGCAGGGTATGCGCAATATCGCCAACCATATTTCGGACCTCCAGCCAGGTTGGCCGGACCTGTGAAACCGGCAGGTTGGCAGCAAGCTGCACAAACACCACAGCCTGCCCCGGTCGCGAATAGCTTTTAATATAATCAAGCCCAGGGGTATTTTGCAGCTTTTTCTCAATCTTATCGGTAATCTGATCTTCGACCTGACGCGCTGACGCCCCCGGCCAATAAGCGGAGACAACCATCTGCCGGATGACAAACTCCGGGTCTTCGGCCCGCCCCAGGCTAAAATACGAACTGCCTCCCCAGATAAAGCAAATGGCCATAAAGAAATAAACCATTTGCTTATGCTTCAACGACCATTCGGCCAGATTGAAATTCTTCATTTAACGTCACCCGCGATTCGTACGGTTTCCCCTTCCCGCAGCTTATGCACGCCAGCGGTAACGATTATCACTCCGTCGTCAAGCCCTTCCAGGACTTCCACCTTATTATCGGCAAACCTGCCGACACGAACCGGTACCAAATTCACTGTCTGATTTTTGACTACCCAGACTGCCGGCTTCTCGCCGGCTTGATAAATAGCGGCAAGTGGAATGTAGGGAGCTGCTTCTCCCTGCGGCGGTGTTACCGCCACTTTGGCAGTCATTCCCAGCTTAATCTGGGGTGCAGGATCGATTAAGCCAACGCGCACTTTGTACGTACGCACGGTTTTGTCAGCCATCGGCGCAACTTCACGGATCTTTCCCCTGACCTGGATATCAGTCAGAGCCCAAAAACTGACGCTGACCTCAGATGCCGACTGCAACGCAGGCAGCCGGTTCTCCGGCACATTGATTTCAACCTCCAGATCGCCATCACGCACCAAAGTAACGACTTTTTGTCCGGCAGCCACGACCTGCCCCTCTTCTGCGTTTACTTCTGCCACTACTCCGTCAGCCGGTGCCGTCAGCTGACTATACCCCAGCTGATTATCAACCGTTCCATAGCCGGCCTGGGCCTGCTCCAGTCCGGCCGCAGCCGTTTCATAGCCGGTACGGGCACGGTCAAGTTCCGCCCGGCTGACAGCGCCGCTTTCATGCAGCTTCTGATAGCGGGCTAAATTCACTTCCGCCAGCCGCAGTTGCGACCGTGCCGCCGCTACCGCAGCGGCGGCATTGTTTACACCTTCCTGTAAGTCCTTGGGGTCAAGTGCAAACAATACGCTGCCGGCCCGGACACTGCTTCCCAGTTCCACATTGCGCTGAACGATCCTGCCGCCGGTCTGGAATGCCAGGCTGGTTTCATAACGGCCCCGCACTTCGCCGGCATAAGTAAACGGCTCCGCGGCAGGGGCCAGCGTTACCCTTTCAGTCTTAACCAAGGGAGAGCGCTCAATCTGCGGCTGCGGCTTATAGATGATCCGCAGTCCGGCCGCAGCCAGCAGCAGAATGCAAACAATCCCGATCCACCATTTACGGTCAACCCTGCCGCCTGCGGCTCTCACTCTTTTCAACACGTCCTGATTCAACACGTTTCACCTCCGCTTGCCCTCAACCCATAGACCAGCGTGTCTACACAACCGGCAATTGCATCCTGAAGCGTAAGATTCGTACTGGTCAAAAAGGCATAGTCACTCATCTCCCTAAGTGCCCCCCGCAGAGCTTGAGCAGCCACTTTGCTGTTAACCGGTCGAATTTCCCCGGACGCTTTTCCTGCCTCCAGCAATTCAACCACAATCTCAGTCTGGTGAAAGCGAAACTTCTCAACATTTTCCCAAATCTCCGGACACGAATGGCGCAGATCGTCAAAAATCCAGTCGTTAATCACGCCAAAGCGGTGCGGCTGCAAAGACAATAATGCCGCCAGCTTCTCCAGATCACTCCGGTCGCTCTGCAAAATCTCCCCCTGCTGGCGATCTACATCTTCAAGCGCCGTATCAACAACCAGCCGGATTAAATCTTCTTTTGACACCACATATTGATACAGCGTTTTTTTGGATATACCCAAACGTTGTGCAACCGAATCAATCGTAAACTTGGTACCCCGCTCATTAATTGCCTGAGCCGCAGCCTGAATAATCCGCTCCTGCACACTCCTACCTCCCTGGCTAAAAGCATCGCTAAAAACTAATTCGGTTTTATCAGTTTCTTATTTTTATCATAAAGATAAACTTGCTAATAGTAAAGCAGCAAAAGCTGGTAAAAAGCAGATAATTTATACTGCTATGCACTAAATCCCCCCCGGTTCTGCTTTACACTCAATATAGCGGCATTTTGCTTTGATAATCGCACAGAGAATAGGCCTTCAGGCAGTTGATAAAGCCCCGTCTACGTTGTTCCCCGCAAGAGGGATGCCGCCAACGCTAAAGCGCTAAAGCGCCAAGAGTTGCGCAATGACCTCGCGATCCCATTGCTAACGTACC
>UQPB01000079.1 GCA_900542835.1 uncultured Pelosinus sp. | reverse complement strand
GCAGATGCAGGCTGGCCGAGATCGCCGCCGGCAGTTTCCAGTTCTGTCTCATGCCACCCCTCCCGGCTGCTGCCGCTGAGCCGCCAGATTGTCATAGCTCAAACAGATCGGGACACCATCCTCAGGGTCATAAACCACTTTTGCCTGAATATCGAACACTTCCTTCAACACCTCCGGCGAAACAATCTGCCGCGGGCTGCCCGCCGCGACAACCTTGCCCGCTTTCATCGCCACCATCTCGTGCGAAAACCGGGCGGCGTGATTAATATCATGCAATACCATTACTACAGTGCACTGTCGTTCACGGTTCAACTGCGCAATGATTTTCAGCACTTCCAGTTGGTGCACCATATCCAGATAGGTAGTCGGCTCATCCAGCAGCAGGATATCCGTTTCCTGCGCCAGCGCCATCGCCAGCCATACCTTCTGACGCTCGCCGCCGGACAGGCTGCCCAATGGACGCTGCCGGAACGGCAGCGTCCGGGTCAGGCTCATCGCCTGCTCAATTGCCTGCCGGTCGCTGTCGCCGGTCTGACGCAGACCGCGCCGGTGCGGGAAGCGGCCATAGGCGACCAGTTCCTCCACCTTCAGTTCCGGCGGCGCCGCCGGCGTTTGCGGCAGCAAAGTCAGCTGCTTGGCGACCTGCCGCGTATCCAGCCGCCGCAGGTCGTTTCCCCGCAGATAAACTGCACCGGCTTGCGGCTGAATAATCCGTCCCATGGTTTTCAGCAGCGTCGATTTACCGCAGCCGTTCGGACCGATAATGGTGGTAATAGCCCCTGCCCGTATTGACAATTCAAGATTTTGCACCACAACGCGGCGGCCATAGCCGACCTGCAGATTTTCCACTTTGAGAATACTCATGCCTCACCTCTCCAGTACCGTATCCTACGCATGCTGCCTTTGAAATAGCAAATAGACAAAATAGGGCACACCGATCAGGGATATGACTACACCTACGGCTATTTCCACCGGCGCAAAAGCGTTCTTGGCAATAAAATCAGCCAGCACCACCAGCAGCGCCCCCAATACCGCGCTCAGGGGTATAACCCGCTCATGGTGCAGCCCGGCCAGCCGCCTGGCCACATGGGGAACAATCAAACCGACAAAGCCAATGCTGCCGGCGATGGCGACTGCCGCCCCGACCAGTCCGGTACCGGCCAGCAGCAGCAGCGCCTGCTCCCTGCCCACCCGCAGCCCCAGACTTTTCACACTGCTTTCCTCCAGTTGGAACAGATCCAGGATAGCCGCCTTGCGCCAAACCAGCGGCAGCAGCAGCAAAAACCAGGGGATAACGGCGGCAATATAGTGCCAATTGGCATAAAGGAGGCTTCCCAGGGTCCAGTTTGTCACTGTCTGAAAATCCGCCGGATTCATTTTCAGCGAAAAATAGATTGTCAACGCCGCAAAGCCTGACCCCAGGGCAATACCAGTCAGTAAAAACCGCTGTGATTCCAGCCGGCCGCCGCTGCGGGCGAGAACATAGGTTAATAGCGCCGCCGCTATGCCGCCGATCAGACCAAACAGCGGCAACGCCAGCAGCCACAGCCAGCTGCCGGCGGCAAAGCTTCCCTGAAAGAAGAACATAAACAGCACAATCGCCAGACCGGCGCCGGCATTGATACCAAGAATACCGGGATCAGCCAGGCCGTTGCGGGAAACGCCCTGCAGCACGGTTCCGGCAATGCCCAGACCGCAGCCAACCAGCGCCGCGCTGATAATCCGGGGCAGCCGGAACTGGAAAATCAGCAGGTCGGTCTCCGGCGACGCCGCCAATCCCAGCAGTGACAGAACAACATCAATAAAGGAAAGCTCCAGCATGCCGTAGCTCAGGCTGAAATAGACGCAAACAGCCAGCAGTCCGACCGCGGTTGACAGCACGACCCCAAAGCGCCGCGAAGGCTCAGACATAGCTGTCGCCTCCCTTCTTCCGCGCTAAATAAAGGAAAAACGGCACCCCGACCAGCGAGGTCACCACTCCCACCGGTGTTTCAAACGGATAGTTGATAAACCGGCTGAGAATGTCGGCGAGAGTAAGAAACGCTGCCCCCAACAAGCCGGAACAGGGGATGACCCACAAATAATCAGCTCCGGCCAGCATGCGGACAATATGGGGAATGATCAGGCCGACAAAAGCAATTTTGCCCGCCAGGGCGACCGCGCTGCCGGTCAGCAGCATCACCGCCGCCGCCGCCAGCAGCTTTACCCGCAAGGTTCGCTGCCCCAGGCTGACTGACACTTCTTCGCCCAGCGACAGGACACTGACCGAGCGGGCAATCCACAACGAGACGGCCAGTCCCGCCAGCATAAACGGCACTGCCAGTTGCAGCTGCTCCGGCTGTATTTGGTACAGCCGCGCGTGATACCAATAGCCGATATCCTGGGAAATCTGAAAATAGACGGCCAGCGCTGCCGCCAGGCTGCTGAGGAACGTGCCGACAACGGTGCCAAGAATGGCCAGCCTGACCGGCGACAGGCCTCCTGGCAGCAGCGAACCGAGACCAAAGACAGCCAGCGCCCCCAGCGCCGAGCCGGCCAGGGAAAAGACAATCTGTTCAAAGCCTGACGCGGCCGGGAACAGAATCATACACAGCGTCACCGCCAGTACCGAACCGTCGTTGATGCCCATAATGCCGGGAGAGGCCAGATAATTGCGGGTCACTCCCTGCATCAACGCCCCGGAAACCGCCAGCGCGCCGCCAATCAGCAGCGCCCCCGCCGCCCGCGGCAGGCGGGAGGTGACAATGATCTGGTGATCCACATTCGCCGGATCAAAATGAAAAATAGCCGCCTGAATAACAGCCGGCTCAATCGGCTTGCTGCCGTACAACAGGGATAAAGCTGCCAAACCGGGCAGCGAAACGGCGGCTGCCAACAGCAGCCAAAATGATTTATTGTTTATATGCATGCTTCTACTCGCTTCGTCTTATTGGGAAAGCTTTTCCACAGCAGCGTGCAGAAATTGCAGCTTGCCGCTGACGGCAACGCCCTGAATCAGCGGATCGACCACATTGATAAACACCTGCTTGTTGCGTACCGCCTTCATGCTCTGCCAGATCGGATTCCGCTGCAGCTCGGCCAAGGCGTCCGACTGGCCCGGATTCTCACTGTCCGCGTATTGCAGGAAGATATAATCGGGATCCATGGCGCTGAACCGCTCCAGCGAGATCGCTTCCTGCGCCTTGACAGCCTTAATCTCCGCCGGCGCCTGCAGTCCCATTTCCGCGTATAAAATTTCGTTAAAAAATACGTTTGCCGGATAAACGGCAATGCCGCCGGCGCGGAAACGAATCGCCACCGCCTGTTTATCTCTTACCGCCTGCGGCAGCCGCTGCTTGGCAGCGGCGACAGACTGGCGATAATCGGCAAGAATTGCCTCCACCTTGTCCTGAGTGCCGGTCAGTTCTCCCAAAAAGCGCAAGTTGGCCTCACCGTCGGCGGGGTAATGCGAAATCGGGATTACCGGCGCGATCTTCCGCATCTGCGCCGTCGTTGCGGCCGGAAACTTGTCGCTGCTGATAATGACATCCGGCCGGATCTGCAGCATCGCTTCAAAGCTAGGCTGCATCCGTTCGCCGATCGGCTTGGCATCCTGGGTAATAGCGGAAAACAGCGGCGGAAAAGCGCCGCCGATTGTCATCATGCCGGCAGGCTTAACGCCAAGCGCCAGCAAATCCTCCAACGCTTCCAGCGCGCCGGTGACGACAAATTTCTGTGTCGGCGCCGGCAAATTATATTCCTGACCGAGATAGGTCAGCCGCCGCGTCTCCACTGTCGCCGACGGCAGGCTGGCTGCCGTCTGGCTGCGGTTGTAGACGCCGCCGGCCAGGGCGGCGGCCAGCAGCGCCGCCAGCCCCCATAGCCATACGCGTTTCATTTACCATTCTCCTCTGATTAAAACAAAATCACAGATGCATCGTCGCCGACAGTTTAAAGGTACGGGGTCCGCCAAGGGTGACCATATTGTCACCAAAAGCGCCGGACCAATAATTCTTGTTAAACACATTTTCGACACTAGCCCGGAAAGTGACCGGCACAGTGTTGATGGTGGTCTTGTAACGGGCGCCAATATCATAGCGCACCCAGCTTGGCAGCTTGGAGGTATTAGCATTGTTGAGGTACTGCGTACCGGTGAATATCGCCTGCAGGGAAAGCGTCAGATCGGGATCCCAAGGTGTGTCCCACTCCAGGCCGGCGTTCAGCATCCATTTCGGAATACCGTAAGGCGTGTTACCTTCGTTGGCGGTAGCGTGAGTCACTTCTCCTCGTAAATAAGTGACGCCGCCCAGCACTCGCAGATTCTTGGCGGTCTGGCCAAACGCATTCCATTCAATGCCACGGCTTCTCTGCTTTCCATTATAAGTAAGAACACCATTGTCGTTAAATTCGTTTGCTTTGGTGATTTGAAATAAAGAAACCGTGTGAGCAAAGGCGCCGCTGTCCCATTTAGCACCGACTTCGTGCTGTTTGCTTTTATAAGGAGCCAGCACGGCCTCATCATTCTTATACGGCACGGAAATGCCCGCACTGTTCTTATAACTGCCACTAACTACCTTACCTGGTGAAAGCATTTCAATATAATTGGCGTAGAGTGCCACTGACTCACCCCAGGGCTTAATGACCAAACCCACTATAGGCGAGTTGGCATGCGAGTCATAATGCGCATCGGCAGACGACAGCTTCGCGCCGGTGGTACCGTTAAATTTTTGCGTTTCCACGTTTTGACGCCGTATGCCCAAGGTCAATTGTGTTTTTCCTTCGTCAAAGGAGAGTGTATCGGCCAAAAGCAGGCTGGTCAGGCGGGTCTCCGTCGTTTTCTTACCTTTTGCCGGCCAAGCTAAAGAGTCAAAAATATCGCCCACCGAATTAGGATTAGAAAGATCGACTTCCGCCCCCGGCCAAGTATACTCCGTATTACCTGACGCATAACGGTTAAACGGATTAGCTGAATCGATAACTGTACGACTAGCATTGACTATCCACTGATGCTCCACCGAACCTGTCTGATGCGTACCGCGCAAACCCAGTTCGGCGGCAGTCGTGTCACTCCAGATATACTGCTTGAAGATATCGCGACGGTAGGCCTTACCATCGGCGGTAAGCTTGATGTGATTGCCGTTGCTCATGCCGGTAATGCGTCCGGATACCTGACCATAGCTGGCGTAAGCGGTCAAGTTGTCCCGCAAATCGTATTCGCCTTTAAACAGCAACCCATTGCTCCGGGAGGTGCCGTAAATGCCCTTATAAGCGTTCGTCGAACCGTCAGGGGCTTTCACATAGCCATCAGACAGGTTATACATAGAGATATAGCCATTATCGAAGCTTTCCTGGGAGCCAAATGCGTCAAGCGACAGACGCCATCTGTCACTGCGATAATCCAGCGCCAGAGAACCCAGCAGCCGTTCGCGGGACTGGCCGTCGGTCTCGGTGTCACCATCGGCGTAAACACCGTTAAACCGGATTCCCCATTCCTTGTTCTCACCAAAGCGGCGGCCAATGTCAAGATGTCCCCCAAACTGCGATTCAGACGTATAGCTGGAGGTGAAATTTGTTACATCTTCCTCGCCGGCGCGTTTCGGTACCAGGTTGATGGCTCCCCCCACCGAAGTGTTTACCCCGCCGTAGAGAAACGTGCTGGGCCCTTTAAGCACTTCCACCCGTTCCAGAAACTCCACCGGTACGCGATACTTCGGCGCCAGGCCGCTTATGCCGTTAAAGGCCAGTGAATCGGCGTTTACTTCCAAGCCGCGAATAATAAAGTTCTCATTGGGATGACCGGTGGAGGTGCCAAGCCTGACGGACGGATCATTGTCGATCACATCATGCAGCGTACTGGCCTGTTGGTCTTCAATGGTCTGGGCAGTGTAGCTGGTTACGCTGAATGGCGTATCCATAAAGTCCTTATTGCCCAAAACACCGAGGCTGGCACCGCGGGCCACCTGGCCGCCGGCATAAGCGGGCGGCAGATCCTGCATCCGCTGCGCGGTGACCTCGACGGTCTGAATTTCGATCTGCGGCTGTTCGCCGGCTGCCGGTTCACTTGTGCTTTCGGCTTCTGTCGACTGGGTTGCAGCCGTGGCCGGCTCCACCGCTTCTTCCGCATATACCTGCAACGGCGTATGCCAGAACAGGCTGCCGCCGAGCACTGCGCACAGCAGGCTCTTCTGAATCCGGGACATTTTTCTTTTCATTGCACGCTACTCCTCTACCATATACTATTTGTACAATAAATTTCAAGAGATTTTGATACTCATTATCATCTTTATTGCATTTTTTTGCGGATCAGTTCTGCGTCAGGCCGGAGTGGGCGCGCTTCCGCTCCGCTTAACACGTCTGTCCGCTATCCAAACGCAATCAGCTGCTTTTCAATTACCTTATCATATTCGAACAAACTTTATTATAAAAATATAACGATCTTTATCAAGATATTTAGAAGAATTTCTGCGAGGTAAGCAATGATTAACTACCTAGACGCTCAACTGCCTGCAAACCCGTTTTTAAAGAAGCGTTGACAGGCCATAGTCATGATTATACAATAAACAAAGAAGCAATTGATAATTATTTTCAATATATCGGCGTTCAATCCAGCTTGCAGCCATAACTGTTCATGTCAGGAGGGATGATAGTGTCAATACAGGAACATATCCGTCAGACAGCCGATCTGTTTTTTGCCTGCACCCGTCTGCCGATCCGGACCTTTGATTTTAGCGGCGACTTGATTAATGCCGCCGGCTATCATCGCCAGCTGCAGGAAGAGTTCGATCAATACGCGATTTTCGAACAGGTTTTACAAGCCATGCTGGAGCGGGAGGAAGACCGCCCCGTCATTGTCGCCTGCCGCGACTCGGTCTTTTTTGCCGCCTGCTGGGTCTGCGGCCGCAACATCAACCGCGGCTTTCATATCCTCGGCCCTTACACCAGCGTCGCCGCGTCGGAAACCGCCCTGGTTCCCTATAAACCGGCACAATGCATACCGCACTTATTTACCCTGCTGGGCAATATCGCCGGCGACAGTGCTTTCCTGCAGCAAAAAATCAAGCGCTACCACAGCCTGCCCTATAGCACTTATATCAAAAAGGCGCTTGACTATCTGGACGCGCGCTACAATGAGCCGACCGGGCTGGCCGATGTAGCCGTCTATCTGAATATCAGCAAATGCTACCTCTGCAGTCTGTTTAAACGGGAAACCGGCCGCAGTCTGTCGCAATATCTGAATGAAATCCGGATTGAGAAGAGCAAGGAACTGCTGCACGAGGAGGACTTGTCCATTCTGGAGATCGCGCTGGCCGTTGGCTTCAGCAACCAAAACTACTACAGTGTCATGTTTAAACGGCTGACCAGCTATACGCCGCAAAGCTACCGCAGCCAGATGGCCAAGAACCTGCAAAAACGCCGCACGCTGCGTAAGAGCGAGCCGCCGCAGCGGGTATGCGCCGGACATTAAACGTATTGAAAAGGCGGCTTGCCCTATAGTATAGTTTAACTAGCATCTACACACAAAGGAGGCTGCATAGCAATGCAAAACACCCCTTATCCTGCATCCCGCAGCGAAACCGCCGCCTTAGCGCAGAGTTTCTTCATGCAAGTTTACGGCTGGATGACCTCCGGTCTGCTGGCAACAGGCCTGGTGGCCTATTACACTGCCAACACGCCGTTTTTACTCGCACTGATTTTCGGTAATAAGCTGGTTTTCTATGGGCTGCTGCTGGCAAACCTGGGCATTGTGTTCGGCCTTGGCCGGTCGATCCAGTCGCTCAGCGCCACCACGGCCAGCGCTTTATTCTTTACCTACTCGGCGTTGAACGGGCTGACAATGGCATCAATTTTTTTACTGTACACCAGCGAATCGGTCGCAGCCGTCTTCTTTATTACCGCCGGTGTTTTCGGCGCAATGACGGCTTACGGCTATCTGACCAAGGCTGATTTAAGCAAATGGGGCAGCCTGCTGTTCATGGGCCTTGTCGGCGTCATCATCGCATCCCTGGTCAACATCTTCCTGCAAAGCCCGACAATGATGTGGATTCTGACCTATGCCGGCGTACTCATCTTTGTCGGCCTGACCGCCTATGATACCCAGCGGCTTAAACAAATGGCCTACAGTATTGACGACGAGGAAACAGTCGCTAAATTCGCCGTGCTGGGCGCGCTTACGCTCTATCTTGACTTTATCAACCTCTTCCTCTACCTGCTGCGCATTCTTGGCAGACGGCGCTAATGACGCCGGCCTGTGATTGCCCCGGTAAGCGCAGGAGGCTGCTCTACCCGTCTGGAAAATGAGTTTTTTCAACAAACTAAAACTGACACCGTTATTCCACGGTGTCAGTTTTCCAGACTGTCGAGTAATCACCCTTTTAGGAGCGAAAGACTAAAGCCAGAACTGGCA
>UQPB01000078.1 GCA_900542835.1 uncultured Pelosinus sp. | reverse complement strand
AGTTCTGGCTTTAGTCTTTCGCTCCTAAAAGGGTGATTACTCGACAGTCTGAGGCCGGCCGGCCTTTTTGCGGCAGACGTGAACACTGACTTTGAACCGCTAAACCGGCATCGTGCTGTGGATAAGCAGTTACCTAAATAATATAATCGACACTGGCCGCGGGGAAGTAACGCCCCGCCAAAGAAAGCATATGCTCCTTTATTTCCGCCAGCAGGTCTTGCGGATAGAGATATTTGCCATAACCAAACTGCCCGTATTTAAACCGCCGTTCAGTCTCATCAAGCGGCAGGTCGGTCCGGGCAAACAAATCCAGGATCTGATTCTTAGCCCGCTTGGTAAAGCGGTGGCTGATAAATTCAAACGTCAGATCCGGACAAGCGCTCCCGGCCAGTTGCCGGTGCAGGGTTTCAAACAGGCGCTCATACTCTTCCTGCCAGCCGGGAAAAGCGATGATCGGAGCAACGATAAAACCTAACGGATAGCCGGCGGCGGCGACCTTCGCCGCCGCTGCCGCCCTGTCGGCTGCCGCGGGCGTCAAGTGCTCATATTTAGTGATAACCGCAGGCGCATTCAGGCTGAAACGAAAGCGGGTATGTCCGTTGTGGCGAAGCGGCAGCAAGGAATCAATATCGGTAAATTTCGTGACAAAGCGGAACCGCCCCAGCTCCTGATCGGCAAAGAATTCAATTGCCTGCCGCAGTAAACCGGTGAGATATTCGGTCGGAACCGGGTCGGAGACGGCCGCTCCCTCAAACGTGGTTACCGCAGGCGCGCGTTCGGCGATATAGGCAGCCGTCTGTTCAAATATCCGGCCGGTATTGACATAGACCCTCACATACGGCCTTTTGCCCAGACTTGTCGCCAGATAACAATATTCGCACATGCCGGGACAGCTGGTCGCAAGCGGCAGCTGATAATGCGCCGAGGGCTTACAGGCGGCGAATTGGGGACTGCGCCGCACGCCGACGACCAGCGTCTGCTTGGCGTCTCTAAAAGCCTGCTGTTGACTGCTGCTGCCGGCAGCGGGAACACGGTTATGGGAACTGGTAAATGCGACCGGCACCGCCATTGCGGTCAAACGGTCATAAATGGATTGTCCCAGCGGATACTCCAGTGCCTGCGGTTCAAAAAAAGCCTGCTTTGGTATAAATCGCATATCCGGCAACTCCGTTTCTTTGCAGTGAATTAGCATTAGTATGCGCCACCGCTGCCAATTCTACTAACGGCGCTGCAGCGCCGTCAACCGCGCTTACAGCGATACATCGCCGCATCCGCCGCCGCAATCAGGAGATCGGCATCGCTGCCATCGCCAGGATAAACCGCTACGCCGGCGCTTGCCTGCAGGCTGAACTGACAGCCGGACAGAATCAACGGCTCTTTAATGGCTCTAACCATTTTTTTTGCAATCGCTTCAGCCTGCAGACGGCAGCTGACGGTCGGCAACAGGACAACAAATTCATCGCCGCCTAACCGGGCAACCGTATCATTCTTGCGCACACAACCGGCAATCCGCCGGCCGATCTCGCGCAGTGCCTGATCACCGGCCTGATGCCCGTTGGTATCATTGATGAGCTTAAACTGGTCAAGATCAAGAAAAATAACGGCCGCGCCTGTTTGCTCCTGCTCCGCCTGCCGCAAAGCCTCCGCCAGCCGTTCCTGGAACTGCAGCCGGTTGCCCAGTCCGGTCAGCGGGTCATGCAGAGCCAAAAAACGCATAGCGCTTTCCTGCTGTTTCTGTCTTGTGGCATCAATTATCTGTATAACCAGGCAGCCGCCGCACTCAGCCGGCAGCACCGCCGCATGCCGTTCCACATCCACAACCGTACCGTCTCCCCTGCGATAACGGATTCTGTCCGCCGGCACGCGGCCGGCATTACGAATAAACTCGTGCTCAGCCGCCACGTCATCTGCATAAACAAAATCACAGCTATGGGCAAGCGGCGCTGCGGGCTCCAGTCGCAACAGTCTGTAAAAAGCCGGATTGGCACAGATAAAGTCTCCATTCAACCGGCAAATCAGCATCGCCAGCGGCGCTGCCTCAAATATTCGCCGAAATCCGTCCCCGCTTCCAATAGCCGCTAAATCGCCCGCTCTTCCGTCGCAATCCTGTACGCCCATGCCGCTCTTCATCCTTCCCCGTTATTCATTCCTATACTATTCTATGGCAAATAATGGAATCCTTTCCTAAATAAATGAATTCCTGCCGGCAGTAAAGGAAAAAATCGTTACGCGGTGAATATCTACCCATTATAAAGAGGAGGCGGAACATGGGAACATTTACGGTAATAGCGACAGGCAGGCTGCATCCCCAGGCACTGGCAGTACTCAAGCAGCATTGTGAACTCAAATACTGGGATCAGGAGGAAGCGATTCCACAGGCGCTGCTGTATGAGTGGCTGGTGGAAGCAGACGGAATATACAACTCCGGGTTTACGCCCATCAACGCCGCGCTGCTGCAGCAGGGAGCAAAGCTCAGAGTCGTTTCGCAGCCGTCGGCCGGCTACGACAATATCGATGCCGCCGCCTGCACAGCCCGTGGCGTACGAATCGGGAACACGCCCGGCGCACTGACGGAAACGACGGCGGATTTGGCTTTTGCCTTGTTACTGACTGCGGCCAGGCGAATTACCCAGGGCTGGGATATGGTCAGACAGGGTAACTGGAAAAAGAAAACAACCATTCCATTCGGTATTGATTTATACGGAAAAACGCTGGGTATTGTCGGAATGGGTGCGATCGGAACGGCGGTAGCCAGAAGAGCCCGGGCCTGCGGCATGAATATTATTTACCATAACCGCAAGCCTCGCAGCGGCGCCGAATATACCAGCATGCGCTGGGTCAGCTTCGGAGAACTGCTCGGGCAGTCGGACTGCATCGTTGTACTGACGCCGCTTACGGAGCAGACGCGGCATATGTTCGATGCCGCCGCTTTTGCCAAAATGAAACCGACAGCCTATTTTGTCAACGCCGCCAGAGGCGCTATTGTCGATACCGCTGCTCTCTATGAGGCGCTGGCGGATCAGCGTATTGCTTATGCCGCATTGGATGTAACCGATCCCGAACCGCTGCCGGCCGATCATCCGCTGCTGCAGCTTCCGAATATCCTGATCACGCCACACGTTGGCAGCGCCACACCTGAGACCAGACTGCGCATGGCCATGATGGCGGTCGACAATCTACTGGCAGGTTTGCGCAACGAACCCATGCCCTCATGCGCAAACAGCCCCTGCTGAAAACACCAACCAGGCAGCGCCGGCTTGCGCCGGCGCTGCCTGGTTACAGCCGTTTGCTAAGGAGAAAGGCCTGTGTATGAACATCTGCTTTCCCGCTGCCGCCTCTGCCCCCGCGCCTGCGGTGTCAACCGCTTAGCCGGACAAACCGGCTTTTGCCGGGCCGGAGCCTTACCCCGTCTGGGCCTGGTTAGTCTGCATCACTGGGAAGAACCCTGCCTTGCCGGCAGCAACGGTTCCGGCACCGTTTTTTTTAGCCACTGCAATTTACGCTGCCTGTTCTGCCAAAACCATGCTATCAGCCAGGAAGCAGCCGGCCAAACCGTCTCGGTTGACCGGCTGGCGGCTATCTTTCTCGAACAACAGCAGCGTGGCGCCCACAATATCAATCTGGTTACCCCCAGCCATTATGCCCCCGCTGTTGCCGCGGCGCTTGCCGCAGCCAAGCGGGACGGGCTCAGGTTGCCGGTCATTTATAACACCAATTCTTATGAAGCAACGGAAACAATTGATCTGTTCAGGGGATTAGTCGATATTTACCTGCCCGACCTGAAGTATATGGACGAGCGTTATGCCAGTGGCTATTCGCAGGCGCCCGGCTATTTTCAGTATGCCGCGGCGGCAATCGAAGCCATGGTCAGCCAAACCGGCGAGCCGGTTTTTAATGCTGACGGACTAATGACACGCGGTGTCATTATCCGGCATCTGGCCCTGCCCGGCGGTGCCAGGGATTCTAAATCCATCATTCGTCATATTTACACGACCTATGGCAATTCCGTTTATCTCAGCCTGATGAACCAATATACGCCGCTGCATCTTGCTCTCGGCCATCCGGTGCTGCGTCACCGCCTGCCGGCCGGGGATTATGCGAAGCTGGTGGATTACGCGCTGTCGCTGGGAGTAGAAAACGGCTTTATTCAGGAGGGCGGCGCCGTATCCGAAAGTTTTGTTCCCCGCTTTGACTGCCGCGGCGTTTAACCGGCAAGCCCCCGCTGCGCAAAGCCGAAGTCGAGCAGCCGGGCCGCGTCGGTCCAGCGGTCATCGTCATTGAGAACAACAACAATCAATTGTACGCCATCCCGCTTGGCGGTTGCCACCAGGCAGTCGCCAGCCGCCCGCGTATAGCCGGTTTTGCCTGCGTTCATGCCGGAATAACGTGTCAGCAGCTTATTGGTATTGCTGATCTGCCGGGTTTTACCGCCGGCCATCTGAATAGTCGCCGTCGCCGCCCCGGCAACGCGGGAAAACTCAGGATCCTGCAGCGCCTGGGCGGTAATCAATGCCAGGTCACGGGCGGTGGTATAATGTTGTGAGTCCGGCAAGCCGTGCGGATTGACAAAGTGCGTATTGCGGGCGCCGATTGCGGCAGCCTCCGCATTCATCTGCCTGACAAAAGCGGGAACGGAACCGCTGATATGTTCAGCAACCGCTTCAGCCGCATCATTGCCGGATACCAGCATCAAGCCATATAAAAGATCCTGCAGCCCGATACGGTCGCCTTGCCGCAGCTCCAGGCTGGAGCCTTCGCAGCCGGCGGCGCTGGAGCTGACGGTAACCGTTGTTTGCGGCAGACCCAGCTTTCGGGCCAGCATAAATGTCATAATCTTAGTCGTACTCGCCGGATACATGCGTTTATCCGGCGATTTTTCATACAACACCGCTTTGGTGTCGGCGTCAATTACAATCGCGGCCTTGGCCTCGACAGGCGGCGGCAGCAGATAAGCGGCTTCGGAAATGGCTGGCGCCGCCAGGCTCAAGACAGCCAGTAACAGGCCGCCGCAAATGGACAGGATACGTTGCATAACTAAGGCCTCCTTGATTTTACGCCAATCGCGTTTTGCAGACCTGCCGGATAATCCATTCCCTGCCGGCCACACTAGTAATAATTCCGCACTATTTAGCCGCAACGGCTGCATGCAGGCGCAAGGAGAAGGCATATGTGGCAATTTGAAACCAATCGCCGGTTAACACTATTTGGACTGCTGATCGCCATCGTCCTCGGCCTGCTGGTGCTGCGGCTGGCCTGGCTGCAGCTGCTGCAGGGACCACAGTATAAGCAGCAGGCGGAAACCAACCGCGTCCGTCTGAACAAAGAATACGCCCCCCGCGGTGAAATCCGTGACCGCAACGGCGCGGTACTGGTATCCAGCCGCCCCAGCTTTGCCGTCTCCGTTATCCCGGGGGAATTCAGCAGGCAAGCGGCTGCCGTTGAGCTGCTCGCCGCCATCACCGGCGTAAACACAGAACGGATTCGCGAAAAGCTGCTTGCTGGCGAGCACTCCCCATTCACGCCGCTGCGGCTGCGCCAGGATCTCGATGCCACCGTACTGGCCAGGCTGGAAGAGCGCAAACGCGATCTGCCGGGAGTGATTATCGAACCGGTCGCTGTTAGATATTATGTATACGGAAAACTGGCGGCGCATCTGCTGGGTTATACCGGCGGGATCAGCGCGGCCGAATATGGGCGGTTGAAGAATGCCGGCTATTCGCCACAGGACAGGATCGGCCTCAGCGGCCTGGAAAAAGTCTGGGAAAGCCGGCTGCGGGGAAGCGACGGCGGCAGGAGAATTGAAATCAACGCCGCCGGCGATGAAATCCGCGACCTGGGCCAAACAGCGGTCATTCCCGGCCACACCCTGCAGTTGGCACTAGACGCCGGCCTGCAAAAAGCGGCGGAAGAAGCGCTGCAGGAACAAATACAAATCAGCCGCCGGCTGGGACAACCGGCCAAGGGAGGTGCGGTCGTCGTCTTAGACGTCCGCAGCGGCGGCGTACTGGCTTTAGCCAGCCAGCCGGCCTTTGATCCGAATTTATTCGCCGACGGCTTGAACGAGCAGGAATGGGCCACGATCGCCAATGATCAACTGCAGCCACTCACCAATCGGGTTACTGCCGGAACCTATCCGCCGGCCTCAGTGTTTAAAATCGTAACCGCAGCGGCGGCGCTTGACGCCGGACTGACAACAGCGGCGGAAATCTTTGAGGACAAAGGCGTGTATAGCCTCAACGGCTGGCAATTTTACGGCTGGAATACGAAGGGTCTGGGAAAGCTGACCATCAGCAGCGCTTTGGCCAAGTCAAGCGATCCGGTCTTCTATGAGCTTGGCCGCCGCCTGGGCGCCGACCGGCTGGCGGGTTACGCTTTAAGCTTCGGCTACGGACAGACAAGCGGCATCGGACTGGAGGAAGAGCGAGGACTTGTTCCCACCACCGAATGGAAGCTCGCCGCCTATGGCGAACAATGGCAGCCCGGCGAAACTGTGATTGCCGCTATCGGTCAGGGCTATTATCTGGCCACGCCGCTGCAGCAGGCCTTACTGGCAATGGCAGTGGCCAATGGCGGCGTCGTTTATCGCCCGATGCTGGTACAGTCAGTTTTGTCGCCACAGGGAGTATTGGTGGAAACGGCTGAGCCGCAAATCCTCCGCACAATTTATCTGTCGCCGGCAGACTGGGAAACACTTCGCAGCGGCATGACGGCAGTCGTCGCCTCCGGTACCGCGTCAGCCGCATTTCAGGCATTTCCGCAAACGGTCGCCGGTAAGACCGGCTCAGCCGAGACCGGCCGCAACACAACCCATGCCTGGTTTGCCGGTTATGCCCCGGCTCAGTCGCCGGAAATAGCCTTAGCGATTTTTATTGAAGATGGCGGCGAAGGCTCTGCCGCCGCGGCCCCGGTCGCCCGCAAGGTCCTTGAGGCTTATTTCCGCCTGCAGACCGCCGGCGCCGCGGTAGCGCCTGTACAGAAAAGCCCGTGAAAAGGTAAGATAACCTTTCACGGGCTTCGCGCCTGTCTAAAAGGCGGGTAAAATTGCTCCCTGGTACTTGTCGGCGATAAATTTCTTGACCTCTTCTGAGGTTAACGCCTTTGCCAGCTTTTGAATTTCCGGCCGGGTTTCATCGCCCTTACGAACCGCCAGGATATTCGCATAAGGCGAATCCTTGGCTTCAATCGCCAGCGCGTCTTTTGCCGGAACCAGTTTGGCCTCCAACGCATAATTAGTATTGATAACAGCGGCGGCAACGTCTTCCAGCACCCTCGGCAGCTGAGCCGCTTCCAATTCACGCAGTTTCAGACCCTTGGGGTTCTCGGCGATATCCTGCACCGTGCCGTTAACGCCAACACCTGCCTTGAGTTTAATCAGGCCGGCTTTTTCCAGGACAGCCAAAGCCCGCCCGGAGTTGGTCGGATCGTTGGGAATGGCGACGGAAGCGCCCTGCGCAAGCTCATTCAGGTTTTTGACTTTTTTCGAATAAATGCCCATCGGCTCGATATGGACGGCAACCGCCGAGATCAGCGGCAGCTTGCGTTCGGTGGCAAATTTATTCAGATACGGGATATGCTGAAAGAAGTTCGCGTCCAGCTCCTTATCGGCCAACGCCACATTGGGCTGCACATAATCGCTGAATTCAATAATGTCGAGAACTACGCCTTCTTTTTCCAGGGCGGGTTTAATCGCCCGCAGGATCTCCGCGTGCGGCACGGCAGTCGCGCCAACTTTAAGAACCGCTTTTTTCGCCTGTTCCGGCGCCGGTTCGCTCTTTTTCTCGCCGCCGCAGCCGGCTACCGCCAGCGAGGCAATCAATAAAGCGGCAAATAAAACGCGAATACTTTTCATCCATCAACAACTCCTTCAATGTAAATAAGCTAAAATGTCCCGCGGCGCGGCGTCATTTAGATACCGTCGCCGTAGATTCCTTCCAGACTGGAATAACGCTGTTTTTCCGTACGCTCAATCTGGGAGATCATACCGCCTCTGACATGAAGCAGCACCTGGCCGAACTGCAAGTTTCGCAGTTCCCCCTGCAGCCGTTTTTGCAGACGCTCTATCTGACCGGCGGTAAGCGGCGGTTTCTTGGCCGCGTCTGTTTTCTCCCCGCTGTCAAGACGGATTTTATCGTTCCGTTCCAACTGCAGCAAACGGCTATCCTGTACGGTAAGCGTTATCGTCCCATGATTTATGGAATTGACAAGGTCAATCACCAGCTTCATGGTTCCGGCTGAAATCACCGCAGCGCTCAACACTGCACCCCCTCTCTTTACCGGAAAGTAAAAACCCCCTTTCACGAGGAAAGAGGGTAATGCTCCGCTTTCCTCTCATCTGCCAGAACAACATGTTCTGTTGGAATTAGCACCACTGCATTGCTGCCGGTTGCCGGGTGTCATCGGGC
>UQPB01000077.1 GCA_900542835.1 uncultured Pelosinus sp. | reverse complement strand
CCTTTCCGTACGCGTCGCTGCTGGGCTCGCGAGGCCGCCTAGTATCCGGGGCTTTCTGAAGGTTTTTCTTATTCGGTATCGCTCTTTTTCTCTACTGCAGCCAGGGCGACAACCTTGTCATTTTCGCCAATCCGCATCAGCCGTACTCCCTGGGTATTGCGGCCAACAACCGAAATCTCATCCACTTCCATACGGATGATAATACCGTCGCCGGATATCAGCATGAGCTCCTGTCCGGGTTTGACGACCTTAAGGCCGATAACCAGACCGGTCTTTTCAGTCACCTTATGATTAATAACCCCTTTACCGCCGCGGTTCTGGGATTTATATTCCTCTGTCGGAGTTCGCTTGCCATAACCGCCGGCAGTTACGGTGAGAACTTCACCGCCCTTGACAATTGTCTCCATGCCGATAACGACATCATCTTGCTCGAGCGAAATGCCGCGGACGCCGCGGGCGGTACGGCCCATGCTGCGTACGTCCTGCTCGTTGAAACAGATCGCCATACCCTGCTCTGTGCCCAGCATAACATGCTGGTTGCCATCGGTAAGCCGCACACCGATCAAATCGTCGTCCTCATCGAGCGAGATGGCAATCAGCCCCACCTTACGCTCGGTATCAAACTCCATCAGTTCCGTTTTCTTGACAACGCCATTTCGCGTCGCCATGAATAAATGCCTGTTAGCGGCAAATTCCTTCAGCGGAATGACAGCTGTAATCAATTCCTTATTCTCCAACGGCAGCAAATTGATAATCGCCGTTCCCTTGGCCGTCCTGCCCGCGTCAGGCAGTTCATAGCCTTTTAACCGGTAAACCCGGCCGCGGTTAGTAAAGAACAGGATGTTGTGATGGGTAGTAGCCACGAACAAATGCTCAACAAAGTCTTCTTCCTTGGTGCCCATGCCAGTAACGCCGCGACCGCCCCGTTTCTGACTGCGATAGGTGTCGGCGGACAGACGTTTCACGTACCCGTTATGGGTGATCGTGATAATGATATCCTCCTGGGCAATCAAATCCTCTATTTCCAGCTTGGAAACATCGCTGGTTATGACGGTGCGGCGTTCATCCGCAAACCGTTTTTTAACATCCAGCAGCTCTTCCCTGATCAGTTGCAGCACTTTGTGCTCATCAGCCAAAACGGCTTCAAGCCAATCAATGGTTTCCATGACATCTTTATATTCCTGTTCGATTTTTTCCCGCTCCAGACCGGTCAGGCGCTGCAGACGCATATCAAGAATCGCCTGCGCCTGTTTATCGCTGAGCGAGAAGCTTTCCATCAAAGCGTTGCGGGCAATATCGACAGTCTGGGATTGACGGATGGTGCGGATAACTGCATCCAAATGGTCGAGCGCAATTTTCAAACCCTCTAAAATATGCGCCCGGGCTTTGGCTTTTGCCAGTTCAAAGCGGGTACGGCGGGTTATGACGACCTTTTGGTGTTCCAAATAATAGTGCAGCACCTGGTGCAGGTTAAGCACCCGCGGCCGGCCGTCTACCAGCGCCAGCATATTGACACCGAACGTCTCCTGCAATTGCGTATGCTTGTACAACTGATTGAGTACGACATCGCCATTGGCATCCCGGCGCAATTCAATAACAATGCGCATGCCGGAGCGATCGCTTTCATCCCGCAAATCGGTAATGCCGTCAATCGTTTTCTCCCGTACCAGGTCGGCGATATTTTCGATTAGCCTTGCTTTGTTGACCTGATACGGCAGTTCGGTTACCAAAATCCGGGTTTTACCGTTGCTCATCCGCTCAATGCGTGCCTGGGCCCGCATCTTGACCGAACCGCGTCCGGTCGTATACGCCTGCCGGATTCCCTCACGCCCCAGAATCAAGGCGCCAGTGGGGAAATCAGGGCCCTTAATGTGCTGCATCAATTCCGGTATGCCGACTTCCGGCTGATCGATCATCAACACTACCGCGTCAATGACTTCGCCTAAATTGTGCGGCGGGATGTTGGTCGCCATTCCGACGGCTATGCCGGACGATCCATTCACCAGCAGGTTGGGAATCTTTGACGGCAGGACTGTGGGCTCCTTGAGCGATTCGTCATAGTTAGGCGCGAAGTCGACGGTATCCTTCTCGATGTCTTCCAGCATTTCCTCGGAAATTCTCGACATACGGACTTCCGTATACCGCATAGCCGCCGCCGAGTCGCCGTCAATGGAGCCGAAGTTGCCATGGCCGTCAACCATCATGTAACGGGTAGAGAAATTCTGCGCCAGACGAACGATGGCATCATAGACAGAACTATCACCATGAGGATGATACTTACCGAGAACTTCACCAACAATACGCGCCGATTTCTTATAGGCTTTATTGGAAGCCATCCCCGCCTCATGCATCGCATAAAGAATGCGCCGATGTACCGGTTTCAGTCCGTCTCTGACATCAGGCAAAGCCCGCATGACGATAACGCTCATCGCATAGTCGATATACGAGTTCTTCATTTCCTCGTCAATATTAACCGGTAAAACCTTTCCTAAACCAAAATCCATTTCCTCACCCCAGACTCTCAATATCCATAGCCTATCCTGTTAACGTCAATTTCAACCCTGCTTCAAAACAAGGCTTCTTCCGCCAGCCAGTCGGCAATAATCTGATGCGGCCTGCCCAGCGGTACAGCCGCCAATTCCGCCAAAGTCATCCAGCAGCCGGCTTCTTTCGGCACACAATCGCTGCCGGTCCCCAGCCCCCGGTAAGCCTGCAGGTGCCAGATGCGATGACTGAATACATGCTGCAGACCGCGCCAGCACTCCAATTCGCCAGCTGTCTGACCGCATTGCGCAAACACAGCCGCCAGACTGTGCGCCGGCGCTGCGTCAGCCTCCAGCGTCGGAAACTCCCACATACCGGCTAAAAGGCCTTTGGCCGGACGCCTGCGGACGAAGAACCGGCCGGACTGATCGCCGATAACGCCGACTGCCATTTTAACCGGCCGGGGCTCTTTGGGCTTCATCTTCCGCGGTAATTCCGCCTGCAGGCCAGCCTTATAAGCAAGACAGTCGTCAGCCAGCGGGCACTGTGGACAGCGCGGCTTGCGGCCGCACAGCGACGAACCCAGATCCATAATCGCCTGATTAAAATCGCCGGGACGATCCAAGGGAATGACCTGGCGGACTTTGTCGGCGACCGCCTGCTTGCCTGCGGGCGTATTGATCAATTCCGTCAGGCAAAATAAACGGCTGAATACCCGCAAGACATTGCCGTCGACAGCCGGTTCTGCCTGTCCATTGACAATGCTCAGCAGGGCGCCGGCGGTGTAACTGCCCACACCGCGCAGACTCTCCACCTCTTTCCGGGTATTCGGCAAAACGCCGCCATAACGCTCCAGCGCCTCTCTAACTCCTTGTTGGAGATTGCGGGCGCGACTGTAATAGCCCAACCCCTGCCAGGCGTGCAGAACCGCCTCTTCCGGCGCATCGGCCAGAGTCCGCATATCGGGAAAGCGATCCAAAAAGCGGCGGTAGTATGGCTCAACCGCCTCAACCCGCGTCTGCTGCAGCATGATTTCGGATACCCAAACGGTATACAAGCTGGGATTCTGCCGCCAGGCAAGCTGCCGGCCGCAAGCGTCGTACCATGCCAGCAGCTTGTCGGCAATCCCCCGGCTCCGGCCGGGCTTGCTATCACAATGGTGTTGCTTGTTCACTACAATAATTCCTCATGCCTTAATTATGGTCAAACAGTCAATTTGATTATTATTCCCCCTGACAGGCAAAAATTCCTGCTATGTCATTTCCGCGGCCGCTTAACCCCCAATTTCTCCGCCTGCAGGAAATCGGCCGCGGCCTTTTGCGCGTCACCCTTTTCCCGCCAGACAAGCGCCCGGCCGTAATAGGCCAGCGCGGTATCCGGCTTCAGTTTCAGCACGGTGTCATAGTCATGAATCGCCGTCTCAAACCGGCCGAGCGCAGCCAAAGCATTGGCGCGGTACAGATAAGCCTCGTACATGGACGGCGCCAGTTCGACAGCCCGGCTGAGATCCTTTATTGCCGCCTTATGCTCCCGCTGCAGATATAGAATGCGGCCGCGTTTAAAATAAGGCGTGGGGAGAGGCCTGACAGAACCGCGCTGTCTGTCAATTGCCGCAGTAAAGTCGTCACGGGCCGCATCCAGCTTGCCGGTAAGCAGGCTCACATCGCCGCGATGATAGTAAGCGGCCGCCCATGCGGGATTCAGGCTGATTGCCCGGCTATAGTCCGCGGCCGCCTCCGCGTACAGCTTACGGGCTTTAAACAGATGCCCCCGGTAGAGATAGGCCTCCGGCAAATCGGGATGCACCTTGAGCACTTCCGCAATTGCTTTAGCCGCTTGCTCCATTTCATTGTTAAGAAAATAGGCGCGAACGCGAATGATCAGTGCGTCGGCATTGCCGGGGTCGGCTGCCAGCATCTCCGCCGCCAGGCTTAACGCCCTGAGCGGGCGGCGGCCGGTCAGGGCCTCCTGCGCCTCCGTCAGCTTGCGATTTGGACTCGGCGCCGGCAGTTGAACAAACGCCTCACCGCCGGTGGCCAGCATACGGGCGTCAAACTCCGTCGCCGTAACCGGCGGCTGCGGGGAAGGATAAAAAGACTGCCGCCAAACAAGCGCGCCGGCAGTCATTATGAACAGCACAGCCAGAAGCAGGAGCAGTCTCCTGCCGCCGGCCGGCAAAGGCTTTCGCACAGGTTCCACTGGCCTGCCTCCTTTGGATAGCAGCGGCAAATCCGCCGCATGGATCCATCAGTCGTTAATTGTATTCTTCGACACCGGTTACACCTTTTTCCTGCAGCCGCCCCGCCGCCGCTTTTCACTGCTTTACAGGCCAGAAATAGGGTTGACTCCCCGCACCGGCAGCAGTATCATCAAGGTATGGAGTTTACTGACAACCTCGCGTTGCCGGTCCATGTTTGGCAAACATGCTTGCTGCCAGCCTTGCCGCAAGGCAAAACCGCAACGCGGCAATCATCATTGCCAAATTCGAAAGGAGTGGCTTTCCGTGCTTTCTCTCGAACTTTGGTCTGCTGTATTTGCTATCGTTGTTATTGATATCGTACTAGCGGGTGATAACGCGATCGTTATCGGCCTGGCCGCTAGAAACCTGCCAAAGACGCAACAAAAAAAGGCGATTTTGCTGGGCACCTTTGGCGCTGTCGCCATTCGCATCTGCGCTACCGTATTTGTCGTCTGGCTGCTGAAAGTACCCGGGTTGCTGCTGGCTGGCAGTTTGATGCTCATCTATATCGGCATTAAGCTCCTGACCGACAAGAACGAGAAGACAGCGACAACCGTCGCCGCCAAAAGCAATTTGTTGGGCGCTGTTAAAACCATTATTATTGCCGACGCCTGTATGGGCCTGGACAACGTCCTGGGAGTGGCCGGGGCGGCCCAGGGGAACTTTATGCTCGTTGTTCTGGGACTGACAATCAGCATTCCCATCGTTGTGTTCAGCAGCGCTCTGGTAATAAAATTAGTCGACCGGTTTCCGGCAATCATTGATCTCGGTGCTGTCATTCTTGGCTGGACGGCCGCTAAAATGGCCGTCAGTGAACCGCTGCTGGCACCATGGCTGACCGCGTCCTACGCGAAGTGGCTCCTGACAATTGTGATCATCGGCATTATTCTTGGGACAGCAGCCTACAAAAAGCGGCTGCCGGCTGGCGGCAAGCTGCCCCACTCCCGCTGCGAAAGCTGATTTGCTATGCGCCCAGCGAACCGGCAGGTTAGCGCCAGCCGCTAAACAGGGCTGTGGCCCGCCGCCTGTCCTTAGTGCAGCTCCTGTTGTTTTTGATAAGACAAACACCTCTTGGCATTTCGCAACATATTATGTATCAGAAAAGCGCCGGCTAAGCAGCCTCCTTGCTTAGCCGGCGCTTTCTTAAGAAATTGCCAAAAAAGGAGCGATTTGCATGCCCCCACGCGAAAGCGATCAACGGGAACAGCCCGAGATTATCGAATGGCGGGATGAGGATATCCGGCTCAGCGATGATCGCTGCCTGCCGCTGGCAGGTATTTTTATCGGCATAGCGGCAATTTGCTGGCCACGGCGCTATTGCTGGCCACGCAGCAGTTGCAGACCCTACGGCTGTTCCCCAACTTACGCCTGCTGGCCGGCCGGCTCCTGTTGGCCGCGGCCCTGCCTGCCCCGCTGACAGGAAGCCGACGGCTACTGCCCGGCAAATAATTGGTAGCTGGCGCTGGAGGTCTGCTGCGCAGCAATACGCTGATAATTAATATCGGCAAACCGCTTTTCCACTACACTGACGACATGAGCATCCAGCGCGCCGTCCAAACAGAGCCGTTTCAGCAGCCTTAAAACCTCATCACTTTTCATGCCTTTGCGATAGGGACGGTCTTCCGTGGTGGCGGTAAAAAAGTCGGCTACCGCCATAATCCGGGATCCCAGCGACAAACGCCGCCGGTCATGATGAAAGGGGTAGCCTTTACCATCCAGCCGTTCGTGGTGAAAGCTGCCCCACTCGTTAATGGTCCGCATAGCGGCAATCGGTTCCAGCGCCCGGTAGCCATGATAGGTATGGGCTTTGATAATCCGCCATTCAGGCACGGTCAGCCTGCCCGGTTTTTCCAGAATTTCCGCAGGGACCGCCAGTTTGCCCAGATCATGCAGGCAGCCGGCAATTTCCATTGTCAGGCACTCTTGCTGGGAAAAGGCCATTTCCGCGGCAATGGCAGCCGCGCTGGCCGCCACGCCACTGGAATGCGTTGCCGTAAACGGACTGCGAAAGTCAATCAGCCTGGCAAAAAACTGCGCCAGGGCAATCATGGCCTGATTATCAAATACCATCGTCTCATCGTTGGCCATTTGCTGTAAAAAAAGCGCATTTAGATGATAACGGATATCAAGCCAAAAATATTCCCTGCCGGCCAGGTCAGCGAACGCCTCGACATGTGCCGGCATAAATTCGCGGCCGGACAGCTGACGTATTGCGGCAACAACCGCAGCCGCCGGGTCATTGCCGGCATCGGGCCGGCTGATAACAACGGCAATCCGGTCGGCCAGGTGCAGAATGTGACTGTGCTCAGAGACAGGCAGTCCGGCATGCTCGCTGCCGGCGCCATGATTCCAGGCAACATGGTGATAGCGAATCATAGAGGCAATATCGGCAAAAGGCGGCAGCAGCTTTAGCAGCCGGTAGCCGCTTTCCGCATGACGGTGGGGGTCTCTGGCCTCAAACGACAGCGCGTTGATTCTCTCTGTAAGTGAAAGGGCCCCCAGATCATGCAGTGCGCCAGCCATCAGAATCGCTTTGCACTCTTTATAAGGAAGGCCGAGTTGGCGGGCAATGCTAAAAGCGATATAGGCAACCCGCTTATGATGGTCGGCCAATAACGGACTCATTAAATCGGTTGTATTTGAAATTGACGCAACTAATTGCAGCAACGGAATCTGCATTTCTCCCGACATTATCTTCTCCTTTCAGGACGCTGGCTATTGTTGCAGCGTGACGCAGGCCCAGCAGTTTCTGCCGTTTTCCTTCGCCTGATAGAGCGCCCGGTCCGCCGCGTCAATTAATTGGCGATAAGTTTTTCCCGGTCTGGGGATCAGCGTTGCAATCCCCAGACTGATTGTTACAAACGGGGCCGTATTTGACGCGGCATGTTCAATACAAAGACTTTCAATCGCCCGGCGAATTTGCTCCGCCAGCGTCTGGCCGCCTTGTTGATCGGTTTTCCGCAGCACAACGATAAACTCTTCGCCGCCATAGCGGGCAGCCAGGTCGCCGCTGCGCTCAACCGCTTTGGTCAGCACGCTGGCCAGGCGCTGCAGGCAGATATCGCCGGCCTGATGACCATAAGTGTCATTATACAGCTTAAACCAGTCTACATCGAGCATAAGCAGGGTCAGGGGGAGGTTCTCGCGCAGTGAGAACCTCCATTCTTTATCTAAAAACTCTTCCAGACTGCGCCGGTTGGCCAGACCGGTCAGACCATCGCTCAGCGACAGCATTCGTAGCTTGGCATTTGCCGCCCGCAAATCGCCCATCATAATCTCCAGCATTTGTTTAGCATTCTGCAGCTCGGCATTGCGCTGCACCAGCGTATGCTGATAGCGCAGAATGCGGCTGCCGACCGCCAGGCGGCTGCCCAGTTCTCTCTCGTCCACAGGCTTGCGTAAAAAATCATCCGCGCCGGCCCTAAAGCCGGCTACCATGTCCTCAATGCCGTCTTTTGCCGTCAGCATGATTACATAGGTCGCGCCCTCCGGTTTTGCCTGTTTAACCTTTTGGCAAAGTTCAATACCGTCCATGTCCGGCATAACCCAGTCCATCAGCACGATAACCGGCTCTTCAACTGCCGTCAGCAATTGCCAGGCTTCAGCCGCCCCCGCGGCAACGGCGACATCATACCCCCAGTTTTTGACCATGGCTGAAAGAACAACCCTGATAAAATTGTCGTCGTCAACAATCAATAGCTTCATGAAGCCTGCCCGCCTATCCGCCTGAATCCAGTTCATCAATGACACTGTCGGCAATATATGGCATTTCTCGCCAATTCAACAAAAATCCTGCCGCCCGCTATTTTTGCTAACGTAAAAGTTGCAGCAGACATCAGCGCAACAATCTACTCCGTTATTGCCCGGAGCGGCTGCGGCGGCAGATTCCCCTATGGCTGCAATTCCCCATGGCAGACCCAGAGCAATCGCTTACAAAAGTAAGCAAAGTGATGCCCTGCTGTGGAGCAATGGCCGCTTTTAGCCAAAGCAGAACTGCTTGGTACTTTTTGCATGATCAAAAAGTACCCAAAAAATCTAGGCCCGATCC
>UQPB01000076.1 GCA_900542835.1 uncultured Pelosinus sp. | reverse complement strand
GCGGTGAGGGGCGGGAGAACGGGGGCCGCGGCCTGCGAGCGCGGCAGGAGCCGGAAGGAGCGGCGGGAGTGGGGCTGGGTCGGCTGTGAACCATATTGCCTTTTGCGGACAAACCAAATGGCTGATAAAATAAAACCAGGAGGGGTCCGAATGAAAGGCAAACAATTTGACGCAGAATTCAAGAAAGAAATAGCGAAATTATACCTAGGTGGAGGGCGCACCTGCGCAAGCTTGGCACAAGAAGTGGGCATCCATGAGAATACGGTCTATAAATGGGCACAACAGTATAGTGCAGACCCGGAGCAAGCCTTTCCCGGATCAGGCAACCTAAAGCCGGATGAGGATGAACTGCGAAAAGCACAGCGACGGGTAAAAGAACTCGAAAATGAGGTAGCAATTTTAAAGCAAGCAGCGGTATACTTCGCCAAGAACAGCAAGTAAAATACCGATTTGTCTATGAGCACCGCTTACGGTATGCTGTTCAGGAATTATGCCGCGTGATCGATATCTCGCGCAGTGGCTATTATGCTTGGTTACAAGCCGGTCGGCCACAGCCCCATGGCAAGGATGCGGTTCTACTGGCGCATATTCGCCAGGTTGAACGAGAAAACGACCATAATTACGGCGTGCAAAAAGTGTACGAAGAACTTAATGCGAAGGGAATTCGCGTAGGTCGCAGCAAAGTGCAGCGAGTCATGCATGAGCAAGGGATCAAGGCGCAGCTACAAATAAAGTATAAACCGCAGACGACGAAATCGGATCCCGATGAGAAAGCATTCGCTAACCTGCTCGAGCAAGACTTTGGAACCCAGGAGATCAACCAAGTCTGGTTAGCAGACATCACCTATGTCCGGATCCAGGGCAAATGGAGCTATCTGGCAGGTGTATTGGATCTGGCACGGCGCAAACTCATTGGCTGGGCGCTTGGATCGCACCCCACGGCCGGGCTTGCTTGCCAGGCACTGCGGATGGCCGTTGCCAAGGAACAACCAAAAGAAGGCTTGATTCATCACTCTGACCGTGGTAGCCAGTACACTGCCAGCGAGTATAAGCAGCTCCTTAGCACCTATAAAATGCGCGGCAGTATGAGTCGCAAGGGCAATCCCTATGATAATGCCCCGATGGAATCGTTTTTCCGGATCCTAAAGGCTGAATTGATTTACAAGCGGAATTTTACCACGATTGCTCAGGCTGCTTCTTCCTTGCAATCCTGGTTTGTCTATTACAATACACGGAGACGTCATAGTTCTTTAGGCGGGATATCTCCGTTACTGTACGAGATCAGACGTTTCCACTCGTTCTTTCTGTCCGTTTAGACCAATATGGTCCACTGACATAATGGCGAGAAGATGGAAGGCACGGCGTTTTACACGGAGGATGTGGGAACCTTTTTCCACAGAGGCTGCCGAAGGCCGCTGAAAGTAGAGCGGTATATGATTTATTTAAAATTCCCGCTTATTCCCTCTGTGCCCTCCGTGTATCCTCCGTGTCCTCCGTGTAATCGTCGCTCCCTGTTCTTTCCCGTTTGGGCGGTTGGCGGCGGTGAGGGACGGGAGAACGGGGCCGCGGCTTGCGAGCGCGGCAGGGGACGGAAGGACGTGGACTGGACGCTCCGGGTGTCTTGACATTTTTTATCGAAAATTGTAAAATAAAATGCATAAGCTGACTGGAAAACCAGAGGCGGATAGCGGAGGACGCTATGCGTCTTTTTATTTTTAAATTACAGTCAGGAGGAAGTTTTGTGAAAAAGTGGGGAGTGCTCTGTTTGGCCGCCTGGCTGGCGGTTTTTGCTGCCGGCTGTGGAACGGCCGCCAAGGCGGAGAAGGAAGACGCGGTGCTGAAGGTAGGGGTAACGGCCGGCCCTCATGCCGAGATCCTGGAGCAGGTCAAGAAGGTGGCTGAGAAACAGGGGCTGAAGCTGCAGATCGTCGAATTTAACGATTATGTACAGCCTAACGCGGCGCTGGATCAGGGTGAAATTGACGCTAACGCCTATCAGCACAAGCCGTTTCTGGACAATCATGTCAAGGACCGCGGCTATAAGCTGGTATCAGTAGCGAAAACGGTGATTCTGCCGATGGGAATTTATTCGTCAAAGATAAAGAATTTGAATGAGCTTAAGGAAGGCGCGGTTGTCGCCGTTCCCAACGATCCGACCAATGGCGGCAGGGCCTTGCTGCTGCTGGCAAAAAGCGGACTGATCACACTGAGAGAGGGAAGCGGCATTCAGGCTACCGCTCTCGATATTGTGGCTAATCCAAAACAGCTGAAAATTAAGGAACTGGAGGCGGCGCAGATTCCGCGCTCGATGGATGATGTCGATGCCGCCGCAATCAATACCAGTTACGCACTGAAGGCCGGTCTGGTGCCTTCACGCGACGGCGTGGCTGTTGAAGATTCCAGCTCTCCCTACACCAACGTCATTGCCGTGCGCCAAAAAGACAAGGACGACCCCCGCTTCCGCAAGCTGATTGCCGCCTATCAGTCGGAAGAGGTGAAGGCATTTTTGGCGGAGCACTTTAAGGGTTCGATTTTGCCGGCTTGGTAAACCGTGCGATTGCCACGGTATCCCTTGCTCATGGCTGCAGGCAGCCATGAGCAAGGATTTTTCACATTCAGGCCGCAGGTCGAGAGCGGCGGTATTTTGTTATTGCCTGGAGGAGCCATGAAAAAGATATGGGTAGATAAGGATAAATGCTTAGGCTGTAAATCCTGTGAGCTGCAATGCGCGATTGAACGGGATTCTGTCAGCCGGACGCTGGCGGGAGCAGTCAGAGAGACGCCAAAGCCGATTGCCCGGGTCAGCGTGCAATGCAGCGGCAGCGGCGGTTTTCCTATCCAGTGCCGTCACTGCCAGGACGCGGCCTGTCTGAAGGCGTGCCCGTCAGGCGCGCTGCAGCGGGATAAAGAAACGGATATGGTGTTTATTGATGCGTCGCGCTGCCGCGGCTGCTGGATGTGCGTCATGTCCTGCCCGTTCGGCGCGATTGTTCCCGCCGGCGCCTACAAAGTGGCGGTCAAATGCGACGGCTGCAGGCACATGGAGGAACCGGCCTGTGTAAACGCCTGTCCGGTGGGGGCATTGCTTTATGGTGACGACGCCGAGTTTCAGCAAGTCCTGCTGACGAAACGGAAGCAGGCGGCCGTGTTTGCCGCCGGAGCGGCTGCCGCTGCCGTCAGTCTTGACATGATAAGGGAGGAACAATCATCATGAAGCAGGTGCAAAAGAAAACCCTGGATCCGGCAGTTGGTCAAATGCTACTGACGGCGCGCCGCCGCCGGCTTCCACTTGCCTGGGACCGGGCGGAGGGCCAGCAGCCCCGCTGCGGCTTCGGCCGGCTGGCGCTCTGCTGCAGCGATTGTCAGGAAGGCGTATGCCGGATTAATCCGTTTGGCGGAGAGGAACAGCGGACAATTTGCGGCCGCGGCAAGGAAGAACTGATCGGCCGCCGGCTGACTGCCAAAACGGCGGATGGGGCGCTGGCTCTGTTGAAGCTGGCTGCAGCCGGCTATGGCATTGGCGGTGAATGGATGCAGGAACTGCTGCCCACTGCTGATGAAATGCTGGCTGAGGAAAGTTACGCGGCCCGTTTATTCCGCCTGGGCCGCTGTACGGGGGAACTGCTGGGAGCGCTTCAGGCGGCCAAGCATGCCGGCGGCAGCTGGCAGCCGCAAATCAGCCAGGTAAATTTAGGGGTATTACGGGCTGATCAGGTTAATATTGTTTTCTGCGGGCATGTACCGGCTGCAGTCGTGGCCGGCCTGAGAACGGCGGCCGGCAGTTTAGCCATCCCGGTGGTGTTCGGAGCCGTCTGTGGCAACGAATGGAGCGATGGCCTGGGGATACCTGCCCTGACCAATTATGATTCGCAGGAGACGCCGTTGTTGACCGGTGCGGTCGATTTGCTGGTCGTCGGGCGGCAGTGTGTAATGCCTGCGGTGATCAGGCTGGCAGAGCAGTTAGACATTGCTAAGGTTGACGCGGCATCGCTTGACTCAACTGACGCTTTTACGTCTGCTGCGGCTGCAGCGCAAGCTTCCTTTCGACGCAGGGACAAGGCGACACTCGCTATTCCGGCGGAGTCTGGCCCGGTTTACGCCGGCTTCAGCGCCGGCAGCATCGCCGGTCTGCTAACCAGTCTGGATGCGCCAGCGGCGGGGCCATTGCGGGGTGTCGTTTATTTGGGCGGCTGCGGTTCTGTCGCCAATACCCAGGATGCGCGGCCTGCTGCCATTGCCGCCGCCCTGGTCATGGCCGGTTATCTGGTGGTTACCGCCGGCTGTGCCGGCGTCAGTCTGGCAAAGGCCGGCATGTGCCGGACGGAGTGGCGGGACGGTCAGCATGGGCTGCAGCGGTTGGCGGCTGCAGGCTTGCCGCCGGTGCTTACAGTCGGTTCCTGCCAGGACGCCGGCGAATTTCTGCAGCTGGCGCGGCAACTGCCCGGGTTGACAACGGCGGCCTTCTTTCCGGAGATCAATCACAATAAAGTTCTCGCGGCCGCTGTCGCTTTTGCCGCCGCCGGCATCGATACCTGGGTTGACTGGGAGGCGGCCGCTGCTGACGACGCAGTCGCCTCCTGTCTGGAGCGGGAGTTCGTATCCCGGTCGGGCGCAGGGCTGCGGCCGCTGCCGGAGCAAGCCGATTGGCCGGAACTGTTGGCGGCGCTGCGGCCGGCGGAGGGCTGACAGATGTATGTCGTTATCGGCCAGGGCGCAGCCGGCGCATCAGCCGCTATGGAGCTGCGGCGGCTGAACCGGCAAGCGCCGGTTACCTTGATTAGCGCAGAGAACCGCGGCTTTTACAGCCGCATCGATTTGCCGGATATTGTCGCCGGCAAATACCCGCCGCAGGAGGCCTTGCTGCGGTCGGAGGAACAATTCCGGCAACAAGGCGTTACCTGCCTGACCGGGCAAACGGTTGTCCGGCTCCTGCCGCGGGAACGGCGCGTTGAACTCTCCTGTGGCCGCAGTCTGAGCTATGGCAAGCTGCTGCTGGCGTTGGGCGCGTCGCCGCTGCTGCCGCCGCTGCCGGGAATCGGGGCGCGCGGCGTGTGCCATTTGTGGACACTGGAGCAGGCGGAGACGGTTTTGTCACTGACGGCAGACGCGCAATCTGCCGTCGTCATCGGCGCGGGCCTGATTGGTTTGAAGACGGCTTTGGCGCTGGCTGGGCGGGGCATGCAGACAACACTGCTGGAACGATCGGCCACAGTCATGCCGCAGCAGTTGGATGCCGCCGGCGGCAAGATCATCGAGACCGCGTTGCGGCAGGAGGGAATTGACGTGATTACTGAAGCTGTTGTGGAGGCGCTGGAAAGCGACCACGGCCGTGTCAGCGGCGTCAGGGTCAATGGCCGGCGGATCGCCTGTCAACTGGTGGTTGTCGCCGCCGGTGTCAGGCCAAATACCGCATTGGCCCGGGCTGCGGGTTTGGCTGTACAGTCCGGTATTGTCGTCGATCGCTATCTGCGGAGTTCGCAGCCGGATATTTACGCTGCCGGCGACGTGGCCGAGGTGCCGGGCCTGAGCGGGACGGCGTCTGTGTCCGCCACCTGGCCGGCGGCTGTTGAGCAAGGGGAAATCGCTGCCCGCAATATGGCGGGAGAAGCGATGGCGTATCCGGGATATTTGGCGATGAACAGCGTAGAGCTTGCCGGTATTGCGTTGGCATCGGCCGGCGACATTGCCGGCGGCGACGGTGACGAGATCGACGTCGAACGCACGGCGTCCGGCGGCTACCGGCGGCTGGTGTTCAGCAACGGCAGGCTGAAAGGCTTTTTGCTGCTTGGCGATATCCGGCAGGCTGGGATCCTGACCGGAGCCATCTGCCGTTCGCTGAGGGCAAAGACGGCAGCGGTCTAGCGGCCTGCGGCCGCGGAATAGCGCTGCAGAAAGGTGCTCGGGAGGAAGCTATGCGAATTGATAAAACAAAGTGCGCCGGCTGCGGCCAGTGTGTGGAATTCTGTACACTGGGCAATATCGCGGCGCGGCGGCGCAATCCCCAAAACGGTAAATTATATTATGAGATTGATGAGGATGAGTGCGTCGACTGCGGCGTATGCCTGCGGGCGGCGGTCTGTGACGCCGGCGCTTTGTTCATGCCGGATTATCAATGGCCGCGTACGGTCCGGTCGGCTTTCAGCGATCCGATGATTGAACACCGTGATACTAAAGTGGCCGGGCGGGGTACGGAGGAAATTAAGACCAACGAGATTACCGGCCGGATAAAGCGCGGCTTTGTCGGCATTTCCTGCGAGATGGGGCGGCCCGGGGTCGGCGCCCGGTTCAGTGATATTGAAAAAATGGCCAAAGCCCTGGCCCGTCTGGATGTAGAGTTTGAGCCGAACAATCCCTGCACCATGTTGATGGCTGATGCCGCCGCCGGCGTCTTTAAGGATGAGGTCAGGCGGGAAAAAGTGCTATCGGCGATAATTGAGATGATTGTGCCGCTGGCAAAAATGGCGGCGGTGCTGACAACAATCCGGTCGGCAGCTGACGAAATGGACTGCGTGTTTTCCGTGGATTTGATCACCGTGCTCGAAGCGGATAACCAGATCCCCTCGCTGCCGGTTTTGGAGGCGCTGCGCTGGCCATATCTGCCTAACGGCAAGATGAATACAGGGCTGGGGCGGCCGCTGGCAAAGGAGGCTGAATAATGTCGCATACGCTGCACCGGCGGGGCACGCCGGAAAATCTGTCAAACGACTTTCCCATGCATTCGCTGCCTGCGCGCGGTTTCAATCATGAAGATGCCAGACCGAAGCTGCAGGAATTTCTGCAGATTGCCGCCAGGCATCATCCGGTTAATTTGGGGGATGTCAAGCTTGGCAACCGCTATGTGACCAGCTTTGACGAGCTGTACGAAAAGCTGACAACCAGCAGTACGCATGCCGTCCTTGCCGACGAGCAGGATCTCACTGCTTTGCTGCGGGAGGTTAAAGCGGCGGAACTAGGCATGTCACTGACGATATCAGGACTGTTTGACAAGCTGTTTGCCTGCTGTGCCCAAGCCGGCGTCAAACCCCATGCCGTTGAGCATTCACTGGGAGTACTGGGTAAAACGGAAAAAATGCCAGAGCCGGAGATCAGCCAGGTCACGACCATGTGCGGTCATGGCATGGTCGCGCCCGGGCTGGTCCGCCGGTTGATCCGGCAGGTGAAGAAAGGCACGATTACGCCTGAGGAAGCGGGGATTGAACTGGCTAAACCCTGTCGCTGCGGCATTTTTAATCCGGTGCGGGCAGCCAGGTTGATTGACGAATACTGCGCCTTGTTCAGTGTTGTGGAAAAGTAGCTGTTGATCAACCGGCATATTCACCGGCGCAAAATTGTGCCTGAAACACGCATATTCAATTCTCTCTGTGGTCCTCGAGGTGTCGGCATTTGCGCATCTTGCAATAGTTGCTGATCGCTGGCTGTGGTGCAGTGCAGTCGCTCGGAAAAGCAAGCGACTGCACTGGCCTGTGGCGGCTTTATCTTGCCCTGGGCCTGGTTTTTCATCTATACTGAAGGCAGCCCTCTCATTCCCGCCGGGGCTGAGAGTTTTTTAGCCGGATACCGGGAATTTGACTTGCGGGAGGCAGTATATGTCTGTTGTTAAACCGTTTCGCGGGCTGAGGCCGCTGCCGGAACTGGCAGCGCAACTATCCTCTCTTCCTTATGATGTCCTGGATACTGATGAGGCCAGCCGTATTGCCCGGCAGAATCAGAACAGTTTTTTGCGCGTGACCAAAGCCGAGATCGATCTGCCCGGCGGTACCGATCCGCATTCGGCCGCCGTCTACGGCCAGGCCCGGCGGAATCTGGCTGATTTTGTCGCCAGAGGACTGCTGCGGCAGGACCGGAAGCCGTGCTATTATGTATACCGACAATGCTGGGGCGAGCATGAGCAGATCGGGCTGGCAGCGGCGTTTTCCCTTGATGAGTATGAGAACAACGCTATCCGTAAGCATGAGCTGACCCGGCCGGATAAGGAGCAAGACCGGCTGGAGCATATTCTGGCAACCGGGGCCCAGACCGGACCGGTATTTTTAACCTATCGGGAGCATGCCGGTGTTAACGCGGTGCTGACAAGGGCGATGCAGGTGCAGCCGGCGGTGTCGTTTATTGCCGCCGACGGTGTTCTTCACAGTCTGTATGTTGTTGATCAGCCGGAGCTGACGGCGGCAATTGAACAGGCCTTTGCCGATGTTGATCGTTTATACATCGCCGACGGACATCACCGTTCGGCGGCGGCGGCCAAGGCGCGGGCGCGGCTGCGCAGCCTGAATCCCGGCCATACGGGGGCAGAAGCGTACAATTTCTTTTTAGCCGTAGCTTTTTCTCATACCATGGTGAAGATTATGGACTATAATCGCGTTGTCAGCGACCTTGCCGGCATGACGGAAGGGGATTTTCTCAGCCGGCTTGGTGCCAGATTCAGCGTATGCCGCCAGGACGGACCGCTAAAACCCTCGCAGCCACGCCAGTTTGGTTTATATCTGCCCGGCCGCTGGTATCAGCTGCATTTGAAGCCGGGTCCGGTTCCGGCTGGTTTAGCTGGTGGGCTTGATGTCAGTCTGCTGCAGGAAAACCTGCTGGCGCCGTTGCTGGGCATCCGCGATGTGCGGACAGACAAGCGCATCGGCTTTGTCGGCGGTGTCCGCGGTATGGCTGAACTGGAGAGACTGGTGGACAGCGGCCGTTATGCCGCTGCCTTCGCGCTTTATCCCACCTCGATTGCGGAACTAATGGCAATTGCTGACGCTGATGAAATTATGCCGCCCAAATCCACCTGGTTTGAGCCTAAACTGCGCGATGCGATGATCGTTCACTTGATTACGCCAAATGAGTGATGCAACAGGAAAAGCCGGGATTGCCCGGCTTTTCCTCAGCTTGTTGAAAAACCTTATTACCAGGCCGTTCAGAAAGTCCCAGATACTAGGCGGCCTCGCGAACCCAGCA
>UQPB01000075.1 GCA_900542835.1 uncultured Pelosinus sp. | reverse complement strand
GACAACCTATTATCCGCCTTTATCTTTGATTTTGGCTGATTTAGTTAAATAAAGGGTGGCGAAAAAGTCCGGAAATCGTTCCCTGCCTACTTCGCAATATCCTGGAAAAGCGGCTCTGCCGCTGACAAAGCCGGTTCAACGGCATTGCCAGCGGCAGAGCTTTTTTTCCAGCCAGTCAATGAGACTGAACAGGCTTAAGCCGAGCAAGCTCAGGACAAGAATGCCCGCATACATCTCCGGATAGTCGACCCGCATCCAGGCGTCAATGATAAAAAAGCCCATGCCGTATTCGGTGCCAAAGGTTTCGGTAAAAAAAAGAACAGAGACGGCGGTAGCCATGGCAATGCGCAGGCTGGTAAGAAATTGCGGCAAAGCGGCGGGAAGCAAAACATGGCGCAAAATGGCGGCAAAGCCCGCTCCCAGCGAATACAGCGGGTAATAGGTTTCCTGGGGAATGCTCTTAATGCAGTCCCTGACACTGACAATGACCTGAAAAACAATGATCAGGACAATCATGGCGATTTTGGATGCCTCGCCAATGCCTAATGTCAGCATCAGCAATGGCAGCAGGGCAATTTTCGGTACCGGATAGCTTAGATAGACAATGGGCGCCAGAGCACGGTCGCAGCGGTCAAAATAACCCATGCACAAGCCTGCCGGCAAACCGGCAATGACCGCCAGGCAGACGCCGGCGGCGATTCGCCATAAGCTGAAAAGGCTGTGCGGCGCAATATCGGACACGAAGATCGCCGCCAGCTTTGTCAGCACGGCCGCCGGCGCCGGCACGATCGGCTGCGCCAGGACCGCCGCTGCTGCCTGCCACGCGGCCAGAATGGCGGTAATGCCATAGATGGAGGAAAGCAGCCTGGTTTTACTCATGTCCCCCCTCCCTCCTTAACTTGCGGCGCAGTTCCAGGCACGATTCAAAAAATGCCCGGCTTGAACGGCTGTCGGCACGTTCAAACAGCGGATTGTCCAGCAGTGATGCTGCTCTTCCCGGCCTGCCGGCCAGCAGCAGAATCTTGCTGCCGAGAAAAACCGCTTCGTCGACCTGGTGCGTTACCAGCAGTGTAGTAACCGGGCGCTGGCGCCAGACCTCGAGAAAGACAGCTTGCGTCGCCTCACGGGTAATTGCGTCAAGGGCGGAAAACGGTTCGTCCATCAGCAGCAAATCCGGCTCCAGCAGGAAGGCGCGGGCAAGCGCTACCCGCTGCTGCTGGCCGCCGCTTAACTCAGCCGGATAGCGTTGTTCCAGTCCTTGCAGACCCAGCTGTTCGATGAGCTGCCGCAGCGCCGCCGCATCCGGCGGCATTTTCGTTTTTACCGTGGTTGCCATAGTTATATTTTCTATTGCCGTTTTCCAGGGCAGCAGGCCGTAGTTTTGCGGAATAAAGCCTATTCTTTGCCGGACCGGATCAATGGCCAGGCCATTGATTGCGGCCGTGCCGTCAAAATCGGTGATGATGCCTGCGAGCACCTTCAGCAGGGTTGATTTGCCGCAGCCGGAGGGGCCGATCACTGCGCATATCTCACCGGCCGCCAGCTGCAGCGAGACATCGCCCAGCGCTTGCCGGCAACCGGCTGCGGAGCGGTAGCCAGCTGACAGATGCTCAATGCTGATCATCTGCGGTCAGGGCGGGATCGACCAGATCCTGATACGAATAAGCCTGCCTGATTAACTGCTTTGCGTGCAGCCAGCCGGTTACCGCATCAATTTCTCCGGCCGGCGGCGCGGCCGCTTTGGTATAGCGCGGCAAGCTGATTGCCCCCTTTACTGCCGGCGGGAAACCGCCTTTGGCAATCAGCAGGTTAATATAGTCGGACTGCGGCTGTTTTGACAGATAATCGGCTGCCTGGTTATAAGCCCGGAACATAGCCTGTATTTCGGCTTTTTTTCCGTTGGCGGCACTGGCGGTAAACAGCAGAACGCCGGGATTAATCCCCAGTTTGTCGGAGCTGTTAAGGATTCTGGCGCCGTTGTTTACGGCAATGGTAGCCAGCGGCTCCGGCAGTGTGGCGGCGGTAATCTTGCCATTTTTCAGCATTTCCAGCCGGGCCGGCATCTGGGGAATAATAAGCTTTCGAATACTGTTATCGTCAAGCCCGGCCTCAGCCAGCATTTTATCAGTTACATATTCGATAATCGTATTTTTCGATATGCCGATTTCTTTTCCCCGCAGGTCGCTGATGGCGGCGGCGGCGCTGCTTTTATGGACAACCAGCTTATAGCTGCCGCTGGTCAGGGCGGCGACTTTGATGTCGATGCCTCCCTCTTTGGCAAACGCGGCGGCCAGTATATCGGATACGGCGCCGTCCAGATGGCCGCTTTGCAAGGCGCTGTCACGTTCCAGCGCGCTTTTGAACGGCAGCAGCCTGACAGTCAGCCCCTGTGCCTGAAAAAATCCTTTTTCCTCAGCGATAATGAACGGAATTGAGTCGACATCGGGCAGGATGCCCAAAGTGAGTGTTTGTTTTGGCTTGGGTGCAGGTGCGGCGTCAGGCTGCGGCCCGCAGGCGCCAAGCAGCAGCGAGACCGCGCCAATCAGGCAGCCGGTCAACAGCTTTTTCACAGACAAGCCTCCATTCCAGTCGGATTGCTTTTTCCTGGAAAACAATTCGCCCTGGCAGCAGGATAATCCTGCCAAAGCCGCTGCTGCTTTTGCCGTGGGCGGCAAGCCGCTGCTCCGCCACAGCCGGAAAGCGTTAAAATCAGGCCGCAGAACCTGCTCACGCCGCAGATTAAGGGACTTTAGTACTGGTTAAATATGGAGGAAGTTTGCCGGAAGTTGTCGAAGTAATTAGATAAAAGTGAGACTCGGGGCTGTTAAAGGAGGCCTTTTCAATGAATTCTCGTACTGTGCGAAGCGAGCAGCTGATTGCCGGGATGGTGGTTGCCCAACCGGTTCTCTCCAATAGCGGTCAGGTACTGCTGGAGGCGGGCACAATGCTGACCGGGGAGCGGATCCGGCACCTGCGCTCCTGGCGGATTGCCCAGGTCGATATTGTCGACTCCAAACAAAACTATCTCGAAAAACCGGTATTGAGTGAAGTCTATGAGGAGACGCTGGATATCATCAGTCAAACCTTTGAAAAGGTCAAGTTGTTTCAGGAGGTGCCGGTGGACGAGTGCAAGGATATGGTCGAGAACTATATTGAGATTATGCTCAATATTCCCGGTCTCATTGACAGCCTGCACCGTGTCAAAGGTCATAGCGAACATACCTACCGCCACTCTCTCAATGTGTCGCTGGTAGCCGGTCTTTTGGGAAAATGGCTGGGCTATAAGGAACAGGCGCTCAGGGATTTAATGCTGGCGGGGCTGCTGCACGATATTGGCAAGACGCTGCTGGACCAGGAGCTGCTGGCCAAAACCGAGCTAAGCGCTGAGGAAGAGGCGGCCGTGCGGATGCATGCCCTGCAGGGATATCAACTGCTCGCTTCTGCCGATGATGTTGCTCCCGAGGTTAAAATGGCGGTGCTGCAGCACCATGAGCGGGCCGACGGCAGTGGCTACCCGATGGGCCTGCAGGCTGAGAATATCAGCGAATACGCTAAGATTATCGCCATTGCCGATCTGTATGACGCCGTGACCGGCGAGCGCAGCGGCCGCCGCAAGCTGCCGCCGTTTACGGCGGTGGAGACAATCTTAGACGATATGTACGGCAAGCTGGATCCAAAGCTTTGCCTGACCTTTGTCTCGAATCTGGGGCAGCAGCTGTCCGGCTCGCTGGTCGAGCTCAGTGATGGCCGCAAAGCCAGGGCGTTTTTGGTGAACGATGTGTTTGTCGCCAGGCCTGTGGTAAAGATCATTGATGGCGAAACCATTGATCTGGAAAAAAGACGGGACTTGTCCATTGTCGCCCTGTTGGACGAAGACACCGCTGCTGTCGGGGCTTAACCTCCCCTTCGCCCGTGCGGGCTGCAACTAAAAAAGCGCCGCAGGCAATTGCCTGCGGCGCTTTTTTCCAGTTAAAACGAATAAGTAGTTTCGATATAGGTGACCCGCTCTTTCGGAGAGCCGTCTTTATAGGATACCCGTTCGTGACTTAACTCCAGGCCCCAGCGATCGGAGAGGCTTTTCGCCCATACCAGTTCCACGCCTTTGGTACCGGGATCATAGGTAGCCAGTCCGCCGACCACCGCGTTGTCCTGGAAGTTGCGGTAGATGGCGCTGAGCGTGTCGGTGTCGGACATATTGTAGGTGACATCAGCAATGACGCCGGTATTTTTACTGTTGGCGGACGATTTCAGACCTGCCAGCGAGAAATCCCATTTGTCGGCACTGGTTGCCAGGCCTAAGCCGTAAACCGAGCCGGGTACTTCGGCGTCGGCGGCGTCGCGCACATGGAGATATTCGCCGCTGACGGTAACGTCGCCAAACGTCTTGCCAAGGGTCAAGCCAAACACTGTCTTGTCATCGCCGTCTGCAAACCGGTCCCCGTCTTCTGATTTTTCAAACTGGCCGTCTGCCTTACCAATAATGACATTGAGAGTACGGTGTTCAGTTTCACTGAGCCAGTTGGCTCCGCGGAACATATCCTTGCGACCGACTTCCGTCAGATCAACCAAAGCGGCAGCTGTACCAAACTCGAGATCCTGAGAGCCCAGCTTGAGGGTATCGGTTTCCGTCTGATAGATCAGACCGTACTGATCCAGCTCATGAATCGAATCAGCATTGTCGTCGCCGCTGAAATGACGATAAGCAAACCGGGTATACAGCGAGAACTTATCGGACAGCGGCTGATTGAAATTGAGGATGAAGGTCTGTTCGCCGGTATGAGCAGTGTCTTCCCCCTTCACCTTGCCTCTTTCCCAGTGAAGTGTCGCTTCACCGGTGACGGAAAGACTGTTGTCCGCGGCTTCGGCAGCCAGGCCGGTGTTGGCGGATACGGTGAGGACCAGCGCCGCCAATAAGGCGGATACGGTTGATTTTTTCAAAATAATTCCTCCTTGATTATTTAATTAAAATCCCAGCATGCCGCCAACAGTGTAGACAATGAAGCTGACAACCCAGGCAACGGCAGTGGTGTAAACCGCGACAAAAGCAGGCCATTTCCAGGAGTTGGTCTCACGCTTAATGACGGCCAGAACCGCGATGCAAGGCATATACAACAGAGTAAAGACCATCAGCGTATAAGCGACCAACGGGTTGAATACGGGATCGGCAGCCAGCATTTCCTGCAGCGCCACTGAAGTTTCGTCCGCTTCGCCAATGCTGTAAATAGTACCAAGCGTGCTGACCAGGATTTCCTTGGCTGCTGCGCCGGCAAACAGGCCGATACCGATCTTCCAGTCAAAGCCCAGCGGTTTGATAACCGGTTCGATAAACTGGCCGATGCGGCCGGCATAGCTGCCGGTCAGCTTTTCAGCGGCTTGTTCATTTTCAAGTGCGGAAACCTCTTCGTCAGAGGCTGCCTTCAACTCCAGATAGCGTTCCGCCAGCGGGAACAGGCTTTCATTTTCTGTTTTCAGAGCCGTCAGAGTTTCCTCTTTAGCGGTTTCCGCCGCCGCCAGCTCCGGACTGTCTTCCTCAAGTTCAGCGGTCTCTTCTTCAAACGCTTCATCAACAGACTCGATTTCTTCGACTAAGGCGATAAACTCGGCATGGTCTTCGACTTTTTCCACTTTCAGCTCAGGCGCAATTTCTTTGGTGGTCTGTTCTTCGAACAGTTCCTGCGACTGCGTGATCAGCGTGTCGTAATCCTTGCTGTACTCGACTTCGCTGGGGTAGTTTGTCAGAAACCAGATCACAACCGATACGGCCAGGATGATCGTACCGGCTTTTTTCAGATAGAGCGAGCCGCGCTCCCACATCTGGATTAAAATGCTGCGCAGGGTCGGCATATGATACGGCGGCAGCTCCATGACGAACGGCTCTACCGCTCCCTTAAAGAAGAAGCTGCGGAAGATGCGAGCCATTGTAATTGAAATGACAATCCCCAGCATGTAGATCGAAAACATCACTGTTCCAGCCGATTCCCTGCTGAAGAATGCCGATATCAGAACTGTGTACACCGGCAGACGGGCGCTGCAGCTCATGAATGGGGTAACCAGAATTGTCACCAGACGGTCGCGCGGATTTTCCAGCGTTCGCGTCGCCATAACCGCCGGCACCGAGCAGCCAAAGCCCAGCAGCATTGGAATGAACGATTTGCCGTGCAGGCCGACTGCGCGCAGAACCCGGTCCATAATGAAGGCGGCTCTGGCCATATAGCCGGTTCCTTCCAGCAGGGCAATGCCAAAGAACAGCAGCAGGATTTGCGGCAGGAAAACGATAACGCCGCCAACGCCGCCGATGATGCCGTCAACAATCAGCGACTTCAGGTCGCCGTCGGCCATGTTGGCGCCGACCCAGTCGCCGAGTGCGGCCGTGCCGTCCTCGAGCCAGCCCTGAGGCGCCTCAGCCAGCGTAAATACCAGGTTAAAGAGGATCCACATAAGTGCAAAAAAGATTGGCAGGCCAATAATCCGGTTGGTAAGGATTTTATCGATTTTATCTGATGTAGTTTGCTTCTGGTCCGCTTTTACGCTGAGAATCCGGTGCAGCACCTGACTGACGAACTGATAGCGGCGGTCGGCAACGGTCAGTTCCGCATCTTCGTCGTTTTTGGCCTGCAGGTCGCGGCGAAGCGTAGTCGCCAGTTCGACGATAGCGGCGCCTGAGCTGAGACCGGCAACGCGGCGCACCACTTCTTCATCGTTTTCCAGCAGCTTGATTGCCAGCCAGCGTGCCGGAAACGGCAGCTTTTCACTTGCTGCGGCCAGCTTGCCGCTTAACTGCTCAATCGCCGGCTCCAGACTGCCGTAATCAATCCGCCAGCTTTGGGGCGGCTTACCGGCAACGGCTGCACAGGCGGCCAGAATGTCTTTCGTTCCCTGGTTGCGGTTGCCGACGGCGCGGACCACCGGGGAAGCAAATATGGCCTCAAGCTCCTTGTCGTTGATCGTGTAGCCGCGTTGTTCGGCGATATCGACCATATTCAGCACCAGAGCGGTTGGCTGCTCCAGTTCCATCAATTGTACAGTCAGATACAGGTTGCGTTCCAGGTTGGACGCGTCGAGAATATTGACAACGACATCCGGCTTTTCCTCGACGATAAACCGTCTGGCGACAACCTCGTCCTCCGAATACGCAGTCAGGCTGTAGGTGCCGGGCAAGTCGATTATCCGGTAGTGGGCATCGGTGCTGCGGGCGGAGCCTTCGCGCTTTTCCACGGTTACACCGGGGTAATTGCCAACATGCTGAGTTGATCCGGTTAAGTTATTAAAGACAGTTGTTTTGCCGGAGTTGGGGTTGCCTGCCAGAGCAACGGTCCAGCGTTGTGTAGATTTCATCTTGATCCTCCTCATTTTCATTTAGAGTTCGCTGACGCGGATACAGCCGGCAGCGCCACGGTCGAGTGCAACACGGCAGTCGCGTATGCAGACAATGAGCGCTGATCCGTACTTTCCGATAACTGTCACTAACTCGCCGGCAGTGAATCCTAAATTTGTCAGTCGGCGGGAGATATCAGGCGGACCCTGAACAGTGCAAACCCGGCAGTTCTTGCCGGGGTTCATCAGGCTGAGCGGCATGGCTTCACTTCCCTGCCTCGACATCCAATTCAATAAATTCAGCTTCCGCTTTGCGCAGGGAAAGATTAAAGCCCTTAACCCTGACTTCGACCGGATCGCCAAGAGGCGCAAATTTTAGCATTTCAATCGCTGTTCCGGTTACCACTCCCATGTCGATAATCCGGCGCTGGATCGAGCCGCCGCCGCGTACTTTCACGACAATGCCGGTTTGGCCTGGGGTAAGTTGGTTCAAAGTTGTTCGCATTCCGTCTACCTCCCTTTTTTTCTGCTTGTTAACAAGAGAATGAATGTCATTCTCGAATTAGCGCGAAAACAGCTAGTCAGCCGGTGGCGGTAATACCCCCGGCTGTTGCATGGCTGCGCTAAATGCGGCTACCACCGCGGGATCAAACTGACTGCCCGCGCAGCGCCATAATTCCGTCAGCGCCTGCCGTTCGCTCACAGGAGAGCGGTACGAGCGGCTGCTGGTCATGGCGTCAAACGCGTCGCATACGGCGATAATTCTGGCGCCCAGAGGAATTGTTTCTCCCTTCAGGCCTTCCGGATACCCTTGCCCGTCCATTCGCTCATGATGATGCAAGATGATTTTGGCCACTCCCGCCAGCGACGACACTTTATTGACAATGGCGAAACCGATCTGCGGATGGGATTTTATAAGTGCAAATTCTGCGGGCGTTAATTTGCCCGGCTTTAGTAAGACCGCATCCGGGATGCCGATTTTGCCGATGTCGTGGAGATGGGCGGCAATGTCGAGAGCCTGTTCCACCGCTGCCGGCAGGCATAATTGTCTGGCGACGGCCTGACACAGAGACGCAACCCTGTAAGAATGGCCGCTGGTGTATTCGTTTTTTGCATCAAGAGCAGTTGTGAGCGCATCGACAATTTGGTGCAGGTCATCAAGTGAAAACTGCGGTATAATCATGAGTCGCCGCTATCCGTGCGCACCTGCCGGCCGGCGGCAGAGAGACGGATTCCTTACAGGTAAAAGTTGATAACGATTATCATTGCTATTGTAGTTCCGCTATTTGGTATTGTCAAGAAAAATCTGGTCTGCCAGCAGGGCAATCACTTGCGAAAAGGCAAGGCGCGAAAGAACGATTCCACGGAGGACACAGAGGATACACAGAGGGCACCGAGGCAAAACGGGATTTTTGGATTCTGCTTTGGCTAAAAGCGGTCATCGCTCGGCAGCAGGCGACGTTTCTAATGCCAATCAGCCGCCCCGCCGCCTGCGGCACGTCCCTCTCCCGCAACGGGGCCGGTGAACGGGAGACACTGAAAAAACGAAGACATTCTTTGTGACGTTCCATCGCTGCCCGGCATCCCCGTACCCCCGGCCCTTTCCGGGAAAAGCCGTTCCGTCAGGATGGAAAGCGACTGGGCTGCGTTAAGAAGGCCCGTTGTTTGAGCGCAGCGAGTTTAGGGACTTTAGCAGGCCAGTCGCTTTTCAAGGCTTTTACAGGATCGGGCCTAGATTTTTTGGGTACTTTTTGATCATGCAAAAAGTACCAAGCAG
>UQPB01000074.1 GCA_900542835.1 uncultured Pelosinus sp. | reverse complement strand
CGTTGATAAAGCCCCATCTACGTTGTTGGCCTCGCGATCCCATTGCTAACGTACCATTCCGTACGTGTCGCTGCTGGGCTCGCGAGGCCGCCTAGTATCTGGGGCTTTCTGATCGGCCTGGTTAAGGTTGTTGTTTTACATCTTTGTCAGTGATCTCTTAAGGGTTCACTTTTTCTCTGAACGTCTGTTTGCCGTCCTTCATCTCGATAATGACGGCGCTTTTGACGGCGTCATGGGTTTCGTTCAGGCTGATCTGGCCGGAAACGGCGGCGAAGTTTTTCGTCTTTTCCAGCTCATCCTTGATTTTGACCGGATCGGCGCTGTTGGCCCGTTCCATCGCCTTGATCACCATCATGGTGGCGTCGTAGGAAAGCGCGGCAAAGGCGTCTGGCGTCTGGTTGTATTCTTTCTTATAATTTTCAACAAAGGTCTTTACCGCCGGGCTGCTGTCGTCAGGCGTATAGTGATTGCTGAAGAAGGCGTTGTTCAGCGCCTGGGCGCCGGCTATCTCCGGCAATTTGGCCGAATCCCAGCCGTCGCCGCCGAGAACGGGGACGTTCAGGCCGAGTTCGCGCGCCTGTTTAATTAACATACCGACTTCCTGGTAATAACCGGGGGCAAAAATGACATCGGGATTTTTGGCTTTCATTTTCGTCAGCGTGGCCTTGAAGTCGGTATCCTTTTGCAGATAGGCTTCTTCCGCAACAATGCTGCCGCCGTTTTTAACGAAGGTCTCTTTAAAGAACCGTCCGAGGCCTTTGGCGTAATCGCTGGAATTGTCGATATACAGGGCAGCTGTTTTCGCTTTCAGGCTGTTGCTGGCGAAATTGGCCATAACCGATCCCTGGAACGGATCAATGAACGCCGCGCGGAAAACGAAGTCGCGGACTTTGCCGGTAGCCGGATCCACTGTTACGTTCGGATTGGAAGCCGTCGGGCTGATCGCGGGAACCTTGCTGTCGTGGAGTACCTGTGCGCCGGCAATGACGCTGGAGGAGGCAATCGGGGCGATGATGGCAACGACTTTGTCCTGGCTGATCAGTTTTTGCATGGCATTAGCGGCTTCCGCTGCCTCGCTCTTGTTGTCGGCGACAGTCAGTGTCAGCTGCTTGCCGAGAACGCCGCCCTTGGAATTGATTTCCTTGATGGCAAGTTTGGCGCCGTTCGTGGCTGATGAGCCGAAGGTGGCGTTTGTGCCGGTCATTTCCAGGTTTGCTCCCAGCTTGATGACATCGGCCTGTTTGGCGTCGCCGCCGCAGCCGGCTACCGCCAACATGGCGCTGACCAAGAGGATACTGAAGAGTTGCTTGGATTTGTTTGACAAAATAGACTCCTCCCCATCTTTTCGGTTCTCCTGTCTGACAGGTGTCCTCTCAGAAGAACATTTTGTAGCAGTACAGTGAATATTATAGGGCTGCAGCCGCAAAATGTCTATAGGAAATGCGCGGCTGCAACAAATAATTTGTGGGATTTATTGCGATTTTCTTGCTTTATTTAAGCATTTAGCTTTGTCTGGATAAAAGTTGAATAAATAGGGAGAAAGAATGTGCGCGGGGGAAGGACAAAGACAGCCGGTGTTGTTGCTATTTAGCGGTGTTGCGCTTCGGCAGCAGCATCCGCACGGCGGTAAAGATAACAAACGCGCCAAAAATCCGCTTCAGATCCTGCGCCGGTATGTACTGCACGAAATTGGCGCTGAGCAGCGCGCCGCCAATAGCGCCGCCGGCAATAAAAGCGGCGATACGGTAGTTCACCAGCTTATCCTGATGCAAATGATAAATGGCCACCAGTGAAGTGGGGATAATGACCAGCATGGAGATACCCTGCGCCATGTGCTGACCCAGACCAAGAAAAAAAACAATCAGCGGCACCAGTACCACGCCGCCGCCAATTCCCAGCAGACCGCTTAACAGCCCGCCGATCAAGCCAATGACAATTGTCGTTATCATGATATCACCATCCTGATCCCTACCAGCAGCAGCATAATCGCAAATAAGCGTTTGAGCTGAGCCGCCGGCAGGCGTTTCATCCACTTGGCGCCGAAATGGGCTCCGACCATGCTGCCGGCGATAATTTGCAGTGCGATCGCGTAATCAGCGCTGCCATGCAGGCTGTAAATAATGCTGCTGACAATCGCGGTGGGGATGACCACAGCCAGCGAAATGCCCTGGGCGAGATGCTGCGGGATCGCAAACGCGCCGACCAGCAGCGGCACAAGAAACACGCCGCCGCCAACACCCAGCAGACCGCTGAGAATGCCAATGCCGAATCCGGTTCCCACCATTTTAACCGATTGTGGCATGATACCACTCCTTTCCATATCAATAATTATAGCATAACTGTTTAGGCAATACAGAGGAAAACCGACTGCAGGGGTGGAATTGAGGTAAAAGCCATATTGAAGTTGCTCTTTGGGGGAGGTACAATGGAATCCATAGCTGACGAAACCATATTGTTTTTGCTGGCGGCGGGATTTATCGCTGCGTTTATTGACTCTACGGTTGGCGGCGGCGGCCTGATTTCGCTGCCGGCCCTGCTGCTGCTGCTGCCGCCGCATCTGGCGCTCGGCACCAATAAGCTGTCCGCTACCATGGGTGCGCTGACAAGCTCGTATTCGTTTTTTCGCTCCGGCAAGGTGACGATGGAGCTGATTAAATGGCTGTTCTGGCTGTGCCTGGCCGGCTCCGTCGCCGGCGCGCTGGTGGTTAAGAGCATTCCGTCGCAGTTTCTGCGGCCGCTGGTGATCACCATGCTGATCATTGTCGCCGTCTATACGGTGCTGAAAAAGGATTGGGGCGGCGCCTCCCGCTTCGCCGGCGTTACCCGGCGGGTAGCGGTGACCGGCGCGCTGGCGGCGGCGGTGCTGGGCTTCTACGACGGCTTCTTCGGCCCCGGTATGGGATCGTTCCTGATTTTTGTGTTTTTATTTCTCGGTTTTGATTTTGTCGAGGCTTCCGGCAACGCCAAGGCTTTGAATCTGGCCAGCAATATCGGCTCCTTAGCTACCTTTCTGCTGATGGACGCGGTGGTTTTTCACTACGGGCTGATCATGGGAGTGGGCGGCTTGCTGGGAGCGGCTGTCGGTTCGCAGGTGGCGATCCGCAAGGGGACGCAGTTTGTACGTCCGTTGTTTCTGACCGTGACCTCGGTCATGATTGGCAAGCAGCTCTGGGACCTGTGGAAATAATGTCTGGGTAACTGCTGATTAAATGAACCGGTCAGATTGACGATCCGCAAGCTGCGGTGTCCAGTAATCAGTGCTTACCTTATATGCGGGAGCGACGGCCCTATGAGGAGAATTGGCAAAACTGCCGCGTCCGTCTACGAGCAGAGCCTTGACAGGCAAACGCGTCAGGCCGGAGGCATCTATTATACGCCTCCCTATATTATCGAATATATTCTGCTGCATACATTGGAGCAGGCGGACGTGACGGCCAATCCCTGGCTGCGGGTGCTTGATCCCGCCTGTGGCAGCGGCCGCTTTCTGCTGGCCGCTTATGATGTGCTGCTGCGCAAGTTTCAGGCGCAGCTGCCGCAACTGCGCCGGCGGCATGCCGCCCAAGAAGCGGCGGCAGCTGCCGCTGCAGCGCCGCTTGGTCCCGGCTACTGGCGGGAAGAGAACCTGCACCGCCATGTGGTGGAACACTGCCTGTTCGGCGCGGACAGCGACGCGGCGGCCCTGCAGATGACAGCGGCCGCTTTGGCGGCAAAAGCGCCGGGCCGGGAGGCTGCCGCCAATCTTGTTCACTGCGACAGTTTGTACAAATGGGAGCAGGAACCGCAGCCCGCTGACACCGGCCGCGACGCGGCGGCGTTCTGGCGGCGCGACTTCGACTTTGTCATCGGCAATCCACCCTATATTCCGGTGACGCGCATGTCGCCGGCGCAAAAAGCCTATTACCGTTCCCGCTATCAATGCGCCGCCGGCAGACTGAACACGTTTTCCCTGTTTTTAGAGCGGGCAATTGAAAAGGCCTCGCGGCAGGTGGCGATGATTGTCCCCAGCCGGCTGCTGCTAAATACCCAATATGGCGCGATCAGACGGCATATTCTGCAGCATACTGCACTGGAGCGCATCTATGAAGCCAGTGAGGCTGTATTTGCCGATACAGTGGTGGACACCGTGGTTCTGATTATGCGCAAACGCGGCGGCAGCGCCTTGCCGCCGGTGGTTATCGAACGGCGCTGCCAGGCGGCAACGGTGGCGGAAGCAGTCAGGCCGGAAGCACTGCTGAGCACGGCGGGCAGCTTTATTTCCTTTGCCGCCGGCCGCGCCGAATTTGCCGCGGTCGCTGATCTGGAAAAACGGGCGGTCGCGTTAGGCTCTGTCGCCACCATCCGCGACGGTATCATCCAGGGGGCGGTAGGCGGGGAGCTGTTTCTCGGCGCTCGACCGCAGCCGGATCCGCACTGCAAGCCGGTCCTGCGCGGCCAATTGATCGAGCCGTTTTTTTGCGGTGAGCCTGAATATATCTGCTATGACCGCGAACGGCTGACACAGCTCGAAGCCAGCCGGACGCAGGGACGGGGACGCGGCCTGCGCCTGCGGTCGCCGGCAATATTCGAGCAGGTGAAAATCGTGTCGCGCCAAACGGCTGATCATATTATTGCCGCAATGGACGAGCAGGGCTGCTATTATATGAATACCCTGCACGGTACGACCGTAACCGATGCCGCTTTCGATCCCTGGTATGTGCTGGCGGTAATGAATTCGGCCCTGATCCGCTGCTGGTACGCCTGGCGCTTTTCCGAAACAGGCCGCAGCTTCGCCCAGGTGAAAATCGCCAATCTGCGAACCCTGCCGGTTTTATCCCTGCCGGCCGGGCAGCGTGAGCAGGCGGCCTGTCTGGCCCGCCAGGCGACCGCTGCCAGAGGGGAACGCCGGGATTGCCGTCCCCTGCTGCAAGAAATTGATGAATTGCTTTATACATACAGCGGTCTTTCCGCGCAGACCGTCCAAAATATGCGCGCCTTTGCCGGCAAGCTTGGCGGGGCGCGACGGCCAATACGGAGGAAATAACATGTCTATACCATCAATTGACTATATTCTCGATTCCCTGAATCCAACGCAGCGGCAAGCCGCGATGTGTACGGAAGGACCATTGCTGGTGGTTGCCGGCGCGGGCTCAGGCAAAACCCGTGTACTGACCTGCCGCATTGCCTATCTGATGAGCAAAAACGTAGCGCCATACCGGATCTTAGCGATTACCTTTACCAATAAGGCGGCCGCGGAAATGCGCGAGCGGGTTCAGAGCATGGTCGGCCAGGCGGCCAGCGATGTCTGGCTGAGTACGTTTCACGCCTTTTGCGCCCGCTTTCTCCGGATGGAAATTGATCAGCTCGGCGGCTATAACAGCCATTTTACCATTTATGACTCCGGCGACAGCCTGGCGCTGATTAAAACCTGCCTGAGAGAGTTGAACCTGGATGATAAAACCTATCAGCCCTACAGCGTTCAAGCCACGATCTCCAACGCCAAAAACGCGCTGATCGGGCCGCGGGAGTTCGCCCGCCAGGCGGATACGTTCCAGGCGAAAAAACTGGCCGAGATTTATGAACTGTATGGCAGCAAGCTCCGAAATAACAATGCGCTTGATTTTGACGATTTACTGTTAATTTCGGTCAATTTGCTGCAAAATAATGAGGAGGTTCGCGCCAAATATCAGGACAAGTTTCAATATGTGCTGGTTGACGAATACCAGGATACCAACCGGCCGCAGTACCTGCTGGCGAAAATCCTGTCGGAGAAGCACCGCAATCTGTGTGTGGTGGGCGACGCCGACCAGAGCATTTACGCCTGGCGCGGCGCCGACATCCGCAACATTCTTGATTTTGAGACCGACTATCCTGACGCCTGCATTGTCAAGCTCGAGCAGAACTACCGCTCCACCCAGACGATTCTTGACGCCGCCAACGCGGTCATTGAGCGGAATATCACCCGCAAGCCCAAGTCGCTGTGGACGGACAATCCCGCCGGTGACCGGATCGCCTACTATCACGCGCGGGATGAACGGGATGAGGCGGCGCATATCGCCAACACCATTAATCATCTCAATACTGTGTGGCGGGTGCCTTACCGCGAAATCGCTGTCCTGTACCGGACCAATGCCCAGTCGCGGGCAATTGAGGAAGCGTTCATGCAGTTTTCCCTTCCCTATGTCATGGTCGGCGGTTTGAAATTCTATGACCGCAAAGAAATTAAGGACATTATCGCCTACCTGCGGGTCATTAACAATCCCGCCGATGCGGTCAGCCTGCTGCGGATCATCAATGTGCCCAAACGAGGCATCGGCGATACCACGGTCAGGCGGCTGCAGGAATACGCCGCCGACAACCAGCTGAGCCTGTTTGACGCTATTTCCAATCCTCAGGTCGTTCCCGGTCTTACCGCCAGGGCTAAGTCGCAGCTGGAGAATCTGGCCGAGTTTATCTTTCTCAAAATAGGCAAGGCGGCTTCACTGCCAGTGGCCGATTTGCTGAATGAAGTGATCAACGATTCAGGCTATCTGGCCGAACTGGAGCAGGAGCAGGACCCGCAGGCTGACGCCCGCATCGAGAATCTGAAAGAACTGTTCAGTGTCGCCAAGAAATTTGCCACTGCCGAGCTTGAGGATACACTGGAAAACTTTTTAAGCACGGTCGCGCTGGTATCGGATATTGACAGCGCCGATACAGACGGCGACTCGATTACGCTGATGACCCTGCACTCCGCCAAGGGACTGGAGTATCCGCATGTATTCCTGGCCGGCATGGAGGAAGGGCTGTTTCCTCACTCCCGCACCCTGATGAATGAAACTGAAGTGGAGGAAGAGCGCCGCCTTTGCTATGTCGGCATTACCCGGGCGCAGCGGCGGCTCTACCTTTCTCATGCCAGGCAGCGGATGATTTTTGGCAATACAGTCATGTATCCACCGTCGCGGTTTTTGCATGAAATTCCCCGCGAACTGCTGGAAGACGCCAATGCCCGCCAGGTACGGCCGCAGCAGCACGCCGCCCGGCCGCTGGTTATGCAGCCGGTACCGCCGCGGCCGGCTGCCGCCGGCGCCGGTACCGAATGGCGGGCCGGCGATAAAGCCCGCCATCCCAAGTGGGGGGTAGGAACCGTGGTCGCGACCAAGGGCAGCGGTGAAGGGATGGAAGTTCAGATTGCCTTCCCTGGCGCCGGTATTCGCAATTTGATGGCAGCGCTGGCGCCGATTCAGAAAGTGTGATGCCGCCGCGGCAAGCCGACAACGCTGATGACTAACCCCTGTCAATACCAACACCATACGGACCGGGAGTGATATGATGCAAGACCAACAAGACAACCGACAGCAGATGGAAGCATTGCGGGACCTGATCCGTTACCACACACGGCGTTATTATGTCGATGATGCGCCGGAGATTTCCGATGCTGAGTTCGATGCGCTCATGCGCCAGTTGCAGGAATTGGAGAGCCGGCATCCCGAACTGGTCAGCCCCGACTCGCCAACACAGCGCGTCGGCGGTCAGCCGGCCGAGGGCTTTGAACGCTTCACCCATCCTACACCGCTGCTCAGTCTCAGCAATACCTTCTCCGCCGACGAACTGCGGGCTTTCCATAACCGGGTAGCGGCTGCTCTCGGCCAGGAACAGGTTGAATATGTGGTCGAACTGAAAATCGACGGCCTGGCTCTGAACCTGATCTATGAAAACGGCCGGCTGGTCTGCGGTGCTACCCGCGGCGACGGTCAGGTCGGCGAGAATGTCACCGCCAATGTCCGTACCATCCGTTCGCTGCCGCTCACGCTGGCCGCCACTGCGCCGCCGGCGTTTCTTGAGGTCAGAGGCGAGGCATTTATGCCGCGGGCGGCGTTTGAACGCCTGAACCGGGAGCGGGAGCAGGCGGGCGAGGCGTTGTTTGCCAATCCCCGCAATTCCGCCGCCGGTTCGCTGCGTCAGCTTGACGCCCGGGTAACAGCCAGGCGGGCACTGGATTTTTTTGTTCACGGCGTCGGCCGCCGCGATGCTCTGCAGCCGGATACCTACAGCGGTATGCTGCAAATGCTGGCCGGTCTGGGGTTTAAAATTAATCCGCATTACCAGCTGGCCCATTCGATTGAGGAGGTCATTGCCTGCTGTGAAAGCTGGCAGGAGAAACGTGTCGACCTGCCTTACGATATTGACGGCATTGTCGTCAAGGTTAACTCCTTTGCCGCCCAGGACGCGCTGGGATCGACCGCCAAGGATCCCCGCTGGGCGATTGCGTTTAAATATCCCGCTGAGCAGGCGGCTACGGTCATCGAGGCTATCGTGCTGCGGGTCGGCCGCACCGGCGCGGTTACCCCTACCGCGGTGTTGCGGCCGGTGCGGCTGGCAGGCTCGACCGTCAGCCGGGCTACCCTGCATAACGCCGACTTTATTGCCGAAAAGGACATCCGTATCGGCGATGCGGTCATTATTCATAAGGCCGGTGAAATCATTCCCGAAGTCGTCTCCGTCATTACGGCCCATCGCAGCGGCGATGAGACGGTATTTTCCATGCCGCTGACCTGTCCGGAGTGCGGCGGCCCTGTTGTCCGTCAGGAAAACGAGTCGGCGCACAAGTGCGTTAATCTCGGCTGTCCGGCGCTGCGGCGGGAGGGATTGATCCATTTCGCCTCCCGTGATGCCATGGATATCGAGGGGCTGGGACCGGCGATTATCGGCTCGCTGCTGGCCGCCGGCCTGGTCGATGATCCTGCCGGCCTTTACTGTCTGACCGCTGGACAGATCGCCGGCCTTGAACGCCTGGGCGAAAAGTCGGCGCAAAACCTCATTGATGCGATCGGGCGCAGCAAGCGGGCCGGCCTGGCCCGGGCCCTGTTCGCGCTGGGCATCCGCTTTGTCGGGGTTAAAGCCGCCGGCGTCCTCGCCGGCTATTTCGGCTCGATTGAGGCGCTGGCGGCGGCAACCCCGGAAGAACTGGTGGCTTTGCCGGAAATTGGTCCCAAGATAGCCGACAGCGTCATTGCCTATTTTGCCGAACCGGCCAATCTGGCGATGATCAAGCGGCTGCGCGAGGCCGGTGTTAGTCTGGAGTGCGAAAAGACCGCGCCCGCGGCCGGTCCCTTTGTCGGCAAGAGCTTTGTCCTGACCGGCACCCTGCCGACCCTGTCCCGGCAGCAGGCTTCGGCCCTGATTGAGCAGCTTGGCGGCAAAGTGTCGTCTGCTGTCAGCAAGAAGACCGGCTTCGTCCTGGCCGGCGAGGATGCCGGCAGCAAACTCGACAAGGCCCGCCAGCTCGGCATAACCGTGATCGACGAAGCGGAGTTTCTGGCCATGACCCGCAGGGATGCGGCTGCTGACGACGCAGGCTGAGCCGCTCCCGGCCAGTTTCCCGCCTGTGGCACGGCAAGGCCGGAGGTCATCCTCTCTCTGTGTCCTCCGTGGAATCGGTCTTTCGCTCCTTGCCTTTTCCCTCGCTCACG
>UQPB01000073.1 GCA_900542835.1 uncultured Pelosinus sp. | reverse complement strand
CCGCCGGCTCGGCAGTGATGTTTGCCGCCGTCTATTGGTTTATTGCCAAAACCCGCACCGGCTGGGCGCTGATGGCGGTGGCGGAAAACAAAAATGCCGCCACCCTGATGGGGATCAACGCTGACCGCATGTTCGCCCTGGCCTGGGGCATCGGCTCGATTTGTGTGGGCGTTGCCGGCGTGCTGCTGGCAAACTTCTACTATGTTTATCCTGAGGTGGGAGCGGTGTTTTGCTTTCTGGCTTTTGTCACCGTCGCCCTCGGCGGCTTTGGCAGCATCGCCGGCGCCTTCTATGCCGGACTAATCATCGGCCTGGTCGAGGCGTTCGCCGGCGTGCTGCTGGCACCCTCCCTCAAGTATGTTGTCGTTTTCTCCATTTATCTGATTGTCGTGATTTTCCGCCCCAGAGGCCTTCTGGGGAATCCGTAGGGCGAGGTGAACATGATGAAAAACCACAAATTAAAATTGGCGGCAGCCGCCGTACTGCTGGCAGCGCTGGCTTTGCCGCTGGCCGTCGGCAATATGTTTTATCTCCACCTGCTGATTCTGGTCTTTCTGTACGCCATGATGGGAGGCGCCTGGAATATGATCGGCGGCTACGCCGGCCAGGTATCGCTGGGGCATGCTGTCTATTTCGGCATCGGCGCCTATTCCTCGACCATTTTGTTTATGGACTATGCCGTCAGCCCTTGGCTGGGGATGCTGGCCGGCGTGCTGATCGCCGCCGTCGTCTCAGCGGTTTTGGGATATGCCTGCTTCCGGCTGAAGGGTCACTATTTTTGCATTGCCACTATCGCGCTGGGAGAGATCTTCTTTGTCCTGTTCGTTAACTGGGAATTTGCCGGCGGCGCGGTCGGCAAGCATATTCCGCTGACAGAGGCAACGTTTGCTAATTTCCAGTTTATTGGTAAAACCGCCTATTACTATATTGCGCTTGGCTTTCTGCTGCTGCAGCTGGCGTTTACCCGTTTTCTTGAAACCAGCCATTTTGGCTACTACTTTCAGGCTATTCGTGAGGATCAGGATACGGCCCGCAGCCTGGGAATCAGAATTACCCGCTATAAGATGCTGGCAATGGCTTTCAGCGCTGTCTTCATGGCAATGGCCGGCACCTTCTACGCACAGTACCTGCTGTTCATTGATCCCGAGACGGTACTGCCGGTGATGCTGTCGATCCAGGTCTGTCTGATTGCCATTCTCGGCGGCGTCGGCACTGTTTGGGGACCGCTGCTTGGCGCCTTTATCATGATTCCGCTGTCGGAATTCAGCCGGGCCTGGCTGGGCGGCAGCGGCTCGGCAATAGACTTGATTATCTACGGGTTGCTGATTATGGTCATCTCGGCGGCCAAACCGTCAGGCCTGATGGGCTTTATGCAGGATTTGCGGCAGGCAGCCGCTAAGAAGCCGGCTGCCGCGGCCGCTGGCGCCGCAGTGGATAAGGGGGTGTAGGGAATGAGCTTTTTCCGGGTGGAAAATATGACGAAGAAATTTGGCGGCCTGACTGCCAACAGTGATGTCAGCGTCAGTGTCGACAGAGGCGAAATCGTCGGTATCATCGGCCCCAACGGGGCCGGTAAAAGTACTTTTTTCGCCACGATTTCCGGTTTCTATCGGCCGGAGCTTGGCCGCATCCTGTTTGAAGACGAGGATATTACCGGGCAGCCGCCGGAGGTCATTTGCCGCAAGGGCATTGCCCGTACCTTTCAGATCGTGCGGCCGCTCAGTTCCCTGTCCGTTCTTGACAACGTTCTGGTCGGCGCCTTCCTGCGGGAGAAAAATAAACGCCGCGCCACCGAGCAGGCGGAGGCGATTCTGGAATTTACCGGCCTTAAGGACAGGCGGCGGCAAATGGGCATATCCCTGACCATTGCCGATAAAAAGCGGCTGGAGCTGGCGCGGGCGCTGGCGACGCAGCCGGCGCTGCTGCTGCTGGACGAGGTAATGGCCGGGCTTACGCCCAAGGAGACGCAGGAAGCGGTTGAGCTGATCAAGGCGATTAATCGTCAGGGTGTCGCGCTGTTTATTGTTGAGCACGTTATGGAAGTGATCATGCCGATTTCCCACAAGGTCATGGTTCTGGACGGAGGCCGCAAAATCGCCGAAGGGCTGCCGCAGGACGTTGCCAATGACCCGGAGGTAATTAAAGCATATCTAGGAGAGAACTATCATGCTCAAAGTCGATAATGTCACACTTGGCTATAAAGGCGTCGTGGCGATCCACGGTGTTTCCTTCCATGTTAGCGAGGGCGAGGTCGTAGCGATAATCGGCGCCAACGGCGCCGGAAAATCGACGCTGATGCGCGGTATTTCCGGCCTGCTGCCGGTTATGGACGGCGCGATTGTCTTTAAAGGCTCAACGATCAGCAACTATCCGGCGCACACGATTGTTGGTCAGGGGATTGCCCATGTCCCCGAAGGCCGCATGACCTTCGCGAAAATGACAGTGGAGCAAAATCTGGAGCTGGGCGGCTTTACGGTTGGCGATCCGGCCAAACGCCAGGCAATCCGCCAGGAAGTGTTTGAAATGTTTCCGATCATCAAGCAGCGGCTGCGGCAAACGGCCGGCACGCTTAGCGGCGGCGAGCAGCAGATGCTGGCAATCGCCCGCGGGCTGATGTCAGACCCGTCGCTGATCCTGCTTGACGAGCCTTCGCTGGGGCTGGCACCGAAGCTGGTATCACAGATCTTTGAGCTGATCCGGGAGATTAAACGCCACGGCAAGACAATTCTGCTGGTGGAGCAAAATGTCCAGGAAGCGCTGGAACTGGCTGACCGGGCCTATGTCCTGCAGACAGGCCGGGTCGTTAATGAAGGCACAGGGGCAGAACTGCTGGGCAGCGACCTGGTTCGCCAGGCGTATCTGGGAATGTAGCCGGAACAGAAGAGAGGCTTTCAATATGCATGAAATTAAAATGCTGAATGCCGGTGAGCAGGGGCTGGTCGTTGAATTCGGCCAGAGCATCGATAAGAACTGCAATCTGCGGGTGCATCAATTTGCTGCTTTAATTAGCGAGCGTCTGGCTGGTGAACTGATCGAGGCGGTGCCGACTTACCGGTCACTGCTGCTGTACTTTGACCCGTTGACAATCAGCCGCGCCGATCTGGCCGGCAAGCTGCGGCTGCTGCTGGCGGAACTGGAGCGGCTGCCGCTGCAGCAGCCGCCCGGAGCCAGATTAATTACGATTCCCGTCTGCTATGACGGCGAGTTTGCGCCTGACCTTGACTTTGTCGCCAGTCATTGCGGCCTGAGCCGGCAGGCGGTGATCGAGCTTCACACCGCGGCGCCCTACCAGATTTATATGCTGGGATTTACGCCTGGCTACGCCTATCTGGGCGGTATGCCCGAGCGCCTTGCCACGCCCCGGCTGCAACAGCCGCGTACCCTGGTGCCGGCGGGATCGGTAGGTATTGGCGGCTCGCAGACCGCTTTTTACACGGTTGACAGTCCCGGTGGCTGGCAGTTGATCGGCAGGACGCCGGTCAAAGCCTTTGATCTGTCGCAGGCACCGCCGTTTTTGTTTAAGGCCGGCGATTATCTGCAGTTCCAGGCAATCAGTCGTGACGAATACGAAGCGATCGCCGCCGCGGTCGCGGCCGGCAGCTACAAACCGCCGGCCGCAAACTGGAAAGGAGCTTTGGCTGATGATCAGGATTGAGGACCCCGGGCTGTTTACCACTGTGCAGGATCAGGGACGCTGGGGTTATCAGGCCTATGGCGTTTCGGTCGCCGGCGCCATGGACCGCTTTGCCAGCCGGATAGCCAATCTGCTGGCTGGCAACAGCGAAGACGCCGCCGTGCTGGAGCTGACACTGAGGGGCGGCCGGTTCCGGTTTGCCGCCGGCTGCTTCGCGGCCCTGGCCGGTGCCGAGATGGCGGCGGCAGTAGATGGAACGCCGGTAGCAAACTGGTCCTGCTTTTATATTCCCGCCGGCGGCGAACTGAGCCTGGGCTGGGCGCAATCGGGCTGCCGCGCTTACCTTGCCATAGCTGGCGGTATCGATGTTCCTCCCGTGCTGGGCAGCCGTTCGACCTATACACGGGCGGCAATTGGCGGAATGGAGGGCCGGGCGCTGCGCTGCGGCGACCAGCTCGCAGCCGGTGCCGCTGCTTTTCCCGTCGCAGCCGGCCGTCTGGATGAGCGGTTTATTCCTGATTACGACGGGGAGCTGCTGCTGCGGGTGTTAGCGGGACCGCAGGATGACTGGTTTAGCGAGCAGGGGAAAGCGACTTTCTGCAACAGCGTTTATACCATCTCCGAAGACGCTGACCGTATGGGTTACCGGCTGAAAGGACCGGCCATCGCTCACCGGGGCAGGCCGGATATTGTTTCCGACGCTCTCTGCCAGGGGGCGATTCAGGTGCCGGGACACGGGCGGCCGATCGTGATGATGGCTGACCGCCAGACCACCGGCGGCTACGCCAAAATCGCCGCTGTTATCGGCCCCGATCTTGCCAGGCTGGCGCAGGCCAGGCCGGGCGACAGCCTGCGGTTCCGGTTTTGTTCCGAGGCGGAGGCGGTAGACGCGCTGCAGGCCGAACGGCAGCTGCTGCGGGAACTCAAAGCTGCCCTGGATGCAAGACGGCGTGAAACGGTTCGCCGGCTGCGGCTGACGGTCAACGGACAGGCGTACTGTGTACAGATTAAGGAGAGTGAAGAAGCATGAGCATCGATCTTAACTGCGACAGCGGTGAAAGCTTCGGCGTATACCGGCTGGGCCTGGATGCGGAAATCATCCCGCTGGTTACTTCCGTGAACATCGCCTGTGGCTTTCACGCTTCCGATCCGGTTCATATGCATCAAACCGTAAAGCTGGCAAAAAAGTACGGCGCGGCAGTTGGCGCCCATCCCTCCTATCCCGATCTGGTCGGCTTCGGCCGCCGGCCTTTGCAGGCATCGCCTGAGGAAATCAAGGGCGACGTGATTTATCAAATCGGCGCCCTGCAGGGCTTCTGCCGGGCCGAGGCCATCAGTCTGCAGCATGTCAAGGCCCATGGTGCCCTGTATAATGACGCGGCCAAGGATCTGGAGGTAGCGGTAGCCATTGCCGAGGCGGTCAAGGCGATTGACCCCGGCCTGTATCTGGTCTGCCTGTCGCAGTCGGCGATGATTGAAGCGGCTAAGCGGGTGGGGATCCGTTATGTCGAAGAAGTATTTGCCGATCGCGCCTATACGGCTGCAGGCGGATTGGTGTCCCGCAAGCTGGCCGGCGCGGTTATCCATGATCCGCAGGCGGTTGCCGACCGGGTTGTGCAAATGGCAACCGAAAAAACGGTTACGGCCATTGATGGTTCTGTGGTGGCGCTAAATCCGCAGACGATCTGCCTGCATGGCGACACACCGGGAGCGGTCGAACTGGCGGGCCGCATCCGGCGGGCGCTGCAGGCGGCCGGGGTAACACTGCGCCCGTTCGGCGCGGCCCTGTAGCCAAAAGGAGGTCTCCGGTCTAAGGCAGTGCAGTTTAGCGGCGGCCACAAAAAGAGAAGGAATAGGCTAAAATCCAATGCACTGCCCGCGATGCTAAAGGGACGCAAACCACTGCTATATGACTTCATTAACGGCGCAAGCGCGACCACTCCGGTCAAAGTGCTTACGCCGCTTTTCTTTTAAAGTAGATTAGCCCTATCCTTGCCAGATAATAGCGGCGCGTTATTTTTGTCCATGAAAGAGATTGCTATTTATCCGTATGTTTGAGATAATTATTATTGGATAATATGGGTTATTATAAATGGAAGCCGGAAAGCAGGGATGCCGTAGAGATGACAGATCATCGTACTGGTTATCGTGATAAAGCCGTAAGTTTACAAAGAGAAAGGGATGCCAAGCGATGAAGTTTTCAACGATGAAGATGCGTTTATTAGTAGTTCTCCTGCCATTTTTCCTGCTTTCCTTTGCCGCTCTGGCCGGTGCCAGCTATTATCTCTCCCGCCAGGCTCTCAGTCAAAGCGTCGAAGAAACGGCGCTGTCGGTGGGCAGCGATTATTCACACCGGGTCGAGGCTTATGTCCATGACGCGACGCTGCAGTTGCAGTCGTTTGCCGCCAATAAGGATATTTACAATCCGGCTGACCGGCAAGCGCTGCTGAACGCGCTGAATGACAGCAAGCAGCGTCTGAGCAATCTGGAAAGTATTACGTATATTGCTCCCGACGGCACCGGCATCCGCCCCGACGGTTCGACAGTGCAGCTGGGGGAGCGGCAATATTTCCGCCAGACTGTCGCTGCCGGCAAGCCGGTTGTATCTGAGGTGCTCACTTCAAGGACCACCGGTAAGGTTGCGATTAATGTCGCCGTCCCGGTACGGTTCAACGGCAGCCTGACCGGCGTGCTGACCGGTACCATTTCGCTGGAGCAGTTAAGCGGGCTGGTTAAGCAAGTCCAGTTTCAAACCAGCGGCTATGGCGTGATCGCCGACCAGTCAGGGATGACGATTCTGCATCCGCGGCTGCCGGAGGTGGTTGGAAAGCTCAGCTTCGTCGAGAAAAAAATTAATTCCGAGCTGAAGTTTCAGCAGACCGAGTTAGACGAACGATTGATGGAGCTGTTCAAGGAAGCGGCGGCGACCGGGCAGGCAACGCGCGGCATCTATAGCTTTGTTGACGGCGTCACCCGGATCGGCGTCTTTACCCCGATTAACCTGGGCGAAAATCACCGCTGGATCATGGTTGTCACTGCCCCCGAGGCGGAAGCCATGCAGCAGATCAGCTCCCTGGCCAATGTAATGCTGGCGGTTTCAGGGGTATGCCTGGCCCTGGCGGTTCTGTTCATTTTGCTGATCAGCTCCCGCCTTGCCGCGCCAATAACGCTGCTGCGCGATGAGTGCCTGCAACTGGCAGAGGGCGACTTGCGGGAACAGGCAGCCCGTATTCACACGGCTGATGAAATCGGGCAGCTGGCGCGGGGCTTTCAAACGATGCGCGGCAATCTGCGGTCGCTGGTCGGACAGGTTATGTCACAGTCGCAGCAGTTGGCCGCTTCCAGCCAGGAATTGACCGCCAGCGCCCATCAGTCGGCAGATGCGGCCAATCAGGTGGCCGGGTCGATCAGCGAGGTTGCCGGCGGCGCCGAGCAGCAGGCTGCTGCCGCTGCCCATATCATGGAAATTGCCGACATCATGTCGACACAGGTATCGCAGATTGCCCAGACTGCCGGCACTGTTTCGGCTACGGCGCTGACGACCTCGGAGGCAGCCGAGCAGGGAAGGCAGGTTGTTGACAGGACGGTGCAGCAAATGGGCGAGATTGATAAGAGCACTGCTGCCTCACAGGCAATGATCACGGAATTAAGTGAGAGTTCGCGGGAGATCCGGGAAATTGTCGGCTTGATTTCTTCGATTGCCGGACAGACCAACCTGCTGGCGCTTAACGCTGCTATTGAAGCGGCACGGGCCGGTGAACAGGGACACGGTTTTGCCGTTGTCGCCGATGAAGTCCGCACCCTGGCGGAAGCGTCACGGCAGGCCGCGCAAAAGATCGGTACGCTGGTCGAGAAAAACGAAGTCAATCTGCAGCAGGTGGTGGCCGCCGCTCAGGCTGAGGCTGACGGCATCCGCACCGGTATTGGCCTGGTCAATGCCACCGGTGAGACCTTTAAGGAGATTGTTGACGCGATTGTCCGGCTGACCGGTCAAATTAAAGACATTTCCGACTCGATCCGCCATATTGATGCCGGTAATCAGGATCTGGTCCGCTCGATCCGGGCAGTGGAAACAGCCAGCAAAAATGCGGCTGCCGAGTCGCAGACGATATCGGCCGCAACCGAGGAACAGTCGGCTTCCATGCAGCAAATTGCTTCCTCCAGTCAGAGCCTGGCGATGCTGGCCTCTGATCTGCAGGCGGCGGTAGAAAAATTCCGGTTATAAGGCCTGGCCGCTCCGGCGGGGCAGTAATGATACGAGCCTGCTTTGAACGGGCAGCGCTTGCGGCAAGCGACGGGCTGTGCGAGTGGCTGTCCTGTTCAAACGCTAACGGTTATTGAAAGTAGTGGACAAAATGGATACCAGACTCCGGAAACGGCGATGGCGCTGGTACGCTCAGCTGTCTCAGCCACGGGCAGCAGCTGTCGGCGTATTTATCCTAGCGGCAATTTTCGCCGGCTTTGTAATCCGGTGGCTGGAGTGCGAACGGATCGAAAGTGAAAGAGTCCGCGCCTCCGACATAGCCAGTGATTATACGATCGTTGTCCAGAATAAGCTTGAGCGGGCCTTGTCGGCAGCCTATGCCGTTTCCGCCATTGTTCAGCAGAACCATGAGAAACTGGATGAACGGGAACAACTGCTGTATTTTGAGGAAATTGCCGCCAGGATGCTGCCGTTATATCCCGGTGTGGATTCCCTGCAGCTGGCGCCGGGAGGCGTAGTTCGCTATATTGTACCGTTAGCGGGGAACGAACCGGCTGTCGGTCATAACTTGTTTGCAGATCAAAGCCGCTCCACCGAGGCGATTGAAGCCCGGGACAGCGGCAGGCTGACCTTCGCCGGTCCGTTTGAAATGAAACAGGGAATATGGGGCGGTGTGGGACGGCTGCCAATTTATCTGGCCGGCAAAGACGGAAAACCCTGCTTTTGGGGTTTTAGTAATGTGGTGATCCGGTTTCCGGTCGTACTGAAAAGCACAGGCCTTTTGCAGTTGGAAGCAAAAGGGTTTGCTTACCAGCTGTGGCGTTATCATCCTGACAGCGGGACGCGGCAAATTATTGCCGCGTCGGTTGGCGCTTTGACCGGCGAGCCGGTGGAACGCCCGCTGGCAGTGCCGGGAGCGACCTGGGTACTTAGCGTTACGCCCCAAAACGGTTGGAATGATCCGGCCGGCGTGATGAGAAAAGGTCTTGCCGCTATAGTTATCTGCCTGATGCTGGCATGGATGACGCGTCTGACACTGGCATTAAAGCAGCGGGAACAGCAGCTGGAGCAAATGGCGTTGTCTGATGAACTGACAAACCTGCCCAACCGGCGGCGGCTGGACGACCGGCTGCAGCAGGCGCTGGCGCAGGCGCGCCGGACCGGCAGTCTGGTTGCCGTATGCTATCTGGATATTGACGATTTCAAAACAATTAATGACCGGTTCGGGCATGCGGCAGGCGACAGACTGCTTGTGGCTATTGCCGACCGGCTGCGGTCCTGCCTGCGCCGCGGCGATACGCTGGCGCGGATCGGCGGCGACGAATTTGTGATTATTCTGCCGGGGCTGCACGGGCGGTTGGAATGCGACGCTATTTTGAACCGGATTTTACAGGTGATGTCACGACCCGTCAATTTACCGGGGGAGACGTTTGCCGTTTCGCTTAGCATAGGTCTTACTATATATCCTGATGATAATAATGATATTGAGCTGCTGTTGCAGCATGCCGACACGGCGATGTATAAAGTGAAGCAGGCCAGTAAGGGATCATATTGCTTTTTTGATGTGTAGGTAAGAATAAGCCAAACCGCAGGAATAGCAACGCTTTTTTGGACTGGTTGATACAGTCAGCCCGAAAAAGATCCGTCAAGCTGCGCTGTGGGCATTAATTAGTGCGTGCCTAAGCTGTATCGTTGCGCTCCGGATAAAAAACAGGAAGGGAGGCTTCTGGCAAGCTTCCCTTCCTGTTTTTTCAGGCCGTTGACAAAGCCCTATCTACGTTGTTCCCCGCAAGGGGGATGCCGCCAACACTAAGGCGCTAAAGCGCC
>UQPB01000072.1 GCA_900542835.1 uncultured Pelosinus sp. | reverse complement strand
TGAGCGACCTGAAAAATATCATCCGCGCTGAACGTCTGCGCATGAGCCGCCAAAAACAGCGACATGGCTTGCGGCTAGCTTGGCCAGCGCGGCAGCGCCGATTAATAATTCCGTCCGGGAAAATGCATGCAGCATCCTATATAAATCTCCTTCATCTAACTAACTTGCAATCCTTACCGTGTTTCGCCCGAATTGCTTAAATTCCCTGCCAAACCGTAAAAAAAATTGACAAACGGGGAAGCTGGCATCAGAATCAGACCCTGTACGCACCGTTACTCATTCGCCGGATTCAGGCCCTGGAATTCCTGACAGCGAAACACCTGATACCGTTTGATCCCAAAACGGTTCTCATACAATAACGTCCGGTCAAATTCAACCCGCTTAAAAGCGGCGACAACAGCCGCCGACGGCTGTTCCTCGCCGATCCAGACCGCATCGGCCCCTTTCATGCCGGCCAGACCGCCGCGCCAAAAATGATATTGCGACAGAGGCTGCGGCTCCAGAATATAAACAGGAGGCCGACCGCTCAGATAATAGGCGATACTGGCCGCGTCACCGTAGTTATCGCCTATGGCAAAAGCAGCGTCACCGCGGAGGTCGGAGCCGGCGAATAACTCGCGATAGCCGAGGAACTTCTGCTTCATTACAAATTCCTCCGGCAATAGCGGCACCAACTCCGGCCCTTTAAACACCAGCACTGCCAGCAGCGTAAAGGCTGCCCCCCAACGCAGCAAACCGGTTTTGCCTGTGCGCAGCAGCCAGTGCGACAGTAAAATCGAGCCGCTGATCATTGCCGGCATTGCCCAGTTCAATTCCGCCTTCTTATACAGGGCATTATAGCCGAAAAACAGCAGCGTAAACAGGAACGGCCAGGTCAGGATAGCCAGCTGCGGCTCCCGGAAGCTGCGCCATTTTTCCCGCGCTAAATAAATCAGCAGGGGAAAAAAGAAAAAAGGATTGGAAACCAATGCCTGACCGGCAAAAAATTCGGCGAAGGAAACCGGCTGCAACACTTTTTCCGCCGCAACACCGTGGGCAAACTGATAACGGAACGACACCCAGTCATGGGTGGCGTTCCAAATTACGACCGGGGTAAAGACAAGCGCCGCCAGCAACGCTGCCGGCAGCAGCTCGCGACTGTACAGCAGCCGTCGACAGCGCGCTGAAGAAAGGCCTGCCAGCAGCAGTGCCGCCGGCAGCAGTATAGCCGTATATTTGGATAACAAGGCGCAACCGATAGCCGCACCGGCAAGCGCAAGACAACCGGCCTGCGGCTTGAACAGTCCGCGACAGACCAGATAAAGCGCCAGCGCCCAGAAAAAACTCAGAAACGGATCCGGCGTAACCGCCAGATAGCCGACCTGCGTCAACGGCACCAGCAGATAAACAAGCAGCGCCAGCTCGCCGGTACGGCGGTTAAACAGCAGACAGCCTGTCCGCCAGACAAGCCATGCGGCGCCGGTCATAGCCGCTACCGCCGCCAGACGCAGAACGGTTTCACTATCACCGAGGCGCGCCGCCAGCCAAATAGCATACGCCGCCATTGGCGGATGGTCATAATAGGAAAGAGCCAGGTGCTGCGACCATTGCCAGTAATAGGCTTCGTCAGGATGCAGCGGCAGCGTAGCATTGTAGGCGATATTAGCGATGATGACCAATAAAAAGAAAAGCTTTATTCCCAGACGCATAGCTACCTCCGCATACGGTCAGGCGCCGCGGTCAGTTTTTGAGCGGCGGCGATTCAGAATCCGTAGGTTGTTTTTTTTGCAGTTGCTGTTTTACCGTCTCAGGGAAACTATCCGGATCAAACGCCGCCTCGTGGCAGTGCCCGGTTCCGTCCGACTGCGAATCAATACTGGGCAGCAGCCGGTCGCGGATGGTTTTCAATACATTTTTCAGCATCGTAACCCCTCCATTCATCCTTGAGCCTCTTATCTATTATATGCTGCTTGTCGATTTACCGGAAGGTATATTTATCCAGGCAATTAAGTGTTTACTTATTTTTACTAGTATGATACTATAAATACGCAAAGCCGCTTATTTGTGCTATACTAATTAAGTTTAACCCGGGAGGATACCAATGAGTACCAAAGTTGCCATCAATGGATTTGGCCGTATTGGCCGCATGTGCATGCGCGCTTCGCTGGAGCGCCCGGATATTGAAGTCGTGGCGATTAACGGCACGATGGAAGCCGCCGCACTGGCGCATTTATTAAAATATGATTCCGTTCACGGCAAATTGCCGGGCACGATCGAAGCCGCCGGTGATATGCTCCGTGTAAACGGACGAAACATTCCCGTTTTGTCGGAACGTAATCCTGCCCGCCTGCCTTGGGCTAAACTGGATGTCGATATCGTAATTGAAGCCACCGGCAAGTTCAATTCCGGCCAGGAAGCCGCCGCCCATCTCGCCAGCGGTGCCAAAAAGGTGATCCTGACAGCTCCCGCCAAAGACGATGTGCGCACTGTCGTTATGGGAGTAAATGAGTCGGCTTATCAGCCAGACCGCGACCATATTGTCTCCAACGCCTCCTGCACGACCAATTGCCTGGCGCCAGTCATCAAAGTTATTCATGAGCAATTTGGCATAGTCAGCGGACTGATGTCGACGGTTCATGCCTTTACAACCGATCAGCGCAATCTGGATAACTCCCACAAAGACCCCCGCCGCGGCCGCGCCTGTACTCAGTCGATCGTGCCGACCAAAACCGGTGCCGCCAAAGCAATCGGACTGGTCCTGCCGGAGCTTGCCGGCAAACTTAACGGCATTGCCATCCGGGTGCCTGTTCCCAATGTATCGCTGACCGATCTGGTCGTAGAGGTCAAACAGGCTGTGACCGCGGCCGACGTGAACCAAGCACTGCAAACGGCTTCGCGGGGAGAGCTCAGAGGAATCCTTGACTACTGCGAGGAACCGCTGGTTTCCGTTGACTTCCTGAACAACAGTCATTCGGCAATTATCGATGCCCCCTCTACCATGGTAATGGAAAAACGCAAAATTAAGGTTCTGGCCTGGTACGACAATGAATGGGGTTATTCCTGCCGGGTTATCGACCTGGCTAAATTTATCGGCGACCGTCTGGCAGCCGTTGCGCGGCCTGCCGGCCAGGTTGCCGTCTAGGCAGCCGATTCCGCAGGATTCAATTGGCAAGACGCTGTCAGACAGTAAGCAAAGGGAGGATTGGTTATGCACACAACATGTTCTCATTGCGCAGGTTCAGGCAGATATCTGCTGGATTGCCGATACTGCCGGGAGACGGATGCTTTTGAGCATGAAAATCTGCCCCCGGGTGAATGTATTGCCTGCCGTGACAAGGGCTACGTCGAAATCAGCTGCCCGTTCTGCCGCGGCGCCGGCAAACACGCATTAACCGCAAAGGCGGTATAGCCGCCGCGCTTGATCATCAACGCCAGCCCAACCGCGATCCGATTTGCCTCCGGCGATCGGATCGTTTTTTTATGCCAGTCATGGTTTTGAACCTTCCTGTTCTTTTTTGAAGCTTGCATTTTTTATATTGAAAAAAATTACTATTTTAGTACAATAAAAATGTAACCAAATTTTGGAAAGGAGAGTTGAAAATGAACCGTAAACTTTTTTTGCCGCTGGCCATAGCCGCTTTACTTCTGTTCAGCCTGCAGGCAGCCTGTTTCGCCGAGGCGTCTGAGCTGCCCAGGATAAAAATCCTGGCAACCGGCGGCACGATTGCCGGTGCCGGCGCGACAAGCAGTACTACTGTCGGTTACACCGCCGCCGTCGCTCCCGTTGATGCGCTGATCGCCAACGTTCCCGAGCTGCAAACTGTCGCTGTTGTCAGCGGCGAACAAATTGCCCAGATCGCCAGTGAAAATATGACTGATTCCGTCTGGCTGTCGCTGGCGAAACGAGTCAACCAACTGCTTAGCCAGCAGGATGTCGACGGTATTGTGATCACCCATGGCACCGATACCCTGGAGGAAACTGCCTATTTTTTGCATTTGGTTGTCAAAAGTGAAAAACCGGTGGTTTTAGTCGGATCAATGCGGCCGCCGACAGCCATGAGCGCCGACGGCATGCTGAACCTCTATCGCGCGGTCATTCTGGCTGGCAGCCAAGACGCTGTCGGCAAAGGTGTCCTGGTCATGCTTAACGATACCATCCATTCCGGCCGTGATGTCACTAAAACAATTACCGACCGCACGGACACCTTTAAAGCGCCGGAGCTTGGTCCGCTCGGCTTTTTTAGCGGCGATAAGCCCTTATTTTACCGGGCGGCGCTGCGCCGGCATACGAGCGCATCTGAATTCGACATCACCAATTTGAGCAAGCTGCCCCGGGTGGATATTGTCTATCACTATGCCGGCAACGACGGGGCCGCGATCAATGCCTTCGTCCGCGCCGGAGCCAAGGGCATTGTCCATGCCGGCACCGGCAACGGCAGCATTGGCAAGGCCGAATACCCGGCGGTGGAAGCGGCGCAGAAAAGCGGCATTGTCGTTGTCCGCAGTTCCCGTGTCGGTAACGGCGTTGTCGCCCGCAACGGCGAGGCCAATGACGACAAGTACAACTTCGTCGCCGGCGACAATTTTAATCCGCAAAAGGCCCGGATTCTGTTAATGCTGGCTCTGACCCGGACCAGTGATCCCCGCCTGATCCAGGAGATGTTCTGGCTATACTGACCGCTAAAGCGGAACCGGCAAGGCCGTCAGATTTGTCTGACGGCCTTGCCGGTTCTTCCCCCGCTGATACAGCGGTCATAACCCCAGCAGGTTAAGTGTTTTGCGGTCGACAACGCCATTAGGCTTCAAACCTTTGTCATGCTGGAACCGTTTCACCGCCACATCGGTATCGCCATTAAAGAAGCCGTCGGCCCTGCCTTCGAGATAGCCCAGCGTCTTCAGCCGGAGCTGCACCTGCACGACATCCTGCCCCATCGAATGCAGCTTCAGCGTATGCCGGATCGAACTGACCTGGCCTTCAATCCGCACCGGGGTTCCCACAGGCACCCATTCAAATAATTCCTCAACATCCTTGTTGCGCATGCGGATACAGCCGTGGCTGGCATAATGGCCGATGCTCCAGGGTTGGTTCGTGCCATGAATGCCATAGCCGCCCCAGGGAACATTTAACGACAGATAACGGGTGCCAAATATATCGCCCGCCCGGTACGACTTCCATTCCACAATCCACTCGCCGACAGGCGAGGGGGTTTCGCCTTTGCCCACGGCAATGCGGTATTTTTTATACACCTTGCCGTCTTCATGCAATTCCAGCAAACGGGCCGGCACTTTGATGACAATACTGAGTTTCCCCTTTGGCGCTGTCGCCGGCTGGTCGGGAATCGCCGCTAATTCCATTTCGTTCCATAGGTCCAGACCGACCCCGGCAATCACCAGCCCAAGCAGCAGCACACCCATAATTGAAAAAAACAGGGAACTGCGAATAAGTAATGGTTTCATGCAGCCAACTCCCATCAAAGACTCGCAGTAATATATGCGGCCGGACCGGCTGTTTAGCACCGCCGCATCAACTAAACCACGCCTGGCGGAGCAGGGTAAGCGCAACCGGGATCTCGGCGACAGCGATTTTGGAGAAGTACAGCATAATCTGCGGCAAATCCTGCCGCGGCCGCCGCAGATAAAAATCATCCACAGCCGCCACCCGGCAGCCTTTGACCAGAGCCTGTTCCACCAGTTGCGCCGCCGTCGCCGCCGATCTCACCTGAATGATAGTGTGCAGGCCGGATTCGGTCTCCTTGACCACCACTTTGTCGGCCAGTATTTCCTTGAGCCCGGCAATGAACGCCAGGCTTTTTTCATAGTAGCGTTTACGCAGGCGACGGATCTGACGCTCCAGGTGACCGTCGGCCATATACCTGGCCAGCGCAAGCTGCTCAGTGGTGGAAGCAGTTTGCTTGTAGAGAGCCGCCTTCCGGCGGTAAACTGCCAGCAGGCGTTCCGGCAGCACCATATAGCTGATGCGGATCGACGGCGGCAATACTTTGGAGAACGAACCGAGATAGACGACGGCTTCGCGGCGGTCCAGCCCTTTTAAAGCTGGGATTGGCCGGCCGTAATAGCGGAACTCGCTGTCGTAGTCATCCTCTATGATAATTCCCTCCACCTGTTCCGCCCAGTTCAGCAGTTGGCGGCGCTTTCCGACCGGCATGATATAACCGGTCGGAAACTGATGCGAGGGACTCACGTAGATTAATTGAGCGGCGCTTTGCCGCAGCGCCGCCATATCCAGGCCGTCCGCCCGCATTCTTGCCGGAATGATGCTAAAGCCGCGGTCGGTAAAAATTTGCCGGCCATTTTTGAAACCAGGCTCCTCAAACGCGATGCTGCCATAGGTTTCCTTGAGGATGCTGCAGAGGGTATTGAGCAGGCTCTGGACGCCGGCGCCAATTACAATCTGCTCGGCAGAGGCGCAGACGCCGCGCGAATGATGCAGGTAGGCGGCGATTTCAGCGCGCAGTTCCGGTTCGCCGCTGCCGCTGCCGTAGCCCATCAGCCGGTTTTTATACATAAACGCCTTGTTTATATAGCGCTTCCACAGACTAAAGTCAAAACCCTCGCTGTCCATCTCACCGCTGGCAAAATCATAAACGGGCTCCGGCGCGGCGGCGGCAGTCGGCGTTTCCGGCGTCGGCCAGGCTGTCGGGAATGCCGGCTCGACCTGGTTCACCCGATAGCGGGAACGCTCGCTGTTATCGATGTAGCCTTCACTCATCAATTGCTGGTAAGCCTTTTCCACTGTGATTTTGCTAACGGAAAGACTGTCGGCCAGACTGCGGATTGAGGGCAGTCTCGCCCCTGCGGCCAGTCTTCCCTGCTCGATTTCACCGCGATAATGCTGATAAAGCTGCATATACAAGGGCTGCCGGCTTTGCGGATCCATAACAATCAGGTCCATGCTGTTCCTCCCCTATCTGTCCCTATAGAAAATAACGATTCTGTATATTTCAATCAGTTCAAATCTATCATATAATACAATTGCGTGTTTGCAAACAGAAAGTTTTTCCCCCGGAAAGGAGCAGCATTGATGACTGTATATAAAGCATTAACCATTGCCGGTTCTGACACCAGCGGCGGCGCCGGCCTGCAGGCCGATCTGAAGACATTCCAGGAATTCGGCGTCTACGGCATGACTGCCATAACTGTTATCGTGACTCAGAATCCCGCCGCCGGCTGGAATCACGACGTCTATCCGCTGCCGCTTGAAACGCTGGCGGCACAGCTGGACACCGTGCTTGCCGGGATTGGCGTCGATGCGCTGAAAACCGGCATGCTGGCCAGCAGTGAGATCATTGCCCTGGTAGCGAAAAAGCTTGACCAGTACGGCGCGAAAAATATTTTGATAGATCCGGTCATGGTCTGCAAGGGAACGGACGAGGTATTGCACCCCGATGCCGCGGTCAGCATCCGTAACGAACTGGCACCGCGCGCAACCATCATTACGCCGAATGTCTTTGAAGCCGCTCAGCTCAGCGGCATCGCCATCCATTCGGTAGACGACATGAAAGCCGCGGCCGCCGCTATCCACACCCTTGGCCCCAAGCATGTCCTGATCAAAGGCGGCGCCAAGCTTGGTACCGAGGCGGCGATTGATGTACTCTATGACGGCAGCGAGTTTACGGTGTTTGAAGCGCCGAAAATTGATACGCCCTATACGCATGGCGCCGGCTGTACCTATGCCGCCGCCATTACCGCCGGACTTGCCCAGGGTCTGCCTGTACCGGCGGCGGTCAAACAGGCGAAAGATTTTGTCACCCTGGCCATTGCGCATTCATTCCGGCTGAATGACTATATCGGGCCCACCTATCACGCGGCGCACCGCCTGGCTAAGCACTAATTGAGCGAACCAGTCAGGCTGACAAGAAATCTTTGCCGCCGGCAGGGACAGTCAGACAGTTGGATAGCAACGCTCTTTTCAAGACTGGCGCCGCAGCCAGCCGAAAAGATCCGTTAAGCCGGGCTGCGGGCATGAATTCAGCACTTACCTAAAACAGCAATAATGGAAAACGGCAGCATCCTTTGGATGACGCCGTTTTTTTGCTACTGATTTTGCTTGCGTAATTGCCGGGATTGCCTGACAATAAGAATAGGCAACGAATATACCATACCGAGGAGGCAGCCATGCGCAAATGGCCTAAACCTGCCGTTACAGCCGCTTTGGTTGCGGCTTTGCTGCTGCCGCCGTCACTTGCGGCGGCAGCGGCCTATACAGCGCCGGCGGCGCGCCTGCTCCGCAGCGAGCACTTTTTCGCTCTGACTATTTTGGGCAAACCGCTGGCAACGCCGGAGCAATGCCTTAGCTACCTGCTGCGTCGCAATCCGCTGCCGCTGATCTCGGTCAGTCCCCGCCGCCTGGTCGAACTGTTTTATCAGGAAGCGCTGCGCGAGGGAGTCCGGCCTGATCTCGCCTTTGCCCAGGCACTGCATGAAACCGGCAATTTTGCCTATGGCGGCGATGTGATTCCCCTGCAAAACAACTATTGCGGCCTGGGAACTACCGGCGGCGGCGTTAAAGGAGCCTGGTTTGCCAGCGCTGAAATCGGCGTTCGCGCTCAGATTCAGCATCTCCTGGCCTACAGCACGCGGCGTCCGCCATCGCTGCCGATTGTCGACCCCCGCTATGAGCTGGTAAAAAAGAGCGCCAGTTTCGGCCGCGCGGTTAGCTGGACAGACTTAAACGGCAAATGGGCCGTACCCGGCCGTACTTACGGGCAAAAGATTCAGGCTATCCATGAAGCAATCCTCACTGGCAGATAAGCGATTTGGCTTCAACCGCTTACCAGCGATTCCGTGGTTCTGACCAGTTCGTCGCTACAGGCTCTGACCAGATCAAGCGTATCAAATATCTTTAGCAGTTCAGTCCGTTCGTCGACAGCGTCGGCAACGACCCGGGCGCATTGCTGGCGGCAGTCCGCCATCGCCGCCGCGATATCTTTTTGGGCCGGCACGATCTGACCGACAGCGGATTGTACGCCGCTGACCGCCTGCCGGATTGTCTCAATTGACTGCTTGCTTTCGTTCGCCAGCTTGCCGACCTCCTTGGCCACGACAGCAAAACCGCGCCCCTGCTCACCGACACGAGCCGCCTCGATCGAAGCATTCAGGGCCAGCAGATTGGTCTGATTGGAGATTTGCCGGATTGTATCGGCTATGGAGCCGATATTGGCGGTTGCCGTCGCCAGCGACGCCGATACCGGCAGCACGGCCTCAATGCGGCTGGATTCCTGCTCAATACCCTGCTGCAAATTTTGCAAGGCGCCGGCGCCGGTTTCCAGAGAACCGGAAACCTTGCTGGCGGTAGCGGCAATCTGCTGCAGTCTGGCGGCCAGTTCCTGTACGGAGGCTGCAGCCTGCCGCGCGATCTTGCGGTGACGGAAGGCGGTAATTTGCTGCATCAGCAGGGCCGCCGATTCGATTGTCGGGACCCGCTCGGCGGCAATAACGCGGGCATCCGGCTTCAGATAGCGCCGGTAACGCTGCTGCAGCACGCCGCTTTCGGCCACCAGCGTATCGGTCCCGATGATGCAATCGGCAGCCTGCAGCAGCCGTGCAGTCTCCGCTTCCGGCAGCTCCTGAAACGGAATGACGGAAAAAGCGAGGTGATCGATACCGTAGGCATGGCAGTTCTTGATAAAGGTATTGCCGCCGCGTTGATTGTTATGAAATACAGCGACGGCAGTCCCCCGTTCCAGCCGTGCTACCTGAACAAAAAAGCGGCGGGAGGGAACGAGTTCAAAGCCCAGGATTTTTTCGCCGGGGATGGTCCGGCTTAACTCTTCGACCCGGGTCGGCATGGTAAAAAATAAATCGGCCGACTCAGCCGACGCCAGCGCCGAGGTCCTGGCAATCATCACGACATTGTCCCTGACGATATGGCCGGCCGCCTGCAGCAGTTCACCGGCAATCTCTTCCGTTCCGCCGACGGCGCAGACTGTCATTGCTAAACTCATATTGCCACCTCCAAAATCAGGAATTTATTGCTGATTTTATCATATCGATTATTCAGAAAAAACTAAAATCATTTTTTTGAATATGTGGCAATCGGCTATTTGAATGGCTGCATTCCCTGATGACAAAAGGCTTCCGGCAACTGCCGGAAGCCTCCAGGACGTTGATAAAGCCCCATCTACGTTGTTCCCCGCAAGGGGGATGCCGCCAACACTGAGGCGCTAAAGCGCCAAGAGTTGCGCAATGGCCTCGCGATCCCATTGCTAGCGTA
>UQPB01000071.1 GCA_900542835.1 uncultured Pelosinus sp. | reverse complement strand
AGTCGAAAAAATCTCTCGTCAATCTGACTGGTTCATTTAATCATCGCTTACCTAGTTGCATGATAATAGGTAAATAAGTATAGAAAACCGTGCAAGGAAGGACTAATGACCATGAAGATCATTGATGCCCATATTCACTTTTGCCGCGAACCGCATTTTGACCAGATTGCGGCAGCGGCCGGCCATCAGAACAGCGACGCTCATTTGCGGCAGCAATACGCCGCCCATAACATTGCCCATGCTGTGGTTATGGGCAATCGCGGCCTGGAATTGAGCAATCATAATTACCCCGACTATCTCAGCTACTGCGTCGGCCTCGACAGCACCTGCTTCCGGGCGGAGGAGGCGGAGAAGCAGGCGCAGATGGCTGAAAAGCACCTGCAGCGGCAGAACTGCGTAGGGATTAAACTGTATCCCGGCTATAATCCCATTTATGCCTACGATCCGGTGCTGGATCCGTTTTATCAGCTGGCGATACAGTACAAAAAACCGGTTGCGGTTCATACCGGCTTGACCGCTACCAGCCACGCACTGCTGAAGTACAGCCATCCGCTCACTCTCGACGAGGCGGCGGTGCGGTATCCGCAGGTGCAGTTTGTCATGTGCCATATCGGCAATCCCTGGCTGGTTGACGCCATTGCGGTTATGGAAAAGAACGGCAATGTAGCCGCTGATCTTTCCGGGCTGCTGGAGGGGAAAATCGCCCACATGAGCGGCTTTCTGGCGCAAAAGCGGGCTTACATCGATATGCTGCGCGGCTGGCTGGAGTATCTTGACGCCTATGACCGTCTGTTGTACGGTACCGACTGGCCGCTGGTCAATATTGCCAACTATATTGACTTTATCGGTCATATTATCCCGGAGCGGCATTACGATCAGGTCTTTTTTGATAATGCCAACCGGATCTATCAGCTCGGTCTTTAAGAGGGAAAAAAGTGCTCCCAGGGCTTGTGTACAGCCTGGCGGGGGCTAGTGAGGGGATTGCGATGCTAAAGAAGCTGATTGGCTTAGTGGCGGTTATTGTGCTGGGATTATCTCCTGTCGCAGCTGCCGATTCGTTCCTGGAAGGGAGGTATACGCTGGAGATACCGGAGCAGTGGCAGGTTGTCCGGTCCACACAGGAGGTTAGCGTTTTTGCCGACGAAAAGGGCCGGAATGTGGTGTCGGCCGGTTTTCATCCTCCTTATCCCGGAGCCCGTTCCCAGCTTGACAGTTATCTGCTGCTCCGCATGGTGAACAAAAAAATCAGCGAGGAAGTTCCTGATGCTGCCGCTTTGCAAACAGCTGTCAAAACGATTGCCGGTCAGCCCGCCATGCTTACCCGCTTTGCCGGCAGCAATGACGGCCGGCCGGCGCAATATTTGGCCGCCTCCTTTTGGGTGAATGATACGATATTCCAGATTTTGTGCCGTTCTGATGACGCGGTGAGCGCCACCAGGCTGGAGACGGTGTTCAAACCGATTCTGGACTCAATCTCCCTGGCGGCGCCGACAGCCCATGACTGGGCCGGTAAAGCAAGGCTGGCGTGGGCGCAGAACCGGTTTAAGGATGCGATTGAGGCGTATACCCGTGCCACTGAACTGGATGCCAAGAATACGGAGTATTTGTATCAACTGGCGTATGCTTACTCCCACAATGGCAATTATGAACAAGCGGTTGGCGCAATAACACAAGCGATTGCGCTTGCCCCTAAGAACGCGGATTATTATGCCGAGCGGGCCTACTCCTATATTCAGATGAAAAATCCGCAGGCGGCGCTGGACGACGCCAATCAAGCCCTGGCACTAAACTCGCGCAATGCCGATTTTTACGCCGCTCGCGGCAACGCCTATGCACTGCTTGGCGATTACGAAGCCGCCTTGGCCGATTTTCAGCAATGTTCTCTGCTCAAAGGCGACATCCTCAATGCCGACTTCAATCTGGGGCAGGTCTATGAGTTATTGGGCCGCCGCGATGAAGCGCTCGCCTGCTATGAGACGGTGGCGGCGGCAGCCGATCTGCCTGATGAGGTAAAACTGAAGGTCCGGGCCCGCGTTAACGGCGACTGGGAGCTGTACCGGGAATGGATATAGCTTATCGAATAAAAGTTTTTTAGCTCAAATCCAGAAACTGACGCAGTAGGCGCGATGGCGGGATTATCCATATACAGCCAAGGGCTCCTGATTCCAGACCGGAAGCAAGGAGCCCTTGGCTATTATTAGTGTTATTAGCGTGTATGTTTAGCTTACAGCTCGAAACTGGCAGACAGCTTGAAGGTTCGGCCGCCGCCTAGGGTAGAGAAGTTTTCCGGAGCCTGGGCTCCCCTGTTAAAGACGCCTGTCCAATAGTTTTTGTCAAACAGATTCTCTACGGTGGCGCGGATCACGACCGGCTGGCCGTTAATACGGGTGTTATAGCGGGCGCCAATGTCATAGCGGACCCAACTGGGAATTTTCATGGTGTTGGCACTGTTGAGGTACTGCGAGCCGGTATATACAGCCCGGGCGGTCAGCGTCAGGCCGGGCTTACCAGGCAGATCCCACTCGAAGCCCAAATTGGTCTGCCATTCCGGCGTACCACGGGGAATGTTTCCTTGGTGAAGACCGTCAGTGGTACGGGTCAGCTTGCCGCGGGTATGGGCAGCGCCGCCGAGAATGCGCAGATCCGGTGTCAACTGGCCGAATACGTTCCACTCGACACCACGCATTCTCTCTTCGCCGTCATCAGTGACAATATAGGCTGTGTCACTGGTTTGCCGGTTTATTGTGCTGGGCGACAGGATCTGAAACAGGCTGAGGGTGTTGGTGAGGCTGCCCGCGTCCCATTTGACGCCGGCCTCAACCTGTTTACTCTTAAACGGTTTAAAGACCTCGCCGTAATTTGATGCGCCGGTATCGGTTACCTCGCCGCCTTTATTCAGCCCTTCGATATAGTTGGCGTATAAGGATACGGGAGCGGCCCAGGGCTTGAGAACCAAAGCGATCGCCGGCGTGGTGGCGCTTTGGTCATAGCGCCCTGTTAATGCTCCGTTTATAGAACTAAAATTTTTGGTATGGATGTTTTGGCGTCGCACGCCTAGCGTAAGCTGAATTCTGTCCCGATCGAATGACAGCGTATCAGCCAGCGCGACACTGGAAAGCGCTGTTTCCGCTGTTTTCGCCGGCGAAGCGGGATCGGTCGCCAGCAGTGGCGTGACCGGATGATAGATATTGGAAATGGTTGCGGCGCTTGGTGGATTAACCCTGGCGCCGCTTTCGATATCCAGCGCGTTGGCGCTGAAGACAATTCGGTGTGTGACGGCGCCGGTTTGGAACTGGCCGCGTAAGCCCAGTTCAGCGGAACTGGTGTCCATATACCGTTTCAGGTAATTTGGTCTTAAGGTAACCTGCCCTGACGCATCAAGGCCGAAGGCCTGGTTGCTGATAAATCCGGCAGAGCGGTACCGCTGTCTGCCGATACCGGCAAAGACAGACAGGTTATCGCGCAGGTCGTATTCACCTTTAAATAAAATGGCGTCATTCTCCGCTTCGCCCCAGGCTCCGCGCAGTAAATTAGTTTTGCTGTCAGGCGCTTTAAGCCCTGGTGTCAGCAGCTGATATACGGAGGCGGTACCGTTTTCAAAACGATCCCTGCCGCTATACGCATCCAGTGACAGCCGGTAGCGGTCGCCGCGGTAGTCGAGGCCTAAGGCGCCCAGCTTTCGTTCTCTGGACGCGTCTTCCACGCCGGTTTTACCGTCGCGATAGACGCCGTTGAAGCGAATGCCGAATTGCTGCCGGCTGCCGAAGCGGCGGCCAATATCGATATGACCGCCTAGCTGGGAGCCGGAGGTGTAATCGGTGGTAAACCGCGTCAATGGCTCATCCCCGGCCCGCTTCGGCACTAGATTGATCGATCCGCCGACGGCTCCGGAAGGCGCCATCCCATTTAGCAGGGCGCCGGGACCTTTTAATACTTCTACCCGTTCAATAAACTCCAACGCCGCATGTCCGGCAGGGGCCATGCCGTATTGGCCGTTAAAGGCAAGCTCTTCATTCAGAAGTTGAATTCCACGAATCGTGAAATTCTCCGCGATATGACCGTCGGACATGCTGAAGCGAACGGAGGGATCATTGAGTAACAGTTCGCGAAGACTGTGCGCCTGCTGGTTTTCGATTGTTTCTGACGTATAGCTGATGATATTAAACGGCGCGTTCATTAGTGATACATTGCCCAACAGGCCCAACCGCGCGCCGGTCGCCACCTGATTGCCGGCATAGGCCGGCGGCAGTTCATCGCCGCGGTCGCGGACCGCGGTCACCTCCACTTCCTGAATCGGTAATTCGCCTGACTCCGCCTGACTTTCCACGGCGGGAGGCGTTTGGGACGCGGCCTCGGCGCTATCCCCGGCTGCGAACGCGACATACGGCAGCTGCAGCAGCAGGCCGCTGCCCATTAAGGCACAAAGCAGTTTTCTCGAGGAGGGGCGTAGTTTTTGCTTGCACATCGGTTTTACCGGACTCCTTTCCCTTACCATCACTGGCTTTTCCCTGCAGATTTATCAGATGCAGAAAAAAATAAATGAGATTGATTATTGCTATTGATAACTACCATAGCAGAGAAGCTGGCCCGGGTACATGGAGCAATAGACGCAACCAGCCTGGATTTTTTTGCGGACAAGCGAAAGTTGCGTTGACGGAAATGTGAATAATTGATTATAATGATAATCAATATCAATTGATTGTGCGGCCGCAGCCGTATGCCGCGCCGGCGGGTTCTTATGCTGCAATCGATAAAAAACGGGGAAAACGGCCGAAGAAGCGGGGTGTCCGGATGAAGGTTACGATTGAAGCCTTAATGGAATATTTCTTGAACATATCTATTTGTGATCTGGCCGTTGTGCGCATGACCGTTCCTCCCGGCCGAAAGCGGTTCGGCGATTTTACGCCTTCGCTGCCAGGTCTGGTGTTCCCGGTGCGCGGGCAGGCGCGAATGCGCTTTGACGGCGTTCCTTATTATATGACTCCCGGCAGAATCTTTCATAATGGTCCGGGGATGACGCTGGATAAAGAGGTTCTGGGCGAATCTGTATGGGAGTTTATTGTTGTGCATTATCGGGCTGCCGGTCTGAGGCAGGATGCGGCGGATTACGCGGCGGCGCATTATCAGTTTGAGCCGGGCTGCAATCTGCGCGTCAACGACTTATTGTACCGGCTGCATCAGCTGTGTCCGGCTCCGGGCAAGCTGTCGCTGCGAGCCAAAGCGCTGTTTTTCAGTATCCTGGACGAGAGCCTGACCTGCGCCGGCAACCGGCGCGATGAACCCGGCCGGAGCGCTGTCGAGCAGGCGGCGGCCTACCTGGATGAGCATTATATGGAACCTCTCACCGTGCCCGGGCTGGCCGGCCAGTACGGTATGAGCGGCAGGCAATTTGCCTATCATTTTCAGAAGTATGCGGGAGTAAGCCCCAACGAATACCTGATTGAGCGGCGGCTGAAGCGGGCCCGGGAACTGCTGCAGACGACAACCTGCTCGGTAACCGAAGTTTCTGCCTGCGTCGGCTATAGCGATCCGTTTTATTTCAGTAAGCTGTTTAAAAAACGCACCGGCTCTCCTCCCAGCGCCGTCAGACCGGTTTGAAAAAAATCCAGGTTTTATTGGAAATCAGTCCATTCCTATTTTTTTTTGCTTTGGTATAGTAATAACAATATTGGCTATATCGGCAGGAGGAGAGATAATCGTGCGGCACTGGAGACAATGGCTGCTGCTTTTGGCGCTTGCCGCCGTTTTTGCGGCCGCCGGCCGCGCCGTTTTTGAATCCGGTCCGCCTGCTGCCGGCACCGCTGGCGTGATTTCTGACGGACCGCCGCAGCGGGTTGCGCTGGTGTTTTTCCATTTTGGCGATGCCTTGCTGTCTCTGGAGCGGCCGCCTGTGGCAGCTCCGCAGGTAAATACGCTGAAAAACTGGGCCTCGCTGAAGCCTTACCTAGCCGGCAGTCCGGTCATTGATCTCGGCAGGCAAAGCAGCTTGAATATGGAACGGCTGCTCGATGTGCAGCCTGAGTTGATTATCGGCGAGCGCTACAACGCCGGCCGTTATCACGCTTTGGCCCGGATTGCCCCGGTGGTGCTGCTGGATAATCAAAAGCTGTTTCGCGACTGGCGCGATATTTTACGGGAAGTGGCGGCGCTTACCGGTAGAGAAGCGGCGGCGGAGGCGCGCATCCTGCGGGTGGAGCGGCTGATCGCGGCCGCTCGGCCGCGTCTGTCCACTGTCCGTGACGACAGCTTTGCCTTTTTGGCACCTTTTGAAAAGGGGATGTTCTTTGCTTACGGCAGAGCCCGCCTGCCTGCCTTTCTGGATCCGGAAACCGGCCTGGGTCTGAAAACGCCTGCCGGCTACACGAACACGGCGGCGAGGCTGTCGTTGGAAGGCGTGGCGCTGCTGAATCCAGACCATATCTTTTTATCCCGGTTTCCGGGAGATGCGCGCCGGTTGGCGGAATTGCAAAAGTCGCCGGTTTGGAACGCGCTGGCGGCAGTGAAGCGGGGGAATGTTCATTTCCTCGATCAGTCCGCTTTTTTGGCGGGGAGCCTTGCGGTTGAATATGGCGTGAACAGTGTGGTAACCAGCCTGACAGAGGGCTGAGGCTGGTTGACGCAGGCGGCTGCCGGCAGCGGCGGACAAAAAGGGGGACAAGGCGATGCTGCGGCGTTTTTTTTCCTATTACCGGCCCTATAAAGGCTTGTTTGTTTTAGATTTCACCTGTGCGATTCTGCTGGCGGTGCTGGACTTGCTTTTTCCGCTGGCCGTCAGCCAGGTGGTGGATAAGCTGTTGCCGCAAGGCGACTGGTCGCGGATCATGCAGGCCTGCGCCGGTCTTTTGCTTATTTACCTGCTCAGCACCGGCCTGCATGTTATTGTTGGTTATTGGGGCAACAAGCTGGGGTTGAATATTGAAAGCGATATGCGGCTTGAACTGTTTGCTCATATGCAAAAATTGTCGTTTCGTTTTTTTGACAGACATAAGACCGGCCATTTGATGTCCCGTATTGCCAATGATCTGATGGATGTCGGCAGCATGGCCCATAACGGACCGGAGCATGTCTTTCTTGTCGCGGTTACCCTGACCGGCGCTTTAGTACTGATTGCCGGTATTAACAGCACCCTGGCACTGCTGACCTTACTGTACCTGCTGGTCGTCATCTGGCTGATGCTGCTGTGCGGCAGACGTATGACCAGCGTGTTCGGCCAGATGTTCAGCCGTGTCGGCGGCTTCTACGCCCGCCTGCAGGACAGTCTTGGCGGCATCCGGGTTGTGCAGGCGTTTACCGGCGAGGCGCACCAGAAGAAACTGTTTATGGCTGACAGTCAGGCGTTCTATCAAAGCAAGCTGGAGAGCTTCCGTGTCATTACCGCCAGTACGGCCGTAATTTTTCTGCAAACCCGTTTGCTGCCGCTTTTCGCCCTGACCGGTGGCAGCTGGTTCTTTTTGCGGGGTGAGCTGACCGAAGGGGATTTATTCAGCTTTATTTTGCTGATTAACCTGATTGTGCGGCCGGTTCAATTAATCAGTATGCTGATGGACCGGCTGCCCAAGGGGATCGCCGGCTTTAAAAATTTCCTGGAAATTATCGATACCGCACCGGAAATTGTCGATGCGCCCGATGCCGTTGCGGCACCGCCGTTTACGGGCAATATCGAATACCGTCAGGTCAGCTTCGCTTATGAGGAATCCCGGCCTGTACTGGCAACGATCAATCTGTCAATCCGCGCCGGTGAGACGGTTGCCCTGGTGGGGCCTTCCGGTGGTGGCAAGACTACGCTGTGCAGTCTGCTGCCCCGCTTTTACGACGTGCTTTCCGGCAGTATCAGCATTGACGGCCTGGATATCAGCCGACTCAGCCTGCAGTCACTGCGACGGCAAATTGGTATTGTTCAGCAGGATGTTTTTCTTTTTGCCGGCACCATTCGCGAGAACATCCTCTACGGCCGGCTGGACGCGACGGTGGAAGAGGTCTGGGCGGCGGCGGAGCAGGCGCAGCTGGCTGATTTTATCCGCGCTCAGCCTGACGGATTGGACTGTGTCATCGGCGAACGGGGCGTCAAGCTTTCCGGCGGCCAGAAACAGCGGTTGTCGATTGCGCGCGTCTTCCTGAAAAATCCGCCGATCCTTATCCTCGACGAGGCAACATCGGCGCTGGATAGCGAAACCGAGCGGGCGATTCAGACCTCGCTGGAGACACTGGCGCAGGGACGGACGACGCTGGTAATCGCGCACCGGCTGGCGACAATTCAAAACGCCGACAGGATTGTTGTGGTTACAGACCAGGGGATTATGGAAGAGGGCAGCCATCAGCAGTTGCTGGGGGCGTCCGGTCTATACAGCCGCCTGTACCGGGCCCAGTTCAGCGCGTGAACACCGGAAGCGGAGCGGCAGACAAGGGAAACGGGGAAATGCAATGAACGCGAGGACAGCGAATGTGCAGGCGAAAAGCCTGCAAAGGAGAAGCCGCCGGCTGACGGCGGCCGGGATTGTTGGCGGCGGCGTGCCGCTGCTGGCACTGGCAATGGCGCTGGCTGCCAGTCAGGGCGTGATGCCGGTAGCGCCGGCTGCGGTATGGGAGGCGCTGGTGCATTTTGATCCGGAGTTTTTGCCGCATTTAATTATCCGGGAGGTCCGGCTGCCCCGCGTTCTGGCCGGGGCTCTGATTGGCGCGGCTTTGGCTGTAGCAGGGGCAGTGATGCAGGGCATAAGCCGCAATCCTATGGCTGACGCCGGTTTATTGGGATTAAGCGCCGGCTCTAATTTCGCCTTAGTCCTGGGCTTTACCTTTGCTCCCGGCTTGTCGGCGAATTCCCTGATTATCTGCTCCTTTGCCGGCGCTGCTGCCGGCGCGGTGCTGGTATACGCTGCTGCTTCGCTGCGCTACCAGGCCAGTCCGGTGCGACTGGTATTGACGGGAAGCGCCGTCAGCGCACTGCTGACGGCGCTGGGCCAGGGCCTGGCAATTTCCCTGGGTGCGGCAAGGGATGTGATGTTTTGGCTGGTTGGCGGGCTGGCGGGCGCGACCTGGCAGCAGTTGGGCGCGATCGCTCCCTGGCTGGCTGCAGCCTTGCTGGCGGCCATGCTGCTGTCGCGATCCATTTCGCTGCTTAGTCTGGGTGAAGAAGTCGCGCAGGGGCTGGGGCTTAGCAACCGGCTGGTCCAAATTGCCGCTGTCCTGGTCGTCGTCGCTCTGGCCGGAGCCGCCGCCGCTCTGGCGGGGGCGGTCGGTTTCGTCGGATTGGTAGTGCCGCATTTGGCCCGCTTCTGGGTCGGCGAGGATTATCGCCGGATTATTCCCGCTTCCGCCGTTCTGGGGGCGCTGCTGCTGGTACTGGCTGACTTAGGTGCCAGGACGATTAAACCATCTTTTGAAATTCCGGTTGGCGCGGTGACCGCGCTGATCGGCGTTCCTTTCTTTTTATACCTGGCGCGGCGGCAGAGGAGGGAGGCACAGTGATGACTGTAAGCTTGCGGCAGGCCCGGCAGTGGCGCTTGTCAGTGCTGGCAGGGCTGGGACTGTGTCTTGTCCTGGCCGTCCTCGCCAGTCTGCATCTGGGTTATGCCCGTCTTGACCCTCTGGCGCTGATTCGGGTTCTGGCCGGTGAGGGCTCTGGGCGGGAGGAACTGATCCTGTTTACGTTCCGGCTGCCCCGCATTCTGGTGGCGATGGGCGTTGGTGCCGGCCTGGCCCTGTCAGGCTGCATCCTGCAGGGTGTTTCCCGTAATGAACTGGCTGACCCCGGCTTATTGGGGATTAATGCCGGAGCCGGATTCGCGGTCATTTTATTTGGCCTGCTGTTCCCCGTTGACACGCCTCTGGCTATTTTTTCGCTGCCGTTGCTGGCCCTGGCCGGCGGCGGGGCTGCCGCCGCGGCTGTATACGGTCTGGCGTACCGGCAGGGACAGGGTGTGGCGCCGCTGCGGCTGGTTTTAACCGGCGTTGCCGTTCAAGCCGGCATCAGTGCGGCGATGATTGTATTGACCATTATGCTTGATGAAAATCAATTCGATTTTATGGCTGTTTGGCTGATGGGCCATATCGGCGAAACAAGCCTGTCGCACGCCGCCGTTCTTGGCTGCTGGCTGCTGGCGCTTATTCCCTATGTGTGGCGCAAAGCGCGGGTGCTGGATCTTCTGGCAATAGGCGAGGAAGCGGCCTCCGGTCTGGGCGTGGCTGTAAAGCGGGAGCGACGGGGGCTGCTGGCTGCTGCTGCGGCGCTGGCGGCGGTTTGCGTTGCTGTGGGCGGCAGCATCAGCTTTGTTGGTCTGGCTGCCCCTCATCTCGCCCGCCGGATGACGGGACCGGCACACCGGCTGACGCTGCCGGGCTGCGCCCTGACCGGCGCGCTGCTGCTGGTAGCCGCCGACGCGGCGGCCCGTACCATTGCCCAGCCGGCGGAGCTGGCTACCGGCATTGTGGTGGCGATAATCGGGGCGCCGTATTTTTTACTGCTCCTGGGCAGGAGCCGGGGTTAGCTCCTGCTGCGTATACGTAAGAGGAGGATGGGGATGAATCGTTTGAGCACGGCCGATCTGGCCATTGCCTATGATACGGCAATAATTGTTGAAAAATTAAATATTGCGATTCCGCAGGGCAAGATGACTGCGATTGTTGGTCCAAACGGCTGCGGCAAATCCACTGTCCTTAAAGCGATCAGCCGCATTTTGCCGCCGCAGCGGGGACAGGTGTACCTCGACGGCAAGGATATCAAGACGCTGCCGACGCGGGAAATCGCCAAAAAGCTTGCGATACTGCCGCAGTCGCCCACTGCGCCCGGCGGTCTTACCGTCGAGGAGCTTGTGTCTTACGGCCGTTATCCGCATCAACAGGGCTTTGGCAAACTAACCCGCGATGATCGCGATGTGATTGCCTGGGCGCTGTCAATAACCGGACTGGAAGCGCTGGCTGACCGTTTTGTCGATATGCTGTCCGGCGGCCAGCGCCAGCGGGTATGGATTGCCATGGCCCTGGCACAGCAGACAGATCTGATTTTGCTGGACGAACCGACGACCTATCTGGATTTGCCGCATCAACTGGAGGTCCTTGAGTTGCTGGCGGCCCTGCGTGATCAGCAGGGATGCACCCTGGCAATGGTCCTCCACGACTTGAATCTGGCAGCCCGGTTTGCCGACTATATGATCGCCATGAGGGATGGCGTCATTGTCTGTCATGGCGCGCCGGAAACCGTTATGCGGCCGGCGGTGCTGCGCCAGGTTTTTCAAATTGACGCTGCGATAATTCCGGAAGCGCGAACCGGCCGCCCGGTGTGCGTTTCTTATGATTTAATCCGGGGCTGAGAAGGTTGCGAGTTCCCTGATTTACTTACCAAGTTTGCAACAAGCGAAAGAGGTGATCGCTTATGTGGAGAAAATGGTACTTTACAAACGGACTGAGGCGCCGGCTTGTTGGGGGCGAGCCGGCACCGGGAGGGGCGGCATGAGACAGAACTGGAAACTGCCGGCGGCGATCTCGGCCAGCCTGCATCTGC
>UQPB01000070.1 GCA_900542835.1 uncultured Pelosinus sp. | reverse complement strand
AAACGCAGCCCAGCCGGTTTCCATCCTGACGGAACGGCTTTTTCCGGAAAGGGCCTGGGAAACGGGGCCGAGAGACCGGGCACGATGAAACGCAGCGAAGGCAGCCTGCTTGCTGACGGCTGAGAGCGCATTACGCGCCGCTGGTTGGCATTGTTTTAGCCGGTTCCTTTTACCCTCCCTCGGTGTGCGCTGTGGAATCACCTTTTACGCTTGCGTTTCCGTAAGCGATTCCCCTGTCGAAAGAAGTGCCGACGAATCGTCTTTAATTTTTTGAAAGAAAGTGGACAAGGCAGGAAGAATTAACCAGACAACGAATATAGTGCGCAATAGCGGGAAGAGGTGTTACGATGAACAATCTGGCTTTCTGGCTGAAAAAGCACCCTGACGCAAAAAAGACCGGCTGTTCCACTGCCGCACTGGCGCAAATCAACCGTGAAACCCGCAGCCTGCTGCCGGATACGGTCTTTGATCTCAGCCAATACCCTGCCTATATCGCCGCCGCCGCTGTTGCCGGCATCATCCGCGACAGCGCGACCGCAACCGCCGCCTATGTCAATGGCGTGGCGGCGGAGCCGGACTACGGCCGCCGGCTGCAGCAGTCGCTGAATCTCCAGGCGCTTGAAGGCATGATCCAGGTCGGCTATGGCATTACCCTGCGCCGGGTCAGTCTGCGCACATTCCCGACCGATGATTTTGCCGGCGACACAGCCGATGACCGTGAGTTCGACCAGTTTCAGGAAACCACTTTAAACCCGGCCGAGCCGCTGATCTGCCTGCATCACAGTTTTGACCGCCGCTGGCTGTTTGTTCAGGCCGGCAATTATCGCGGCTGGGCGGAAGCGGCGGCAATTGCGGTCAGCGCCGACCGCGCGCTCTGGCTGCGCTACAGTCAGGCGGCTGATTTCCTGGTCGTTACCGGCAATCAACTGCGGCTGGGGGAAGATCCGCATTTGCCCGAATTTGCCGGCCTGAGCTTCGCCATGGGGGCCAAACTGCCTTTATGCGAGGCCAGCACCACACCGGCGATTATCGGCAACCGGGCTTTGATCGACTGTTACGCGGTGCTGCTGCCGACAGCGGCCGAAGGCCCGGCTTTCCGGCCGGTACTGATCCCCAAGGCCGCCGATGTCCATCGCGGCTATCTTCCCTGCAGCCGTGCCAACCTGCTGCGCCAGGCCTTTAAGCTGCAGGGGGACCGCTATGGCTGGGGCGGCATGTTCGGCAGCCGCGATTGCTCCGCCCTGATTCAGGATGTCTTTCGCTCTGTCGGTATTTTTTTAGCCCGCAACGCCGGCGACCAGGCCCGGGGAGCCGGCAGCAAAACCGATTTCAGCGGCAAAGGCCTGGCAGAACGACAGGAATTGCTTCGCCGGCTGCCACCGGCCGCCACGCTCCATTTCCCCGGTCACGTTATGCTCTATCTGGGCGAGCAGCAAAATCGCTTTTATGTGCTGCACGCGATCGCCGCCTGCGGCGATCCGCAGCGGCCGCAGGCTGACGGCACACTGGCGCGGCTGCCGCTGAACGGGATCATGGTGACAGATCTTTCACTGCCGCGGCTTAACGGCAAAAGCCTGCTGGAGTCGCTGACCACAGCAAACTGCCTGGTTTGACGAATGCGGAGCGAGGCCAGGGCCTCACTCCGCATCATTGTCTGTAAAAAATTATTTCGCCATTGCGAGGCCCGGGGCACTAGCGCCCCAGGCCGCACCATGGCTCTTCCGCCAAATAGTCGCCGCTGTAATGATAGGCGCGGGCGCGGCAGCCGCCGCAAACGTCATCGAAACCGCAGGCGCCGCAGCCGCCTTTTAACGGCTGTGTACGCAGTTCATTAAACAGCGGACTGTCGCGCCACAGCGAGGCAAAGTCACTATCCCTGACATTGCCGGCTTTAATCGGCAGATAGGGACAGGGCTGAACATCGCCGTTAGGCAGAACAACGCAATAGTGAGTGCCTGCCAGGCAGCCGCGGCTGTAGCGCATTGCCATCCCCCGCTGTTTTGCCAGCCGCATGAACTGCGGCGCACAGGTAGGCTTGATTTCGATCGGCACCTGCTGACGCTTATCAAGGATGCGGTTAAGCAGGTTCTCATATTGGGCTGTCCGCAGCGAGTCAGCTTCTACATCGGCGCCGCGGCCGGCCGGCACCAAAAAGAAGATATGATGGGCGACGGCCCCGAGATTGACTGCCAAATCGGTGATAGCGGTAATCTCCGCTTCATTCCAGTTCAGTACGGTCGTGTGGATTTGGAACGGCAGGCCGGCGGCGCGGCAGGCCTCAATCCCTGCCATCGTCTTTTCCCAGGCGCCCTCCGACTGACGGAACCAGTCATGCTGCTCGCGCCGGCAGCTGTCAAGACTGATGCCGGCTGTGGCCAATCCGGCAGCTTGCAGCCGCCGGGCTGTGTCAGCATCGATCAGAATGCCGTTCGTGCCCAGCACCGGCCGCAGGCCGATGTGTTTGGCCCAGGCGATCAGTTCGTAAATATCCGGCCGCAGCAGCGGCTCACCGCCGCTGAAGATCATGATTTTAAATCCGGCCCGGGCAATGCCGTTCAACAACTGCCGGCCCTGCTCTGTCGTCAGTTCATCATCGCGGCGGACGCCGGCATCGCGATAGCAGTGAATACAGCGGATATTGCAGGCCTGGGTGGTATTCCAGGAGATGATCATCGCACATTCTCCTTCCAGTCCTGCAGGTAACAGGCGGGATCCTCACCCCAGACATCGCCATGATACGCTTCCGCCCGGATCCGGCAGCCGCCGCAGAAATCCTTATAACGGCATTCGCCGCAGCGGCCGCTGATATGGCGGCTTTTACAGCGCAGCGCCTGCAGAAATTCATCCGCTTCCCGCCAGATCCGGCTAAGGGGCGTCTGCCGGACATTGCCGAGCGGACGGTGCCCCCAGAACTGGCAGGCGTGAACGTCGCCGGTCGGACCCACATTGGCCATTTTAGCGCCGGCGGAGCAGCCGCCGTGCATGGACAGCAGCCGCTTAATTTCAGCCGTCCGCTCCGGCTGCTGCTTCTCGATATATTGCAAAATCGCCGCACCGTCGGCATGATTGTCGGTAGTGAGAATTTCAACTTCAACACCGCGCCGGTAAAGCTCCTGCGTCCGCTGCATTAAATAGTCAATCGCCCGGCGCTTTTGCTCATGGTCCAGGTCTAACGCCGCCATTTCCCGGCCTCTGCCGGCATACACGAGATGATACATGCAGAAGCGCGGAATCTGTTCCCGTTCAACCAGATCAAGAACCGCGGGCAGGGTATGGCTGTTGAGGCGGTTAAGCGTAAACCTGATGCCGGTTTTATTGCCGGCGGCGATTGAGCTGCGGATGCCTGCCAGCGTTTCCTGAAAAGCCCCCTGCCGCCCCCGGAACTGATCATGAACAGCCGCGTCGCCATCAACACTGACACCGACATACTGGAAACCGGCGGCTTTAATTTTTGCGGCAATTGCCGGGGTAATCAGCGTGCCGTTGGTGGAAATCACCGGTCTTAGTCCCTTGGCAGCGGCATAAATCCCCAATTCAAATAAATCGTCCCTGACCAGCGGCTCGCCGCCGGAGAAGAGCAGCACCGGCACGCGCATGGCGGCCAGATCATCAATAAAGGCCCTGGCTTCGGCCGTTGACAGCTCACCGGCGTAATCGCGGTCCTCGGCATTGATATAACAATGCCGGCAGGATAAATTGCAGCGGTTTGTCATGTTCCAGACAACGATCGGCGTCGCATCAGACGAGAACTGCAGCATATGCGGCGGCAGCCGGTGGGAATGGCCGCCGTATTTTACGATATCAGATACGGTTGCTTTGCCGCAAAGCAGCTTGGTAAAGCCAATCATGCGCGAACTCCCCCTTATAATCCGTATTGATTCCTAAGATTCCGTCAGGGTTTATCATTCTCTGCCTGTCAGAAAAAACCTTTTGCCCGCCGCCGCTTTTTGCAGCGTTATGCCAATTTGTTTTTTTTATTAAGCCTCTTGCATCCGTCGCCTGCTTATGATAGGATTTAGAAAAGTCAATATTGCCACAAGCAATGACAGGAATAGTAGGAAATTGCCTTTTCTGCAGAGAGCCGGGTTAGGTGAAAGCCGGTGAACAGGGAATCTCTGAATGCCATCCTGAAGCTGCCGGCTGAATGCAGTAAGCCAGGCCGCCTTCCGGCGTTATCGGAATTGAGGGAGCCGCATAGCTGCGGCTAATGCAGGTGGTACCGCGGGAATATTCTCGTCCTTGACAGCAAATGCTGGCACAAGGACGGGATTTTTTATTTGTAAAGCCAAAAAAAGGAGTGTTTTGTGATGAAACAGTTGCTAGAGCTATTGGAGAAAGATCATACTCTGACGCCTGAACAGTTATCAGTTATCCTGGGAATGTCCAAGGAAAGCGTCGTTGCGGAAATAGAGCGCCTGGAGCGCGAAAAGATTATCGTGAAATACAACACGATTATCAATTGGGAAAAGGCCGGCGTGGACAACGTCCATGCGGTGATTCACGTCAATATCGCGCCGCAGCGTGAAGTCGGCTTCGACGCAATTGCCGAACGCATTTACCGCTTTCCTGAGGTTAAGACACTGTATCTGATGTCAGGCACCTTCGACCTGTCGGTTATGGTCGAGTGCTGCTCGCTGAAAGAGGTTTCCCAGTTTGTCTATTCCAAGCTGGCTACGATCGAAGGGGTCGTCGGCACCAATACGCACTTTCTGCTGAAGCGCTATAAAACCGAAGGCGTAATTATTGACGACTGCGAAGAAGATCTCCGGCTGGCGGTGACGCCATGAACTGGGCTGATCGCGTCTCGCCAACGGTTAAGTCCATCCCCCCCTCCGGCATTCGCCGCTTTTTCGATATTGTCGCCGATATGAAGGGGGTCATCTCCCTGGGAGTAGGCGAACCGGACTTTGTTACGCCCTGGCATATCCGCGAAAGCTGCGTCTACGGCCTGCAGCGCGGCTATACCGCCTATACCTCCAACCACGGGCTGCTGGAACTGCGGGAGGAAATTGCCCGCATGGTTCAAAACCGTTATCAGGTCACATATGATCCCCGCACCGAGGCGCTAATCACCGTAGGTGTCAGCGAAGCGCTTGATCTTGCCATGCGGGCGATTCTGTTTCCCGGCGACGAAGTGCTGGTACCGGAACCCTGCTATGTATCGTATAAAGCCTGCGTGACGCTGGCAGGCGGAACACCGCTGCCGATTCCCACCTCGGTCGAGAATGAATTCCGGGTTCAGGTCGCCGACCTGGAGGCAAAAGTATCGCCGCGTACGAAAGCGATTCTGATCGGCTATCCCAACAATCCGACCGGCGCGGTCATGCCGCGGGAAGAACTGCTGAAGATCGCCGCTTTCGCCAGCAAGCATGACTTGATCGTCATTTCGGATGAAATTTATGGCGATTTGACCTACGACGGCGTTCATACCTGTTTTTCCTCACTGCCCGGCATGCGCGACCGTACGATTTTATTAAACGGCTTTTCCAAGGCTTATGCCATGACCGGCTGGCGGATCGGCTACGCTCTCGCCAACCCCGATTTCATCGCCGCCATGACCAAGATCCATCAATATACGATGCTCTGCGCGCCTGTTACCGGCCAGATCGCAGCGGTCGAAGCATTAAAGAACGGCGAACCGCAAATGCGTAAAATGGTTGACGAGTATGACCGCCGCCGCCGGCTGATGCTTGACGGTCTGCGCTCGATGGGACTGGACTGCTTCGAACCCAGAGGCGCCTTCTATATCTTCCCTTCAATCGCCAAAACCGGCCTGACGGCGCTGGAATTTGCCGAACAGCTGCTAAAAGAGGAAAAAGTAGCGCTGGTGCCCGGCGATGCCTTCGGCGACTGCGGCCAGGGCTTTGTCCGCTGCTCCTATGCGGCTTCATTCAGCAATCTTTCGGCGGCGCTGGAACGGCTTGAACGCTTTGTCAGCCGCCGGCTGAATGGTTAGCGGGGCCGGCGGCATTGCCTGGAGTATCCATTGTATTTTTCTCGGTCTGCATAAATCAGAGCAAAGGAGGAGCTGCCTTAACATAGCTCCTCCTTTGCTCTGATTTATTAGCAGGCTCCGGCCGGCACAGGCTGCCATTTCAAGCCTGAACGCTAAAACTGTTGTTAGCGGCATCAACCCAGCCGGTTTGAACATCACAGTTGAAGTATTGCTTCAGCAAGGCCGCCAATTCCGCTTGGGCTGCCAGCAGCTGACTGCGGTTAGCAGAGGCAAAACCATCAATCGGAAAAAGAACGCGGCCGGTATCGGCCGTAATTTTCCCCAACTCACTTTGCCGCCATATCCATCTGCGTGTACGGACAGAATGACCGGCGGCGTAGACAATTTCCCCGGTTTCAACCGGTTCGCTCGCGGTTTCACCAAACGGAATAAAGCGATCTCCCGCCTGGGCGCAGCGCACATAAAGGTCCTCATCAGTGCTGTCAAGATCATGAGCGCCGATGGGAACTTTATATTTTAAGGAAACCGCGTTCCCCAGATTGACAAGGGGATTGATCGCAGGAATACCTTTTTTCTTGGCTATCCGGGTCAGCAAAGCCTCGATCGAACACATAAATTTATTCGGATTCATATTCATTGCCTGGAAAGCCTCGCGATAGCAGCTGATTTCCGTGCTTTGCCTTACGGATTTATCGGCAAAATACTGCTCGCAAGCCGCAATATTTGCTGCCAGCAGAGCCTCGAGCTCCGGCAGCCTCTGGCGGTTATTAATATTAGCTGCCGAAACCACAGCAAAGCAAACACCGTCTAAGATCCGGAAAACCGCCGGGTCAACAATAAAGCGCACATTCGTTCCTCCTCTGCATTACACAACCATTCTCAGCATAAACCATAAAACCGGTACCAGTAAGGCTGGCAGCATATTCAGCGCCTTGCAGTCCTTAATTTGCAAGATGGCAAGGCCTGAGCACAGGATCAGGAAGCCGCCGACAAGCGAAATTTCATTCAGTAAATCTCCCGTCAGAAATGCTGACAGGCAATTTGAGAAAAGATATAGGCTTCCCTGCCATAAAAATAATATGGCAGCCGATAAAGCAATACCAAAGCCGTAAGCAGATGCCAGAACCAGTGCTGTAACAAAATCCAGGGTCGCATTGGTATACAAATACATATTGTTGCCATAAAGCGCGCTTTCCATTGGCCCCAGAATTGACAGTGTGCCAAAGCAAAACAAGACTATTGCAGTGGAAAGCCCTTGTCCGAGATTTCCAGATGAAATTCGTCCGGCCAGCCGTTCAAACCGGTCGGTCAGATTGGCCGCAGAGCCAGCCAGGCTGCCGGCCGCCAGACTGATGATAAACAATACCGGGAATTTACTTTGGGGCATGTTCTGAACAATCGCATTCATGCCAAGACCGCAAGCGGCCAGTCCCATAGCGTTATATAGTGCCTGCTGGTATCTGCCGCCGATACCGCTCTTGATACGGCTGCCAACAATGCTGCCAACGACGATAGCAGCGGTATTGACAATGGTCCCTGTCATGGCGAACGCCTCCTTCCAGATAAAAGATAAACCCTCCAACAGTTGGAGGGTCAAGCTCTTTTATACGGAATTTGAATCTCAGTGGTAAATCTGGCAGGATCCTGGGTGAGGCCGTAATCAATTAGCGCAAACTCCAGCGCATCACCGGCAAGCCGATAACCTTTTTCACGCATATATTGAAATATTTTATCATAGGACGGGACAGCGTCCTTGTGGGTACCGTGAAAGCGCACGGTCAGATAATCGCCGCCTGGCAGGCAGAACAGGTTGTCGCCGCAGCTGTCTTCCGGCTCAAGCACGACAAAAACAGCGGAAAACCTGTCAAAACAGCCTTTTTGAAGATTGACGCTTGAAATCGCAACCCCTACCTTGCCGAGAAACATTACCGCGTGGAGTGAATTGCGTTTCGCCAGTTCCCGCAGCGGCCGCTCTAAATCGTCTGAAACGGATAGTTCCTGCTTTAAGATCGCAATTTTTCTCGCTTCCAGTTTACGCTCTGTTATTATGTCATACTCGGTTTGAAACGCGTCCTCCAGCTGCCGTAACCGGCTTTCAATCTTCCTTTCAATTAGATCCAACTGCTCCCGCTCTACTTCCACCTGTCTTCTTTGTTCTCGGAGGAGTTCAAGCATTTTTTGGTCATCACGATTTTCAAAGAACTCACGGATTTTGGCCAGAGGCAGATTTAACGAGCGGAGATAATGAATCGTATTCAGGCGTTCAAACTGACGGGTGGAATAATAGCGATAGCCATTTGCCGGATCGACAAACTCTGGTTTTAGCAATGATATCTTATCGTAATGGCGCAGCAGCCGCACATCTATTTTAAACAGTTTGGAGACTTCTCCTATCGAAAACAATTCGTTCATCCTGACCTCCCTCTAATGCCGCATGTCCACCATGTCTGTCCGATTTAAAAGCACCGGGACATTGGGTATCCGGAAAAAAAACTGCTTAACTGCCGCGAACCTCTTCCCATACCACGCCTTCCCGGTCGCAGTCATAAACCTGCGGCGTCAGCCTTGCCAGATCAGCCGTCAGCCAGCCCTTACCGTTTGCATTCAATATTGCCAGCGCCCGTTCCAGACTGTCGGCGGCAACAATGGCAATGGCGTCTGTGTATAAATCCTGATGCACGTTGGGTTCATTGATCATACTGTAGCTATGAAACTTACGGTTGTGCCGCCAAATATACAACTTCATCGCATACACGCTCCCCCGCCTGGCAGCAGCGTCCTGCCAGGCTATTTGAGTTTTCCGGCCGGCTGCGTCCGTGTGTCGCACCGGCAGTCTTCTACGGATAAGCCCGCCGTTTTCTCTAAAAGGGCCAGCAGATTAACGGCTAACCGGGTCAGGCTATTTAGCGTTAAACTCTTCGAGCTCTTCCGGCGTGGAAATAATCAAGGCAAGCAATGCGCCTACAAGAGACGCAACGTCGATAAATTCGCCACGGTACCCATCGTCACGTTTCAATCCACGCGCCGATGTGAGTAACTTAAAGGCTACTTACCAATAAAAGCCCCACCCGAAGGCAGAGCGCCGTATTCATTCCTTTGTAGCCTTTACAACAAGCCCATTGTCGGCAAATTCCACAGTTGTACCTTCCTCATATATTGTGATGCCTGCTGGTGAAAGAAGTTTTGTTTTTTTGTTTAACACACCCTTGGTTACCTCGCCCTCATTATTGAACTCAATTATAGCCTTATCATTGAATTTGACAAATCCGCCTGTATGCTTTGTCAAAGCATTAGTACGTTGCCAGCCTACTGGACGAAGATATGTACCATCCCAAACGCCTTTTAAGCACGTTTTATAATAAACGCTGAACCATACTATAAATATTAGCCAAGCGAATACATTTGTTATTCCGCCATTCACAATCCCCATATAAAGCCAAAACATAAAGAGAAATATAACTGAGGCAATGCTAAATGATACTTTACCAGCAAATATAAGGTGTTTCTTTAAGGCCAGTTTTCTATTATCGTCCATGATTCCACTCCCTTATGCTGATACAGTATTTTTTCTCGCTACATGTATATAATCCTTCAAATAAAAAACGGCCAGCGCATAAAGCCTTAGCGGATTATTTTAAATTAAAAAATCCGCCCGCCCCGAAGGATGCACGACACGGAGTAAGTCCTCCACCAAAATACAGAGCGAATCGTATAGGAATGATTTTTTCGCTTTTTGGCTTACAAAATCGGTTCTCATCGCTTTTTAATTTTGAGTTAAAAATGCTGTTAAACAATTTAGATAAAAAGGTCGTTTATAGTATTGAGATACATGAATAATTATAAGGCAACTCGAACACCAACAACGTCTCGGGTTATTTTTCGAGGAAGGCTCTTTTTTGGCATACCCCAAAGTTGTATTAAGCTCCGCCTCCACAATTTCCTGTATGGCTTTGCCAAGCAGGTCTCTGAGCATAGCGGATACATCTGGTACTTTCAATAGTTATGCGCAAATCAGGAAAAAATATTAAGGGTGGTAGAGATTTTTATTCTCTACTACCCTTTTGTCAACAAGCCCTTTACGTCCGCTGACCTCTTTTTCTATTTTAACTGCTTAAGTACTTTGCTTCCCATTGTTCTTGCTTTTCTACGGAACTTACTTGAGATATATCATCATACCCATAGTCAATCTTCATTTTACCTGCACTATCTAAAGTAAATGTAAGATTCGTCCAAGGTTCTTGTTTCTGTATCTTAAATTCTTCATACAACTCACTAAAACAATTATACAGATGATCTTCTCTTTCATTAAATTGTCTTTTATCAATATTATGTTTGTTCGTAATATCAAGGCTATATATAGCAGAGCTACTTCCTTCCGGATAATAATAAAAGAATACTTTCTCATATCCATCTCTTATTTCTGCATACAAATAAATTTTATCCCACTCTTCTGGAATAATATTAATTAACGCTCTAGCTATTTTTTGAAATAATTGTTCCATCTTTTTAGTATCCATAAAAAATCCTCCTTAGTTTGTAAGTCGCTCAGAGTATGCTTTACCATCAATAGTATAGTCTACTTTAAATTTAGCAGGTCGCAGTGAATTTCCTTGATAAATTGGTTCAATTTTAACATTTACTATTTTCCCTTCTTCTAACGCCTTTTTCCAAGTATTTTCTAGAGATTTATATTCACTTCGATTTAACGTAGAATTCATTGGTACTAAATTATCAATTTCTCCAGAACCTTTAAAAATACTTGCAATTAAATGGCCTCCGTCATCAGTAAGTAACCTATCTTCACCACCTACTGTTCTTTGTGCGTATGGATTCCTATCTGCTTTTCCTAATTCTAGCTTAGCTTCCGCAGATGAAATTCGCCCATTACCATCCGTGGTAAATTTGTAGCCGTTACTGTCAACATACTCAACATCAGGCTTCAATACTTTCCTGTTACCAACCTTCGCGTATTGATCTCCATAATTAACAGTTTTACTCGACTCCTTAGTCACGGTGCTTCCGAATTTAGAGAAGGAAGTAACCGTTTTACCTACTGCACGTGCTGCGTCAATCGTACTGCCTATGTCGACCAATAGCTCCGCTGTTTTGATGCCTCGTTCTTCCGGATCGATTATTGCCTGTATTTCATCGTATTGGGTTTTCCAACTTCCCAGTGTTATCTTGTATACTTTGTTACCAACATTAATTGCTGTATCAGCAAGTCCTTCTTCCCAAGCGGCTTGCAGTTGTGCTGGAATACTGACTATCATTTCATCGATTTGCTCAGGACTGCTGTTTAGCAAAAACTTCGGTATTTCATCTACCTTGTTTTTGATCCCCTTGCTAAAACCGATGACGTACTCTTTGGCTTCTTCATAGTTGTATCCCTTACGTCCATTTATCGTTAGGGATCTGATTCCAGAGCATAAATAGACTTCTTCTCCGTCTAAGTCTACTCCAACTTTTTCAAAACGAAAACCATCAAGAACCAGATTGCCATTGACATCAAACCAACCGGTTATATCATCTTTATTGTTTTCTTGCCAAATTTGATCTTGCTTTTTATCGAGATCTTTATAATAGGCTTTTACTTCGGCTTTTGAGCTTTCTTTTTCTTCTTCACTCAGGTCGCTTTTGTCAATGCGAGCAAGTTCTTTGACCATCTCTCTGTATTGTTCATGGGTTAGATAATTATTTTTCGTCTCACTTGCTGCTACACTAGCCCCGGTTTGCGCATCGCCGCCAACGATTTTGGCCGCAGCCGCGCCGATGACCAGGCTGG
>UQPB01000069.1 GCA_900542835.1 uncultured Pelosinus sp. | reverse complement strand
GCCAGTTCTGGCTTTAGTCTTTCGCTCCTAAAAGGGTGATTACTCGACAGTCTGATAAATGGCAAAAGCCTTCCACCCGGAAGGCTTTTGCCATTTTACCAGCTCTTTGGCCGCTGACTGTCGCTACAGACGGCGGCGTACCGTCTCGGCCATCAGTTGGACCATTGCCAGATGCGTATCGAGATAGCAGCCATCGGCGCTGGGAGCGACGGCGCCGTAGATGGGGTCGTGAAAGCCGGCGTCGGCGCTGGCGGTTAATACCCGCTGTTCCTGCTCGGGACTGTTCATTGCCGCGGTGACGCCGGTGGCGGCAGCCAAAGCCGCGGCCAGAGCGTACGCGCCCCAGTTGGATATCGTTGCCGACAGCAGTAGATCCACCGGTGTCGCCGGGACTTGCCCGAACCTGTCGGCCGGCAGCAGGTTGGCCTGAACGGCGGCGGCAATGTTGGCCATGCCAAGCTCGTTGCCGCCGTCACCGATTGCCAGCGTGATAATCCCCAGCCGCGTTGCTTCCTGAAACAGATAATCCAGCTTCGCCTGGGGACCGCTGACTTCATGCCCGAGCATGTTGTGGATGCCGCCGGCGGCACTCATGCCGCCGCACTCGATAGCGATACAGACGGCTGGACGGAGCTGTTGCAGCAGTGTGGGCGCCGCCTGGCGGGCTGACTCCCGGTCGCTGGGAAATGGCAGCACTGCCAGTGTCTGCAGCTTATCGCGCTCTACGGAATGCTGCAGTAGTTCCGGTTCCAGGCAGTGGAAGCCTGCCGCTCTAGCCACCTGACGCATGCCGGGCACGAGGCATGCGGTCGTTACCAGTACCGGCTTTACCTTCAAGGCCAGCCGCAGCGCCCTCGCCAGGGCAACCGCTCCCGCCGGTCCGTCCGATTCGCCGCACCCGGGTGCTACCACCGGCTGATCAATCCAGCCGGTGGCAATGACGACCGCATCGCCCGGCTGCAGCGCCTGCCGCAGCAGCTTTACGGCGGCCAGCAATACCGGCTCGCCGGCCTTCTGCCGGGCCGCCTGATAGAGAACATCGATAACGCCCCGCCCGGAGACATCACTGTTGCTCAGCCGGTCCAGCGTGGCGGCAACGGCTGTCAGTTTGGTTTCATTCATTGTCATGCTCCAATTTATTTAGTGATCTTCCATTTTTGAATCAATTTATCCAGTTCGCCGCTTTTTTCCATCTCGACAACAACATCGTTGACGACCTTAGCCAACGCGTCATTGCCCTTTTTTGTAACCGCGGCGTTGCGCTGCGGCGAATAACGGTCGGCCAGAATGACGGTGCTGTCGTCAAGGTAGCCGGACAAAATGGAAACGTCGCCGCCGTAAGCGTCAACCCGGCCGGAGTCCAATGCGGCTTTTATTTCAGGATGCGAGCCAAACTCGAGGAACTGTACCTTTACTCCCAGTTTATCCGCTTCCGCCTGCAGGTCCTTGCGGGCGGTGGCGCTTTGGGCTACGCCAATTTTTTTCCCGGTCATATCTTTTAATGAGGTCAGTCCGGCCGCTTTTTTAACCATAAAGCCAATGTGGTCGGTAATATACGGCTCAGAGAAGGTATAGCTCTTTTTGCGTTCCTCGGTAATCGTAAAGCTGGCGACGACTACGTCAATCTCGCCGTTATCCAGCAGAGCACCGCGGGTTTTGGCTGTAACCGGCAGTAATTCCAGCTTGGTTTCATCGCCGAGGATCTTTTTGGCGATTGCCCGGGCAATGTCAACTTCCATACCGTCGATCTTGTTTGTCTGTGGATCTTTATAGCCAAATTTAGGGACATCGACTTTAACGCCGACTTTCAGCAGTCCGCGGTCTTTGATGGTTTTGATCTCCTTCGCGTCGCCGCCGCTTTGCGCTGCCGGCTGAGACGGCTGACCGCCGCCGCAGCCGGCGACTAGCAGCATTAATCCTAACAGTATGCCTAAAACAGGTGCTTTTTTCATTGTTGTCCAGCTCCTCTCCCCAGTGTAGATGTATGCGGAAAAACGCTTGATAGTGACAAGAACCTCCTTTCGCGCCGGCAAATAAAAAAACGCCTGATCTCCCTGGAGGGGAGACAGGCGTCTTTGCCATTCATCAGCTATATGGTGGAAGCTATTTTTCTTCCATACCGCAATCATAAAGAATTTTGCCCGGATTGTCAACCCGCTAATTTTTGCCGGCAGAGGCGCGTCAAATCGACAAAGCCGACAATTCTGCGACAATGACCGGCAGGAATGCGCTGCTGTGTCAACGAATCAGGCATATATGAACAGAACAATTGACGACAACCCGGCGGTGCAGGAGCCGCCCGTATGGCGGCTCCTGTTGAATCTGGCTGCGCCGCTGATGCTTTCTAATTTGTTTCAGCAATTATACAGCACTGTCGGCGCTGCTTTTGTCGGCAGGTATGTCGGCAGCCAGGCACTGGCTGCGGTGGGGGCCAGCGGCTATATTGTCCTTATCCTCATTTATTTCTTTATCGGGCTTTCGGTTGGCGCCAGTATTGCCGTCTCTCATGCCTTTGGCGCCAGGAGCGCCGACGGAGTTCATAAAGCGGTGCATACGACCGCGGCGCTGAGCCTGCTTTCGGGCCTGCTGCTGACCGTTGCCGGCATTGCCTTTTGTCCGCTGTTCCTGCGCTGGATGAATGTGCCGGCTGATGCACTGCCTTACGCCGAGACCTATTTGACAATCTATTTTTACAGTATGATTCCCATGCTGATTTATAATATGGGCAGCGGCGTTCTGCGCGCTGTCGGCGATACGAAAACCAGTATGTACTGCCTGGCCGCCGCCTGCGCTTGCAACATTGCGCTGACTTACCTGCTGGTAGCGGTGCTGGCTGTGGGGATTGCCGGAGCGGCTTGGGCGACAGTGGTGTCGCAATTGCTGGCAGCGGTAATTGTGACTGTGCGGTTAATGCGTTCCCGGGATCTGTACCGGCTTGAATGGCGCAGCATAAAGCTGCACTGGTCTGAACTGGAGAAAATCGTACAGATTGGCACGCCTGCGGGATTACAGTCTGTGCTGCAGTCTTTTTCCAACCTATTTATTCAGTCTAAGTTTAACCTGTTTGGTTCGGGCATTATGGCGGGGGTAACCGCTTATTGCCGGGTGGAGGGATTTATTTATATGCCGATAGAGGGCTTTGCGATGGCGGCGGCGGTTTTAGCGGGCCAAAGCGTCGGCGCCGGGCAATATGAGCGGGTCCGGCAGGTGTTTGCTTCCTGCGCGGTCCTCTGCACCGGTGTTACAGCCGGCATTTCTTTTCTGGTTTGCTGGCAGGCGGCCGCTATTTTGACACTGTTCACTACCGACGCGGCGGCGCTGCAGGTGGGACTGGATATGCTGTATATGCTGGTTCCGTTATATTTTATCTACGGCATGAACCAAGTGTTCGGCGGCGTCATCAGGGGAACCGGACAATCCAGGGTGCCCATGCTGATTGTCATGGTTTGCCTGTGCCTGTTCCGGGTTGTCTGGACGATGTTCGCGCCGTTGTTCTCACAGGAGCCCTGGGGGATTTTTATTTGCTATCCGTTATCCTGGGGGCTGGCCTGGGTGGCCTTTGCCTTGTATTACCGCTATGGCGGCTGGCTGAAAAAATATGAGACTGCCTCAATGCGGGCATGAAAGCGGGGGTTATGATGAAAGAATTGCAAATTGGCGAATTGCTGGTCCGGCCAGGCGAGAAAAAGTCCGGCTTTGTAGCGGTGGCGGGAACCGATGTCGAGATGCCGGTAACCATCATCTGCGGTGAAAAGCCGGGAAAAACGGTGTTGATTACCGGCGGTGTCCATAACGCCGAGTATGTGGGGATTCAGACTGCGATTGAGCTGGCCGATGAGATCGAGCCGTCGCAGCTGACCGGCAGCCTGATCATTATCAGGCTGGTGAACCGCAGCGGCTTTGAGCATCGTACCATGAGCCTGGTTTATGAGGACGGAAAAAATCTGAACCGGGTGTTTCCCGGCAATCCCGACGGCACTGTGGCCGAGAAGATTGCTCATGCCATCGTAACCGAATTTCACCGCCGGGCCAATTTCTATATCGATCTGCATGGCGGCGATGGCTATGAGCAGCTGACGCCATATGTCTATTGCGTCGGTGCCGCCAGCCCCGAAGTCGTGGCCGCGGCCAGGGATATGGCCGCGGTGGTGAACGTGCCCTATCTGGTGCAATCCCCCAGCGGCAGCGGCGGTTCCTATAACTATGCCGGCTCCTGCGGCATCCCCAGTATCCTGATTGAGCGCGGCTGCATGGCTGCCTGGTCCAGAGAAGAAGTAGAGCTTGGCAAGGAGGATGTCAGAAATGTCCTGCGGCATCTGCAGGTGCTGGCGGGAACGGTTTCCGGGCGGCGGTTTCATCCTGTCGATGTCGGCAAGGTTGTGTATGCCAGTGCCAGGCATACCGGCTGCTGGTATCCAGCCAGGAAAGCCGGCGACAGCTTCCTAAAGGGGGATGTCCTTGGTGAAATCAAGGATTATTTCGGTTCTGTCCTGGAGGTCTGTCTGGCGGAAATGGACGGCATTATGCTTTACCGGGTAGGCAGCTTATGCGTTATCGAAGGCGATCCGCTTATGGCCTATGGCGAGAAGCCCGACTGAGCGTTCGTTGGTTTTGAAAAGCTAAAGTAAATCGGCGCAGGTATTATTTCCTGTAGTTTTACGCATTTGGAGTTATAATTCCGGCAGTTTAACAGCCGCTAATACAGCTGTTTTGACATTTGGCGTAATTTCGTGCATGCTTGCGGAATATACACCAAACTTACTTAAGTTCTTAGGTGATAGACAAATTTTAGAAAAATAATAAATTGACAATAGCAGAGTGTGTTTATATAATAATAAAAGTACCATTTGCCGGCTAATTGTGACTATTCACGACAATTTCATACATAACGTTATAAGTGTCAGCAGTGAAAGCTGCTGAGCGATGAGAGGAAAACGGGTGAAATTCCCGTGCTGTCCCGCAGCTGTAAATAGGGAGCCTGCTTCGGAAAAGCGTCACTGGAGGGAACTCTGGGAAGGCGGAAGCGTGGTGATGATCTATAAGCCAGAAAGCCTGCTTATAATAAGATTCATTGTTGACTTACGCGTGATAAGGAAATGGATGGTGGATGCAGTTTTGCTGTTGCTTGCCTGCATATAACCGCGCTTGCAGGATTAGTCTGCTTGTATCCGTATTGAATCCTTTTCTTTTGGTTAAGAAAACGATTTGATACGGATTTTTATTTTTGCGGAGAGGAGATGCTGCTTTGAACAGAAAAGAGCTTGTGCATCGGCTGGCGCAGATGGCCATCACCCTTTTGGGCGTAAGTCTGCTGACGTTTTCGCTGATGTATCTGTCGCCGGGCGATCCGGTGGAGATGCTGCTGGAAGTGGCTGATACGATTGTATCGGAGGAAACGATTGCCGAGACGCGGGCGCAGCTGGGGCTGGATCAGCCGTTTCACGTGCAGTATTTCCGCTGGCTTGGCGGTGTGCTGCAGGGAGATATGGGGCTGTCCTATTCGGCAAAAATGCCGGTTGCTGACCGAATCTGGCAGGGCGTGCCGGGTACGGTGGCGCTGGCCGGCTCATCAATTGCTATGATGCTGCTGATCTCGGTGCCGTGCGGGATTTTGTCGGCGGTATACCGGAACCGCACTGTCGATTATCTCATTCGCGGCGCTTCGTTTTTGGGTGTATCAATGCCAAGTTTTTGGGTAGGACTTATTCTTTTGTATGTTTTTGGCCTTAAGCTGGGCCTGTTCCCGATTGCCGGCGGCGTGGTGGCCCTTGACCGGATGGTGCTGCCGGCGCTGACCCTGGCGATCGCCATGTCGGCTAAATATACACGTCAGGTGCGGACGGCGGTTCTGGAGGAGCTGGGACAGGATTATATCATTGGCGCCCGTGTGCGGGGCGTTCCCATGCGGAAGATCCTCTGGCGGCATGTGCTGCCTAATGCCTGTCTGCCGCTCATCACGCTGCTGGGCCTGTCGATTGGCTGGCTGCTTGGCGGCGCGGCTGTCATTGAAATGGTCTTTTCCTGGCCCGGTCTTGGCAAAATGGCCGTACAGGCAATCGCGATGCGCGACTATCCGCTGGTACAGGCAATTGTCCTCTGGATTGCCGTTTTTTATATGGGAATTAACCTGCTGGTCGACATTTCCTATACCTATCTGGATCCGCGGCTGAAGAAAGGGGGAACCTGAGTGGCGGCTTGGACAAAAGACAGGGTTCTGTTTAGCCTGTACAGCTTTCTGGTCCTGCTGGTGATCCTCTTTGCGCTGCTGGCTCCGTGGCTGGCGCCTTACGATCCTTATGACGCAGTTTTGCGGCATTCATTGCAGGCGCCATCGCAGGAGCATCTTTTTGGTACGGACAAGCTGGGAAGGGACTGTCTGTCGCGCATTCTTTACGGTACGCGCGTCTCGCTGCTTATGACGCTGGCCGTTGTTGCGATTATTACGGTGGTTGGCACCTTTGTCGGCGTAGTGGCAGGCTATGCCGGCGGCAGGCTGGATACCGTGCTGATGCGTATTGTTGACATGATGCTGGCTTTTCCCGGAATTGTGCTGGCAATTGCCATTGCCGGCATGCTGGGCGGCAATATTATCAATGCGATTCTGGCGCTGGCGGCGGTCAACTGGACTAAATACGCCCGGTTGGGCCGCAGTCTTACACTGAAACTGCGCGAGCGCGACTTTATCGCCGCTGCCGTAACCAGCGGCACCAGACCGCTGCATATACTCTGGCGCCATATTCTGCCTAATATTCTGCCGACTATTGTGGTAACAGCGGCAATGGACATTGGCGTAATGATTATGGAACTGGCCGGACTGTCTTTCCTGGGATTTGGCGCGCAGCCACCGACGCCGGAATGGGGCCTGATGCTCAATGAGGGCAGACAGCATATTCAGACGGCTCCCTGGCTGATGCTTTATCCGGGGGCGGCAATCCTGATTGTGGTGGCAATCTTCAACCTTTGGGGGGACAGCCTGCGTGACATCATGGATCCACAGCGGGCAAATTAAATAGATAGACGGGAGAGGATGAGTTTTATGAAGAGATGGACAAAGCTTACTTGCGCGCTGCTGGCGGTTTGCCTGGCGGCAGCCTTGCTGGCTGGCTGCGGTGGCGGCGGCGAGAAGAAAGCCGCCGATACCAAGACGCTGCGGGTTGGCGTAACCAACTTTGCCGATTCACTGGAACCGACAGAGAATTACTTTGGCTGGGTTGTTATGCGTTATGGCCTTGGCGAGAGCTTAACGAAGTTTGACGAAAAAATGAATGTGCAGCCGTGGCTGGCAGACAGCTGGAAGATCAGCGACGACCATATGAGCTGGACCTTTAAGATCAGAGACGGGGTCAAGTTCTCCAATGGCAAGCCGCTGGACGCGGCCGCGGTCAAGGCCTCCCTGGAGAGAGCCTTTGCCAAGAATAAACGGGCGGTAACCTTCTTTGATTATAAGGAAATGAAAGCTGACGGGCAGACACTGACGATTTTCACCAAAAAGCCGGAGCCGAATATGCCGGGCTTTTTGGCTGATCCACTGTTCCTGATTGTGGATGTATCGGCAGAGCCGGCGCGTAATTTTGCCAAGGAAGGCCCGATTGGTACCGGCCCCTATATGTGCAAATCCTTTGTCAAGGATAAAGCGGTAATGGTGAAAAACCCCCATTACTGGGACGGGGAAGTCCCCTATGAAACCGTAGAAATCCCTTCGATCGACGATCCCAATACACGGGCAATGGCGCTGCAATCGGGTGAAGTGGACATGGCGGTCAATATCGCCGCCGGCGACATCAGCCTCTTTAGCGATAAGGCGAAATTTCATGTCGACAGAATTGCCTCACTGCGCACCGTATTGGCCCGGATTAATCATAAAGGCGTTTTAGGCGATTCGAAAGTACGGGCGGCTTTCATCAGCTCCACTGACAGAAAAGCGTATAATGAGATCATCCTGAAAGGAACCTTTATCGAAGGCAAGGCACCAGTGCCGCCGTCGATGGATTACGGTTTTGACCAGCTTAAGGACCCCAACGGCTATAATATCGAACGCGCCAAACAGCTTCTGGCGGAAGCCGGCTGGAAGGATAGCGATGGCGACGGAATTCTGGAGAAAAACGGCAAAAAGCTGACAGTGGATTTTGTCGTCTACAACAGCCGGGCCGAATTGCCAATTTACGCCGAAGCCACGCAGGCGGACGCGAAAAAGGTTGGCTTTGATGTTAAGATCAAGACTGTGGACTATAATTTAATTGACAAAATGGGCATCAACGGTGAATACGACCTGTTGATCTCCAATATTACAACCGCTAATACCGGTGATCCGGAAATCTTCCTGAACTGGTACTGGCGGACAAACAAAAACGGCGACAATCCGCAAAATGGTTCCGGTTACAGCAATCCCGCACTGGATGCGAAGTTTGCTGAGCTCTCCTCTGAGTTTGACCGCCAGAAACGCCGCCAGTTGATCATTGATATCCAGCAGATTCTCATGAATGATGGCGCAGCCCTGTTCTTTGGCTATCCGGAAACCAACATCGCCAGCTCAACTTCCATCGAAGGGGCGAAAATGTATCCGTCCGATTACTATTGGGTAACCAATAAGATTAAGCCGGCGAAAAAATAACGTTATTTTGAAGGAGAACTGAGATGTTGCTGGAGGTAGCGGAGCTTTCGGTATCCTATGCGGAACGCGAGATCGTCCGGGATGTGAGTTTTTCGCTAGATGAAGGAGAGGTTCTGGCGATCGTCGGTGAAAGCGGCAGCGGCAAGACCACAGTTATCCGTTCGATTCTTGGCTGCTTGCCGCACGAAGGGCGTGTAAGCGGCGGCAGGATCCTGTTTGAAGGTAAAAACTTATTGGAGAACACGACTGAAGAGTGGTGCCGCCTTTGCGGCACTAAGGCCACCATGGTCTTTCAGGACAGCGGCAGCATGCTTGATCCGATCCGGCGTATTGGCAATCAGTTCGTCGAGTATATTCGCGAGCACTCACCGCTGACGAAAATCGAGGCTGCCAAGGCGGCAGAGGCTATGCTGAGCAAGATGAATCTGCCTAATACGGAAAACATTATGAAAAGCTATCCGTTTGAGCTGAGCGGCGGCATGCGTCAGCGTGTCGGCGTGGCAATGGCAATGTTTTTTACCCCGCGGCTGCTGCTGGCGGATGAGCCGACCTCGGCCCTGGATGTGACGACACAGGCGCAGGTGGTAAAAGAAATGATGGAAATTTGCCGTAAGGACAAGACTGCCATCATCATTGTTACTCATAATATTGGCGTGGCAGCCTATATGTCGGATAAGCTGATTGTCATGCAGGAGGGCAGAATCGTCGAATCGGGCCAAACCGATGCCGTTATCGCCCAGCCGCGGTCAGCGTATACGCAGGAACTTTTAGAGGCGGTGCCGCAGGTCGGAGGGGAAAGATATGTCGTCTGAGAAGGAACCCATTCTGTCAATTGAGCATGTCGTCAAACAGTTTCCGGTAGCAGGCGGCCGCTTGCTGACCGCCTGCAATGACGTATCGCTGTCGCTCTATCAGGGCGAGACACTCGGCGTTGTCGGTGAAAGCGGCTGCGGCAAAAGCACGCTTGTCAAGCTGATTATGCAGCTTCATGCGACGACAAGCGGGGCAATCCGTTATCGGGGCGAGGATCTGACGCAGCTTAAGGGCGAGCGGCTGCGTCAGAGCCGGCGGCATATTCAGATGGTCTTTCAAGATCCGGCACAGGCCTTTAATCCGAAGATGAAGATCAAAGATATTCTGTGCGAGCCGCTGCGCAATTTTAAGCTGCTGAAAAACAGCGAGGCGGAGGAAAAGGCCGGGACTTTGCTGCGTATGGTGGAGCTGCCGGAACAATTTGCCGACCGCTATCCCGGCAATATGAGCGGCGGCCAGCGCCAGCGCATCGGCATTGCCCGGGCGCTGGCACTGCAGCCGGACATCCTGGTTTGCGATGAGGCGACCAGTGCGCTGGATGTTTCCGTGCAGAAAAAGGTTGTGGAGCTTCTGGTCAAAATACAGCGTGAGCAGAATTTGGCCATGATTTTTATCTGCCACGATTTAGCGCTGGTGTCTCAGGTCAGCCACCGCGTCGCGGTTATGTACCTCGGCAATATTGTCGAGGTACTGGCCGGCAGCCGGCTGCATGAAGCCAGGCACCCCTATACCCAGGCGTTGCTGCAGGCGGTATTCCCGGTGCGGAGAACGGCGGCTACAGTAGTGCGAACCTTGCAAGGAGAGATTCCCAGCCCGCTCGATTTACCGCCGGGATGTCCGTTCCAAACCCGTTGTCCGGAAAGCAGAGACATTTGCCGACAGGAAAAGCCGGTGCTTGAGGCGTTGGCTTCAGGGCACAGCGCCGCCTGTCATTTGTTAAAGCTGCCGGCCGGTTTGCGAGGCGAACGGTTTCAGGCCGCACAATAGCCTGTAGACTGGTGCCGTGTCATACCCTAATTAAGGACAAGCCGCCTCCAGGCGGCTTGTCCTTTGGTTGTTAGGCGGGACCGGCAGCGCATATTGTCAATTGCATTGTTGACAAAGACGGTGGCGCGAGATTGACAGAAAAATGCTTAATCTGGATCATGTAGCCTTTACAAGCCGCAATTTGCATGAATTGGCCGAGGCAGTGTCCTCCCGCTAGCTAAATATCGGTATGAAGGTAACGGTTATTAAGGCACTGCGGCGAGAAATAGCGATCAATTGCAGAGGTTACCGCTGCGGTTTCTGAATCGGTCTTGATGCGACTATGGCTGGATACATATAAAGGGGGATGATACTATGAATACTTGGACAATATGCGGACAGACTGTCGCATTCGGAGAAAAAAAGCAAATTATGTTGACGGAAGATATTGCCGGTTGCGTAATGCCGGCAGTGCTAATCAAAGGGATGAAACCTGGAAAAACTATTTTAATTACGGCGGCCGTTCATGGCGATGAATACCCGGGTATCATTGCGGCAATCAGGGCGGCAAATGAAATTGATCCGGCGGCTGTAACCGGTCAAATTTTGATCATCCCTTGTGTTAACACAGCCGGATTTTGGGCAAGCAGCCGGTATGTGCCGTCCGATGGAGCCAATCTTAATGGCAACTACCCTGGTAAGTCTGGTGGCACGGAAGGCGAGCGGATCGCAGACTTTTTTGTGAAGGACATATTTCCCCAAATGGACTTTATCATTGACCTGCACAGTGGGAGTTCTATGGAGCCGCTGACACCATGCCTGTTTTTCCCGGATACGGCAGGCGATGCGGTGCGTCAGACAGCCAAAGCCGCTGCGTTCGTCACCGATATTCCGTATTTGATCGCCTCAACGGCAAAAACAGGCCACTATAGCTATGCTGCCAACGCCTTGGGAATTCCGGGGCTGCTGTTGGAACGAGGCCACAGCGGTTTGCGCAAAAAAAATTGGGTAGAGGCATATTACCGGGATATCCGGCTTTTACTCCGGCATCTGGCCGTATATCCTTACGATGATAATAAAGCTGTATGCCCCAAAAAGGTGTTTCATAAATCGATCTATTTGTCTGCCTTGCACTCCGGCCTCTGGTTCCCTGACATTACGGCCAATGCAGCTGTCAAGGAGGGGGATTTGCTCGGACGGATCGAGGACTTTTTTGGCAACACCATAGCTGAGTACCGGGCTCAAGCTGACGGCACGGTGTTTTATTATAGAGAAGGCTTGGCGGTAAAAAAGAATCAAGCGCTGGTAGCTTACGGTCTGGAGAGGTATGCCGAATAACGCAACTGACGACGCGACGCGAAACAGGTAGATTTACATAAGGCGGAATTGTAGTTGGTTTTGTCCAGGCATCCCTATACCCAGGCGTTGCTGCGGGCAGTTTTTCCCTGCGAAAAACGGCGGCGATAGTAGTGAAAATCTTGCAAGGAGAAATTGTCAGCCCGCTTGATTTACCGTCGGGATGTCCGTTCCATACCCCTTGCCCGGAAAGCAGAGACATCTGCAGACAGGAAAAACCGTGCTTGGAAGCTTACTCCAGGAGACAGCGCGGCCTGTCATCTCTGACCTGCCAGGCCTGTTCAGAAAGTCCCGGATGCGGCCTCGCGAGCCCAGCAGCGACGCGTACGGAAAGGTACGTTAGCAATGGGAT
>UQPB01000068.1 GCA_900542835.1 uncultured Pelosinus sp. | reverse complement strand
ACCTTTTGCCTCACCAGACTCTCCCCGCCTCAACACCGTCTCTGCACTACTTTTTTGCTTACTTTTTGATCATGCAAAAAGTAAGAAGCAGTTCTGTTTTGCCTAAAAGCGGCCCTTGCTCCGCAGCAGGCGACGTTTGCTTGCTTTTGTAAGCGATTGCCCTGCAAGGCGTCCCTCGCCGCTTGACAAAACTTATCCCGACTGCTACTCTGATCATGTAGAATGGATTTACGCTTGATACCGGTTTGTAGGATGGCAGGAGGGGTAGGGGGGATTTCTCACACACCCTGTTGTTAGGGTGTTTTTTTGTTCCCAGTATCCTGCTGCGGGAAGCGAGCCATCAGAGTAGGGTTGTAGAAAGGCAGGAGAATTTGATGTCTATTCAGTTAACGATTGTTGTCCTTTATATTTTCATGTTGTTTGCGATCAGTTTGTACGCTAAGCGGCGTGCAGCCGGCGGCAGCGCCAATTTTCTGTTTGCCGGCCGCCAGATGAACACGCTTTTGGTCGCCGTAAATGTTGCCGGCCTGGCAATTGGGGCCGCGTCTACTATCGGCGTAGCCGAAAATGCGTTTACGGTCGGAATCGCCGCTGGTTGGTATAATGCTGCCTGGGCGGCCGGAGCGGTTATCATGGGCATGCTGGCTGCCGCTAAATATCGCTCAATGAACTGTACGACAGTGCCCGAATTATTTGAACGTTATTATGATAAAAAAGGCCGGGTGATCAGCGCGGTCTGCCTGATCATTATTATGATGGTTATTACCTCCATGCAGTACCTGGCAGGCGGCGCGATCCTCTCCTCTCTGCTGCCGGAGTATTTCACCATGAAAAGCGGTATGGTAACCAGCGCTATTGTCTTTATCGGCATAACCCTTATCGGAGGGTTATGGTCGTCGGGATTATCCAATGTCGTCAGCGTCGTGTTGATCTATATTGGTATTTTGGCGGGCACCTATATGACGGTGGCGCAGCAGGGGGGCCTTGACGCGATTGCCGCATCCCTGCCGCAAACTGTCGATTGGTTCGGCCCGGTTGGCGGCTTGAGTCTGGCGACGATTATCGGTTGGTTTGCGGTCATGATCACCCAGACGATTACCGCCCAGGGGCCGGTGCAGATTGCCTGCGGCGCGGTTGACGGCAGGACTGCCAAACGGGGCTTTTTGTGGGGAGCGGCCATTATCTTTCCCATCGGGTTCCTTTGCGCGGTCATGGGCTTGGCGGCCAGAGTCACTTACCCTGATGTGCAGGCGACGTTGGCGCTGCCGAAAATTATCATGAATCTGGATCCCGTTGTGTCTGGCGTCACGCTGGCGGCACTTTGGGCTGCTGATGTGTCGACCGCTTGCACACTGCTTCTGGGCGCAGGCACTCTATTTGCTCAGGATATTTATAAACGGTTTATTAATCCGGCGGTCAGTGAAAAGAAATACCTGACAATTAACCGCCTTACCGTGCTGGGGACAGGGCTGCTTACTCTCTGGCTGGCCTTTAACGCGGTCGGCATTCTGCAGACGCTGCTGATTGGCCTGAGTTTGACTACGGCGTTTACCATTGTCTTTTTGTTTACTTTGTTTGCGCCCGGCTTATGCCGGAAAAACTCCGCGTTTTATACAACCTTGGCCGGTATTTTGACGTTGGCTGCCTGGCAGCTGCTGCCAGCGGTGCGGATTTTCGCTCATCCGATTTATCTGGAGTGGCTGGTTTGCCTGCTGACGTTTTTCGCTGTGGCCGTGCTTGATAATAACCGGATCACCACAGCGGAATTAACCGAGAATCTCAGCGAAGGAGCTGCTTATGGAGGAACTAACTAGTATTGAAATCGGCAGGGCGGCGTTAAAGATGGCGGTCAGTGAAAACCGGCAGGAAGAGCAGGATATCAGGGCCCTGTTGCAAAAGCGCCGTATTCGGGCGGCCGCAGTTGATTTTGGCGGCGAATTTGTGCCTTCGGTTAAGAAAATTATCGAGCGGGCGGTTGTTGCCGCCCAGCGTCAGGGGCTGGTTGCCGACAATCATGTCGGCGAGGGAGCGGTGGCGGGGGCGGCACACGCCGCGCTGGTGCAGGTGACGCCAACGGCGGTGGGACTCAATGTCGGCGGCAAGATCGGCATGGCCCGTTACGGCGAGCACCTTTGCGTAGCGGTCTACTTTGGTGTGGGTGTGCTGAATTTGAACGAGGTAGCGGTCGGTCTGGCCCATCGATCTTTGCCCAATGACGGTGTATAACGGCTGCGACCTAGAGAATGGCCGCTTTTTCTCGCAGTCCGACAAGAGTGATGTCTAAATCGGCCCATTGCCGCGAAATCAAAGGATACAGCCATAAACCGGCCTGTATCCTTTTTATGATTGGCCGTGCAGTATGATACAATAGACACATTATACGATTAAAACGACGAAGGGTGAAAACATGTGTCACTGGAACATTGGCTTTTAGGGGCTGCGTTGGCTTTTTTCAGCGGCGGCGCCTTTTTGGCCGGCTTGCTGCGCAAGCGAGCGCACTGGGTAAATTTGACGGCTCACAGTATGGCTTTTTGCGGCAGCCTTGCCGCCGGCTTGTGCGCCGCGCTGGTGCTGTACGGGCAGACGGTACTGGTTACCGCCGCCGTCGCCTTCCCGCTTGGCGAGATGTATCTCCGCCTTGATTTTCTTAGCGCCTGGTTTCTGCTTATCCTGGGCGTTGTGGGAATGGCGGCTTCCCTATATGCCGTTGCTTCCAGCCGTTGCTGCTACGGCTCCGGCTATGCGCCCCTGGCTGCCTGCTTTAACCTTTTTTTGCTATCAATGACGCTGGTGTTTAGCGCCGCTCATGTCGCCGGCTTTCTCATTGCCTGGGAAATGATGGCGATTATTTCATTTCTGCTGGTTAACCACGAACACGAAAAGCCGGCGGTCCGACGCGCGGCTTTCATTTATGTGGTTATGACCCATATTGGTACCGCTTTCTTAATTCTGGCCTTCCTGCTGCTGGCGAGAGCGGCGGGAAGTCTGGATTTTGCCAGGCTGGCTGACGTAGCGCTTGATCCGCTGACGCGTGATATTATTTTTGTCTGTACGGTTATCGGTTTTGGCGCCAAGGCTGGCATTATGCCGCTGCATATCTGGCTGCCGCGGGCCTATCCCGCGGCCCCCGCTCATGCGGCTGCGGTCATGTCGGGCGTCATGATCAAAACTGCGGTTTATGGTTTTTGCCGCTTTTTTCTCGAGTTTCTCGGCACCGGGCCGCTCTGGTGGGGGTATGCTTTGCTGCTGCTGGCAGCAGTTACCGCCTTTCTTGGCGTATTGTACGCGTTAATGGAGAATGATCTTAAGAAGCTGTTAGCTTACTCCAGTGTGGAAAATATCGGTATTATTCTGTTCGGCATTGGCGCCGCACTGGTTTTTACCGCCCGCGGCCAGGCGGCGCTGGCCGCGCTTGCCTGGACGGCGGTGCTGTATCATAGTCTTAATCACGCACTATTTAAATCATTATTGTTTCTGGTTGCAGGCGGGATTGTACGGTCTGCCGGAAGCAGCAGTCTGGAGCGTCTGGGCGGACTGGCAAAAACGATGCCGCGTACGGCGGTTTTGTTTGCCGCCGGTGCGGCCAGCATCGCCGCCTTGCCGCCGCTTAACGGCTTTGCCAGCGAGTGGCTTACCCTCCAGGCGGTGTTTTATCTGCCCCAGGCTGTTCCCGGCGCTGCCGGCAAGCTGGCGGGGGCGCTCGGCCTTGCTATGCTGGGGCTGACCGGAGCACTGGCGGCAGCCTGCTTTGCCAAAGCGTTCGGCATTGCCTGCCTTGGCAGGCCCCGCAGCCGTCAGGCGGAACAGGCTGTGGAAACGCCGCGGCTGATGTGGCTGCCGGCAGGTTTTCTGGCCGGTGCCTGTGTTGTCCTTGGTGTTTGGCCACAGATGGTGCTAACCGTGCTGCAAAGCGTGCTGGGCGGCTTTGCGCTGTTACAGCCTTCGTTTGCAACGGCAGACTGGCCGGCGGCTGTGTTCCGGTCAGGCAGTCTGGCGGCTCCGCTGGGCGTCTCCTCGCTGCCGCTGTATCTGGCGGCAGGGCTGACGGTGGCATTCGGCCTCTATCGGCTTGCCGGCAAGCCGGCGGTACGGCGCGGCGAGACCTGGACCTGCGGCATTGTGCCTACGCCAAGGATGCAGTATTCGTCACTAGGTTTTTCCAAACCCGTCCGGCGGGCATTTGGCGCTATTTTACAGCCGCGACGGGAAATTCTTACCGATGGCAATGTCAATCTCTACTTTGGCCGTAAGCTGACCTTTCGTTCCCGGATTGAATATCTCCTGAGCGATGATTTGTTCCAGCCTTTGCAGCGGCAGCTTCTTAACTGGTCGGCAAAGATGAAGCGGCTGCAGTTGGGCAATGTTCAGGTTTATATTGCTTATATTATGGCGGCGACGATGCTGGTGCTGCTGTGGAGTGCGGGGTGGCAGCCATGATGATTGTCGTTGAACGCATGCTGGCGGCATTTTTCCTTATTGGGCTGGCTCCGCTTGTGCTCGGAATGATTAAACTGGTAAAAGCCAGACTGCAGAACCGGCGCGGGCCGCGGCTTTGGCAGCCGTATCTCGATATTGGCAAGCTGCTGCAGAAGGAAGAAGTCGTCTCACCGACGACTTCCTGGGTCTTCCGGATGGCGCCGTTCGCCTATCTGACGACTGCGGCAGCGGCGGCGGCTTTGCTGCCGCTGCCAGGGGCAGATCCGGATCACTATGACGTGCTGCTGCTTCTGTATCTTTTGGCTGCCGGCCGGTTCGCCCTGGTGCTGGCCTCGCTTGATGCCGGCAGCGCCTTTGGCGGTATGGGCGGCTCCCGCGAAATGTACCTGTCGGTGCTGGTCGAGCCGGCTTTGATGCTGGCATTTTTCACGCTGGCGGCGCCGGCGGGGTCGACCGGGCTGGGGGCGCTGGCGGCACAGGCGGCTGCGGTGCCGTTTTCATTGCCGTATGTGTTTGCGGCGCTGGCATTTTTTGTGCTGTTGCTTGCGGAAACCGGCAGGGTACCTGTCGATAATCCTGATACCCATCTGGAACTGACCATGATCCATGAAGGGATGCTGCTGGAATACTCCGGACGCCGTCTGGGGCTACTGCATCTGGCCGCAGCGGTAAGGCAGCTGATTGTTATCATTTTGTTTGCGATCTATTTCATTCCCTGGCAAATTGGCGGCGGCTTGTTAGCGCTGGCGCTGAAGGTGGCCGGCACCGCCGCGGTGCTGGCGTTGACGGAAAGCTGCACCAATAAAATGCGTCTATTTCGCCTGCCGCATTTTCTGGCAATTTCCGGACTGTTATCATTGTTGGCGCTGGTAGCGCAGTAAGGGGGAGAACGGCAGATGGAGATATTAACCATTTTTTTGTTGGCGCTGGCAGCTGTTCAGACCCGGGTAACCAGTCTGAAAACGGCGATTTATGTTTTGCTGGTGCAGTCGGTGCTGGTGGCCGGGGCCTGCTTGGTTGTGGCCCTGGAAACCCGGGAAATGCACACATATATAGCGGCTTTGCTCACCGCGGTAATCAAGGCGGGGGTGATTCCGTTCGCGCTGCTGCGCTTGTCCGGCCGGCTGAAACGGGAGAAAGAGCAGCATCCGATGCTGGGACCGAATACCGCCTCTCTGGCCGCCTGCGTGGCCATCTTCTTTGCCTATACGCTGATTGATCACGCGCTGCCGGGAGTGGTCAGCCGCGATTCGCTGGCGGCGGCAATAACCCTGGTCATGATCGGCCTGCTGCTGATTATGACCAGACACCAGGCTATTCTGCAGACGGTGGGACTGATCACCATGGAAAACGGCATTTATCTGGTTGGGTTGTCGGTCACGCAGGGGCTGCCGCTGATTATTGAGATGGGGATCTTTCTGGATGTCCTGGTTGCCGTGCTGGTGCTGGTTATTCTGACCTATCGCCTCAAGCTGTCGTTTGCCTCTACCGATACCAGCGTTTTGGAAGAACTGAAAGGATAGGGGAAAACGATGCACGAACTGATACTTTTTGCCCTGGGGCTGCCGCTGCTGCTGGCGGCGCTATCGCTGCTGCCGGTCAGACTGCCGCTTGCGTCTCTCCATATCGGCGGCGGCCTGGCGGTTTCCGCCGCGCTGCTGCGGCTGATCTGGCAGGTAGCGACAGCGGGGCGTATTCACAGCGGCTGGTTCTTAATTGATGAGTTAACGATTGTGCCGTTGCTGGCAGTTGCCTTGCTCGGGTTCTCCACGTTATTGTTTTCCAAGTCCTATATGGGCAGGGAGCTTGCCGGAGGCCATATTTCCGGCAGGGCGCTGGCGCGCTACTACGCGCTGCTGCAGGTATTTATTTTTACGATGATCGGTGCGCTGGTGGTTGAGAACCTTGGTATGCTCTGGGTCATGATTGAAGCGACAACCTTGGCCAGCGCGCTGCTGGTCGCTTTCAATTTTAACCGCTCATCACTGGAAGCGACCTGGAAGTATGTCATGGTCTGTACCGTCGGAATTTGTCTGGCGCTTTTGGGAACAATTCTGTTATATTACGCCCAGGTCAGTGCCGGCGAGGGCAAGGGGGCGTTGAGCTGGCTGGCGTTGACCAGCGCCGCCGCCAGGCTGGATCCGGACATGACCAAGCTGGCATTTGTCTTTATTTTGATCGGGTACGGTACCAAGGCCGGACTGGCGCCGATGCACACCTGGCTGCCGGATGCTCACAGCCAGGCGCCGTCGCCGGTGAGCGGCCTGCTGTCGGGCGCGCTGCTGCCGTGCGCGTTTTACGCAATCATGCGCAATATGGCGGTAGTGCAGTACTCGCTTGGTCCCGGTTTTGCTGAAACGCTGCTGTTGTCATTTGGTCTGCTGTCGATTGCCCTGTCGGCGCCGTTCATTTTACTGCAGCATGATTTGAAGCGGCTGCTGGCTTACTCCAGTGTCGAGAATATGGGGCTGATCGCCGTCGGCATTGGCATCAGCACACCGCTCGCGATCAGTGGCGCTTTGCTGCATATGCTGTATCATGCGTTGACCAAATCGGCTTTGTTTTATCTGGCCGGGCTGATTTACCAGGACTACCATACCAAGCATTTGCTGCGCATCCGCGGCCTGCTGCGTTCGTCGCCGCTGCTTGGCGGTCTTTTCTTTGCCGGCCTGCTGGCCATTACCGGCATGCCGCCATTTGCGATTTTTACCAGTAAGTTTTTAATTATCCAGGCGGTGGTTAATGATGGTCGCACCCTGCTTGGCGGCCTCTATTTGCTGCTGCTGGGAGTGGTATTCGCCGGCCTGATCTATTATGGCATGGGCGTGTGTTTTGGGCCCTCGCCGAAGCGGTCTCATAACCGGCCGCCACTTTTGGCGACACTGGCGATCGGGGTTTCACTGGCAATGGTTTTTGCCGCCGGATTTTATCTGCCGCCCTGGCTGGGATCAGTGCTGACCCTGGCGGCGGCGCTTGTAACAGGAGGTTAAGCGGATGAGCATGTTTCCGGTGCAAACGGTAGCCGCCGCCAATTTGCGGGCCGCTGCCAACGTTATTTACCGCAATGGTCAAAATCAACTGGCCGCGATGTTTGCCAATGATGAACGGGAACTGGACGGTTGTTTTGCCATCTATTGCCTGTTTGTCTGCAGCGAGACTGCCGCCACGCCGTTCCGCCTGCTGCGGGCCACGCTGCCGGCGACGGGACCGCTGGAGTTTCCTTCGCTGACGCCGCTGATTGCGGCGGCGGCCTGGTATGAACGGGAGATCCACGACTTATTCGGTCTGACGCCGCTGGAGCATCCTGACCTGCGGCGGCTGGTTTTGCATGAAAACTGGCCGCAGGGGTTGTATCCGCTGCGCCGGGATTTTTGCCAGCAGCAGGTGGCTGAGGCGGCGGCGGCTTATCCATTGCCGCAGGTCGACGGCGAAGGCGTATTCGAGGTTCCGGTCGGCCCTATCCACGCCGGAATCATTGAACCGGGACATTTCCGGTTCAGCCAGGCTGGCGAAAGCATTATCAATCTGGAGGCAAAACTGTTTTTTACCCATCGCGGCCTCGAAAAGTCTGTTGAGGGAATGGCGTTTGAACGCGCTCTCCTGACCGTTGAGCGGATTTGCGGCGGCTGCTCGGTTTCTCATGCCTTGTCCTTCAGCCAGGCGCTGGAAGCGCTGACCGGCCTGAAGGTGCCGTACCGGGCGCAGCTGCTGCGGGTTATTGCCGCCGAACTGGAGCGTCTCTACAACCATATCGGTGATGTTGGCAATCTTTGCGCCGGGGTTGGTTTTGCCGTGGGCACGAGCCATGGCGCCCGGATTAAGGAAAGACTGCTGCGGTTAAATGAAACGCTGTGTGGCAGCCGTTTTCTGCGCGGCTGGGTAGTGCCGGGCGGAGTCGCGTTTGATCTGCCGGCGACAATGCTTGCCGGCCTGGTTGCGGAAGTGGCGGCGGCAGAGGCTGACTTTGTGGAGCTGACGGCGTTGCTGCGGGATAATGAAGCCTTTTTGAACCGGGTGGAGACAACCGGTATTTTACCGCAGCAAGCGGCTTTGGATCTGGCGGTAACGGGAGTCGCAGCCAGGGCTTCCGGTTTGGCCGGGGATTGGCGGCATGATCATCCCTATGGTTGTTATCGCGAGTTGGATTTTAAGGTGCCTGTGTACAGGACGGGGGACGTTGCCGCCCGTCTATGGGTGCGAATTGACGAAGCGGCCGCATCCGCGGGGCTTATCCGGCAGGCGGCGGCCTTGCTGAAAGACGCGCCGCCGCCTTTACGCCGCGAACTGCCGCCGGCCGTACCGTATCAACAAGCGTTCGGCTGGAGCGAATCGGCTCGCGGTGTCAATCTTCACTGGCTGATGGCCGGACCGGACAATACCGTTTACCGCTGCTTTATCCGGTCGGCCTCGTATGCCAACTGGCCTGCATTGACAGTAGCTGTGCCGGGGAATATTATTCCTGACTTTCCGTTGATCAATAAAAGCTTTGAACTCTGTTACGCCTGCCTGGACCGGTGAGGAGGGACATCAATGATTAATATTCTGCGTAAAATTCTCTATACCGGTACGGTTACGGAGGATCCTGATCAGGCTGCTGTGCCGCCGCGCGCCCGCGGCGCCGTGATGGTACAGGCTTCGGCCTGCAGCGATTGCCGCCGCTGCGCCGCCGTTTGTCCGGTAGGAGCGATTACGCACCGGCAACAACAACTGACAATCGACTATAACCGCTGCATTTTTTGCGGTCACTGTGTGGAAAACTGTGAGCATGGCGGTATCCGCCAAAGCGGTGAATATCGCCTGACCAGTCTTGCCGGTCAATTGGCCGGGCCGGCGGACCAGGGGCTGCGCGGCCGCATTCTCAAGCTGCTTGGCCGTTCGCTGCAAATTCGCCATTTGGATGCCGGTTCCTGTAATGCCTGCGATTTTGAGATGGCGGCGTTGAATAATCCGATCTATGATCTGCAGCAGTACGGGATTGACTTTGTCGCTTCGCCGCGGCACGCCGACCTGCTGATGGTAACCGGCGTCGTTACCCGCAATCTGACCACAGCGCTTTTGACCACTTATGAGGCGATGCCCGCCCCCAAGCTGGTGATGGCAGTGGGCGCCTGCGCCGCCGCCGGCGCGACATTTGGCCAGACCTATGCGATTCGCGGCGCCGTCCATGATTTACTGCCTGTCGATATCTATGTGCCGGGCTGTCCGCCCAAGCCGCAGGCACTGCTGCATGGCCTGCTGCTGGCGCTGGACCGGCTGTCATGACGCAAGGAGGATTTATGATCGATATTCCTGACCTGTACTCGATGATCTTTCAGCGTAAATCGATCCGCAAATATGAGCTCGAGCCGCTGACGGCTGAGGCCATGGCGGGGATCAGTGCCTTCGCCGCTTCGCTGCGGCCGCTTGACGCTTCGTTCCGAACCGAAATGAGGCTGCTGCCGCCGGCGGCAGTAAAGCATAACCTGCTGCGGATAAAGGCGCCGCATTACCTGGCTGCCTATTCGGAAACCGGTCCGTTGTATCTGACCAACATTGGTTTTATGCTGCAGCAGCTGGATTTGTTTCTGGCTGCCCGCGGCATCGGCAGCTGCTGGCAGGGGATTCCCCGCCCGGTCAGTGAGGTGCGGGCCGCGTCCGAATTGGCTTTTGTCATCCTGCTGTCGTTTGGCAGGGCCCGTGAGCCTTTGTACCGTAACAGCCGGCAAGAGTTCAAACGCAAGCCGCTGTCGCAGGTCACAGACGTTGACGGGCTGGACGATCTGTTGGAGGCTGTGCGGCTGGCACCGTCGGCGACCAATAGCCAGCCCTGGTTTTTTAGCGGTGACCGTCGCCGGCTGCACGCCTATTGCGTAAAAACGAATTTTCTTAAAGCGCTGCTTTATGAACAGATGAATCAGATCGACATGGGGATTGCGCTCTGCCATTTGTGGCTGGCGGCGCAGACAGCCGGCCGTACGGTCGCCTTTGTTCAGGACGATGCCGCCAGTGCCAATCCTCCCGACGGCTATTACTATATCTGCAGCGCGGATCTGCTTTGACAGCACCGGCGGTAAATTCCGGGTTGACACACAGTCCGGAATATGCAATACTATATACAAATAAACCTGGCTGATCAGACATCTGAAGGCCGAGGCGCCGCTAGGCGTTCCTCGGCCTTTTCTGTTTGCCGACAATCGCTATAAAATAAACCAAAATGAAAAGGGGATATGAGCATGAGTACAGAGCGCATTTATCACAATCTAACCGAGTTGATTGGCAATACGCCATTGCTGGAAACACAGCAATTCAACCGGAAACGGGGTGTCGCCGGACGCATTCTGGCGAAACTGGAATATTTTAATCCGCTGGGCAGTGTTAAGGACCGTATCGGTTATGCGATGATTGCAGACGCTGAGGAAAGAGGCATTCTCAAGCCGGGCGCGCTGATTGTCGAACCGACAAGCGGCAACACCGGCGTCGGACTGGCGTTTGTCGCCGCCGCTAAGGGTTATCGGCTGATCCTGACAATGCCGGAGACGATGAGCATCGAACGCCGCCGGTTGTTATCGGCGTTGGGCGCGGAGCTTGTGTTGACTCCGGGCGCGCAGGGAATGAAAGGCGCAATCGCCAAAGCGGAGGAACTGGTTGCAGCCAATCCGGGCGCATTTATGCCGCAGCAATTTAACAATCCCGCCAATCCCGCAATTCATCGCAAGACCACCGCAGAAGAAATTTGGCGGGATACGGCCGGCAAGGTTGATGTGTTTATTTCCGGGGTAGGTACCGGCGGTACCGTTACCGGTGTTGGCAAGCGGCTAAAAGAATACAACCCCAATCTGTATGTGGTTGCCGTTGAGCCGGCCGATTCGCCGGTTTTATCCGGCGGCAATCCCGGTCCCCATAAAATTCAGGGAATAGGTGCCGGTTTTGTCCCGGCTGTCTTTGAGCGCAGCGCAGTTGATGAGATTCTCCCTATTCAAGCCGAAGACGCATTTGCCGCAGCCCGTGATCTGGCGGCGAGCGAGGGGCTGCTGGTGGGTATTTCCAGCGGTGCGGCTGCTCATGCCGCTGCCGTTATTGCCAGCCGGCCTGAATTCAGCGGCAAAACCATTGTCGTGCTCCTGCCGGATACCGGCGAACGCTATCTGTCCACCCCTCTGTTTGGCAACGAGTAAGCGCTTTATGCCCGGACAATCCCGGCCATGTGCCGTGGATTGTCTTTGCCATTTTAAAACCGGTCTGCCCGTTACACGATTTTGGCAGGTGAGGAGCCGATTTTTGCCTGTCGCGTAAAAGTGGTGGACACCGGCAAGCAACTGTTGTTAATATATAAGCAAAGATCGTGCAGGATGGCGCAAGTCAGTTGTCAGCATTGTCGGTTAAAGGAGGATATCGAAAAGATCATGGTTGATGAAAATGTAGTGCTATTTTCCGGTTATGCGAAATTGCCTAGCGGAACGGTTTCCGGCGAGGTCTATAAAGTCATGGCGTTGGTTATGCTGATCGATGTCCGCAACGGTACGATCATCGATGCTGACTGCACGCTGTCAACCCGCTTGTCAGAGCGGTTTGTGCTGTCAATGATTATCGGCAAGAATATCAAGAGCGACAATGCCGAACTGGTTGATCAGATCAACCGTTTATATCAGGGGAGCGCTAAAAAAGCGATTATTAACGCCTTGCGGGTGATCAGCGCCAAGTACTCGGTATATATGCAGGCGGCGCAAAATGAGTCGTAAAAAATGAGTTGACAATGCGACGCAATTAGTGCTATCATCATAGCAATTGCATAGGAAATCTCTTATCAAGAGCGGTCGAGGGACTGGCCCGATGACACCCGGCAACCGGCAGCA
>UQPB01000067.1 GCA_900542835.1 uncultured Pelosinus sp. | reverse complement strand
AAACGTCCTTATCTCCCTAAACTTTCTCTTGACCTTTCATAGTAGTACTCCGTGGCATCGTTCCCTGCCTAGTTTTACAATAGCTTTGTCAGTTTGCTCTGGCTGCGGCTAATCCGGCGCGGTTGGTCTTTTTTCGCTTGCTCCCGCATAGGATACAGCAAGGCGGAAAATGCAAACCGTAGGGGAGGGGTGGCTGTGTACGAGCGCGAAGCTGTTTCCCTGTTAGAGAAAAAAACGGTTTTTGTTGCGACTGTGAGCGGCGTTGCGCCGCAGATACGGCCGATGCAGGCCAAAGTTGACGCTGCCGGCGCCGTTTATCTGTATTGTCCGGCCAGCCGGCGCGGCGGCGAAATTGCGATTAATAACCAAGCCTCTGTCTGCTCCATGGACAGCGACGGTTCCGTACTGCGCCTGAGCGGGCAACTCGAACCGGTGGCGGCGGCAACTGATGAATTGAACGAAGCCGCATACCGCTTGCGGGTTCATGCCGTTATGTTTACTTCATCCGCCGGCGACAGTTATGGACAGATCCAGCGGCCCAATGATGTGGATGGTATTTTACTGCAGCCGGACAGCCGTCTGACGCTGGTGCGGCGCTAAGCAAGCCCTGATTGCTCGCATCTGACTCTGGTTCATTTAAGCAGCACGTACCGGCTGTGGGGCCATCGACGGCTGACGACACCCGGATGCCTGTCAGCTTGTAGCAAATGAAAAACCCTCCGCTTTGGCTATGCCTGCGCGGAGGGTTTGCTGTTGTTTGGTTTGTCATCATAGCATGCCTTTTTTCCATAGCCCATAAGCGCCGATGAGAGCCAATGCGAAAGAAAAAAGAATAATATACCAAAAACCGAAGGGGTGGTCGATTCCCAGGGGAACATCCAGGTTCATGCCGAAAAAGCTGGCAATCATCGTGGGAATCGAAAGCAGGATTGTCATTGAGGCCAGGAATTTCATGACCATATTCAGATTGTTATTGATAACGGATGCAAACGTATCCATCATGCCGGTCAGGACATGGCTGTACATTTCGACCATCTCTATCGCCTGCTTGTTTTCAATGATGACATCCTCCAGCAGGTCTTCGTCTTCCTCATAGACTTTAATAATATGCTGCAGCTGTGTATTCATGCGGATCCGCAGCAACCGCTCCAGAACGATGCCGTTGGCGCGCAGCGATGCGGAAAAAAACGTAAAGCCTTTTTGCAGTTCCAGCAGTTGAAATAGTTCCCGGTTTTTCATCGACCGCCGCAGCTGGCGTTCAATTTCATCGGTGCGGCGGTTGATCTGCTTAACATACATCAAATAATAAGAAGCCGATTTATAGAGGATCTGGAATAAAAACCGGGTCTTTTTTACCGTGTTAAACAGCCTGGCCGCTGCGGGCGTAAAATCTCCCAGTATCCGGTTCGGCTCCAGGCAAACGGTGATAATATGATCCGGTGTCAGCACAATGGCCAGCGGCAGGGTGTCATAGGTATCCAGGCCGCGCATCACTGGAATATTGGTAATGACGAGCAGGCAATCGTCCTCGATTTCGGTGCGTGAGCGTTCCTCTTCATCAAGCGCTGCCCGCAGAAAATCCATCGGCACACCGGTTTTTTCGCCGACCAGGCATAATTCCTGTGCGGATGGATTGATCAGGTTAAACCAAATTCCTTTATGGTTGGCGATGTCAGTCAGCTCGCGCAACGATTCGTTGTCACTTTTATACATGCAAAGCATGTGCTACTCCCCCTTTTCGCGAGGGGAAACCACTGATTCCCGGGCCGCGATGACGCAGCCTGTCAATTATTTATACCTGAGTCCGGTTGACTGGCATGATACAGCCGGTGTCAGGCAGACGGGAAAAATGGGTATACTCCCCTCAATACTGCTCAAATATAGGCCTCGCGATGGACTAGGGTGGTCTACATCCATTTTTCTCACCTGCCTTGCATTTTACTCTCTGGTTCAAGCGATAATTACACTATACTTCCTGGCCGTGGGATAGTCAATAGAGGCGTTTGTAAAATCTTTGTTAGGCTTTATTGACACCCTGTGAGCAGTTTGTTATAATGGTTACTGTGTCGGACACGGAGGGGTGTCCGAGTGGTTTATGGAGCTGGTCTTGAAAACCAGTGATCCCGCAAGGGACCGTGGGTTCGAATCCCACCCCCTCCGCCAGTCTCATTGCGCTGGCGTAACTAGACAGACAACATTATGGAGTGGTACTCAAGCGGCTGAAGAGGACGGTTTGCTAAATCGTTAGGGGTCGCAAGGCCCGCCAGGGTTCAAATCCCTGCCACTCCGCCAAGATAAAACGGCTATCGACCTTATTGGTCGATAGCCGTTTTATCTTGGCTTGAGACTGAAACGGCTCTATATAGCCCGGTTCCCTTTGGTGTGCGATTACTTCGAGGCGCAACGGGTCCGTACTGCCGGCGCTGTAATTCAGCTCCTGGGGGTGATGCCGGCTGGCGCATCGCCCTTCCGGCCTCTGACGGTGGGAAGGGTGAGAATAATTACAGAAACCTGTCATGTTGGCGTTAGCTGATGTATGATATAATAGCGGCATCAGCATGCCGGCAATTGCGGCAAAATGGGGTGGCGGATGATTTATTTCAGCGGTCTCGGTGTTTTGGGCTTGATATACGGCTTTTTAGGCATAGTGGGAACGCAGGCGGCTGCCGGTTTTATTAGCGGTGACAGCCGCTATTTTCAAACGCATTTAACCGCCATGCTGTTGATCGCATGCCTAATTGCCGGCGGGTTGTCTTATCTTAGCGGCATATATTTAAACCAAAAGCAAAGGCGGCTCTGGCGGGAAGACCCCAGAGCGAGGCGGCTGTATCCTAAAGACAGGACAAAATATAAGTCGGTTATTCCTACCGCGGGAAGCACACCTTGATTGGATGGAATCTGGAACATTGGCTGGGTGTTTATGGATTTATCTATATTTTTGGCATTATCGCCAGCTTTTTTATCACTTAAGAAAATAGTGCCGGACTGCCTTGACGGGGGATAACCCCGCTTTGCTGCCGGCTGTGAGTGGCGGGCCAGGCTGTAAGGCCGCTGGCTGTCCGGCGGCGATGCCTTCGCAGGCCTGGCTGCCGGGAAGGGGGAAAGATGGAAAAATTATTGCAGGCTTTGCATTATACCCCTGTCTGGGTGTATTTGCTGCTGGCCTGTTTAGTGTTTGCCGGAGTTAGAGCTGCAAAACCGCGCGTTGTTGACGTGCGGCGCATGGCTGCTGGTGCCGCCGCTTTTGCCGTGTTGTCTCTATACACAGTCTTAAGCAGCGCGGGCGGCATGCTTGTCGCCTGGGCGGCCGGCTTTACCGGCGGCGCCCTGTTTGGCTGGCGGCAGGTCTGCAAACTGCCTGCCGGGAAAGCACAGGGCCGCTTCTGTATTCGCATCCCCGGGAGCTGGAGCAGCCTGTATACGATGCTGGGACTGTTTGCCGTCAACTATTATAGCGGCTATAAGCAGGCGACCGACCCTGGGTTCACGCTCCCGACCGCTTATGCGATTGTCCTGCTGCCTGCTTTAGGGGCATGCACCGGTCTGGTTGCCGGCAGGAGCGGCGGGTATCTGTTCCGGCTTAGTAAACGCAGGCACTAAGCCGGCGGACTTGCCTGGCCAGCATGCTTTTTCCATTTCCGGATCTTGGTGCGGAAGTTTCTAAACGGCGCGACAGAATTGATATGGATCCATTTCCAAAGCGGCCAGTTGGCACTTGTTACCGTCCATTTGCGCCTGTTGGGCTGAAACAGTTCGTCTTCGGTCAGCTTGCTGATCCATTCCTGCCATTGGGCGACAGTTTCCCGCAGCAGGCTGCGCAGCTCCTGAAGCGGCCGATTGCTGTACTGGTCGTAGAAATGCTGGTAGAGACGGCCGAGCTGATTCCATTTATAGTCCGGCGAGGGGGTAATGACTTGTCGGCCCTCGGCCTCGTCCTGCTCCCAGCTTAATACCAGCCTGAGCCAGCCCAGCTGATAAGCAAGCATTTCCTGCGGCGTTTTATCAACTTCCTCGATGCGAAGTGCTTTGCTTTCTTCCGCCACGGCGTCAAATTCTTTGTCAAAAAGCCGGTAGGTTTTTTCGATTTCAAACAGCAGTGCCTGCTTGTCCGGGTATTGTTGCATGCCGCACTTCCTCTCTCTGGTTGGAATAGGTATATTCAATATAGCATGAACGCTGTGGAAAAGATACACGCTGCCGCGCAGGACGTCATGCTGAGTGGCAGAGCGGCATATCCCGGTAAACGTAATTATAATGAAAGAAGGTGGAATAATGAGTATTGATTGGCAGAACCTGGGCCTGTTTGCGGCCGCGTCATTGGCGCTGGTGCTGACACCGGGACCAAACACGCTGTATGTGATGACCCGAGGCATTGCCCAGGGGAGAAAGGCCGCTTTGATTTCCGCGCTGGGCGCGAGTTCGGGGGATCTGGTCTACGCATTGTTTGCCGCGTTGGGACTGGCGGTGATCCTGCAGCAGTCGGCGGCGGTGTACGGCATTATTAAAGTCTGCGGCGCGATATATATGCTGCTGATTGGTATCCAAAGTCTTAGTGGCAAGACATCGCTGCCGGCAGCGGCTGAGCCGGTGATGGCGGAACCGCCGCGAAGACTGTTTTTGAAAGGCTTTTTCGTCTCGGCGCTGAATCCGAAAACGGCTATTTTCTTTATCAGCTTTTTCCCGCAGTTTATTGATTCCGGCAGTGAATCTGCCGCTGCATCAATGCTGCTGTACGGCATGATTTTCTTTTTGCTGGGACTGGCGGCGCTTATTCTGTACGCGCAGGCGTCTGGGTTTATCGGCCGGCGGCTGGCGGCGCGGCAGCGCTGGCAGCAATGCTTCCAGCGGGCTGCAGGCGCTCTGTTTATAGGCCTGGGAATCCGGCTGCTTGCGCCTGAACAACGATAACCCCTTAAGCTTGCAGCCACGGCTGCCGATAATATAATTAAGGGGGCGATAAATATGGACTACAAAATTGACCGTGTTGAGGCAGTCAGATCAGCCAGTAAAATTATTGCGGCCAGGCCTGTCGGAGATTTTGACAGTCTGCTGCAACAGCAATCAAACCCGAAAAAGCAGCGCGGCAGCCGGCCGTCTGGCGTTAAGCGCAACCCTGTCGCGGGTAAGACAGGGTGCGAACTCAGACAGGACGGGATTGACTGCAGCGTTTAACCGGAATGTTAAGAGCCGAAAGGCTCTTTTTTTATTGCCCTGGCCGCCAAAAGCGGGGACTGCGGTTTTTTCCGCGCTCCGGGTTCCCGCCGGAGGCGCGAAACATAAGATGGGATAAGGAGGCACTGGCAGTTTTGCCGGGCAATAGGAGGATTATACATGATCGCGATTAAAGAAGTAAATTTGCTGTTTAAATCGCTAAGCCTGCGGCCGGCGACCGACTTTCTGGTCGTTCATCATACCGGTGGCAGGGCCGGCGACGATTATAGCTCCGCCGAGCTGCACGCCATGCATTTAGGGCAGGGCTGGTCGGGGATCGGCTATCATCTGGTTATCCGCAAAGACGGCGGCGTCGAGCGCGGCCGCCCGATCTGGGCCAAGGGAGCGCATTCAATACCGGGCAACAGCAACAGCATCGGCATTCACCTCTGTGGCAACTTTGAATTGGAAACGCCGACTGAAGCCCAGATCGAATCGCTGGCTATGCTTTGCTGCCACTTGTGCAGTGTTTACAGCCTGGGCCCGTATGAGGCGATTATCGGCCATCGGGATCAGGATGCTACCGCTTGTCCCGGTCAGGAACTGTATCGTCTGCTGCCGGTGATCCGAGGCAAAGCAGTCTGGTACATGGAGAATGAAAGCGAGGGATAGGAGTGGAGCGTAAACTGACCACCGCAATCGGCAAAGCCGGTCGCGGGCTGGATGGCTGGGTGACGAGAGCCGCCGCCAGGCATAGGTTCTCTAAAGCACAGGTGTGGCTGGGGTTTGCCATCGCCGCGCTGGCTGCTGTCGGCGCCGTCAAGCTGTTGTGGCCATAAGGCAGTAGGGACAGCCGCCGCGCGCCGGCGGTTGTTTTGTTTGCCGGAAGTTGTGCCCGGAGCAGGATTTGGGCGATAAACCGGAGAAGTTAACTGGCAAAACAGCGTATGGCGGGAGGCGCAACGATGAGTGATATTGGCGCTCCGGATGATTATCGGCGACTGGGCCGGCGGCACCGTGGCGGGACTGCCGGCGGATGCTGAAGCTGCTTAAGCGGACCGGCCTTTTATCCGGCTTATGGCGGCGGGGCTGGTTCTCGCGTCAGTCGATCGGCGTAAAGCTATTTACCTTTGCCGCCATTCTTATCATTATTCCGCTGAGCATTGTCGGTGCGATATCCTATCGCCGCTCTGCGCTTGAATTGGAAAATGAGGCGCGGGAATACAACCGTCAGGTAGCCGAGCAGGTCGAGTCACATATCGAGTACTACATTCGCGACTTTGAAAGCAATGCCCTGAAAATTATGAATCATCCGGATATGCTGCAGTTCTTGCGGATGACCACCCAGGAGCAGATCGCCCAGTCCCATATCCGGCAGGATATTGAGCGGCTGTTGAAAAATGCCGCTTATTCGCGGGCCGATATTTCCAATATTACGATTGTTCTGGACAACGTTCGGGTCATCGACTGTTATGGGACGCAGAGTCCCTATCCGGCGGGCGATCTGGCCAATGAATACTGGTATCGCTCAATCCCTAATTCCGTACCGATTATGGTCAGCCGCGTTATTGACTGGCCAGACCGCAAGGAGCCGGTGCTGTCACTGGTAAAGCGGGTGCACAGCCCCAGTACGCTCGAGCCGATCGGGCTGTTGATTATCGACATTAATTTCCGTCGGCTGCAGGATATTGCCCGCGGCGTCAATGTCTGGCGCAATGGTCAGTTTTTTATTCTTGACAGCCAGGGCCACTATGTTTATGATCGCAATGAGGACTTGCTGGGCAAACCGGCGGAGCTGCCCTATCTTGGCGAGTTGTATCAGGAGGAGGAAGGGACCTTTGTCAGCGGCGATGCCTCCCGTCTGACCACCTTTAGTTATTCCTATTATTTAAATTGGAAATTTGTCGCTACGATACCGTATCTGGAGATCAGCAAACGGGCGGCGCAGGTAGGCCAGACGACTGCGGTGACCGCAGCCGGTGCGCTGGTGCTGGCTTATCTGATGGGACTGGCGTTTGCCCAAACCATTGTCCGGCCGCTGCGGCGGCTGCAGAGTTATATGAAAAATGTTGAGGTCGGCCAGTTCAACGAGAAGATGGCGGTGGAGTCGGACGATGAAATCGGTGAGCTGACCCGCGGATTCAACCGGATGACCGAGCGGCTGTCGGCGTTGATGGAAGAAGTCTATTTCTCCAAGCTGCGGGAAACTGAATCGATGCTGCGGCATAAGGAGCTTGAGCTGAAGCTGCTGCAGTCGCAGGTGGATCCGCATTTTCTGACCAACTCCCTGGAGACGATCCGGGGAATGGCTTTGGCCGGCGGCAATGAAGCGGTAGCGTCGATGGCGGCGCTGCTGGGGACGCTGCTGCGCTATAATTTGCGCAATACGGCGCCGATGGTGACCTTGCGCGAGGAATTGCATTTTTGTCAGGTATATCTGCAAATTCAGGAATACCGCTTTGGCAAGCACTGTGACTGCCGCTATATCATTCCCGGCTGGTCGCTGGAGCTGCCGGTGGTTAAGTTTTCACTGCAACCGCTGCTGGAGAATTGTCTGCTGCACGGTCGCTGGCCTGATGGCCGGCCGCTGGCAATCCTGATTGATGCCGACTGTCAGGAGCGGGATCTTATTATCCGGGTGGTTGACAATGGTGTGGGTATGGATGCAGTCCGGCTTGAGGAACTGCGTGTCTCGCTGCAGAAGGCCGATCCGGGACCGGCGGTAGGCAGTATCGGACTGCGCAATCTTCACCGCCGCATTGTCAATCTGTTCGGTGAGCATTATGGTCTGGCTTTGGAGAGCGGCCCCGGAGCGGGGACCGCGGTGACGATCCGGCTGCCTGTGGGCGAAACACAGTCCGGATCAGACGTGCGGGGGGATGCTGTATGATCTGTGATATTTTATTGGTGGATGATGAACGCTGGGTGCGCGCTGCCTTGAGATGGACGGTTGAACAAACCGGACTTGGCTTCCGGGTTGCCCATGAGTGTGCCAACGGCCGCGAGGCGTTGGATTGGCTGCAAGGCAATTCGGTCGATCTGGTGCTGACCGATATTCGCATGCCGGTTATGGATGGGCTGGTGCTGACGAAAGAGCTCAGAACCCGCAGCCAGCCCACTGATGTCATCATCATCAGCGTTCATGATGATTTTCCCCTGGTGCAGCAAGCCCTGCGCCAGGGGGTATCTGATTATCTGCTGAAACCGGTGGAGACGGAGCAGCTAAGCGCCTGTTTGTCGGAGTGGCTGCAGAAGCGCAATCCGCCGGTTAAAGAAGTCCAGGATTCGCCTTTAAACAAGGCACTGGCGTTTATCGCGTCCCGAATGCCGGGCGATGTCACGCTGGCGGAAACCGCCCGGCATGTCCATGTTAATCCCTGTTATCTCAGCCAGATGTTTAAGCAGCAAACCGGTGTCAACTTTGTCGACTATGTAGCCGATCTGCGTATCCGGGCGGCGAAAAAGCTGCTGACAACAACGACGCTGCGTATTGCTGACATCGCTGAGCGGCTGTGTTTTGCCGACATTTCCTATTTCAGCACTCAGTTCAAGAAGCATACCGGTTTTACACCTACTGAATACCGGGGCAAGAATCAGGCGAAACTGTTGTAAATAGAAGCGGGGAGGTGCGGCAATGGCCATGATCCAGTTGGAGCCGGCTTTGCAAAAGGAGCTGATTGTCCGGATCAAGCAGTATTACCTGCTGGCGCGCGACGAGGATCTCAGCGATTTTGCCGCTGAGAACCTGCTGCGGTTTATGCTTGAAAGCATTGGCCCGGCGATCTATAACCAGGCGATAGAAGACGCATATGTTTTAATTCGCGATAAAGCCGAAGATCTGTTTGGCTTGCAAAAACGGTAAATGTGCCCGGCGGCGGGAGGCTGCCGGCGCGGAGGAAGGAGTGGGGAAAACGGTTATGCCATCAATTCTGTTCCTGGCTCCTTATCACAGCATGGCCGAATTGGCGGCTAAGACCGCCCAGCGGCTGGGGGTTGCCCTGCATATTGAGATTGCCAGGGATACGGAAGCGCGGGCCGCGGCTGCCAAGTATCCGGATGCAGGCGTGATTATCAGCCGGGGCGGCCTGGCGGAGGAAATCAGGCAGGCCGTTGGCGGCAATATCAGCATTGTCGAGGTGACAATGTCGGTCAACGAATTGCTGAGCGCGGTCAGCAGGCTGTCGGGACTGGGGCCGCGGCGGATCGGCATTGTCAGCCGGTCCAATTTATTCGACGGTATTGTCGGCGATTTTTCGCTTTCGGGCACCGATATTTCAATTCGTTCCTGTCGTGATGAGCAAGAAATCGAGCGGACGGTTCTGTTTCTGCACCGACAGGGGATAGAGGCGGTAATCGGCTGCCGCGCCGCCTATGAAACGGCGAAGAATTGCGGCCTGGCCGCCGAATTTCTCGATTCCGGCGCAGTCTCGATCCAAAGAGCGATTGAGGAGGCGGTGCGGATTGTTGCCGCCATTGAGCGGGATCAGCTGCAAACGGCGCAGTTGAAGGCGATTATTGATAATATTGAAGAAGGCGTTATCGCTGTTAATGACCGGGCACAGGTCAGTTTTTACAATCATACCGCCAGGGAAATTTGCGCTCCGGCGGGCGAGGCTCCCTCGGACGACCAGATCCGCGAGCTGCTGCGCTACCGGGGACAGGAGAAAATTACCGTCCTTAATGGCGTCAACGTTATTGCCAAGGTGATACCGCTGGCGCTCAAGCGGCATAAGGGTGATGTCGTTACCTTCCAGAAGGTCAGCAGCATCCAGGCGGTCGAGCGCAAGATCCGGGTTTCCTCCTATGAAAAAGGCCTTTATGCCAAATTCCATTTTGCCGATATCATCGGTCAGTCTGAAAGCATGCGCAAGCTGATTCACCGCGCCCAGCGCTTCAGCCGCTACGACTCCAATTTGTTGATTTATGGCGAAACCGGCACCGGTAAAGAGGTAATGGCGCAAAGCGTTCATAATGACAGTCATCGAAGCAAGGGGCCGTTTGTATCGGTGAACACCGCCTCGATTCCGCCGTCCTTACTGGAAAGCGAACTGTTCGGTTATGTGGAGGGGGCTTTTACCGGCGCCCGCAAAGGCGGCAAGCTGGGGCTGTTTGAATTGGCGCATGGCGGCACCATTTTTCTTGACGAGATTGGCGAACTGCCGCCGGAGGTGCAAAGCCGGCTGCTGCGGGTACTGCAGGAGCGGGAAATTATGCGCATTGGCGACGACCGCATTATTCCTGTGGATGTCAGGGTGATTTCGGCGACCAACCGTGACTTGCCGCAGCTGGTCCGGGAGGGGAAATTCCGTCAGGATTTGTTTTATCGCATTCATGTGTTGAGTCTGCGGCTGCCGCCGCTGCGTGAACGGGCTGAAGATATTCCCCTGATTTTTTCGCATTATCTGGCCCGCTTTGCCGGCCGGCCGCCGCAGCCCGATGCCGCCGCGATTAAGGCTCTGACCGGTTATTCCTGGCCGGGCAATATCCGGCAGCTGCGTAATGTGGCTGAAGTCATCGCCTGCAACTGGCCGGAAGCCGATACAATTGGCCAGCAGCAGGTTATGGAGGTGCTGGCCGAGCAGGAAATGCGGGTTGATGGCGGACGCTCCATTACCATCCAGGAGACGGATGACCTGAAGCAGATGGAAGCGGAGATTATCCGCCAGTTGGTGGCTCGCTGGGGCGCGGACGAGGTTTGCCGCCGTCTCGGTATCAGCAGGGTTACCCTGTGGCGAAAAACCAAGTGATTTCATTTTTGAAAAGATCTGTTTCAAAAATGAAATTATAATTGACTGATTGGTGTCTGCGAAAGCCGGCGGATTTGTCCGGTTGCTCTTTTTCCTGGTTATGGTGCCGCGGCCAAGCGGCGCCAGACCAGGTTTTTTATTATTTGTCCCGGTAATTATATATTTTTTTATGTCGCCTGCAATGTTGGCACGAATATTGCTATACTAGTAGATGGATAGTGCTGATTACCAAAAACGAGGAGGACGGAGTATGAAGAAGAAGTGGCTGTTAGCCGCGCTGGCGGTTATGGCGGTGGCCTCGCTTGTCCTGAGCGGCTGTAGCGGTGGCAAGGAACAGGCAAAAGCTGATGAGAAGATTGTCATTAAAATTGCCTATGGCAACAATGTAGGCGAACCCAATGACAAAGCGGTCCGTGAATGGGGCCGGCTGATGAAGGAAAAGAGCAACGGCCGGGTTGAATTCCAGTACTTCCCCAGTTCCCAGCTGGGTTCGCAGAAAGATGTGACCGAGCAGCTGACCATTGGGGCCAATGTTATTACGATCTCCGACGGCGGTTTCCTGATGGACTATGTGCCGGCGTTCGGTGTTACCTACCTGCCCTATATTTATGATAATAAAGAACAGCTGTATAAACTTGTCGACAGCGACCTGTTCAAGGATCTGTCCAAACAGCTGGAAACCAAAGGTCTCTATATTGTGCATTCGAAATGGATTTACGGCAATCGTCACATCATCGCTACCAAGCCGGTGACTAAACCGGAAGACTTAAAGGGTCTGAAAATCCGGGTTCCCAATATCCGCCTGTCCACTGAGATGATGAACAGCATGGGTGCCGTCGCTACGCCGATGCCGTTGGCGGAAGCCTATCCCGGCATCATGCAGGGTGTTATCAACGGTGCGGAAAACCCGATTCCGGTTCACTTTGGCGGCAAGATGCACGAAGGCGCCAAATACATGAACCTGACCTATCACCAGGTTAACCTGTCGTCCTGGATTGCCGGCAAAAGCTTTATTGACAAGCTGCCGCCGGATATCGTAAAAATGCTCAAGGAAACCGGCGAGGAAGCCGGCCGCTTCCTGGAAAAAGAAAATGAGAAGGCTGACAAGGAAGCCCTGGAAAAAATGAAAGCCGCCGGCGTCACCGTGGTTGAAGTCGACCGCGAGGCTTTTAAAACGGTGATGAAAGACTTCCCGAAAAAATTCAGCAAGGAATTCCCGCCTGAACTGATGGACAAAGTCTATTCGATTATCGGCAGTAAATAAAATCAGGCAACCACGACGGCCCCGGTTACGCGACCGGGGCCAACGTAATAAAGGAAGTGAAAAAAGCATGTGGAAAATCGTGAAGAACCTTGACGATTACCTGGGAATGACCCTAATGGCCTTTATTGTCTTATTAGCCT
>UQPB01000066.1 GCA_900542835.1 uncultured Pelosinus sp. | reverse complement strand
CGCCCACTATTTTTTTGATCTTTTTTTATGATGACTTTTTCAACAACCTGTAAAATGGCAAAAGCCTTCCGGGTGGAAGGCTTTTGCCATTTATGCTTTTTACCGCGGCAATGCCGCTTTCTCAGGCGGCGGCTGCAAGCATGAGGATACCAGCCAGTGATATGCCAACGTGAAAAAAACTGCTGACGTCGAAAATTCGGACATACTCTTATTTCAACACAGACATCCCACTAGCGGCTGACACAATTGCGTCCATTCTCCTTGGCGCGGTACAATGCCGCATCAGCGGCCCTGATCACATCGTCGCAGCAGCCTCGCCGCGGCGATGACGCAGCGGCGCCAATGCTGACAGTCACGCTGAGAGTACGCTTGCCGCCCCGTTTGCCTGTACGCAGCAGCAGTTTGTGTTTGGCAATTTTCTCCCGCAGCGCGTCCAGCTTGGGAAGCGCTTCCTCCAGGCTGGTTGCCGGCAGCAGGAAGGTGAATTCCTCGCCGCCATAGCGGAACGGCCTGCCGGCGTTAAAGGTTTTCATCACACCGGCAATCAGCCGCAGCACGTCATCGCCGGCCTCATGGCCGTAGGTATCGTTAAACCGCTTAAAAAAATCTACATCCAGCATGGCGACGACATAGTCCCCCTCCATCTGCGCCATGGCTTCATTAAGCGAACGCCGGGATGGCAGACCGGTCAATTCATCCAGATAAGCCTTAAAATAATAATCCTGCACCACTGCCAGCAAAAGCATCAGTGCCGCTGCTGCATAAAACAGCGGCAGCGCCAGTGGCAGCGGATAAAGATGATGCGCCGCCGCTACGGCCGCAGTCACGCCCAGCATCGACAGCCTAAAATGCAGCGGCGTCGGCCGACGGAGCGTGACCGCGCCCAGCGCCGCTGCGACAAACGCAGTCAGCGCAAGATCACTGAGCGTGGTCGGCAGACTGCTCCAGGGCAGAAACCGCTGTTGAAACTCAAGAAACACTGCCGAATCTCCCGTCCATACCATGCCCGTCAAAATTGCCGCCTGTCCCAGTGTTGCCAGCAGGCAGCGGCGGCCCCAGGGCGAGACAACGCTGTGCTCAGCGGCCAGGGTATAAAACAGGATATTCAGCGGCAGCAGCCAGCTGAGGCCGCTGTATAACGAATTCCGGACAAAAGCAGGCTCGAGATGCGCGGGCAGGAAATCAGCCAGCGACCATTGACTCAATAACAGGGTGAGCAAAACAAAAAACGCGCGGCCGCGGCCAAAACCGGCTGTAAGCGCCAGGCCAAACCCAAGAATCAGATACGACAGTACCGGCAGCGCCTGCAGCAGCGCGGCCGGCAATGCTGACTGCCAATAAAATACCGCGGCCGCCAGCAGCAGTATGCCGGCAGGCGTGCTGCGGACAAGCGTCGCGGCGCTTTCGGCTGTCATCCGCCAGAAGGGCGCCAGCAGACCGCGCCATCGTTTTACATCACTTTTCCGCTTGCGTTTACTCCGCCGCTTCGGCAGCAGTTCTTTCATCGTCATATATATGTTACTCCTGATCACTGATAAATCGGCCGTGCTGCCCCTTGAGAAACCATCGCACCGGCACTGTTGTATATTTCTCTCCGTCTTTGTCGTTTTTCCTGCTGTCCTTATCGCTCAGTTTGTTTAAATCGACAAAAAAGCGGCCTGCGTCCGGTCTGAAAAACAGACTTATACGCCAACCGCCTACGGCAAAATTCAACTAAATTTTACAAATTAGCTGGGAAATCCTGTTTGCCCGGGGCTTCAGTCCTATTCTAATCAACATAATTTCATGCTATAATTACATTATTATCTGGTTTATTTACCCAAATCAGGATATGGATGGTGCAAGGATGCTGCGGTGCTGTTTCGACAAAAATGGCAATCTTGACAACAACTCATTCAACCAACTGGCGGAAAAGCTTCATGGCATGATCATGTCATGCGTCAAGAAATATTATCTGCCAGGAGGCGACCGCGACGATCTGTATCAATGGGGCCTGCTGGGCCTGTACAAGGCTGTTCTCCATTATGACGAGACCGACCGCTACACGTTCAATTTCGTCGCCAGCCGCAATATCCGGAATATGATCCGGACGGCGGTTACCGGTGCCAACCGTAAAAAGAACAAGCTTGTCAACGAGGCGGAATCGTTGAACACGCGGCCGGCCTTTATCCATGAGGGCAGCGTGGAAAAGCTTGACCGCCTGGTGGCGTCCGGCCACGCCTATGATCCGGAAACCATGCTGGCGGACAGAGAATTTGAAGAAACGCTTTACTGCTTTATCAGAGCCCGTTTGTCCGACTACGAGCGGCAGGCAATTTTACTCTATATGCGCGGATATACACAACAGGATATTTCCAGGAAATTAAATATTACGACCAAGGTAGTTGATAACGCCATTCAACGCGCCAAACGAAAAATCGACCGTCATGTCGTGCGGCAAAACAGTGACTATAAAGTTGGCATGTCCGGTTGACAAAGCTTGAAGCAGCCTCAGCATTTACAGCAATGCAGGCTGCTTCTGCGTTTTTCGTACGCGGCCGTCTGCACCGGTCAGCCGGCCGTTACCTGGTTGCGGCCGGCTCTTTTGCTCTGATACATCAAGGAATCGGCCCGGTTAATCACGCTTTCGACACTATCCTGCCGGGATAAAAGCGTGGCGCCAATCGAGATGGTAACCGCGATTTTCTGCTGTAAAACCGTAACCTCCGACTGCTGCACAAGGGTGCGCAGCTGATCAGCGATGCGGCTGAGTCCGGTCAGGTCGCCGCAGCCGGGCAGTACGATTACCATCTCTTCGCCGCCCCAGCGGATGACATAATCGCCGGCGCGGACGTTGCTGGCAAGCGTGCGCGCTACCATTTTCAACACAAGATCGCCGATATCATGCCCGTAAATATCATTAACGGTTTTAAAATGATCGATATCAAGGAACAGGATTCCCGCTTGCTGCCCCCCCTTGTGGTACTCGTTCAGCTTTGCCTCCAGCAGGATTTCTCCGTAGGCGCGGGCGAACAGCGCGGTAAGCTTGTCGATATTGGCCTTGTCTTTTAACTGTTCCAGCTCGCGATGCAAGGCCGCGTGCGGCGATTTGTCGACAAAGATCTCCACAACGCCGGCCATGGTTCCCGCTGCAGCATCCCGGATCGGAATGATGCGTACGGAAACGGGAATGCGGTGTCCGGCCTTATGGCGAAAAAACACCTCGGCCTCCCGCATGCGTCCGTCTCCCAGCGCCTGCGTTACCGGACACAGGCTGCCGCAAAGCGGTTCGCCGTTTTCGCCGAGATGCGCCAGAACACTGCTGCAGTCGACATGAGCGGCCTCGCCGCTGTAGCCGGTTATCGCCTCGGCGCTTTTATTCCAATAGACAATCCGCTTATGCAGGTCAAGAAAATAGACCCCTTCGTAAAAATGATCCAGCAGGTCTCGGCAAAGCCCTTGCGGAAAACTCATATACACCGCCTCCGTCACTACATTATTGCCGGCCATATTGCCGGTCACCTGCAACAGACCGTTTTGGAATCTGGCCTGTAAGAAATATTCTGCTTTACGGCAAGGGTTCCTGCAAACAGCCGTCCGGATGCAACAAAATTCCAGCTTTGTTGCTTTCAGTCAATAGCGGCTCCCAAATAAAGCAGGATTTTCCTTTTTTATGTCGAAATATTGTGTATATAGATTTAGAGATATTATGTAATTTAAAAAGGGGAATGGACGGGGAGGAAACTTATGCGTGTAACAATCGGTACTCAGATTCTGGCGGTATGTATGGTGATTGTAGCCGCCTTTTCAGGACTCAGTCTCTATACCTACACCCAAATCGACACCATTCAGGCCGGATACGACGGCGTCATCAATCGCAGCGTTCCGCTGGTGGTCGAGGTAAAGGACCTTCATATCGAACTGAATAATCAGGCAGCCCTGGTGCGCGGCTATATCTTAACCGGCAATGAAGTGTATGTCCAGGACTACAACGCTTCCCGGATGCGAATGGCCGATACCGTCGGCAGTCTGGAAAAACGGCTGATCACGCCGGAAGGCAAGGAAAAGGTCGGCCGTCTGAAGACAGTGCTGGCCGATTACCATCAGATCTCCGATCAGGGCGTATTCATCCGCAAGACCAAAGGCCAGGCTGACGCTCTGCAATTTGTCGCCGCGGCCAGAGTCAAGGTGGAGGCAGCCGACCAGACGATGAAAGAAGTGGTAAGCTTCTTAACTGAACGGATGGAGCAGCGGACCAATGAAAACATCGACGCCGGCGACACGATTCAGCGGATGGTGGGCATCCTCAGCATTATCATTTTTATTATTGCCTGCATCCTGGCGTTTTTACTCTCCAGGCGCATTTCCCGCCCGCTTGGGCAAGTGGCGAATGCAGCCCAAACCATTGCTGACGGCGACTTGCGGGCACAGTCGATAAGCTATCGCGGCAACGATGAAATCGGCGACATGCTGAAGTCGTTTACACAGATGACGGATAAGCTGCGCCACCTGATCACCCAGGTAGCCAAATCGGTAGAACAGGTATCGGCAGCCAGCGAACAGTTGACCGCCAGTTCCGACCAGTCGGCTCAGGCAGCCGGTCAGGTAGCCGAAACCATTACCCAGGTCGCCGTCGGCGCCGGCAGCCAGGTGACGGCAGTGGATCAGGCCGTGTCTGTGGTCAACGAAATGACTACGGCAATCAATCATGTTGCCGAGAACGCCAATAATGTCTCCATGCAATCGGGCGAAACGGCCCGTGCCGCCGCGGAAGGCGGCACTGCCGTACAGCGGGCAACCAATCAAATGCGGACAATCAGCGATTGCGTCGCCCAGTCGGCCAAGGTCGTCGAAACGCTGGGAGCCAGTTCGCAGCAAATCGGCGAGATTGTCGATGTGATCAGCGGCCTTGCCGGGCAAACCAATCTGCTGGCACTAAACGCCGCCATTGAAGCGGCCCGTGCCGGCGAGCAGGGACGCGGCTTCGCGGTCGTCGCCGACGAGGTGAGGAAGCTGGCCGAACAGTCGCACGAAGCGGCCCAGAAGATTGCTGATATCATTCGCGAGATTCAGGCAGATACACAATCGGCGGTGACGACAATGGAGCAAGGTACCGGCGAAGTCAGCCGCGGCACCGAGGTAATCGCCGCTACCGGTGATCAATTCAATAAAATTGCCGCCATGGTTCAGGAGTTGAACACGCAGATTCAGGAAATCAGCGCCACCTCCGAACAGCTTTCCGCCTCCAGCGACCAGGTCATTCACGCGGTAGACAGCGTCAAAACCATTGCCGCCGATACTGCCGGCAATACCCAGACCATTTCCGCCGCGGCGGAAGAACAGTCCGCGTCCATGCAGGAAATCGCCTCTTCCAGTCAGGCCTTAGCCCATATGGCGGCCGAATTGAATGAAATTATTCGCCGCTTCAGGGTGTAGATCACACGCCGCATAATAGGTGAAGCAAAAACACGGCTGTTAATACAGTCGTGTTTTTGCTTTGGCTGCCGCTTAACCGCAGCCGGTTTTCGACAGACCTTGCGGTAGCCGCAGCTTGCCGTCATCCTCAAGCCCGAACAGGCTGTCCAGACTATACTTCCCCGGTCCGATAAAGATAGCGGCAAAAAAGCTGAAACCAACCTCAAATGACTGCGATGCCTTGCTGAGACCTTTACCATCGGCAATTTGCGTGCAAAAGGCAGTAAACATTGTAAAAAACAACAGCATTGCCCCTACCCGGTAGAACAGTCCCAGCAAAATCATGATCCCGCCGCCAAACTCGGAAAAACTGGCCATAAAGCCCCAAAAAGCTGGCGCAACCGTTATGCCAAAGGTAGCCATTGCCTGCCCCAGCCGCTCCCACACCACCGGACCGCCGCTGATTTTTGGCCAGCCGTGCCAGATGAACATGCCTCCCAGCACCAGCCTAAAAAGCAGCAGCGCCCAATCGCGGTAAGGACTGACCGCCCCGGCCAATGCCGACAACAATCGATTCATGCCTCTCCCTCCTTTAGCTTGCTTCACGACTTAGTTAATTTAAATTATTTATTACTTAAGAATTATTCATCACTTTGTTGAATTACTCCTGCTTTTCAGAAATTATTTATAGTATATGCAGGGTTGAGGCTGTAGTGAAATCCTGATAAACTAAAATCAGCATAATTCCGGCTTACCGGCTGCGGCAAGCCGATTGGCAAGGAGACATCGTATGGTGCAGCATTTGATCTGTCTGGCGCTTATATTGGCCCTGTTGCTGCCGGCACCGGCTGCCGTCACGGCGACTCCGGCAACGACACAGTTTATCTTTCCTGAGCCGGAGGCGACCTCACGGCTGTTGGCACGCAGCCGGACAACATTTAAAGCCTATCAGAACCGTGGCTCGCTGATGATCCGCAATGCTGGCGCAAGCAGCGCCGACATTTTTATTAACGGCCGGCGGCTGGATGCGGCAGCAGTGTTTGCCAGCCCCGACACTGCCGTCGTTTTTGATATCAGCGATTATACAGTAAACGGCGTCAATACCCTGAAAGCAGTGAATCTGACTCCTGCCGGCAGCCATATTGTCATTCAAATCCCTTATCCCGAGCTGGCGCGGGGCGAGCCGGAAGCCGCCGGCTTTTCCGCGGCCAAGCTGGCAGAGATTGACAAGCTTATCGACCGGGAAGTAAAAGCGGGATTTCCCGGGGCAGTACTGCTGATCGTTAAAGACGGTTTGATTATTAAAGAAACCGCCTATGGCTGGCGGCAGCTCTATGACGGCGTCAGCCGCCTGGACAAGCCACCGGCGATGACAACAGACACCTTATTCGACCTGGCGTCAAATACCAAAGCGTTTGCCGTCAACCTGGCGTTACAGAAACTGGTCAGCGAAGGTGCTGTCAGGCTTGATGCCGCCGTCTCCGACTACCTGCCTGATTTCCGCGGTAACAGCCGCGAGACCATCACCCTGCGGCAGCTGTTAACGCATTCGGCCGGCTTTGCACCGGAAGTGCGCTTCTTTGATCCGGTACAGAAAGCCAGTGGACTCTACGCCCGCGATCCGGCCTCTACCCGCGCGCTTCTGTCCCGGATCCCGCTTGCCTACCGGCCGGGGGAAAAAGCCGTATACAGTGATACCAATTACATTATCCTTGGCTTTATTATTGAAACGGTTAGCGGCCAGCCGCTTGACCGCTATGTGGAAACAAAAATTTACCAGCCGCTGGGACTGTGGCATATCCTGTTTAATCCGCTGCAAAAAGGCTTTCGACCAAACCAATTCGCCGCGACGGAACGGTTGGGCAACAGCCGCGACGGCCGCGTCGGTTTCCCTGGCATCAGACGGCATACTTTGCGCGGCGAAGTGCATGATGAAAAAGCATTTTACTCGCTAGGCGGCGTATCCGGCCATGCCGGCCTGTTCGCGCGCGCCTATGACCTGGCCGTGCTGGCGCAGACCCTGCTCAATGGCGGCGGCTATAGCGGCTACCGGCTGTGCGACGAGGCCACCCTGCAGCAATTTACCAAGCCGAGTGACAGCGATCTCCATTACGGCCTTGGCTGGGATAAGAACAATATCTGGCAGTTCGGACCCTATGCCAGCCCCCAGACAATCGGGCATACCGGCTGGACCGGCACAGCGGTAACCATCGACCCCGCCCATGACCTGGCCATTATCCTGCTGACCAATAAGATCCATGCTCCGGTTGCCGCTGAACGCGACCACTTTACAACCGCCGGCTTTGAAACAGGCAAATACGGCAGCATTATGTCACTGGTTTATGAAGCTTTTCTCGAAAACCGCCGTTAAAACCCAGGCCAAATCCGGCCGGGTATAACACGCCGCCAGGGCCGGGAATCGTCACCGGAAGCCGCCCCTGCGGTTGCGCCAGGCCGAAAATGACCCGCAGGCCGGCGGCCATATTGGGCGACAGCGGTGCGTATACCGCCAGCAGAGCGGGAGCTGACGGCAAATAGGCGGCATCATAGGGATTTCGCAGCATCATGACGGCAACAGGCTTGCCAAGCTGTTTTGCCAGTACGGACAGGCGGACAGCAGCGGCGGCGGCAGGAGACTTGGCCGGATCACGGTCAGTGGCGTTGGCGCTTTCGGTTGCCAGTACGATTAGATCCGCCGTTTCGACAGCGGCTTCCACACCGCCTTGCCGGTAGTGCCAGGCCGTTATCAAGCTGTCGTCGAGGCCGTGGACGCGGTAAAGCGCCGCCGCTTCCCGGCGCAGCAACTCAGCCTGCTCCGGAGCCGGCGCCAGCAGCAGCAGGCGCCGGTCCGGCCGCAGACTAAACGGCAGAATCCCTCTCTGATTACGCAGCAGCGTTACTGCCCGGCCGGCCAGATGAGCCGCCAGCGCGTCGCGCTGCTTTTTTGCATCCGGATGCAGCGTTGGAAACAATTCCCCGTTCCGCAACAGGCCACGCTTTGCCTTGACGGCCAAGATCCGCCGCAGCGACTGATCAATACGCTGTTCGGACAGAATTCCCTGGCGGACTGCCGCCGTTAACGCGGCGTGAGCCTGAGCCGGCTGCGGCATTAGCAGAATGTCGGCGCCAGCGGCTACCGCCTTTACGGCGATTTCCGCCGGTGAAAAATGAGCGGCAACCGCCTTCATATTCAACGCGTCGGTAATAATGACACCGTCATAGCCCATTTCCCGCCGCAGCACGCCGTTAAGAACCGCTGCCGACAAAGTCGCCGGAACAGGGGCGCCGCTCCCCCCTGCCTGAACTTGCGTCTCCAGCGCCGGCAGCGCGATGTGGGCGGTCATCACCATATCGGGTTGTTCACGCAGCGCCTCCCGGAATGGCAATAATTCACGCTTTGTTAATTCGGTAAGACGATAAGGTAAAAACGGCAGCGTATGGTGAGAATCCTGAGAAACATCGCCGTGGCCGGGAAAATGCTTGACGGCGGCGGCAATGCCGGCGGTATGCAGGCCGCGCAGGAACGCCTTACCCAAATCGGCGACCAGTCGCGGGTCCTCGCCAAAAGAGCGGATGCCAATTACCGGATTATCCGGGTTGCTGTTGATATCCAGCACAGGCGCCAAGTTGAGATTGAATCCGAGTTCAGCCAATTCTTCGCCAATCGCCTTGGCGGCCAGGAACGCCAGCTCCGGATCGCCGCCGGCGCCCAAAGCCATATTGCCCGGCATAATTGTGCCGTCAGGGAGACGGGATACCCTGCCGCCCTCCTGGTCGACAGCAATAAACAGCGGCAGCGGTGCCGCCGCCTGAAGCTCGCTAATCAGCTGCCTTGTTTGCTCCGCGTCAACCAGGTTTTCCCGGAACAGGATGATGCCGCCGACGTGATAGCGGCGTAGGAATTCCGCTGTCTGCGGCGTCATCTTAACGGTGCCGCCACCTGCGCCGGGAAGCGCGGGCAGCAGCATTTGACCGATTTTTTGCTCCAGCGGCATTGTTTGCAGCAACGCCTCGATATCACGCGCTTCGCCAGTAGCGGAAAAGGCGCTGAGCAATAGCAGTGCCGCCAGGATTATCCGTCGCAATTTAGTCACCCCGCGCCGCCTCCTCCGGACCGCTCTTGAGCATTTTCCGCCTTGCCCGCGCCGCCAGCGCTGTCAGCAGGCTTTCGCGGCTGTTATCCAGCAAGCCGGACTGAACCCGGACAAGCAGGTCAGCCTGGAATTGCCGGATCTGGACCCCTGCGCCTAAAAGCCGGGCAATCTCGCCGCCGCTGACGGCCAATTGCTCAGGGAAAAAGGGAATCCGCTCAAGAAGACCGCCACATAGCTGCCAGACCTGCCGCCACTCGTCCAGTCCCGGAATTACGTGACCGCCGGCGCGGTCGGCCCGGTGCAGCTGCAGCAATTGTTCCACCGCCTGGCGCATATCGCCGGGACGCACAAACGACTTTGCCAGCCGCTTCAGCCATTTCAACACCGCTTTATCATCCGGCCGCGGCAGGTGCATATGGTGGCGGATCAGCCAGCTGATTCGCTTTACGTCTGCCGGCGGTAATTTCAGCCGTGTGAGAATGGCAGCGGCAAGCTCCGCGCCTTTGGCGTCGTGGCCGGGATCAGAATAATTGCCTTGCCTGTTAACAATCCGGATCCCCGGCCAGCCCTTGCCGATATCATGCAGCAGAGCCGCCCAGCGCAGAGTCAGATCGCGAGGTGTCTGACAGACGGCAGCCAGGGTATGGCCCCAGCCATCAAAGCAATGGTAACACGGATTTTGCGGCAGACCATAAAGGTGGCGTAATTCCGGCAAAATCGGCACCGCCCGGTCCTGCCCGTTATCGCGGCGGCGACAGTTGCCATCGAGAAGCCCGCTTTTCAGCATGACAGTCAAGCCCGTATCAGGATAATCGGCCAGCAGTGTTTTTTCCAGTTCGGTGCGCACCCGTTCCACCGACAGACCGCTTATCCGCTGCAGGCAGGACGAAATTGCCTGCAGCGTGGCCGGATCAATCGCAAACCCCAGTTGAGCCGAGAAGCGGGCGGCGCGAAACATCCGCAGGCCATCTTCGGCAAAACGGCGCAGCGGGTCGCCGACAGTACGGATGCGGCGCGCTTGAATATCGGCCAGGCCGCCGTAGGGATCGATAAGTTCGCCGTCAGCAGCCATTGCCAGCGCGTTCATCGTGAAATCACGGCGAGAAAGATCCTCTGCCAGAGTCGTGCAATAGGCAACACTGTCAGGGCGGTGACTGTCGCTGCCATAAATTTCGCTGCGATAGCTGGCTACCTCGTAACTGCCGCCGTCGACAACAACAACCATAACACCAAAGGCCGCACCGACGGCAATACTTGGCCAGCCGCGCTCCGCCGCAGTGTCGCGGACCGCTTCCGGCCTGGCATTGGTGGCAATATCAATATCGCTGGCCGTTTTACCCATCATATAATCCCGCACCGCGCCGCCGACAATATAGGCCTGATAGCCCTTATCCAGCAGCGCCTGCATTAGCAGCTTCGCCTTTTGCATAAACCCATTCCCTCTGTTCCTCGTAGCTTTCCGTATTCTTCCGAAGGCGTTGCCGATTTTTCCGGCCCTAGTTTTCTGACCTGGGCTACCGTGAGCAGATGGCGGCGGCAATGGCCGCACCGATGCCGGAGCCGTCCTGAACCAGGCAGGTCCGCGACGCCGCTACCGGCATATGGCGCACCAGCACCGTCTCTATTGTTTCCCGATAACCCGGCATTTTTGCATATAAGGAGCCGTCAACCGCAATAGTCTGCCGGGCGGTCATCGCCGGATCGAGACGCCGCAGTACGCCGAGAAAGGCGGCGGCCGCCAGTTGAGCCGACCGCGTGACAATCAGCGTAGCCGCCATTTTTACCAGCCGCCGCTGCGCGGCATCGGTCTCAATCCCCAGCAGGTCGCTGCAAAACTGGCCGCTTTGCAGCAAAGCCGCCTCATCGGCCAGCAGAAAGCTCATCGTTTCCGCCGGCAGGGAATAGGGCCTGCTGATGCGGCCGGTATCAAACGGCAGAATGCCGGCACTGCTGAGACTGATAAGTACCAGCCGGAATAATTCCCCCAGATAATGACCGGCAACCTGTTTTTCCAGCAGTTGTTCCCCTGGCTTTTCACTATTCTTATCAAGTTCTGCATCAAAAGCGGTTCCCATGCCGGGATTAAAATTGCCGGACTCCAGATTGATGGCCATCGGCCCCTGAGGCGCCGCCGCTTCAAAGCAGGCCAGATTATGCCCGGTACCGCAAACCGCACCTGCCACCACATCCTCACCGGCATACGCCGCCGCCAGATAAGCCGCCACCGTATCGTTCAGCACCGCAACCGGCTTGATCCGGCTCAAACCCCGGTTTGCCAGAGCGTCAAGCAGCAAGCCGCTAATCTCGCGACCCTCGACGCCGCTTGTCCGCATTTCCTTTGTCCAGTGGATCAGTTCCGCTTTGTTGGCACTGAGCTGCCGGCAGGGAAAGGAAAACGTATGACCGAGACGCCAGTCGCCGCCGGGAACGAACTCGCCGATCGTGGCTGCAATCGCATCAAACAGGGCCTCGGCATTTACGCTGGCGTCCGATAAATCGACGCCGGTCTGGCTGTTGCGCAGCGGCCAGGCTTGCCGGCGCAGCACCTTGACGCCGCGCCGGCCGTCCAGAGAAACCGCCAGCAGCCGCAAATTAGTGCCGCCGAAATCCAGCGCCAGATACTCGCCGCTTTCCTGGCCGGTCGGCCGGTCGATAAACGACGGCAGCATTTTCAGGCGGGAAGGCAGTCCTGCCAGGCCCCGCTCCATTGCCGCCGCAAAACGATCGGCGGTTGCGTCCAGTTCGGCTGCTGAAATTGAAAACTGTCCATAAAGAGTCGCCATTGCCCGAAACAACTCATTCACCCGCATCCCTCCCGTCTTCCTTGCACTTATCTTCCTCTTATCCGGCCCGATTCCTGCCGGAAAAACCGCTCGACTCAAAAAAATAACCAGCTATTACCTATTTACGCCCCAGACTTGCGCCGGCTGTTTTTTTGTAAGCGATTACCCTGTACCGTGCATCAGGGCAATCGCTTACAAAAGCAAGCAAGAGTGGCCGTGACATTTCGTCCGGTTTCCGCATCCCGGACTTCGTATTCCCGGGCCCTGCTGCGCAGCAATGGCCGCTTTGGGCAAAAGTAGAACTGCCTGGTACTTTTTGCATGATCAAACCTCGGTGTTGCTGTGAAATCACCTTTTTCGCTTGCGTTTCCGCAAGCGATTACCCTGTACTGTGCATGCAGGGCAATCGCTTACAAAAGTAAGCAAAAGTGGCCGTAACATTTCGTCCAGTTTCTGTATTCC
>UQPB01000065.1 GCA_900542835.1 uncultured Pelosinus sp. | reverse complement strand
CTAGTATCTGGGGCTTTCTGAACGGCCTGGTAATAAGGTTTTTCAACAAACTGAAGGCGCTAAAGCGCCTTAGTGTTGCGCAATGGACTCGCGATCCCCTTGCTGGCGTACCTTTCGTACGCGTCGCTGCCGGGCTCGCGAGTCCGCCTGGTATCTGGCGCTTTTTGAACGGCCTGGCAAATAAGGCTGTTTAGTAATGGAGTTCTCTCTCAATGATAACGCCGGTTTCGGGATTGATCTCCATTTCTCCCCGCAGGTTACCGGCGGTAAACTTTACCTCGAATTTTTGCAGGCCGTCGTCCCGGTCTAGTTTGACGGAACGGATGACCGCGTCGGGATATTCGCTGCGGACGATATCGCGGACGACAGTCTCATCGAGACTGACCAGTTGACTGCCGCGGTTGTCGAGCCGTTTGGTCTTGACTTCGGTTACGGCAGCGGTTTGCTTATTGACCTCAATTTTATATTTCTCGTTTGTGCCTTTATGCAAAAACTCGACTTCGTATTCATTGCCATCCGGCTTTGTCAACATATGCTCCGCCGACGCGGGAACCCATTTTGCGGCAATTTCGGTTGCCGTTTGTTCAGTTATCGCCGCCAGTGCCGTGGCGGAAACCGTTAATACGCCGGCGGCGCAAAGCGCTGCAAGAAATCGTTTGTTCATGGCTGTTGCCTCCTTGTGTATCTGATATTGTATTAAGTGTAACCCGCGCAGATTAAAGCCAGATTAATGCGGACGGCTTTTTTTTCGCAGCTGAATTTTTATGTTATAATTTAGGGGAGAAGAAAAGAACGGGGGCGGATTATGCGCATTCTGATTGTTGAGGACGAGACAAGCCTGCGGGCGCTGCTGCAAAAGCGTCTGGAGCAATCCGGCTATGCTGTCGACGCCGCCGGTGATGGCCTGGAGGCGGAAGCGTATCTGGCGGCGGCTGTCTATGATCTGGTGATTCTCGACTGGATGCTGCCCGGTCAGGATGGCATTTCCCTGCTGCAGACCATGCGCGGCAGCGGTCAGCGTGTACCGGTATTGCTGCTCACCGCCAGGGACAGTGTCGGTGACCGGGTGAAAGGACTGGATGCCGGCGCCGATGATTACCTGATCAAACCGTTTGCCTTTGACGAGCTGTTAGCGCGTATCCGGGTGCTGATGCGACGCTGCAGCGATGTCCGTTCCGATACGGTTTCGGTTGCCGATCTGACTGTAACGTTCAGCAGCCGCAGCGTCGTCCGCGGCGGTAAGGCGATCAGCCTGTCGGCCAGGGAATTCGCGATACTCGAGTATTTGCTGCGTAATCAGGGAATCGTTCTCTCACGGGAAAAAATTGAGCAGCATATCTGGAATTACGACTTTGCCGGCGACTCCAATGTCATCAATGTCTATATCCGTTATTTGCGCCGCAAGATTGATGATGACTTTGAGCCAAAGCTGATCCATACTGTCCGCGGAGCCGGCTATGTATTGCAGGTGAATGGATGAAGCCGCTGTCAATAAAGGTAAAAATTACGCTCTGGTATACCGGCCTGATTGTATTTATCCTGGCGATTATCCTGACAGCGATTCTTTTCAGTACTGATAAACTGCTGGTGCTTGAACTGCAGCGGGAACTGGAGGACGAGGTTTACGACGCGGCGGAGGACATTCGCTATCGCGATGGCAGGCTTGATCTGGAGAAGCTCAATTATTTCGACGATGGCATTCATATTGCTTTGTATGCGGCGGACGGGCGGCGGCTGGCCGGACAGAGTCCGGCCGGATTGAGCGTCAGTGTGCCGTTTCAGTCCGAACGGCTGCAGACAGCCGAAACTGACGGCGGCAGCTGGCTGGTCTATGATCTGTTTATCAGCGCCAAAGGACCTGAGACGCTGTGGATTCGCGGCGCGATATCCCTGAGCTCCAGCTATGAGACGCGCAATCAGATCCTGGGGGTTTGTCTGCTGCTGTTTCCGTTTCTGGTCATACTGGCCGGCTGCGGCGGCTGGCTGATAACCAAAAGCGCGTTTGCGCCGGTCAGCCTGATTCGCCGTACCGCCGCCGAGATTGAGAACAGCGGCGATTTATCGAAACGCATTCAATTGCAGGGCAGCAAGGACGAGATATACGATCTGGCTCAGACGTTTGATTACATGCTGGACCGGTTGCAGCATTCCTTTCAGGCGGAGCGGCAGTTTACCGCCGACGCCTCGCATGAATTGCGGACACCGGTTGCTGTTATCCTGGCCCATGCCGAGTATGGTCTGGCGCAGGCGGGAAATGAGCCGGAAATGGCGGATGCGCTGCAGGTTATCTGGCAGCAGGCCAAGAAGATGAACACGCTGATTTCTTCACTGCTGTTGCTGGCGCGGGCTGATCAGCAGGCGGAAAAGCTGCGGTTCGAGACGGTAAACCTTAGCGAACTGGCGGAAATGGCGGCAGATGAAGTTCGCGTTTTGGCGCAGCCAAAGCAGATAACAATTGAGAGCGAGATTGAGGCGGAACTGGTTTTACTTGCAGATGAGACGTCAATGCTGCGGCTGCTGTTGAATCTGCTGCAGAATGCGGTTCGATACGGCCGGGAAGGCGGCTGGATCAAGCTGACACTGCGTCGCGGCACTGCAGGGATAGACGGCATTGTCGCCGATAATGGCATTGGCATTGCTCCCGAACATATCGATAAAATCTGGCGCCGCTTCTATCAGGCAGATCCGTCCCGCAAGCGGGGGGAACAATTTGGATCCGGCCTCGGCTTGCCAATCGTTAAATGGATTATTGAGTGTCATGGCGGCTCGGTCAGCGTTGTGAGCCAGCCGGGGCAGGGAACGCAATTCCACTTCTTTCTGCCGCTGCGGCCGCCGCGGCACGGAGACAACGGACTTTCTTAACTTAAGGAAACTACCGTGGCTTCATTCTGAACGGCTTTTTCCGGATAGGGCCGGGGGAACGGGGAGAAGGGTACCCGAACTGCCAAAGAGGAGATAGCCAATTGGATTTGTTGTTATTGACCTTGCTATTGCTCTTCCTGCTGCTGATTTCCAATATTGTCAGCCATTATATTACTGCGATTCCCAGTGCGCTTACGCAAATTGCCATGGGTATAGCGCTGGCGGCCGCCATGCCGGAAATTTCCTTTGAGATGGAAACAGAGTGGTTTTTGCTGCTGTTTGTAGCCCCGCTGCTGTATAATGACGGCAGCCGTTTTTCCCGCGAGGAGCTTTGGCAAATGCGGGCGCCGATCCTGGGAAACGCCATTGTCCTGGTCGTGCTGACAACTCTTGGCGGCGGCTATTTTATTTACTGGATGATACCCGGCATGCCGCTGCCGGCGGCGTTCGCGCTGGCGGCGATTCTGTCGCCGACCGATCCGGTTGCTGTCAACGGCATTGCCAGACGGGTCCGGCTGCCACATCAAATATTGGCGTTGGTCAGAGGCGAGTCCCTGATTAACGACGCATCCGGCCTGGTTGCGTTTAATTACGCGGTTGCGGCAGTGGTAACCGGTCATTTTGTGTTATCGGAAGCACTGCTGGATTTTGGTTATAAGTTTTTTGCCGGAGCGGTTCTGGGCCTGGCGCTTGGCTTTGGCGTGATTCTAGTCCGGTTTGCGCTGCGGCGGCAGGGAATTGCCGATGTGACCTTCCACGCGCTGCTGCAGATCCTGACGCCGTTTTTGGTATACATTGTCAGTGAGGAATTTCTGGGCGCTTCCGGTGTAATTGCCGTAGTCGCCGCCGGACTGGTGCATTCGCTGATCAGGGAGCGGACAGAGACCATACTCGCCGAAGAGCAGGTACTGACGGAACATATTTGGTCGCTGGCCCTGTTTGTTCTTAACGGCTTGGTCTTTTTGCTGCTGGGGCTGAATATTCCCGCGTCGATCTCCGGTGAAATCAGTGCCTGGAGTCAGGGGTCGCTCCGCGATATCGGCTATGTGGCCGCGGTCAGCCTGGTCATCCTGGCAATCCGGTTTGTCTGGTCGCGCTGGTTTTTCTGCCTTGATTATTGTCGCAGCGATCAGGCCAGATACGCGATTAAGCCGGACTGGCGAACGGCGCTGCTGATCAGCCTGACCGGCGTCCGGGGGGCAGTCACCATGGCCGGTGTCTTGTCGGTGCCGTACCTGTTAGCCAACGGTGAACCGTTTCCGCAACGCCCCCTGTTGATTTTTATCGCCGCCGGCGTTATTCTGTTTACCTTGCTCGCGGCTACCTTCTGCCTGCCGCTGCTGGGCAAGAAGGAAGCCGGTGGCAAGCCGGCAGCAGATTTCAGCCTGATCAAGAAGACGTTTTTTCTTGAGGTCATCCGCCGGATCAAGCTGGAAATGAAGGAGGAAAACCGGGCTGCCGCCTATGAGTTGATTAATGAATACCGGTCAAGAATCAGGCAGATCGATCTGGAGCTTTCAACGGAAACGAGATTTCAGCAGCGACGGTTGACCGCGATCCGGCTGCGGGCCTTGAAAGAGGAGCGCCTCCATGTCCGGCAGCGCAGAGACAGGCAGGAAATTGACGCCGCTGTACTCAGCCTGCTGGAAGAAGCGTTGAATCGCCGTGAGCATGCCTTACTGGCCAATGCCGGTTCCGACTTCTGGTATTCACTGCAGCAGTTGATCCGCGACTGGCGGCAGAGCCTGCCGGCGGCAAGTCCGGTAAAGGCGGATTCCACCCAGGCGCTGCTGGCCCAAGCTGCTCAATGGCAGGCCCTGCAGGCGGCTTATTACTTTTTGGAGAACTATGTTAAAAATCATCCGCAAAGCACCAAAAGCATTTACCGCGTGATGGCTGAGTACCGGACGATGATGGAACGGCTGCAAAAGCCGCGGCGTCAGAACCGGCAGAAACGGGATGAGCAGAAGGAGGATTTGCGGCTGCAGATCATGGATATTGAACGTTCCGAGATCCGGCGCATGCTTGAGGATGGCGAAATCAGCCGGGAGCAGGCCAAGGAGCTGCGGCGGTTTGTCAATAATATCGAAAGCATTACGCTGTACGAATATGTTGAATAGCGGCATGACAGCCGACACGGGGAGAGTGCACCGATGAGAAAGATAACGGAGATTGCGGGTTTTCAAATTGGGAACGCGCAGGATATGACGGCGGCTACAGGCTGTACGGTCATCCTTTGCGGGCAGGGGGCCGTCGCCGGTGTCGATGTGCGGGGAGGCGCGCCGGGAACCCGTGAGACCGATCTGCTGCGGCCTGAGAATTATGTTGACAAGGTTCATGCCGTTTTGCTGGCCGGTGGCAGCGCCTATGGCCTTGACGCGGCGGCAGGTGTAATGCAGTATCTGGAGGAAAACGACATCGGCTTCGATGTCGGCGTTGCTAAGGTGCCAATTGTGCCGGCGGCCGTTTTGTTTGACCTTAGCTGCGGCGACAGCCGGCGGCGCCCCGATAAGGCTATGGGCTATCAGGCTTGTGTGGCGGCTCAGGCAGGCGGCTTTGCCGAAGGTACTGCCGGTGCCGGCACCGGCGCGACTGTGGGCAAGTTTTTCGGCCCGGCTCATGCCATGAAAGGCGGTTTGGGCGCCGCCTGCGTGCAGGCCGGCTCTCTCCTTGTCGGCGCGGTAGTGGCAGTCAACTGCCTGGGGGATGTCGTCAACCCCTGCACCGGCGAAGTGATTGCCGGTGCCTATCAGGAGGCTCCGTTTGCCTTTTTAAACAGCGAGCTGGGCATGATCCGGCAATGCGGGCAGCCGGTTAAGGTTTTTAACGGCAACACCACGATTGGCGCCGTTTTAACTAATGCCAGCCTGACTAAGGCTCAGGCCAATAAAGTGGCATCAATGGCACACAATGGCTACGCGCGGACGATGCGCCCGGCGCATACGTTGTTTGATGGCGATACAATTTTCACTCTGGCGGCCGGGTCCGTTGCTGCCGACATCAGCACAGTCGGCTTGCTGGCAGCCCAGGCGATGGAACAGGCGATGCTGCGGGCTGTCAGGGCTGCTTCGAGCCTGGCTGGATTTAAATGCTGCCGGGAGGTTCAAAGCGGCGGGCCGGATTTTTAGTTTCTTCCGTATCCGGCAGGAAAATAGTCGCTGGCAGCGAATAAACATACGAGTTAACTGTTTGAATTTTTTTATGTCTCTAAACAGTCGGAAAGGGGCGACAATTAGACTTGACTGGATGTAAAAAAGCTAAACAGAGTAAACCGCGGGTTACCGATTTTGAGGAGGAGAAGAGAACATGAAAAAATCGCTTTCAATATTGCTGGCGGCGCTGCTGCTGCTCTCCGTCGCCGCTGCAGGCTGCGGCTCGCAAACCGCCAAGAAAGAAGAGCCCAAATACCCGACCAAGCCGATCGAACTGATTGTTCCGTTTGCGGCCGGCGGCGGCACCGATGCGGTTGGCCGCGCGTTTGCCGAGGCATTAAAGGGTGTGCTTAAGCAGGATGTTGTTGTCGTCAACAAGACCGGCGGCGGCGGTGCTGTCGGCATGGCGGAAGGTCTGAAGGCCAAAGCTGACGGTTATACGCTGACCATGGTTACCCGTGAATTGGTCTCGCTGCCGTTACAGGGACAGGCTCCCTTCAAAACGTTTGATTTCAAGCTGATTGCCAATATCAATACCGATCCCACGGTTATCGTTGTATCCACCGATTCCAAATATAAAACGATTGAAGACCTGATGGCCGATATGAAGGCAAAGCCGGATCACCTGAACTTTGCCGCGTCGGTAACGCCGAATTTCTACGCGTTGCAGTTCTCTCAGTCCACGGGCATGAAATTTGTTACGATTCCGTTTAACGGCGCCGCACCGGCAATTACCGAAATTCTTGGCGGCCGGGCCGATTTCGGCATGTACGGACCCGGTGAGGTGAAGGCGCAAATTGAAGCCGGCAAGCTGCGGCCGCTGGCGGTCATGGCTGATAAGCGCTTTGACGGTCTGAAAGATGTTCCGACCCTGAAAGAGAAAGGCTTTGACGTTCAGACCGGCACCTACCGCGGTATTGCCGTTCCCGCAGCGACGCCGGACGCAGTCGCCAAGGTGCTTGAGGAGGCTGTGGCTAAAGCGGTGCAGGACGCCAAGTTTGTGGACTTTATGAATAAAACCTATTTGGGCATTGATTATAAAAATGCCACCGAGTATAAACAATTCCTCGAAAATGACGTCAAGGTCCTTGGGCCAGTGATTGAGGCCGGCAAAAAGAAATAGGCCTGATGCGAGGGCGAAGACAGGATCTTCGCCCTTCTGTTTCCTGCCGCAGCGGCGGATGCTGACAAAAGGAGTGATGTACGTGAGAAACGCTGGCATTTGGGCGGGGCTCGCTATACTGGGATTTGCAGCCGTCATCTTCAGCCAGTCGCTGGAGCTTGATTATTCCACCCGGCTTGGCCCCGGACCGGGATTTTTTCCGCTTTGGCTCAGCGGGATCCTGATTGTGCTCGCCATTTGTTATTTGTGGAGTTCATTTAAGCGGGAAGTCATTGATATTGGCGATATCCTGCCGCGTGATACCGCGGCCCGCCGCGATATTCTGATGACGGTCTGCGGTGTGGTCATTTTCCCTTTGGTTGTCGATGATTTGGGATTTGTCATTTCTGGCAGCATCCTGCTGTTTATCATGTTTATGCGGGCCTATAAATGGTATATGGCACTGGGGATATCTGTCGCCACCTCGCTGCTCTTATTCTTTATTTTTCAGTCGCTGCTGGGAGTTTCGCTCCCTGTCAATGAATTCGGCTGGTAGGGGGATCGCATATGGACGCTTTTTTACCGTTGCTTCAAGGTTTTATGACAGCCATGGAAGGCTGGAATCTGTGGTATTGCCTGCTTGGCGTTACGATCGGCATGCTGGTGGGCGTGCTGCCCGGTCTGGGACCGACTACCGGTACGGCACTGCTGCTGCCAATCACGTTTTCCATGGAGCCGATTCCCGCTATTATTATGCTGTCAGGCATTTATTACGGCTCTCTTTATGGCGGCACGGTCACCTCGGTGCTGATTAATACGCCGGGCGAAGCCGCTTCTGTCACCACCTGCTTCGACGGCTACCCGATGGCCAGACAGGGCCGCGCCGGGACAGCTCTCGGCGTTGCCGGCATCGGCTCTTTTATCGGTGGTACTATTGCGATTATCGGTCTGGTTTTTATCGGACCGCCGCTGGCCGATCTGGCATTAAAATTTGGTCCGCCCGAGTTTTTTGCACTAATGCTGCTGGGACTGGTGATGGTAGTCGGCCTAATGGGAAAATCGATTATTCGCGGCGCCATTGCGGCGGTGTTCGGGCTGCTGCTGTCGCTGATCGGTATGGATCCTATCTCCGGCGCGCTGCGGTTTACCTTTGGCGAACCGCATCTGATGGAAGGCTTTGATTTTGTCACGATTGCCATGGGCCTCTTCGGAATTTCGGAAGTCTTGCTGGGACTGGAGACTTCCACCAGCGCCGATAAACCGCCGAAAGTAGGCAAGCTGCTGCCGGAGCGGCACGAGTGGAAGCCGACGTTGATGGCCATCAGCCGCGGCACCGGGCTGGGCTTCCTGACCGGTCTGATTCCCGGCTCAAACTCTGTCATCCCGGCGATTTTATCCTATACGCTGGAGAAGAAGCTGGCGAAAGATCCGTCGCGGTTCGGCAAGGGCGCCATTGAGGGCGTTGCCGGGCCGGAGACTGCTAACAACGCCTATTGCGGCGCGGCGCTTATCCCGTTGTTTACCCTGGGAATTCCCAGTTCACCGACAATAGCCGTTCTGTTTGGAGCGTTTATCATGCATGGACTGACGCCGGGGCCGGCCCTGTTCCAGAGCAACGCCGATTTTGTCTGGGCGGTTATCGCCAGTATGTTTATCGGCAATTTTATGCTGCTGATCATGAACCTGCCAATGGCGGGAATGTGGGGGCGGATCGCCACTGTCCCCGCCAAGATCCTGTATCCGGTTATTGTTATTGTTTCCGTGCTGGGCGCCTACAGCGTCAGCGGCAGCGTCTGGGATATCTGGGTGATGATCGTGTTTGGCGTGCTGGGCTACCTAATGAAGAAAATTGACATCCCAATGGCGCCGGTTGTATTGACTTTTGTACTGGGGAAACTGATCGAAAGCTCGCTGTTGCAGTCGCTGATGTACTTTAAGGGCAACTTCTTCGGCTTTTTTCAGCGGCCGATTGCTGGCACAATGCTTGTGCTGGCGATTATCCTGCTGCTGGTCGGCATCGTCGCCGGTATCAAGAATAAACGCGGCATGCTGGCTGACGATTTTGAGGTCTAGGTAAAGCACTGCTTAATGCCCGCGGCGCAGCTTGATAAAAGCGCAATAAACGAAATGGAAGGAGGCGACGGCATGTCATTTGAATGTAATTACCGGGAGATTGAAAGCAAGCTTTATTCAGCCGTGATTTCCGATATCCTGGACTCGCTCGGCTACCGGCGGCAAACGATGGATCCGGCGATCCGGCCGCTGCGCGACGAGATGGTGCTGTTTGGCAGGGCAAAGACGGTGATGGCGGCGGATGTCAACCGGATGCCGGACAAGCCCTATGCCAAGCTGATTGATGTTCTTGATGCCATCGGGCCCGGCGAAATTTTTGTCGCCGCGCTGGGAGGGTCTACCCGATCCGCCTTTTGGGGCGAGCTGTTGTCCACCGCCACCCGCGCCCGTGGCGGCCGCGGTGCGGTGATTGACGGCCTCAGCCGTGATTCCCGTAAGATCATTGAAATGCAATTTCCCCTCTTCTCGCGGGGAATGCGGCCGACGGATTCGCTTGGCCGCAACGAAGTCATCGAATGCGACACCCCTATCGAATGCGGCGGTGTTACCGTACAGCCGGGAGATTTTATTTTCGGCGACATTGATGGCATTGTCGTTATTCCGGCGGCAGTAGCGGCAGAGGTTATTGAGCGGGCACTGCAGAAAGTAAGTGCCGAGAACCAGGTCAGGGACGCGATTAGAAACGAAGGGATGAAAGTCGCGGACGCTTATGCCAAATTCGGCGTACTGTGAAAACCATTTTTGCACGAGTTTAGTCCCGGATCCGGTGTTCCCCTCCAGGCAAACGCTTGCGTTTGCAACGTTTGGCAAAAGCAGAGGGAAGGACGATTCACGGAGTACACGGAGGAACCACGGAGGGAGACGTTTTTTTAAACCGCCAAGGCGCCAAGCGTCCTGCGGACGCCGCCAAGGTATTCTTTACTCCGTGAAACCTCCGTGGCCAGGTCATTCCCCTGCGGCTAACGCTTTAGCTGCATTTTTGCACCAGCAGGCGAGTCTGTTACTCTTTTCATTGTTTTGCATGGAACGTGAAAAAAACAGATGTCTCTAAGCACTGGAAGCGCAGTTGACAAAAAAACATATTGGTGCTATATTACAATCTAATATTATAATAATAAATGCGATGATGAGAACAAAAAGCGTGAATCCTTTCCGGCAGAGAGCCGCCGGTTGGTGCGAGGCGGCGGAATGGCCCACGATCTATCCTCTCTGAGCAGAATGCTGAATCCAGTACGGCCTCTATCCGGTCCCGCTAGCGGTTGACGTTGCCGCCGGTTGATAGCGTTAGGGGTGACAGCTACTCAGTAGGCGGTTCCGGCTTCCCGTCGTTAACAGGGCGCGTATTCGGGTAACCTGATACGGCAGAGATGGCTGAAATAATCAGCAATTGAAGTGGTAACGCGGAGGCTAGGCCTTCGTCTTCAGACATGTGCGGCATGTCGGGGACGAGGGCTTTTTTATACGGACGATCTATGCGATCCGTCAGCCCAAACACTGATCATTAATAGGAAAGGATGACAACAATGAACGGATTGACTCTGCTAGGAATCGCACTATTGGTTTGCGCAGCCGGCTACTATTTCTACGGCCGCTGGCTGAGCAGGCTGTGGGGGATTGATCCCGCGGCCAGAACGCCGGCGTATCGATTTGAAGATGGCAATGATTATGTGCCTTCGTCCCGGTTTTCCGTTTTCGCTCACCAGTTTTCATCAATCGCCGGCGCCGGCCCTGTAACCGGACCGATTATCGCTGCTATGTTCGGCTGGGCGCCGGTCATGGCCTGGCTGCTGATTGGCGGCATTTTCTTTGGCGCAGTGCAGGATTTTACCGCCTTGTACGCCTCGGTCAAAAACGACGGCAAATCGATTGGCATGTTGATAGAGAAATATATTGGCAGGACGGGCAAACAACTGTTTTTGCTGTTTTCCTGGCTGTTCACCCTGCTGATCATTGCCGCTTTTGCCGATATTGTCGGCAGTACCTTCAACGGCTTTGGCGCCGGCGGCGCGCTGCAGACGCCTAATGCCGCCGCGGCTTCTATCTCCATGCTGTATATTGTGGTTGCGATTGGTTTCGGCCTGTTTTTAAAACGCTGTCCCTTGTCGGAAAAAAGCAAGCTGGCTGTCGGTATTTTGCTGATCATTTGCATGCTGGCCGCCGGCATCACTAACCCGCTTTATTTCGGTAAAATGACCTGGATTTATATTGTTTTTGCTTATATGTTTATGGCTGCCGTCATGCCTATGTGGCTGCTGATGGAGCCGCGGGACTATTTGAGCTCGTTCCTGCTGCTGGGGATGATTGCCAGCGGTGTCCTGGGGGTGGTATTTACCAATCCGACAATTGAGCTGCCGGCATTTACCGGCTTTGTCATTAACGACAAGCCGATGTTTCCGATCCTGTTTATTACCATTGCCTGCGGAGCGGTATCCGGTTTCCACAGCCTGGTCTCCTCCGGTACCTCTTCGAAGACGATTGCCAACGAAAAAGATATGCTGTTTGTGGGATATGGGGCAATGCTGGTGGAAACGGTGCTGGCAGTTGTCGCTTTAATTGTCGTTGGCGCTGCCGCCAGTGGCGGCGTTATGCCAAAGGGAACTCCTTTTCAGATTTTTTCCGCCTCAGTCGGCGGTTTTCTGGCTATGTTCGGACTGCCTGAATTTATTGCTACCTGTATTGTTACTATGTGCGTATCCGCCTTGGCTTTGACAACGCTGGATTCAGTCGGCCGCATCGGCCGCATGTGCTTCCAGGAGTTTTTTATCGGCGATACCGCCGACCGCCGCCAAATGACGCCGCTGCGGCGGCTGCTGACCGATAAATACTTCGCGACGCTGATTACCTTGTTTTTTGGTTATCTGCTTTGCCTCGGGGGCTATATGAATGTCTGGCCGTTGTTCGGCGCCGCTAATCAACTGTGTTCAGCGCTGGTGCTGATCGCCTTGTCGGTGTTTTTGAAGGCGACCGGACGACAGGGGAAAATGCTGTACATTCCCATGGCGTTTATGTTCGTCGCAACCATTACGGCGCTGCTCATGTCGGTTTATGGTATTGTCCACAAATTGTTGAACGGCGGCAATTTTTCGCTGCTGACCGACGGGCTGCAGCTGGTTGTGGCAGCGGCGCTGATTACGCTGGCACTGCTGATCGCATCGACCAGTATCCGTAAGCTGGTCGATACGGCTGCCACGACTGCATATCACCGCGTCAAAGGCGGCTAAAACCGCCTCAGTCATTGATAAAGCCTCGTCTAGTGGCCAACGCTAAGGCGCTAAAGCGCCAAGAGTTCCGCAATGGCCTAACAAAGCAAGTGCTGCGAATAGGAAAGAGGCAGTCTCAATACATTTGAGGCTGCCTCTTTTTTATGGAAAGAACGATTCCACGGAGGCCACAGAGGATACACGGAGGGCACGGAGGAAAATGGGACTTTTTATTACTATCCATAACCCTCTGTGCCCCTCGGCGACCCTCGGTGTCCTCTCTGGAAAAGATTCCCTATTCCCTCCGTGAACTCCCTGCCCTCTGTGGTTCGTCAATTCTGAGGAGAACGATTCCACGGAGGCCACAGAGGATACACGGAGGGCACGGAGGAAAAACGGATTTTTTATTACTATCCATACCCCTCTGTGCCCCTCAGCGATCCTCGGTGTACTCTGCGGAAAAAGGTCCCTGTCTCCTCCGTGAAACTCCGTGCCCTCCG
>UQPB01000064.1 GCA_900542835.1 uncultured Pelosinus sp. | reverse complement strand
TGTCTCCTCCGTGAAACTCCGTGCCCTCCGTGGTTCGTCCATCCTGGAGAGAACGTTCCACGGAGGACACAGAGGATACACGGAGGGCACGGAGGTGAAACGGAAATTTTTATTAATGTCCATAGCCCTCTGTGCACCTCTGCGGTCCTCAGTGTCCTTTGTGGAAAAAGTTCCCTGTACCCTCCGTGGAACTCCGTGCCCTCCGTGGTTCGTCAGTTTGTCTCACACAGTGCACAGGCGTTTTGGCGGTTAAAAAACCGCTCTTTTTTGTACGATTTGCAGGATTTACCTTACGTAATGGCGTATTATGTCAGTATGTCAATGGATAAAGGATGGTTGTGTCGTGAATAGACGGTTCCCCTTGGCGCGGCGGGCGCTTTTACTATTTGGCGATACGGTTGTGATATTTACCGGCTTTGCGGCCGCGGTGTGGCTGAACAGTTTGGTTAAAACAACGCCGCAGCTTCTGCTGGCAGCTTATTATCCCCTGCTGCCGGTGCTGCTTATTTCCGCTTGGGTGTTGCTGGCGGCTAATAGTTTGTTGTCGATTGTCCGCATGGTAGCCTCGCAGGTGATTATCAGCGTCGGCGTCACCGTATTGCAACTGTGGGTAATCATGATGGCGGCCAGCTTCCTGTTTGCCACCAGTGGTTCGCGCGCGGTCTTTTTTTGGGCGGCTGTTTTTCAGTTTATCGGCCTGTCTGTCTGGAAATACAGTATTTGGCGCTTGGAGAAGGCGCGGTTGCAACCCAAGCACGCGCTGATTATCGGATCGGCGACAGATGGCGGCCGTATTGCCGGGCGGCTAGCGGGGCAGGCATTTGCTCACTATACGATCCGACAGTGTCGGATGGAACCGTCTGAGCCGGCCGGTTCCTGGTGCGAGGCTGTCGAGCAGGCTGATCTGCTGATTATTACCGCCGATGTTCCCCTGGCGGAAAAGGCTCAGATTGTGCAGTTGGCGCATGAACGCGGCAAGCAGGTGGCGCTGGTGCCTGATTTTTACGAATTGTTCTGTCTGAATACCGAGCTGGATAAATTTGATGATATCCCTGTTTTTCGCGCCAAGTATCCGCGGCCGACGATGGAGAACCGGATTTTGAAGCGGGGGTTGGATGTGGCCGTGGCGCTGGCCTCCTTGGCGGTGCTGTGGCCTTTGTTTCTTATCCTGGCCATAGCGATTAAGCTGGACAGCCGGGGACCGGTTTTTTATACCCAGATCCGTACCGGCAGGGATGAAAAGCCATTTACCATCTATAAGTTTCGCACGATGCGCAGTGATGCAGAAGCCTTGACTGGGCCGGTGCTGGCAACAGAGGACGATCCCCGGATTACTCGTCTGGGTAAGTTGATGCGGGCGACGCGTTTGGATGAACTGCCGCAGTTATTCAATGTTGCGCGTGGTGAGATGAGCATTGTCGGGCCGCGGCCGGAGCGGCCGGTATTTGTCGAACAGCTTAAGCAGACGGTTGCCAACTACCATTATCGCCACAATGTCAAGCCCGGCATAACCGGTTTTGCCCAGGTGTATGGCAAGTACAACACCTTGCCGGAAGACAAGCTGGTTTATGATTTGATGTATATCCAGCGCTGTTCTGTGCTGACCGATTTGGCGGTAATGCTGCAGACGGTGCGGGTATTGCTGTTAAAAGATAGCACCGCTGGCGTTGCCGCTAATGAGATAAAGTCTGCGCAAGCGCAGCTGTCGGCTGCTGACAGCGTTAAAGCGAGGGGAGCATAATCATGGCAATTTTAGTTACCGGCGGTGCCGGCTATATTGGTAGTCATACTTGTGTTGAGATTCTCAATGCCGGGTATGAGGTCGTTGTCGTGGATAACTTTTCCAACAGCAAGCCGGCTGTGCTGGACCGGATCAACGAAATTACCGGCAAGCATTTTGGCTTTTATGAAGCTGATTTGGCGGTAGCAGGAGCGCTTGCGCCTGTGTTTGCCGAGAACCGGATTGAGGCGGTAGTTCACTTTGCCGGCTTGAAGGCGGTAGGGGAATCGGTGGCGAAGCCGCTGGCCTATTATCATAATAATGTTACCGGTACGGTGAACCTATGCCAGACGATGCAGGTCTATGGCGTGAACAAGCTGGTGTTCAGTTCATCGGCGACGGTGTATGGTGATCCGGAGCGAGTGCCGCTGTCTGAGGAGTGTCGGGTCGGCGGGGTGACCAATCCTTATGGTCGTACCAAACTGATGATTGAGGAAATTCTGGGCGATCTTTGTGTGGCTGACAGCAGCTGGACGGTTACGCTGCTGCGGTATTTCAACCCGATCGGGGCTCATGAAAGCGGCCGCATCGGTGAAGATCCCAACGGCATTCCCAATAATTTGATGCCGTTTATTACTCAGGTAGCGGTAGGGCGTCTGGATGCTTTGCAGGTATTTGGCAGTGACTATCCGACGCCGGATGGCACGGGCGTCAGGGATTATATCCATGTCGTCGATCTGGCTCAAGGCCATTTGAAAGCGTTGGAGCATATGCAGACTCCTGGCCGCTATGTGTTCAACCTGGGGACGGGTAAGGGCTACAGCGTATTGGATGTGGTGAAGGCGTTTGAGACGGCGACTGGCAGCCAGATCCCCTATCGTCTGGCTGCGCGACGGTCGGGCGATGTTCCGGCCTGTTATGCAGATCCGGCGAAGGCGGCTAAAGAACTGGATTGGACGGCGCAGAAGGATCTTACTGACATGTGCCGTGATTCCTGGCGCTGGCAACTGAATAACCCGAACGGATATAGCGATTAAGTCATAAAGTTGACAAACAGGCAATATCTATATAGTGTATCTGATAAAATGACGGACTTTTTGCAGCAACGTTCGCTTTTCTTGCCTGCGGTGCTGTAAAAGTCCGGTTTATTTCTTTGCGGAAAAAGCCTGTATTTTAGTTCTGGATTTTTCCATGTTTCTAAGGCTCACCGTCTCTTCGAACTTGCGGAAAGAAGGTTCACTTATTTTGAATGAAGGTTATTTGCTATTAAAGAAAAGAATATTGGAATTCTTGGCGTATTCCGTGTTGGTCGCCTTGGTTTTGCTGGCGCCTTTTGTTGACATTTTGATTTTAGAAAATGGAGTTACGGAAATTTCTTTAACCGAGTTCTTGCAGGAAATTATGCTGACTATAATTACGGGCGTTTTTTGTTATTTGTTCTTCCGGTATCGGGAGATAAGATACGGCATGCTGTTGATTGCCGGCTTCTTCGCCTGTTTATTAATCCGGGAGTTGGATTTTATCACCGATATGAGCCTGCTTTTGTCCTGGTTTCACTTTGTCGTGCTTGTTGCTGGCGGTTGTATCTTTTTTGCTTTTAAACATAAAGATAATGCTCTGCGCGGCTTGGGGCACTTTTGCCAGGGTGAAAGCTGCTGTATGATGCTTTGCGGCTTGCTGGCGGTCTTGGTCTTTTCCCGCCTGTTTGGCATGAATATCCTATGGGAGCATTTATTGACCGATTCCTATCTGCGGATTGTTAAAAATGCCATTGAGGAAGTGACGGAATTATTCGGTTATACACTGTGCCTGATAGCGTCTTGCAAATATTGGCATTGTGCCTACGCCGCGTTTAAAACCGGTAAGGCCGCAGGTAAGCGTTAAAAACGCTGCCGCGACAGCAGTCAGTCGGCAGCGGTGCAACAGATATCTAAATTGCTTTCTCTAGTAAATCAATTTCTGCTTCATGCTGGGCTGTGTCGGCTGAGAGTTGATGCATCTAGACTGCATGAAGTTTTTTGCGTTGCGGAGAACTGTTCAAAAGCGTACTATTTCGTGACAATTGCAGAGAAGCCGCTTATATGGCAGGAACCGCCGGCTTCGACAGCGAAAATGGACAAAAAGTTGGTTTAGAGACAGGAGATCAGTGTGAAGGTTATCTGCTTTGTCAACCAAAAGGGCGGCGTCGGCAAGACCGCGTCAGTGGTGAATATTGGCGCCGGACTGGCGAAATGCGGCCGGCGGGTGCTGTTGATTGATCTTGATCCCCAGGAGAGCCTTAGCTACTGGCTGGGGGTGGGAGAGACGGAGACTACCATCTATGAGCTGCTGGCGGGAACTTGCTCACTAAATGAGTGTGTTATTCCGCATGCCGGCGGCTTTGATATTTTGCCGTCAAGCGAAATGCTGGCGACGCTGCAGCCTGATGTCGGACAGTTGCGGCAACTGCTGCGGGAGCAGCGCTATGATTATATCTTGCTGGACTGTTCGCCAACGCTGGGGATGATTACCTTGGCGGCGCTGACCGCGGCTGACTGGGTCGTGATTCCGCTTTGTCCCGATTTGCTGAGCCTGAAAGGGATGAGCCAGCTGCTGGGAACAATTGAGACGATCCGGGAGCAGACTAATCCCGCTTTACTGTTGCGGGCAATTGTGGCTACGCGTTATTCTGCCCGTAAGCGAATGCATCGTGAGGTCCTGGGGCAGGTCGCGCAGTTTTTTGAACAGGTGCCGATTTATACGGTCAGAGAGAATATTGCCGTGGCCGAGAGTCCGGTTTCCGGTAAAAGTGTGTTGGATTACCGGCCGGGGAGTGCCGGTGCGGCTGATTATCTGACGATTGCGAGGGAAATGGCAAATGGCTAAAGAGGATTTTAAGAACGCTGCCGCCAAACTGCTGGCACAGCACGCGGCAACCGCAAAGCGGCCGTCTGTTGCGCTCCAGGTTGCACCGAAGCCTGAGCCTGACAGGGCTGAGATCGCGTTATCCGTTCCCGCTGACACCAAAGTTTCTGATCCGATACGGTTAGAGCCAGAGCCGGTTCCTTCTGCCGCAGCAGCGGCAGTGCCGGAGTGGGTGGACGCATATCAGCCGTCGCGTTCCAGCAGGTTGAAGGTATATAGTACCGCTGGACTGGCGATTGCCGGCTGTGCGATTACCGTGCTGCTAGTGCCGGAGACGATTTTCGGCATTGCCGGCAACGCCGTGGTCGGCCTGGCTACCGGTGCTGGCCTGGGCTGGATTATTAACCGGGAATTTTAGGCGCTCAAAGTCTGTCGCGCCAATTAGTCAGGGGAATCTTTGTGAAAGCCTGAGATGATGGAGAGAAGAACGATTCCACGGAGTACACAGAGGATACACGGAGGGCACAGAGGAAAAACGGGATTTTTTTATTATTAACCATAATCCGCTGTGCGCCTCGGTGTCCTCTATGGGGAATTTTCCTGTACCCTCCATGGATCTTGAACCGCCAAACTGCCCGTCCTGTGATCGAATGCAAGGCGCGGGCTGACGGCAGTCAATCGGCGCCTCGCCGGCAGGGAACTGATTCCTTGCCGGCGAATTTTTTGTAGGCAGCAGAATAATCTTGCTGCAACAATGATAGGCGGATAGGAGAACTGGAGTAATCTTATGAACTCGATGAGTATGTGGGTAATTGGTTCCTCAATCGGAACGGTTTCGATGATTCTTGTCTATATTTATCTCTACGCATCCTATCGTGAACGTTTCGTGGGATTATGGATCATCGCCTGGCTTTTTTTGCTTTCACGCTATTTGCTGTTTGATACCGGTCTGTTTGGCTGGAGCCAGTCGTTTGTTGGTCTGACCATTTATCAACTGCTGATTTATGTCAGTATTCTGTTGTTTAGCTGGGGAACCTGCCTGTTTGCCGATAAGCCGTTTTCTCGCCGGTGGCTGTATATCACCATTGGCCTTTTCGGGTTGAATCTAGCGATTAATGTTCTCAGTGCTTCCCTGATTTACAAGCTGATATTGCCAATTTTTTATGGCTGCTATGTGTGCATCTGGATCGGTCTGATCTTTATTCGCTTAGAGCTGCGGGGTTATGGACATTTGATCACCGGCTATTCGTTCATCCTCTGGAGCACCCTCAATTTTTTGGCGCCGTTTTCGCTGGGAGGCGCCTGGTTTCTTCCCTGGTCTTTCACCATCGGCGGGCTGCTGCGGCTCTCAATCGCGATTGGTACCGTTATGGTGTACCTGGAGAAAACCCGCTCAGAGCTGATGCTGAATGAGCGCAAATACCGGCTGTTGGCGGAGAATGCTGTCGATGTTATTTATCATTATCAGCTTTGGCCGCGGCAAGAGCTGCGCTATGTCAGTCCCTCTGTCTTAGCATTGACAGGCTATGCGCCGGAGGATTACTATGCCAATAATAAACTGGCCTTTGACTTAATTCATTCGGAAGACCGGCCGGCGCTGGCTGATTTCGTCAGCGGCTGGCCCGAATCGGCTTCGATACCGCTCCTGCTGCGGCTGGTCCGGGAAAACAGTCCGCCTGTATGGATTGAACAGAAATGTATTCCCCTGTATGACGAGGCTGGCCGGAATGTTGCCCTGGAAGGGATTATTCGTGATGTTACCCTGCGCAAGCACATGGAAAAAATGGCTGATCAGATCGACCGCATGAACCTGGTCGGCAAAATGGCGGCAACAGTCGCTCATGAGATCCGCAATCCGATGACTACCGTTCACGGATATTTGCAGTTGATGAAAACCAGAGAGAAATACCGCGATGATAAGGATAAATTTGAACTGATGCTCGCCGAGCTCGACCGAGCGAATGCGATTATCCGCGAATATCTTTCCTTATCCAGAGAGAGGGCGCCTAACTTCAAGGAATGTTCTTTAACCCAAATTGTCAATACTTTGTTTCCGTTGATTCAGGCAGACGCTGTCGCCTATAAGGTAGATGCCCGGCTGGAGCTGGCTGACACTTCCTGTTTGCTGCTGGATGAGAATGAGATACGGCAATTGCTGCTGAACCTTGTTCGCAATGGCATCGAGGCGATGCCGCAGGGGGGAGAGCTTGTCATCCGGTCTACTGTGGAGGCTGGTCAGGTTGTTTTGGCAATCACTGATCAGGGAACAGGCATCCCTGATCATGTTATGGAAAATTTGGGAACGCCGTTTGTTACGACTAAGGATTCGGGAACCGGCCTGGGGATTCCCTTATGTTTTCAAATTGCCAAACGTCATCATGCCTCTGTCAAATTTGCCACCGGTGAAGACGGCACGACTGTTTTTATTTGCTTTAGCCCTTAGTGTTTTGCTAATACAATTGCATACAGACTAGTAAAAAGATCCCTTGCCGGCGCGTATCGCGTGCCGGCAAGGGATCTTTTTACTGGCTGAATAGTGATATACATTATTTTACAAATATCGAGGGTTTTCAAAATGGACTCCGTATTATTCCATTGAGGAGGTGAGTGTCATGCCAGAATAGCCCGGATAGAGAAAGCTGAGACTCAAATTACGGCAAAGGAGAGGAATTAATGATGAATAAACGTGCAGGCACTACCGCTCCGGAAATGAGGCAGCCGGATCAGGCGATCACCGTCGGTATAGCGGTAACAGCGGCGGAAAAACGGGAAATATACCGCTTTCGTTACCGGATCTATGTTGAAGAAATGGCCAAGCATATTAAGGGAATAGACCATGCCACCAGGCTGCTGAATGATGACATGGATGAGTGGGGGATAATCATCTATGCCAGAGCCGGAGCGGAGCTTATTGGTACTGCCCGCATCAATATCGGCAAGGCGGCTGAGTTTTCGCCGGATGTGGCGGCGTTTCTGTCGCTGGAATCGTTTGCGGACTACTTTGCCGGACAGGACGAGGAGCGTATTTCCTTTGCAACCAAAATTATGGTACAGCCTGCTTATCGCAATTCGCCGGTTTTCTATTTGCTGATGGCGAAATGCTATGAACTCGCCGGCAGTAACCGGGCGCCATTCATTTTTGGCATCTGCAATTGCCATCTTATCCGTCTTTACGAAAAGCTGGGCATGCATCGTTACTACAAAAATTTCGAGCTGCCGGGTTATGGCCTGCAAGCGCCGATTATTTTTCTGGTAAACGATATTGCCCATCTGCGGACAATTCGCTCCCCGTTTTATCGACTGGCGCGCCGGCAGGGGATGCTGGACAGCCGGTCAGTCAAATGGTTTCATGAGAAGTTCACCGCTTATTCGCGGTTTGTCAACAGCGAAACAGTGACCGAGGCAGAGCTGTGGTCGCTTCTAAGCAGCCATTTGTCTTGTTCGCCTAATGAGGCCATTGCTCTGCTTAACGAGCTAACGTCAATTGAAACGAAGAAATTTCTCCACTGCTGCGCCAGCCTGATTCCGTTTGAACCGGGCAACCGGCTTACGCATCAGGGCGATGTCAGCTACGCGTATAATATCCTGGTTTCCGGCAGGATCAGGTCGCAAACCTTTCTGCGGCCGGCTAAAGAATACGGTCGTTCCGGGCAGCATTTCGGCGCAAACGGGCTGACAGGCCATCAGTGCCATCGTGAAGATCTGGACGCGGTTGAGTCTGGAGAAATGCTTATTCTGTCAGGACTCGCCTTTCAGCGGTTCTATCATACGCATCCGGAAATTGCCCATAAGATCACGCGGCGAATGCTTGCATTGCAGAGAAGCAGGTACACAGAACAAGCTTGAAAAAGCCCGGTTTAATCAGCTCTTCGCCAGCTGCGGCCAAGGCTGAGCGTGCCGCACTGAACACAGCAAAGTAAATCATTTGTTTGGCAACCTGATATTGGCGCCGGCAGGGAAATCCTTCCTTGCCGGCGAATTTTTTTGCAGGTAATACTATTGCTGCTGCAATAAAAATAAAGGAGTTAACCCCATGAAAGTGATTATTCTGGCCGGCGGCGGCGGCACCCGCTTATTTCCTCTGTCCCGTACCTGCTTTCCCAAACAGTTCATGAAGATTGACAGTAAGGAATCACTGCTGGCGCAGACCGTGCAGCGATTCCGGCCGCTGGTGGATCCGGCTGATATTGTCATTGTCACTAATAAAAATTATCTGCACCATGTTAAAAGTGAGCTGGCGGCTGCGGGAGCAACGGCCGCACATATTTTGCTGGAGCCGGAAGCCCGCAATACCGCTCCCGCAATTGCGCTGGCGGCTCGCTATTGTCAGGAGAAGCTGGGGGCATCCGCGGATGAGGTCTTATTTGTGACCCCGGCCGATCATGTCATTAATCCGGTGGCGGCATTCATCCGCTCGGTGCGGCAAGGTATTGAGGCCGCGAAACTGCGGAAGCTGGTTACGTTCGGCATCAAGCCGGCCGGCCCGGAGACCGGTTATGGTTACATTCAGGCCGGCGAGCCGTTTGACGCCGGCTACACGGTGCAATCGTTCCGTGAAAAGCCGGACCGGGCCACTGCCGAGGCGTATATTGCCGCCGGCAATTACTTCTGGAATTCCGGTATGTTTGCGTTTACAGCTGACTGCTTCTTTGCGGAGCTTCAAAGCCATCAGGCGGATATCTATCAATTGGCGCAAGCTGCGTATGAAGAAATGCTGGAGCGCTTTGCCGATATGCCTGCCATCTCAATTGACTATGCGGTGGCGGAAAAATCATCCCGCGTAATTGTGATCCCGCTGGCCTCCTACTGGAATGACATCGGTTCCTGGGACGCGATTTATGATGTGCTGCCCAAAGACAGTGACGGCAACGCGATTAAAGGCGACTGCCTGCCGATTGACTGCCGTGACAGCCTGATGATGGGGCAAAGCCGCCTGATTGCCGGCATCGGCCTGCAGGATGTGCTGGTGGTTGAAACTGATGATGTGATTGTGGTGGCCCAGAAGGGCGAGTCGCAGAAGGTTAAGGATCTGGTCGGCAAGCTGAAGGCGCAGGGACGGCGCGAGGCGGATGAGCATACAACCATGTATCGTCCCTGGGGCAGCTATACAGTCATGGGCGAGGGCCCGGGCTATAAGATGAAAAAGCTTGTCGTTGTTCCCGGCGGCCAGCTCAGTTTGCAGCTGCATTACCATCGCAGCGAGCACTGGATTGTCATCAGCGGCACTGCTAAGGTGACTATTGGCGAAACCGAACAAATGGTGCATGAAAACGAAAGTGTGTACATTCCCCAGTCTACCAGGCATCGCCTGGAAAATCCGGGAAAGATTCCGCTGGAGATCATCGAGGTCCAAAACGGCAAGTATCTGGGCGAGGATGATATTGTCCGGTTTGAGGATGTTTACGGGCGAGCATGAAATTTAAAACTGACCTCCTCAATGTATGGGCGTGAAGGACGGAAGAAGAACGATTCCACGGAGGACACAGAGGATACACGGAGGGCACAGAGAGGGGACAGGAATTAGAAATAAATCCGTAAATTCTCTGTGCAGAAGCTCCTCCGTACCCTTCGTGTAAAACTCCGTGCCCTCCGTGGTCCGTTTTTTGGGGCTGGTAGCTGGATAAGACTAATCTACGCCAATGCAAAGGGGAGGGCACGAATAGGTGCACCGGTTGAAAGGAGAACGTACGATGATAATATTTGGTACCGACGGTTGGCGCGGGGTGATTGGCGAGGAGTATACGTTTGATAATGTCCGGCTGGTCGCGGCGGCGATTGCTGATTATATTACTAAAAACGGCGAACGGGATAAAGGGATTGTCGTCGGCTATGACGCCCGCTTTCTGAGCAGGCAGTACGCGGAGCAGGCGGCGGCTGTGTTGGCCGGCAAAGGCGTGCCTGTCTGGCTGGCGGATTCAATTATGCCGACACCGGCTCTGACCTGGCAGGTTAAGGACCGTCAAGCCGCCGGCGGGGTGATGATTACCGCCAGCCATAATCCGGCTGAATACAACGGGCTGAAATTTAAAGCGCCTTACGGCGGCTCGGCTTCGCCGGAGATCATGGCAGCGATTGCCGACTGCGTCCGGCCGTTAGAAGTGAGCGGGGAAAAATTCGGCAAGCTGGAACTGCCGCCAGCGGTTGCGTACTATTCACCGCGGGACAGTTATCTGGAGCATGTGGCGGCAATGCTGGATCAGCAGGTGCTGACCGCGTCCGGTGCAACAGTTGTCTTCGACATGATGCACGGCGGCGCCATGGAGTATGCGGCGGCGCTGGCCCGGCGCTATCGTCTCGATTTGATTGAGATCCGCAGTGAGATTAATCCGTCCTTTGGTGGCGTCAATCCGGAGCCGATTGAGCGCAACCTGGCGGCCTTGCGGCAGGCGATTGCACAGCATCAGGCGGTGCTCGGCCTGGCAACCGACGGCGACGGCGACCGCATCGGCGCGATGGATGCCGACGGCCGCTTTATTACCTCCAATCAGATTATAGCGCTGTTGATCAAATATCTGATTGAAAAGCGCGGCTGGAGCGGCGGCGTGGTGAAAACGCTGACCGTGTCCGAATTGGTGCGCAAGACAGCGGATAAATACAGGTTGAAGGTTTATGAAACGCCGGTTGGCTTTAAGCATGTGGCCGGTCTGATGTTAAGCGAGGATATCCTTATCGGCGGCGAAGAATCCGGCGGCATCGGGCTGAAGCACTATATCCCTGAGCGCGACGGCCTGCTGCTGGGCTTTTTGCTGATCGAGATGGCCGCCGCCTATGAAAAAACGCTGGGACAGCTGCTGGATGAACTGATGGCTGAAGTCGGTTATTTTTATTACCTGCGCGAGGATCTGCATCTGGCCGAAGCCCAAAAGCAGCGGTTGATGGCCCGGCTGAACGCCAAACCGGCTGAACTGCTGGGCTGCACAGTCCATGCCGCCGACTGCAGCGACGGCTGCAAATTCACGCTGGACGACGGCTGGATCATGTTCCGCGCCTCCGGCACCGAACCCATCGTCCGCATTTACGGCGAAGCGTCAACCCCGGAGCGCATTGCGGCCATCATGCAAAAAGCGATTGAGTATGCGCGGAATGCTTAGGATAATTGGATACAGGCGCTAGAATAAATTCCACAGAGTTTTCACGGGTGGAAACGTAGAGCACTTTTCCACAGAGGACACCGAGGTCCACAGAGGTCACAGAGGGGATTTAGGCTTTTTAGTCAAATTGCTGTCATATTTAGCTTGACGCAAGGAGATGAGCGAGTGCCAATTAGATTCGAGAGAGATCCGCTTTCAGAAAGTGTGATCGGTGCGGCAATGGAAGTTCATAGCATCATCGGGCCGGGATATTTTGAATCACAATACGAAGAAGCGTTGGCAAGAGAATTGCAGTTGCGGGATATTCTATTTGAGCGGCAAAAGATAGTTCCTCTTACTTATAAAGGGCTGGCTATTGGTGAGTATCGTCTTGATTTTCTTGTGGATGGTCAACTGGTTGTTGAACTGAAGGCAGTCGATTGTCTTGCTCCGGTTCATACCGCTCAAGTTCTTGCCTATTTAAAGGCGACTAAGCTAAGAATTGGTTTACTGATAAATTTTAATGCGGCTAGCTTAAGAAATGGACTTAAGCGGATTGTATTGGATAAATAGTGCTCGTTCGTCTATCTGATATAACCACACTCCGGATTTTTTCTACATTCTTTTTTCGCGTCTCCTCTGTGCCCTCGGCGCTCCCTCTGTGTCCTTCGTGGAATTGTTTCTTCGTATTTCTAAAAAATTTATCCATTCTTATAGATGAAAGGCGATGACTATGCAAACAGTTCGTAAGGTTCGCAAGGCTGTTATTCCCGCGGCCGGGTTGGGGACGCGGTTTTTGCCGGCGACGAAGGCGCAGCCGAAGGAGATGCTGCCGATTGTTGATAAGCCGGCGATTCAATACATTATTGAAGAGGCGGTCGCCTCCGGCATTGAGGATATTCTGATCATAACCGGCCGCAATAAGCGGGCAATTGAGGATCATTTCGACCGCAATGTTGAGTTGGAGCTGCTGCTGCGGTCGCAGGGGAAATACGACCTTTTAGGGCAGGTTGAGGAACTGGCGAATGTAACAATTCACTATATCCGCCAGAAGGAGGCCAAAGGGCTGGGACACGCGGTGCTTTGCGCCCGGCATTTTGTCGGCAATGAGCCGTTTGCCGTGCTGCTGGGGGATGACATTATCGATGCCCAGACGCCCTGCCTTAAGCAGCTGATTGATGTTTATAACGATTGTCAGGCCAGTGTGCTGGGAGTACAAACTGTGCCCAAGGAAAAGGTCTCCAGCTATGGCATCGTTCAACCCGAGCCTTACCAGGATAGTATCTGGCGGGCGGTTGACCTGATTGAGAAGCCGCCGCTGGCGGAAGCGCCGTCGCAGCTGGCGGTGCTGGGCCGGTATATTATCGAACCGGAAATTTTTGAGCTGCTTGCCGCTACGCCGCCGGGCCGCGGCGGCGAGATCCAGCTGACCGATGCCCTGCGGCAGTTGGCTGCCCAGCGGCCGGTGTACGCTTATAATTTTGAAGGCCGCCGCTATGATGTCGGCGACAAGCAGGGCTATCTTGAGGCAACTGTTGAATTCGCGCTCAAACGGCCGGATTTGCGCGAGCCGTTTATCCGCTACCTGCTGAATACGGTCGGCAAGCTGATCATCCCCGCCGAAGCCGCCGCCAAGGCGCTGGAGAAAAACAAGGAGTAGCCGGGGAGAGGAAAGTCTGAGAACGAAAGAACGGCTCCACGGAGGACACAGAGGAAACACGGAGGTCACAGAGGGAGCCGGGAATTTTTACTAATATCAATAACCTCTGTGTACCTCAGCGA
>UQPB01000063.1 GCA_900542835.1 uncultured Pelosinus sp. | reverse complement strand
ATGATTAAATGAACCAGTCAGATTGACGAGAGATTTTTTCGACTGGCCAGGAAGCCAGACCGCAGGAATAGCGACGCTCTTGCAAGGGCTGGCTGACGCAGCCAGGCGGAAAAAGATCCATCAAGCTGCGCTGTGTGAATTAATCAGTGCTTACCTAGGAAGATTAATCGCCTTCTGCTCCACCAGCGAAGACAGCACCACATGGGTTCTGGTCAGGCCATAGCGCATGAATTCATCAATGACCTGCTCCAGCGCCGCCACGCTGGCGGTCGCCACTTCCAGCACGTAGTCAGTATCACCGGCAATGCGGTGGCAGGACAGAACGCTGTTGTGGGCAGCACAAAAGGAGGTAAAGGGCTTGCCGGCTGCGTTGTTGACTTTAACAAAAATAAACGCACGAATCGGCAGCCCGACTTTATGAATATCGACCAACGCTTTATAGCCGGAAATAACGCCGGCGTCCTCAAGCTTCTTGACCCGGTCCATGGTCGCCGGGCTGCTTAGTCCCACCCGTTGCGCCAGTTCCTTCATCGTTATGCGGCCGTCGCTCAATAGATTCTCGACAATTTGAAAATCAATTGCATCCATGGACTCACCTCTTTCTGTCAAAAGCTCCCTCAACTGCAGTTGAGGGAGCTGAGTTAAAATCGAAACTATTCAGCCAGTACCGCGTCAACGCTGCGATTGCAGGCTCGCAGACAATTATCTGTCAGTAAAGGCGGATGAGTAAGCAAGGCCACGGCTGTTAGACATTGAACAGCAGCTCGCCGTAAGTGGGCATCGGCCACATTTCTTTATCAACAAGTGTTTCCAGCTTATCAGCATCCGCTCTGAGCGCCGCCATCTTTTCAAAGACATCGAACCGGAACAGTGAAGCTTGTTCATAGGTATCGCCATGGGCCTGCGCTGCTGCCTCAACCGCAGTCTCGAGAATCGCCATATTCTTTTTCAGGTCTGCCGTAATCGCCGCAACCTCTGTCAGCAATTCAACCGCTGCTGATACATCGACCGCCGGTCCTGCCGCCTTAATGCTGTTGACCGACGCCGCCAGGAAGGCGGCAAAGCGAATAGCAGCCGGCAAGATCTCCCGTTTAGCCATTTCCAGCATAGTCAAGGCTTCAATGTTAATCGTTTTAATATAGTTTTCCAGTTCAATCTCATAACGCGATTCCATTTCCACCCGGCTGAGAACGCCATGCTTCTCCATTACCGCCAGGCTTTTCTCTTCAATCAGCGCTTTGGTGGCTTCAACCGTTGTCTTGATGTTGGGAAGACCGCGTTTCTCGGCTTCGACCACCCATTCATCAGAATAGCCGTTGCCATTGAAAACGACGCGTTTATGCTTGGTAACAAACTCTGTCAGGATCACTTTGACTTCCGCATGAACGTCAGCCGCCTTTTCCAGACGGTCGGCAACCTCGGCCAGCACCTCAGCCACAATCGTATTGAGCGTATAATTCGGCGCCGCGATCGAAGCGGAGGACGGCACCATCCGGAACTCAAATTTATTACCGGTAAAGGCAAACGGCGAGGTGCGGTTGCGGTCGGTGGCGTCTTTCGGCAGCGGCGGCAAAGTGGTAACGCCAAGCTCCATCAGGCTGCCGCACTTGGAGCTGGTTGCGCCGCCGTTCTCCAACTGTTCGAGAATATCCTGCAGCTGTTCGCCTAAAAAGACCGAGATGATGGCTGGCGGTGCCTCGTTTGCCCCCAAACGGTGATCATTGCCGGGATTGGCGGCCGATACCCGCAGCAGGCCGGCATATTCGTCAACCGCCTTGATAACCGAGCAGAGGAATACCAGAAACTGCTGATTTTCATGCGGCGTTGAACCGGGGTCGAGCAGATTGACGCCGTCATCGGTACTCATTGACCAGTTGTTATGCTTGCCGGAACCATTAATGCCGGCAAATGGTTTTTCATGCAGCAGGCAGACCAGGCCATGCCGCAAGGCGACCTTCTTCATCGTATCCATGGTCAGCTGATTATGATCGGTGGCAATATTGGTTGTGGAAAAGATGGGAGCCAGTTCATGCTGCGCCGGCGCGACTTCATTATGCTTTGTTTTTGCGGAAACGCCCAGCTTCCACAGCTCTTCATCCACTTCCTTCATATAGGCCGAGATGCGTTCTTTAATCGATCCGAAGTAATGGTCTTCCAGTTCCTGTCCCTTAGGCGGCTTAGCGCCGAACAGGGTTCTGCCTGTAAAGACCAGATCCTTGCGCTGTTCAAACAGTTTTTTGTCAACAATAAAATATTCCTGCTCCGGCCCGACAGTGGTAATGACCTTTTGGGTCGTCGTATTGCCCAGTGCTTTCAGGACGCGGACCGCTTGCCGCGACAAGGCTTCCATCGAGCGCAAGAGCGGGGTTTTTTTATCCAGCGCCTCGCCGGTGTATGAGCAGAACGCCGTCGGGATACACAGGGTGCCGTCTTTGACAAATGCCGGCGAGGTGCAGTCCCAGGCCGTGTAGCCTCTGGCTTCAAAGGTAGCCCTCAGTCCGCCGGAAGGAAACGAGGAAGCGTCAGGCTCACCCTTGATCAGCTCCTTGCCGGAAAACTCCATAATCGCGGTGCCGTCGCTGTTGGGCGAGATAAAGGCATCATGCTTTTCGGCGGTAATGCCGGTCATCGGCTGAAACCAATGCGTAAAATGCGTCGCACCCTTGCTAAGCGCCCAGTCTTTCATCGCGCTGGCGACAACATCGGCCACGGCCGGATCCAACGGCAGCCCCTCGCTGCTTGTCTTTTTCAACGCCTTGTAGGTTGCTTTCGGCAGACACTCTTTCATAATTGCATCATTAAATACATGGGAACCATACATGCTCATTGTTCCAAACCCCTTTCAAACACTATATTTTTTACATAGAAGCTAAATCATCACCGAACCGGCGCCAACCCGTAAATGCCGGTAAAAACAAAAAAACCCTCCTGTTTTTAACAGGAGAGTCGCCAATGACTCATCAATATTTACTGTGATTACAGTATATCACAGATTTTTAATTTGTCTAGCGGTTTCTTCTTAAGAAAATTATGCCTTTTGCCAACCGGCCGCTTAAACCGGTTTGATCTGCAAATCAGAATAGCCGGCAAATTCCTGCAGCAGGCCGCGCAGCGCCTGCTCGACATTCTCCAGGCTGACCCGCAACTGATCGTGATGATTGCTCAAATGAAGATTAAAGCCGAATAACTGCCGGTCGCCGGACTGATAGGCCCGGTTGCCGCCGATATTGATATGGGAAATGACCTTATGCTCAAACAGGCGGTGGGCAATCGCTTTATATAATTCCATATTGGTCTCAACCGGCTCCACGGTTGCGATCTCCACCGCGAAAATGCGGGCTGATTCATGACAGGCGGTGCACATGCTGATACACTCCTTAGTTATTATTTCGGGACGACTGTTCTATTCTAACATTAAAGATAATGATTTTCAATATCGTTTTTTATAGCCGCTTGTATCTACTCGGGAAAATTTGATTCAACCAGAGCAGCAAGGGCCTGAACTGCTTCCAGCTCATCCGGGCCGGTGGCGCTGATCACGATAACACTGCCGGCGGCAGCGCCAAGCGACAACAACTTTAAAATCGATTTGGCGTCAACACTGTTGTCGCCTTTTCGCACCGTCACCGCGGCTTGAAAGCCGGCGGCTGTCCGGCTGAAAAGCGCCGCCGGCCGGGCGTGCAGCCCGGTGGTGTTTGTAAGCGTAATGGTTACGGATTGCAATTTATGCGTCCTCCTCTGTCTGCGTCAAGCCTAACCGGGCTAAAACATCCGTCAGATAAGCCTTCACCGCCTCCGGCGTCTCCAACTCCAGCGCCGCAGCGGCGGTCTGGCTGGCTTCCGCCAGCGACAAGCGTTGGATAACCTGTTTTACCCACGGCATGGAGGCGGCATTCATACTGAGTTCATCCAGCCCCAGCCCCAGCAGCAGCGGCGCGGCCAGCGCCTCTCCCGCCAGCTCTCCGCACATGCCTGTGAACTTGCCGTGGGCGTGACTGGCGTCCACCGCTGTCTTTATCAGCCGCAGCACCGCCGGATGCAGCGGCTGGTACAAACCGGCGACTTTTTCATTCAAGCGGTCAACAGCCAATGTATACTGGCAGAGGTCGTTGGTGCCGATACTGAAGAAATCGACCTCGCGAATAATGCTGTCGGCAGTCACCGCCGCCGACGGCACTTCGATCATCACACCGACTTTGATCAACTCGTCAAAGGCCAGCCCCTGCTGCCGCAGTTCCTGCTTAACCTCAGCCAAAACGGCATTGGCCGCTCTGACCTCGGCAACCCCTGATATCATCGGATACATCAGCAGCAGATTGCCGTAGGCACCGGCCCGCAGGATCGCCCTTAGCTGCGTTTTAAACAGGTCGCGGCGGTCAAGGCAAATGCGGATGGCCCGGTAGCCAAGAAACGGATTGCTCTCGGCAGGCAGCTGCAGTCCCGGCAATTCCTTGTCGCCGCCAATGTCGAGGGTACGGATGATCAGCGGCCGCCGGCCGAGTTTCTCTGCCGCCGCTTTATAGGTTTGAAACTGCTCTTCTTCTCCGGGCAATGCGTTTTTCTCCAGATAAAGAAACTCTGTCCGGAACAGGCCCACCCCGTCAGCGCCATAGGCAAGGGCGGCATCAATATCCCGCGGCGCCCCGATATTGGCCGACACCTCCAGCCTGTGGCCGTCAACAGTCACTGCCGGCAGCCCGGCCAACTGCTGCAGCGCCGCCTGCCGGTCAAGAAAGCGCTGCCGCTTGCGCCGATAAAAAAGCTGCTGCTCCGGGTCGGGATCGACAATAACCGTGCCGGCGCTGCCGTCAATAACGACACAGTCGCCGCTTTTCAGCCGGGCAGTGATGTCGCCAAGACCTAACACAGCGGGAATTTCAAGCGTTCTGGCAATAATGGCGGCATGGGAGGTGCGTCCGCCGCTATTGGTAACAAAGCCTTTCACATAGCGGGCATCAATTGTCATCGTGTCAGACGGGCTCAGATCAGGAGCGATTACGATTACCGGGCTGTCCAGATGGGCCAGTCCCTGTGGCGGCAATCCCAGCAAGCAGCGGCGAACCCGCTCGCCAATGTCCTTGATGTCAGCGCCGCGCTCGCGCATATATTCATCTTCCATGGCGGCAAACAAGGCCGCATAGCTGGCGGTAACCCGGTCAACGGCGGCGACGGCGCTTAGTTTTTCTTCGCCAATAGCAGCTACAATCTCAGCCAAATACTGGGGATCATCCAGCAGCAGCAGATGCGCGTCAAAAATTGCTGCCGCCGCACCTGCAGTCTGCAACGCTTTATCGCGGATGAGTTCGACTTGCCCGCGGGCCGTCAGCAGCGCCTGCTTCAGCGCGCTGATCTCTGATGCCGCATCGCCGGCAAGCGCCGGCGCAGCCGGCGGCGCCGGATCAGGCTGGTAGATGTAGGCCGGAGCGATTTCAATACCGTTTGATCCGGCTATTCCCTTAAATAACATACCATCCTCTCCCTTGCGATAATCTGTATCTGGAGACCAGCCAGTCCGGGCAGATTATGCGCCGGTACGGCAGCCGCCGGGACGCCCCGCCTCAGCGGCAGTCAACGTCGCTGATAACAGTCAGACCGGCGTGCAGCTGCAGAATGCTTGCCGGCACATCGGTTGTTACCGGGCCAAATAAGGTTTTGCGTAAAATAGCGCATTTTTTCTCGCCGCTTACCAGCAGCAGGATCTTTTTTGCCTGCATAATGCTGCCGATCCCCATCGTGATCGCCTGCCGCGGCACGGCGGCGGCGTCGCCAAAAAAACAGGCGTTAGCGGCAATCGTCGCCGGCGTCAGCGAAACGACATGCGTCCGGACCGACAAGTTGTGCGACGGTTCATTAAAACCAATATGACCGTTCATGCCAATCCCCAGCACCTGCACATCGACACCGCCGGCCGCTTCCAGCCGGCGGTCGTAGCGGCGGCATTCAGCCGCAAGATCGGCTGCGTCGCCGCGAGGCATTTCGCGGGCTGCGGCGGGAAGGTCAACCAGGCTCCAAAAGTGCTGTTGCATATAATAGTGATAGCTTTGCGGATGCGAGGCGGCAAGCCCGACATACTCGTCTAAGTTAAAGGTTCGTACAGACGCGAACGATATCAGTGTTTCCTGATACAGGCGGACAAGCTGCCGGTACATGGGAATGGGCGTGCCGCCTGTCGGCAGGCCGAGCACCAGCTGCGGGCAGCGCAGGATCTGACGCGCTACCCAGCGGGCGGCCTCCCGTCCCAATGCTTCGCCTGGCGCGTACACATATTCCACGCTATCCTCCCCTTTCCGTCAGCAATACGCCCCGCCGCCACACCTGCCGCAGTTGCAGACCGGCACCAAGCCGTACCAGGCTGGCTTCTTTGCCGGCGGCAATCGAGCCCAGCCGGTTGTCAACGCCCAATAGCCGCGCCGGATACAGACTGGCCCGGTTCACAGCCTGCGGCAGCGTAAAGCCGAGCGAGACCAGCGTACGGATGCCCTGCAGCAGCGGATAGGCGCTGCCGGCAATTGTGCCATCCGCAAGCGTCGCCGTTCCGCCGCTTACTGTCGTCATCTGCCCGCCAAGCTCATAGTCGCCGTCGGCCATGCCGACCGCGCGTGTGCCGTCGGACACCAGCAGCACGCCGGCTTCAGGCTTAAGCGACAGCGCCAGCCTGAGCACGGCCGGATGGATATGCACGCCATCGGCAATGAGTTCCAGCCTGACCGCGGGGTTATTAAGCGCTTCGGTCAACAGGCCGGGGCGGCGGTGATGGATGCCGGGCATGGCGTTGAAAGCATGCGTTACCTGCCTGACACCCCATTTTACCGCCTCGCGCATAGCTTCATAGGATGCTTCGCTATGGCCGACGGCGGCAATAATGCCGTTGTCGGCGCAAAGCGCCGCCAGCCGCTCCGCTCCCGGACGCTCGACTGCAAAGGTCAGTATCCGTATCAGCCCGGGATGTGCCGCCGCCAGCGCGGCAAAAGCTGCGGCCGCATCACCTGCAAGCGGATAAATTGCCGCCGCTGCCTGCGCTCCTTTGTAAGCCGCCGCTAAAAAAGGCCCTTCCATATGTACGCCTAAAATCTCGGCCGCGTCAGGACAGCCGGCCTCGCGGGCAGCGCTGACCGCCGCCAGAACAGCCGCCAGGACAGCCGGCGGCGCCGACATTGTCGTCGCCAGGAAGGCGGTCGTTCCCGCCTGTGCCAGCGTTCTGGCCATTGCCGCCAGGCTTTGCGGCTGACCGTCCATCGTATCAAAGCCGCCGGCGCCATGCACATGCAGATCGACAAGGCCGGGAATCAGCCAGTCACCGCCGGCATCAACTACAAAGCCGCCATCGCTGCCGGTCGCCCCGGCCGGCAGCAGGGAAGCAATACGGCCGCCGCGGATAACGACCGTGGCATCCGATAAGACGGAATCCGGTAAAACTACCCGGGCGTGTGTAATCATGCCATCAGTCATGCCACTCACCTCCTTTGCATAGTTTGCATCCGTTTGCGCCCCCGTCCTGCCCGGTTTCCAGCCCTGGAAAAGACGAGCCCGGGGGACAAGAAAACGGCCACGGAGGGAAGAATACTGTTCCACAGAGAACACCGAGGGACGCTGAGGTGCACAGAGGGTATTTGATATTAATAAAAATCCCCGTTTCTCCTCTGTTCCCTCCGTGTATCCTCTGTGTCCTCCGTGGAGTCGTTCTTTCGTTCTTTTCTACAGAGCACCGAGGGCCGCCAAAGCCACAGAGAGTTATGGCTATTTATTTAAAAATCCTCGTTTCCCCTCTGTGACCTCCGTGTATCCTCCGTGTCCTCCGTGGAATCGTCCCATCTTGTCTCTCTCTATCTTTCTCTGCGTCTCTCTGGCAGCAATGTTTTAACTCCCTACCGGCTCAACATAAAAGAGAATATCGCGGCCGGCCTCAACATCGCCCTGCTGCGGCGAAACCGGCCGCCAGGCCGCACTGTTGGTCACGATCACCGGCGATACCGCCGATTTTGCCGCCGCCTGCAGCACCGGCAAATCCACGGTCAGCAGCAGATCGCCCCGCCGCACTGTCTGGCCTTGTTTAACCTTAGCCGCAAAACCGCTGCCATTGAGCGTCACTGTATCCAGACCGACGTGAATCAGGCATTCGATGCCATCGTTTGAGAGCAGACCCACCGCGTGACCGGTAGGAAAAACAGAAATGACCTTGCCATCAAACGGTGCGACGACTTCGCCCCGAACCGGCAGTACCGCCAGGCCGTCACCCAGCATTCTGCCGGAAAAAACCGGATCCTCCACCTGATCCAGCGGTATAGCGCTGCCGCTCAGCGGCGAATAGACAGCTCGCGGCTCGCCCGGATTCGACCGGGAGCCGCTAATTGTTTTCCACAATTTCGTTAACATCGTATCCTCCTCATCCGGCACCGGCTATTCATCAGCCTGCCATTGAACCGCCCTGGCGACAAAGCCGCCGGTCGCCGCCAGAGCCGCTTTCGCCGTTGCCGCCGGCCAGCCGGCCAGCAGCATCACAATCGCCGTTTTGGCCGAACCACCGGCGGCGTCCAGTGCCGTCGCCGCCTGATCACGGGAAACGCCTGTGGCAATGACCACAATCCGTTTGGCCCGCTCCACCAGCTTTTGATTGGTGGCCTGCACATCGACCATCAAATTGGAATATACCTTACCGCGCCGGATCATGACTGCGGTTGTCAGCATATTCAGCAGCATTTTCTGTGCGCTTCCCGCCTTCATCCGGGTTGAGCCCATAATCACTTCCGGACCGGTTTCGATGCAAATGGTTAACTCCGCCGCCGCGGCCATCTGCGATCCCGGCGAACAGACAACGGCAACCGTTTTGCAGCCAAGACGGCGGGCAAACTGCAGCCCGCCAAGCACATAAGGCGTCCGGCCGCTGGCGGCAATGCCGACAACCACATCGGCTGCCTGCAGCGATCGGGCCTGCAGGTCGGAAACGGCAAGCGCGGGCGAATCCTCGGCCCCCTCCACCGCTCTAAACACCGCTGTTTCGCCGCCGGCAATCAACCCCTGCACCAGACCGGGCTCTGTACCATAGGTAGGCGGACATTCTGAAGCGTCCAGAATGCCCAGCCGGCCGCTGCTGCCGGCGCCAAGATAGAATAATCTGCCGCCTTGGCCCATTGCCGCGGCAATCCAGTCAACTGCCCGGGCCGCCTGCGGCAGTACCTGGGCTACAGCCGGCGCAACCAGATGGTCCTCACGGTTGATACGCTCGACAATCTCCAGTGTGGAAACCCTGTCAATATCCTGTGTTGCCGGATTGCGGCCCTCTGTCATCAGCTTGTCTAAGTCCATCGCGAGATCACTCCTCAACAAAGCGGAACTTCATTCCCGGCCGGATCAGGTCAATTAAAAATTCCTCCTCCGGTGCGATCCGGGCCACTACATTGACCCGTTCGTCGGCGGCAAGCTCCTGGCGGACAATTTGCAGTTCCCCCATATAGCGAAGATATCTTGTATTATCGATCGTAACACTGCCACGACCGCGGCGGCGCGCCAGCCTGGCCGGCACCTCGCCGGCGTGCAGCGAGCGCGCTGTCGCCGAACGGACAACAGCTTCTCCCGGATCGAGGCGGTTGACATGTCCGGCGAACAGAATCCGCCGCTCCGCCTGACTGATGTCGCCGCTCAACCGCACCCGCAGCGGCAGGCAGTCGTCCCGCAGCGCCCCGACAGCCTCGATCTCACTGCGGGCCGCCAGCGGATCGCCAAACAAGACCGCGTCAACCAGTCCCGAACAGAACAATTCCTTGGCGGCAGCCACCGGTCCGGAGCGCCGGTGGCGCTCCAGCGTTGGCAATCCCGCCTGCAGCGGACCGCGCGGGTTCTGCAGCGATGGGATGAACGCCGCCACCGCAATGCCGCGGGTGTTAAACAAGCGGCAGCGGCTGGCAAACAGCTCCCAGCCCAGCCCGGTTTCCGGACGCGGATAGTAGTTGTGGCAGGCCTGCAGCTTGGCGGCATCGGCGCCGGCGGCCATAATGGCATCCAGCATGGCCGCGTCGATCGTACTGGCATTGAGTTCGACGCAGAAACCGCTTTGCCGCGTCCAGGCGGCAATCTCCGCCGCCGTAAAACCAAAATCGAGGCGAACGGCCTGCAGTCCCAGTTGCTGCAGCGGCTCCAGCCGGTCGAGGCCGGCCGAGAGCAGGCGAAACGTCAGCGGCGAAATATCTGCTGTCAGACTAAACCCCAATGCCGCCGCCTCGGCGGCCAGCAGGCGGAATTCGCTCAGCAGGCCGTCATCCGCCTCGGGAATATGCAGCGAAGTAAACAGGCGGGTAAAGCCGGCGCGGCGCGCCGCCTGCAAATAGTCAAGCGACGCGCTTAACGGATAACCCATGCCGGGAAACAGGGAAATACCCTTTTGCATGCTCACGCCTTCACCCCGCTACTGTGCTGTTCGTCCTTGGGATCGTCGAAGCCGGCGACCCAGGTGATAATAAATCCGGCGGCATAAGCAATGCCAATGCCGATCAGATAATTAACAACGCTGCCGGGCTTGACCAAAAACGCCAGCGGCAAGCCGGAAACGCCAAGGGCGACGGTGGCGGTATGGGTGACCGCCTGCCAGGCGCCGCCAAACCCGGCGCCGATGCAGGCAGTGATAAACGGGCGGCCAAGCGGCAGGGTTACGCCGAAAATAAGCGGTTCGCCAATGCCGAGAATGCCAACCGGCAGCGCGCCTTTTACAACATTCTTTAACCGTGAGTTTTTCGTCTTCAGATAGACGGCAAAGGCCGCCCCTACCTGACCGCCGCCGGACATCGCCAGGATTGGAAACAACGGATTTTCTTTAAGCGTGTTGAGGAATTCCATATGTACCGGCACCAGTCCCTGATGCAGGCCTGTCATGACGACCGGTAAAAACGTACCGGCCAGGATGAAGCCGGCAACAGCACTGCCGAGTGCGCCGCCCAGATTCAGCATGCTGCGGAAGAACTGGACAATGCCGTCCGACAGCCAGCCTCCCAGCGGCATCAGCAGAAAATAGGCGGCAAAGCCGGTAATCAGCAGGGTCAGCGCCGGCGTAACAACCATATCAAGCACATTGGGCACAATCTTTCGCAATCGCTTTTCAATAAAACACATAAACCAGGCGACCAGCAGCACCCCGATCAGACCACCCCGCCCCGGGACGAGAGCCGCGCCGCCGATCGTAATTTTGGCAACGGCGGGGTTGATAATCAACACGCCGGCCAGCCCGCCCATAGCGGGAGTGCCGCCAAACTCCTTCGCCGCATTGATGCCGACGAAAACAGCCAGATAGGCGAATATCCCCCAGCCCAGCGTATCCAGTATGACAATCATCAGACTCTGCGGATCGGCGCCGGCACGGATTGCCACGTTATTCAGACCGGCGATCATGCCTGAGGCGACGATCGCCGGAATCAGCGGCACAAAAATACTGGCCAGCTTGCGCAGGAACAATTTAAAGGGCGTACGGTTCTGATCGGCAAGAGCGGCCTTAAAGTCTGTCACCTCGCCCATGGCAATACCGCTCAACTCACTAAAGGCGGCCGCCACCTTGGCCACAACGCCGGGACCGAGAACCAGCTGCAGCTGCCCGGCCGATTCTACCAGCCCCAGGATACCCGGCGTCGCCTTCAGGCCGGCGATATCCACTTTCGCCGCATCCGCCGGGGTCAGACGCAGTCTGGTCATGCAATAGGCGGTAGCCGCAATATTGCCGCGGCCGCCGGCCAATTCCAGAATAACGGCTGCCAGTTCTTTCTCTGTTGCCATTGTCGTCTCCCTCCCATTCTTTTTCTGACCGCATCAGTGCGGCTGGGTCAGCCGGAAACTGAAGGTATAGCGATCGCCTCTGTACACAGACTGCACAAACTCCACCGGCCGGTCATCCCGTAAAAATGTCGTACGTTCGATCAGCAGCACCGGCGCCTTGATACGGATGTCAAGCAGTTTAGCCTCATCGGTACGTGCCTGGGCCGCCTCAACCGCCTGATCGGCATAGGCGGGCTGCAGACCGCAGTCGCAGAGTAAAGCGTATAACGAGCCTGATGCCAGGCTGGCAGCGGTCAGGTCCGGCAGACAGGCAGCCGGGATATGGGAAGTTTCCAGCGCCATCGGTTCGTCGTCCGCCAGCCGCAGCCGGATGATCCGGTGCAGCGGCTCTCCCTCCGCCGCCTGCAGGCGCGCCGCCGGCTTACCGGCGGCACTGACCGTTTGCAGCGACAGCAGCCGTGTTCCCGGCAGCAGGTTCCGCCGCTGCATTTCTTCGGTAAAGCCGGCCAACTGCAGACCCTGCTGGATTTTCGGCTTGGCCACATAGGTACCGCGGCCGCGCTCGCGCTGCAGCAGCCCTTCGTTCACCAAATCGATAATCGCCTGTCTGACCGTCATTCGGCTGATGCCGTAGGCTTCGCACAGCTCACGCTCGGAAGGGAGCTGTGATCCGACAGGGTACTGCCCGGACAAAATCCGGCCTTGCAGCAGTGTCTTCAACTGATGATAGATTGGCACCACACTGGACTTATCCACCATTGGCCTCACCCTTTCCCTGTCCGGTATCCTCAGCCCGAAAATTACCGCGCGCAACCGCCAGACGGCACTGGTAAAACGGAATTCGATCGCGTTATCCTGGATTAATCATAGCATACATATGTTATAATGTATAGACCACTCAACTTGTTCCTCGCGCATCGGCTTGCCCTGGCTCCAGCAAAGTTAAACGGTATTTTTTTGCCTGCCGGGGAGCAAAACCGCAGGAATAGCAGCGCTCTTTCAAGGGCTTGCTGAGGCGGCCAGGCGGAAAATGATCCGTCAGGCTGCGCTGCCTTAAGCAGTGCTTACTTCAGATAAAAAAACAAGGTATCACTCCAGTGAGCGATACCTTGTTTTTTATAGTTGTAGATTAGAAAAGAACCCAAGCGGCAGCGGCACCGACAAATGCCATTGTCAGGCCCCAGGCCAGCAATTGGTTAAACAGCTTGCGCTTATCCATTTCCGCGGTAGCGGCGCCAAGGATCAGCGCGCCCAGCGTAGACAAAGGACTGGCGTCAACGATAAAGCTGCCCATGCAGACACCGGAGAAAACACTGATCAGATCGCCGCCGACCTGTTCGACCAGGCCGGGGATCAGCGGCAGGAACGCCGGCAGAACGACGCCGACCGAGCTGGAGTAAGCCGAGATCAGGGCTGGAATAAAGGTCGCGACAAAGGTCAGCGAATTTGGCGTGGAAATGCTGGCGATCAAGTCAATAAACATGTCCATGCCACCAGTTTTGCTCATCAGGCCAACCAGTACCGAGATACCGCAGATCATCAGCAGTGTTCCCCAGGGAATACCGGTTTGAAGAACCTTTTTCTCATCAGCGCAGCCGAGGATAATCAGGATTGTACCAATGAAAATACCCAGCAGACCGACATCCATTTTAAAGATCAGCGCGCCGCAGAGCATGATGCCGATACCGATCAGGGTCAGGATGTGCTCCTTGCCATATTTCAGCCCCTTAAGCTCGTCGACAGCCGCATTATCACTGGCGACAGCCTGTCCTTTGGAGAAAAAGTCGTTTTTCAGCAGGGTCAAACCGCCAAACATGCAGTAGGCGACAACGTTGATCGCGAAGTTGGCCACAGCGGCATTACGGAACAGTTGAAAGGAAATATCCGGCATGCCCAGGTCGGTGATCAAGCCAATCGCGATCGCGCCCGACGGCGTAATCGGCGACATGGAGGCGGCATTGGCGCCATTGATGACCAGAAGCGCCATTAGGAACGGATTCATTTTCAGCTTGCTGGCAACGCTCATCGCGGGCGGTGCCAACAGGGCAACAACCGGAATCGGGCCAGGACCGATTGCCGACAGGATAAACCCAAGAATAAAGAAGGCGATCGGTACCAGGCTGGCCTTGCCGTTAACCAGCTTAATGCAAGTGCTGCACAAGCGGTCCAGCGTACCGTTTACCTGAGCAATGCCAAACAAATAGGTAACGCCGAGCAGGATAACGAACAGGCCGACCGGGAACCCGGCCAGCAGGGCGCTGGCCTTCATGCCGGCCATCAAAATGCCGACAACAAAGCTGAACGAGATTGCCAGCAGACCGACATTGTACGGCAGGACGCACGATATCAGAATGACCAGCAGCAGGGCAATCAACGACATTAATGCTAATGACACAATAAAACCCCTCCTGATATTACGGAAAAATTAATCTTCGTCAGTTTCGGCAGCGGCCGGGAAAGCTTTATGCAGCGCGGAAGTCGCGATCATAAAGACAAAGATGACAAGGAACATCGTCGGCAGTGCAACCA
>UQPB01000062.1 GCA_900542835.1 uncultured Pelosinus sp. | reverse complement strand
GGAATACAGAAACTGGACGAAATGTTACGGCCACTTTTGCTTACTTTTGTAAGCGCTTGCCCTGCTGCCGTCCTAAGAAACGCTTTACAGTCTTAGAACATATGTTCTATAATAAAATTAACGGTGTTTTTGTTGCAAGCCAGTCTGCCGACGGGAGAGGAAGCCATGGATAAGTTTGACAAGCTGCGGATTTTAACTGATGCCGCGAAATATGACGTTGCCTGCACCTCCAGCGGCGTCGATAAAAAGGCGGCAGCCGGCGGTATTGGCAGTGCGGCTGCCAGCGGCATCTGCCACAGCTTTGCCGGCGACGGCCGCTGCATTTCCCTGTTAAAGGTTCTGTTAAGCAATGCCTGCGTCTATGACTGCCGCTACTGTGTCAACCGGAAATCAAACGACACGCCGCGGACGACCTTTACGCCGCGGGAGCTTGCGGATCTCACGATTAACTTTTACCGCCGCAACTATATCGAGGGCTTGTTCCTAAGCTCCGGCGTGCTGAAAACGCCGGACTACACGACTGAGCTGATGATTGAAGCGCTGCGGATCCTGCGCCAGGAATACCGCTTTGCCGGCTACATTCACGCCAAAGCGATCCCGGGAACTGACGATAGCCTCCTGGCCCGTCTCGGCATGCTGACCGACCGCATGAGCGTCAATATTGAACTGCCGTCACAGAACAGTTTGAAACTGCTGGCGCCGGATAAGTCCAAGCAGGCTATCCTTAAGCCAATGGGTTATATCCGCAGCCGGATACAGGAGAACAAAAGCGATATTGTCCAATACCGCCAAGCGCCCAAATTTGCCCCCGCCGGCCAGAGCACCCAGATGATTATCGGCGCCACGCCTGATACCGACTGGCAGATTCTGCAACTGACGGAAAATCTGTATCAAACCTACCGTCTGAAACGGGTTTTCTTCTCCGCCTATTTGCCGGTGGCGGAGAACTCGCTGCTGCCGGCGCCGGGGACAAAACCGCCGCTGCTGCGGGAGCACAGGCTGTATCAGGCGGACTGGCTGCTGCGGTTTTACGGATTTAGGGCGGGCGAACTGCTTGATCAGCAGAACCAGACGTTCAACCCCTATATTGACCCCAAATGCAACTGGGCCCTCAACCACGGCGAGTTTTTTCCGCTGGAAATCAACAAAGCCCCTTACCGCGACCTGCTGCGGGTTCCCGGCATCGGCGTTACCAGCGCGCAGCGGATTATAAAAGCCCGCCGTGCCGCTTCCCTCAAATTTTCCGACCTGAAAAAACTGGGGGTGGTGCTAAAGCGGGCGCAATATTTTATCCTCTGCGGCGGCAAAGCGGCAGAATGCCTGGATATTGCCCATGATACGGTGCTGAGGGCATTATTATCGCCCAAGGAACTGGCACTGCTCGACAGGGACAACTGCCGCGCAAGGCAGTTGTCCCTGTTTGACCAGCCGGAAGCCGCAGCCGCGGACAGGAGGTTTGACGAGCATGTCCATTTGCTCAGAACGCAGTTACCGTTATGACGGCAGCTTTGAAGGGCTGTTATGCTGCGTATTTGAAAGTTATGACCAAAACGAAATCCCCGCTTCAATACTGTCGCCAACAGCGCCGCCGCTGCTGTTCGGTGAAAAATTCATTGCTACAGACAACGCCAAAGCCCAGCGGGTACTCGCGTCTGTTCCCCGCCGAATCGGCGGTGATGCACTGCTGTTGATCCGGCATGCATTTCTGACCTGTCTGCCTGAAAAGGAAATGGCCATCCTGCAATTTCTGCGTCAGGGTTACCGCTGTGGGCCGGCAATTATGAGCAGGCTGAGCGACAGTGCCGTACACACGCTGACCAGGGCTGTCAGGCACCTCCATAACGAAAGTCATTTATTGAAGGGATTTCTGCGTTTTTCCGTCCACGGCAATATTCTGGCAGCCGAAATGGAGCCGAAGAACTGCGTGCTGCCTCTGCTTGCGCCGCATTTCTGTGAACGCTATCCGGAGGAGCATTTTTTAATTTATGACAAAACCCATGCCCTGGCACTGCTGTATCAGCCTTACCGGTCGGTCATTGTCCCGCTCGCCGCTCTCGAGTTGCAGCAGCCTGACGCGGAGGAACAGGAATTTCGCCATCTCTGGCGGCTTTTCTACAACACGATTGAAATCCGGGACCGCCACAACCCCGCCTGCCGGATGAGCCATATGCCAAAACGCTACTGGAAATACCTTACCGAATTTGGCGACAGTCCGCCGCCAGCTTCGCCTGCCCCGGCCGGCCTCGCGCCGACGCAGCAGACTGGCGGACGACAGCCGCTGCCTGAGCCGGAAGCGAATTCCGTCCACAAGCAAGCAAACAACCCCTGACAAGCCATTACTGGCTTGTCAGGGGTTGTTTGGTATAGATTGTTTATATCTGCTTCTCGCTTAGACGCGGAACTTGCCGACAGCTTGCTGCAGCTCCTGCGCCAATTGGGCCAGACTCTGGCTCGACGAAGCAATTTCCTGCATCGAAGCAGACTGCTCCTCGGTTGCCGCAGACACAGTCTGCGCTTCACCCGACGCACTCTTGCTCAGTGTCTCGATTTCCTGCACTGATGATACGATCAACTGACTGCCATTGGCCATTTGTTGGATGGCGGCAGCCATCTCTCTCACCTGGTCGGCGGCCTCGGTAACCAATTGGGCAATTTGACCAAAGGCCTGGCCGGCTCCGGTTACGACCTCGGTACCGACTTTCACTTCCCGGGTGCCGTTGTTCATTGCCACCACCGCTTGATCCGTATCTCCCTGAATCTCACCAATCAAAGCGGCAATCTGCTTGGCCGCATCCTGTGACTGCTCGGCCAGCTTGCGTACCTCTTCCGCGACAACGGCAAAACCGCGTCCCTGTTCACCGGCCCTTGCCGCCTCAATCGCCGCGTTCAGCGCCAGCAGATTGGTCTGGCCGGCAATGCCGGATATGGTATCGACAATTTGCCCGATTTCCTTCGAGCGCTCGCCCAGTTTCGTGACGACTCCGGCAGAACTGTTGACCGTTTCTTCGATCTGGGTCATTTGCCGGACCGCTTTCTCCAGGGAACTGCCGCCTGTCTTTGCCGTTTCCGCAGCTTGTATCGATTTTTCCGCCGCCAGGTTGGCATTAACGGCAACCTGCTGAATGCCGGCCGACAGCTGCTCAACAACGGAAGTCGCCGCATTGACGGCATTTACCTGCTTATCGGCACCTGTCGCCACTTGGCTAATGGATTCAGCCACCTGGTTTGCGGCCATAGCCGACTGCTCGGCACTGGCGGTCAATTCCTCCGAGGAGGCGGCAAGCTGCTCTGATTGGCCATTGACCTTAGTGACCAGTGCCCGCAGGGCTGTGCGCATTTGCCGGAAACCCTGCGCCAGCTGCCCGATTTCATCCTCCTGTGTGACAGAGGCGTCACGTTCGCGCAAATCGCCGTCCGCCAACAGCATGCATTCGTCCCGAATCAAAACAATCGGCTTCGCGAACCAGCGGGCAATCAGAATAATGGCGACCGCAACGGCGAGCAGCGATAAAACGGCTACAACCAGCATCGTCCGGGCCAGGGCGCTGATTTCGCGGGTCGCCTCTACCGCCGGCGCCGCCACTGTCATTACCCAGCGCTGGCCGCCGGGAAGCTCGATCGGTGTAAAAACAGCGATCCGGGTTACGCCGTCGACAAAAGCGTATTCGCCTCTGGCCTGCTGGCCTGATTCGGCGGCTGTCCGGAACATCGCCAGCAGCCGGTCGTCAAGGCTGTCCTGTTGCAGCTTAAGCGCATCGGTGATCTTTTTCTCCCGCAGGTTCAACTTGCCGGTCAGCTGGGCATTGTGCGGGTGGGCAATAATCAGACCGTCATCGTCAGCCAGCTGTCCATAGCCGGTGTCGAGAAACTTCAGATCGGCAATCGCGTTGCTTAGTCTTTCCATCGAGAACGTGCCGATCAGGATCCCGTTGAGCTGACCGTTGTTGGTCACCGGAACCGCTAACACCACCGCCAGCTTGCCGGTAGAGCGGGAAACCAGCGGGTTTGACACCGCGGCCTGTTTGGTTTGCAAAACCTGTTTAACATAATTGCGATCACTGTATTGACCGGCCTGACCGGCGTCACTGATGCCGGCACCGTCAGGTGAAATATAAATTACCGCATCAAAGATTCCCAGCCGCTGCTGGAATTCCTTCATCGCCTGCACAATCTGATTTTTATCGCTGCCGGCCCTAACTCGCTGCAGGCTGGCCAAATCTTCCAACTGTCTGATCATTAGCAGTACTTCACTTTGAACCCGGTAGGAATAGTCCGTGCCTACGGCTCTGGCGGTTGTGTCAACACTGCGGTCCAGCGCCTGCTGCGACAGATAATAACTAACGCCCGCAAGCGCCCCCAGCACCAGGATGACTAACGGTAACAAGATAGCCAGCAGCCGCATTTGAATCGTCTTCAGCTTCATTTTTATCACTCACTCCTAAAACAAAAATAGCGCCAGCCACGATAGACCAGCGCAGGATATTGTGGCAACCTGGCAGTCATAGACGGTAGTCTGTAGACCCATGGCTTTGCGTCCTTACCTTTCGATAAGTTTGCCTGCAATATAGGCGATAACTTGTTTCATCTTACCATAAATATCCTTCCTGTCAAGTTAAATTATACGGATTCGTTTAATTATTTTATACGAATTTATCGCAATTTGTCTATTCCTGCCATAAAATTCCGCTCGGTAGGAAAACGGCGTATACAAGGCGAATAGGTCTAAAAACAGCAGCGGAGGGTTTACGTTGAACACCATAAACCTCGATGATTTTACCCGTTATAGTTACCTCTCCGGCATTACGCATGCACCAGATGGCAAACACGCCTGTTTCGCCGTGCACCAGGCCGATCTGGCCGGCAACCGCTATCGCTCCAATCTCTGGCTGCTGGCGGTTGACGAAGAGCGCTATTACCAGTTAACCGCCTTTGACGGTGAAAGCAGCTTCCTTTGGCTCGATAATGCCCATATCTTATTTCCGTCTGTACGTGACGCTGCCGATCAGCGCCGCAAAGACGAAGGCGAAGAATTCACCCAATACTATACAATCAACATTCACGGCGGCGAAGCAGTAAAGTCGCTGCGGATTCCGCGCCTGGTCACAGAGTTGGAACGGCTGGCAGATAACGACTACCTGTTTCTCGCTGACTATCGCCCCGGGCAGCCGGACTGGGGCAGTCTCAGTGAGGCGGGGCAGGCAGCCGCAATTGCCGCCCGCAAAGCGGCAGCAGATTATGAAGTGCTTGAGGAGATTCCCTTCTGGGCTAACGGAGAGGGCTTTACCAGCTATAAGCGGCAGCGCCTGTACCGTTATCAGGCTGATTTGGAACGTATTGAGCCGATAACCGACGAATTAACGCAAGTGGACAGCCTGACGATTAGCCGGGACAAACGGCAGGCCGCCCTGATCGCCAACCGGTTTGAATCAAAAATGCCTTCCGGCAATCAGCTCTTGCTCTACGATATTGCAACTGGCAAATTGAAGCCGCTGGCGGATTCCTGCGGCAACCGCTACGACAGTGCTCACTGGCTTGCTGACGGCAGCCTGCTGTTTACCGCCGCCGAAATGCGGGAGTACGGCATCAATGCGACAGCGAGATTTTACCGTCTAACTGCCGGTGCGGCGCCGCAGCCGCTGACACCGTCGCTCGATATTTCACTCGGCAACTCGCTCAATTCTGATTGCCGTTACGGCAGCTCCCGGCTGGAACAGGCCGATCAGAACGCTGTTTATTTCATCAGTACGGAAAAGGACCGCTGCTGGCTGAACCGGATTGACAACGGCGGCCGGATTGAAAAACTGATCGCCGGCGGGTCAATCGACGGCCTCAGCGTCTCTGCCGGCCGGATCTTATTTATCGGTATGAGCAGGCTCCAGCCACAGGAAATCTACAGTATCGACGGCGAAGCAGCCCGGCAGCTCAGCCGGTTTAACGCCTGGCTGCCGCAGCAGCGGGCCGTGGCGGCAGCGGAGCCGGTCAGTACCGTCGCTGCCGATGGCGAAACAGTTGAAGGCTGGGTTATCAAACCGCCTGGATTCACCCCCGCCCAAACCTATCCGGCGATCCTGGTTATTCACGGCGGTCCGCGCACCGCCTATGGCGATGCTTTCATTCATGACCTGCAATATTGGGCCGGCTGCGGTTATATCCTGTTTTTCTGCAATCCCCGCGGCAGCGACGGCCGGGGCAACGCCTATGCCGACATTCGCGGCCGCTATGGCAGCATTGATTATGACGATTTAATGCGATTTACCGACACAGTGCTGGAGCGCTTCCCCGGCATCGACCGGGAACGGCTGGGCGTGACCGGCGGTTCCTACGGCGGCTTTATGACTAACTGGATCATCGGCCATAGCGACCGCTTCCGGGCCGCCGCCTCGGAACGGGGTATCGCCAACTGGCTGTCAAAATTCTGCACCACCGATATCGGCTACTATTTTGTCGACGATCAAATTGACGCCACCCCCTGGAGCAATGCGGACAAGCTCTGGGCGCATTCGCCGCTCGCTTATGCCGGCAGCGTAAAAACACCGACTCTGTTCATTCACGCCGAAGAGGACTACCGTTGCTGGCTGGCCGAAGGCCTGCAAATGTTCACCGCGTTGAAATACCATGGCGTCGAAGCCAGATTTTGCCTGTTCAAGGGTGAAAACCACGATTTGAGCCGCAGTGGCAAACCCCAGCACCGTCTACGGCGAATAACCGAGCTCAGTCAGTGGTTTGAGCGGTATTTAAAGCCGCAACCCACGCCCTTGCCTCCCGGTTAAGGGGTCAGCGACAAAATAGAGGGATTGCTCACAGGCAATCCCTCTATTTTGTCGCTGACGGAACAGGACAGGCTGGCAGCGTTATTTAAGACTTGCTTTGCCAGCAGCTTTCTGTTTCCCAATCAGCGGTCTGCCAATGCTATAATTTCCCACGACACTGACGCCGTCATTTGTCATGCTAACCGTCATCAAACCTAAAGGATACCGCTGACAAAACACTAGTGTTGGTGCTGGTGGTCTTTCAGGACTTCGCCGGCCTGTTTGACGGCCGCAAGTGCCTCCGCCAGTCTGGCCTCGGCTGCGGGCCGGCTGACAGGATCGGCGTTAACCGCCTCGCTGACCGCTTTGACGCTGGCTGCCAGCGTTGTTTTCAGCTTGGCGTCAGTGATATGAACAGTCAGACGTTCATGCGTCTTCAGCGCACCGGCGGCAATCGTCTTGGCCTCCGGCAGTTTTTCCGCTTTTACCATTGCCGCGGTATCATTAAGTTTTCGCGTCAAATCCGCCACAATCGGCAGCGGGTCCTCATTCGGCATGGACGAAGCAGCCTGCTGGGACGGCTGCGGTTTAGCCGCCTGGTCGCCGGAAGAGCCGCAGCCGCTGACAATAGTCAGCAGCAGGATTAAAGCCAGAGAGAAGATCACTGTTTTCTTGTTGCTCATTGTTATCGCTCCTTTTATTTTATTGGGATGAGGGTGTTGCAAAGTAAGCAGGGAACGATGCCACGGAGGACACAGAGTCATGCACTGAGGTTCACGGAGTCGCAGTTTACCTGCTGCGCCGGAAATTTATTAATCGCCTCCGTGGTCAACCGCCTCCCGCATTCCCGGCTTTTGCGACATCCTCTCTTTTCTGCTGTGCCAGGCGTAATAGATGCAGGGCAGCAGGATCAGCGTCAGGAAAGTAGAGGATACCAGGCCGCCGACAATGACCAGCGCCATTGGCCGCTGCACTTCGGCGCCGGCGCCGGAGGCCAGCAGCAGTGGCAGCAGGCCAGCTCCCGCCACCGTGCAGGTCATGATAACCGGCCGGAAACGGTCCATTGCCCCGTCGATCACCGCATCCCGCAGCGGCCTTTCTTTAGCCAGTTCAGTGATGCGATCCAGCATCATCACCCCATCCTGCACGGCAATGCCAAATAAGGCAATAAACCCGACTGCAACTGCGACATTGAAATTGGTGCCGGTCAGAAAAACGGAGGCAATGCCGCCGACGAGTGAGAATGGCACATTCAGCAGCAGCATGGCCGCGCCGGTGGCACTGCTGAACGACATAAACAGCAGCATGAACGTCAGCAGAATCACGGCGGGAATAACAATAGCCAGCCGGTCTTTGGCCCGTTCCTGGTTTTCATACTGACCGGACCATTTGTAATAAAATCCAGGCGGAAATTCCACTTGGGCGTTGATCAGCCTGCTTGCCTCGGCAACAACACCGCCAATATCGCGGTCACGGGTGTTTAATTGAACCAGCGCCCGGTACATACCGTTTTCGCTGCTGATCATCGAGGGGCCGTCAGCAACATGAAATTGTGCCACTTCCCCCAGCGGCACATAGGCTCTGGGACCGGCTGCCGCAGCAGGAGCCGCTGCAGTCACGCCCATACCGCCCATGCCGCCTGCGGCGGCCAGACTGCCACCGCCGCTGAGAGGAACGGGAATCCGCTGCATCGCCGCAACAGTTTCGCGGTTATCACGCTGAAACCGCACCAGAACATCGACCCGTCTTTTGCCTTCGATAGTCGTTGTCGCCGCCCTGCCGCCTATCGCCAGTTCAATCGCCTCTTCCACGTCACTGACAGTCAGTCCATAGCGGGCAATCCGGTCGCGGTCAATTGTCATTTCCAGATAGGGTGCACCCAGAATCCGCTCAGCCAGTAAATCGCTGACCCCCGGTACGCCGGCTAAAACGCTTTCAATCTCCAGCGCTTTTTGCTGCAGAACCCGGATGTCATCGCCGTAGATTTTAACCCCCAGCTCGGTTCTGATCCCTGTTGTCAGCATTGCCAGCCGCCCGGCGATCGGCTGTGTAAACGCCAGGTTCAACCCGGGAAGATCCGCCAGCTTGACCATCAGATCCCGCTCGATATCGGTCTGCGTGTAGCCTGAACGCCATTCCGCTTTCGGTTTTAGCGTCACAATAGTCTCAATCATACTGATCGGTGCCGGATCCATGGCAGACTGGGCCCGGCCTACCTTGCCGACTGACATCGCCACTTCCGGCACCGCCATGATCAGCCGTTCCATCTGCTTTGCCGCCTCCGTGGCCTCGGTCAGGGAAACTGACGGCAGCATAGTTGGCATGACCAGGATACTGCCCTCTTCCAGCGTGGGCATAAATTCGGTGCCAATAAAGGGAACCAGGGAGAAACTGACCAGCAGCAACACCAGCGCCATAGCGATCGTCAGCTTGCGGTGCCTGATCGCGGTCTGCAGTACAGGCAGGTAAATACGGTTTAACTGCCTGACAATCCAGGTCTGCTCCGATTTGATTCTGCCGCGCAGCAGCAAGGTGCAGAGAACGGGAATCAGGGTAATCGCCAGCAGAAGTGAACCGGTCAGGGCAAATGTCTTCGTCCAGGCCATGGGGTTATACAGCTTGCCCTCAGTTCCGGTCAGGGCAAAAACGGGGAAAAAGGTGACGATAACCACGCTGAGTGAAAAAAACAGCGGCCCGGCGACTTCCTTTGAGGCTGCGAGAGCAACGGCGACACGATTGCGCCGGCCCTGATCCGCCGCCAGATGCCGGTAGATATTCTCAACCATAACGATGGCCGCGTCGGTCATGACACCAATACCGATAGCAATTCCGCCCAAGGACATCAGATTAGCCGACAGGCCGATGCCTCGCATGAAGATGAACGCAATCAGAATGCCAATGGGGATGGCGCTGGTGACAATGATGCTGGAGCGGAAATTGCCCATAAACAGCAGCACAACAATAAAGACAACGCTAAATTCCTCCAGCAGCGCCTCGGTCAGGGTGGCTACAGCCCGGTTCACCAGCCCCGTCTGATCATAGAAAGGAACAATTTTCATCCCGTCCGGCAGCGACGGTCCGATTTGGTCAATTTTTTCCTTGACCCGCTCAATAACCTGCAGCGTGTTTTCATTTGCCTGCTGGACGACAATGCCGCCCGCCGCTTCATAACCAGATTTGGTCAGCACGCCGCGGCGGGCTTCCGGTCCGGCCTCGACGCGGGCAATATCACCGACAGTGACCGCTACATTGCTGTTTTGTACAATGACGATTTTCTCCAGATCTGCCAGCGACTGCACCAGACCCAGACCACGAATAACATATTCCTGGCCGTTTTGCTCCACCACGCTGGCGCCGACATTGGCATTACTGCCGGCGATGGCGCTGTATACCTGGCCGGCGCCAAGATTGTACGCCCGCAGCAGGTCGGGATTCAAGTTGATCTGATACTGCAGCACATGGCCGCCGATACTGGCGACCTCCGCAACACCGCTGACCGCCCCTAACTGCTGCTTGACAAAGAAATCCTGGACTGACCGCAGTTCGGCCAGGTCATGACGGTCGCTTTCCAGCGTGTACATGAAAACCTGGCCCATAGGCGTGCTGACAGGCCCCAAGGCCGGCACAACTCCCTGCGGCAGGCTGGGCAGCGCCTGCTGTGCCTTTTCATTTACCACCTGTCGGGCAAAAAACGGATCGACGCCGTCCTCAAATACGACTGTAATCAGCGACATGCCAAAGCCCGACTGCGAGCGGATTTCTTTGACCTTCGGCAACCCCCGCAGTGCGCTTTCCAGCGGATAGGTAACCTGATCCTGGACTTCCTGGGGACCGCGCCCCATCCAGTCGGCATAAACCAGTACCTGGTTCTCACTCAAGTCCGGAAAAGCGTCGATCGGCATATCGCGAAGCACAAACACGCCCGCAGCAATGATAAAGACGGTTAAGGCAATAACAACAGCGCGGTTTCGCAGCGAAAGCTCCACTAGTTTATTGATCATTATTCACTCCCCCTAATGACCGCTGTGGCCGTTCGCGTCCGGGGCGGACCGGGGAGAGGGTGCTGGCGCCGCCTGGGGCGAAGTGTTGGCGCCGGCGGACCCGCCATGACCGGCATGGCTGCCGTACGCGCCCAACTGCGTCTGTGAATCAATCAGAAATGCCGCCCGGGTAACGACAGTTTCCCCTGCGTCAAGACCGGAAAGAATTTGGATAAAGCCTCCGGCTTCGCGGCCGGCGACGATATCGCGCTTGACAAAAGTAGCTTCGTCGGCCGCGACGAAGACAAACTGCCGCAGACCGGTATCAATCAGACTGGAGGCGGGAATAGCCACCGCAGCGGCCAGTGGCGACTTAATCGCGACACTGGCGAACATGTTCGGTTTTAGACTACCGTCGTCATTAGCAAGCTCGATCCGGACCTTGGCGGTACGGGCGGCATCATCAAGCAGCGGCGAAATAAAGCTGACAACGCCGTTAAACCGCCGTCCCGGATAAGCCGGCGTAGTCACGGCCGCTTCCTGACCGACGCGAACGCCGGCAATATCACGCTCGTATACATCAGCTTCCAGCCAGACAGTCGACAGATCGGCTACAGCAAACAACCTATCGCCAGCCATCACCGAATTGCCGGCTACAGCCAGTTTTTCGATAATTGTGCCGCCAAATTCAGCCCGGATAATCAGGTGTTCCCGGATCTGGCGGGCTTGCCGCAGCTGCTCGATATCCGCCGCCGCCACACCGAGCAGTTCCAGCTTTCGCCGCGCCGCCTGCAACAGCCTCGCATTCGTCTGGTCGATGGCGTCACTGATATGCTGCATTCGCTGCGCGGTATCGAGAGCAATCAGGTATTCCTCCTGGGCCGCGATATAATCAGGACTGTAGACCGCGGCCAGCGCCTGCCCGGGTGCAACGACCGCTCCGGCGGCATTAATATAAAGCTCGTCGATACGCCCCATGATTCTTGAGGAGAGGTAGGCCCTGCCGGGTTCAGCCACTGCCATTTTGCCGGTAGCACGGATTTCATCGGTTAAGGCCTTGGCTTCCGCCTTAGCGGTTTGAACACCGGCCAGTTGTCTGGCCCTGGCATCCAGGCTGACACGGTCTCCGGATACCACGGCGCCGCCTTGGTGAGCGCCATGCTCTGTTTCAGCCACCACAGGCCGGGAATGCGTATAACGGTATACCCCGTAACCGCCTGCCGCCAGCAGCATAACGGCGGCAGCGGCGATAATCAGCTTTTTCTGTTTGTATGCAAACATCCGCACCTACTCCTTACTCGCCTTTTCCGATTCGCTCCCGGCGGCCTTCGCCAGCAAGGCCGCCGCCTTTTCGTACTCAACGCGGGCCTTGTACAGGGCAAGCTGGACGTCCCGCAGGGTGGCTGCGCCTTCAAGCATGTCCATCATGTCCACTTTGCCACTGCCATAGCCGGCGATAGCGGCTTGATAGGCCGCCTCTGACTGAGGAATCACGACCTTTTGATACAGCTCAATCTGACGCCAGAACGCCCGGGCATCCGCCAATGCCATTTGGAAATCCATCGCCTGCATATTCCGCATTGTCTGCAGTGCCGCTTGCGAGGCTTCCAGGGAAGCAGTCGCGGCCCGGACATCGGCTTTGTTCTTATCGTCCCAGAGCGGAATCATCACCATAACCCCCACGTTCCAGGTGCTGGGCTGTCTGCTGCGGGTTGTGACAGGCATGCCCATACTATCCTGGCCCGACGAGGTCATCGCCTTATAGGTCTTATAGCCAAGGCTGACCTCAAAATCCGGGTTGCTTTGCCGTTTCGCCAGTTCTACGCCGCTTTTCGCCATTTCCACCTGCTGCTCCATGCCGCGAATGCCGGGAGCGGCGGGCGCATAATTACTAAGGCCGGCAAGCTGGTCGGGAGCGGCTGCGGCAAATACCTCGGCAAGCTGGAGCGGCGCGTCAGCCGGGCGTCCCAGCAGCGTATTCAGCCTGCCGGCTGCGGCAGCCGTCATCGCCTCCATGCCGGCAAGCTCCGCGTCCATTCTGGCGACTTCCGTCTGCGCTTTCAAAGCATCCTGCAGCGAGGTCATACCGGTCGCGTAATTAACCTGCGCCAGGTCGACCAGCTGTCGCATCAGCTGCTGGTTTTCCTGCATAATCCGCGCGGCGCGGGTATTGTACAGATAATCATAATACGCCAGCCTGACCTGGGTAGCGATATCAAGCTTTTTCGCCTCATACTCGGCCGCGCCCATCGCCGCCTCGCTTACCGCCATCTTTTCCATGGCATTCAGTTTGCCCGGATTCATAAACTCCTGACTGAGCGTGTATTCTGTCATCATGCCGTCAAGCGGGTTAATCGAACTGGTCGGGACATCGTCCTTCATTACCCCGAAAACCGGATTGGGCAAAGCCCGTGCCGCCGTCACCCGGTTCGCTTTTTCCTCCCAGCGTTTTCCGGCCTCAATCACCGCCGGATTATGCTGCAAGGCCGCCGCCACCGCCGTATCGGGCGTAAGCGGAGCCTCCGCCGCAACAGCGGTGGGGACGGCGGCAAACATAAGTGCCGCCAGAATAAATCGTTTTAGCATATGCTCCTCCTCCAGCTTCGGCCGCTATTCACAGCGGCCGGATTGCGGCCCGGCGGCGCAGCCAACAGACAACCGCGCCTGCTGCCGTCAGCAGGGCGGTGAGCTGGGCCGCTTTAAAATCGCCGGCCAGCAGGCTGTCGCCGCGCAAAAACTCCAGGCCAAACCGTGCCAACGAATAAAGAATAAAATACGCCAGTCCTACCTCACCGTCAAATCGCTTGCGCCGGAACAGGAACAGCAATACGGCAAGTATAGCCAGATCCAGCCCTGCTTCCAGCAGTTCGGCCGGGAAAAGCGGCTGCGCGCCCCAGGCTTGATAAGCGGGAGTCCCCGGCTGGTAGCTGACTCCATACCAGGCATCTGTCGGCTGGCCATAGGCATCGCCATTAAAAAAGCAGCCGATACGGCCGATTGCCTGCCCCAAAATCAGTCCGGGAGCGGCAATGTCAGCAAATCGCCAGACCGAGAGCCGGCGACGGCTAAAATAGCGGCAGGCGAAGACGACATTGGCGGCAACAGCGCCCTGAATCGACAATCCGCCTTCCCATAACCGCAAAACCCGCAACGGGTCGGCGGTATATTCGCCCCAGGAAAAAGCCGCTTCCCATAGGCGGGCGCCGATAAAGCCCACGGTGACGGCATAAAGCAGATAGTGCTGCAGTGTCTCCTCATCGAACTCGCTGCCTTTTTTTGCCAGACGAACAGCCAGCCAGAGGCCACTGCATACCGCCAGGCCGACCAGAATGCCCCAAACACGGATTTCCACTCCATAAAAGCTGAATAAGACCGGGTGCATACAACCTCTCCTTACGCCTGCCGGACAGCCGGCAAACTAATGTCTGGTATGATTTTACCAGGACAATGTGAGGATCTGATGAAGAAATCATGAATAGATTCTGCGAAAAGAGGGATTTGCAAAAGTGGTCAGGGAACGATTCCACGGAGGACACAGAGTAATGCACGGAGGTACACGGAGTCGTATTT
>UQPB01000061.1 GCA_900542835.1 uncultured Pelosinus sp. | reverse complement strand
CTGGGCTCGCGAGTCCGCCTAGTATCTGGGGCTTTCTGAACGGCCTGGTAATAAGATTTTTCAACAAACTGAGGCTTCCTGCGCAAGCCGGAAGCCTTTTTCAAACACAGCCAGCAGCCCCGGGCCAAGCCTGGCGGCGGAAGCTGTCAATCAAACGAATCCATGTAACCGAGATACTGCTCCTTGGTAAATAGCGGTTTATAGGCGTCGCGAATTCGCCTCGCCCCTGCCGCGCCGTTTTTCAGCAGCGCGTAAGCCGTAAGCGCGAAAATTTTGGCGGTTGCAATATAGGCCAGCTCTTCATCTTCCATGCGGAAATCAACGGTATGCAGACCGCCGCTGACACCGCCTGTCTGAAAGCGGATTACCGGCTGCAGATGCTGTACATCGCCGATATCAGTCGAACCGCCGCTATGCTGCTCAAAATCCGCTTCCGTCACTTGATAGCTGCCAATTGCCGCAGCCGCTCTGGCAAGCTCGGGATATACCGGGCTTGCCAGTGTCGGCAGATAACCCGGCAAGGTGGTAATCTCGCAGGCTGCGCCAAGGGCGTAGGCTCCGGCCTGAAAAGCGCGATCTGTCTTTGTTGAGGCGTCAAGGATGGCGTTTTTATGTTTTCCCCGCACCAGCGTTTCCAGAACGGCCTCGTCAGGCACCACATTAACCAGATCGCCGCCTTTTGTCATAATCGGATGGACGCGGACGGCGTCTTCATCGCGAAAGGTTTCGCGTTGGTAAGACAGAGCCGCAAGGCCAAGCGAAGCGGCATTTAAGGCGTTGATGCCATTTTCCGGGCAGGCGGCCGCGTGAGCCGCTCTGCCACGATAGCGGATTACCTTTGAGACAAAGCCATTTCCGGTAATGCCGCCGAGCAGAATGTCCTCCGGTCCGCTATGATGAGCAATACTTAAGTCAATATCGTCAAAAGCGCCCTGACGGATCAGCTCGCACTTGCCACCGCCATACTTAATCCTGCCTGCCGCCCGCAGGTTATTCTTAAATTCAATTTCACCGTATTCCTCCGCCGGGGTCGAGAAAAAAACCACCTGACCGTCCAGGCTGTCTCTTACCTGCGAATCGGTCAGGGCAATCGCCGCGCCGACAACACCGGCAAGCTGCGCATGATGACCGCATGCATGAGCCGCCTGCGTCTCATTATTTGCGTAGGGATGATCAGGAATACGCAGCGCATCCAATTCACCAATTAACGCCAGGCTGACATTAGCCTGCTTTTCCGGATTCAGGTAGGCCTTGGCCCCTGTGATCGCCAATCCTTCCTGAACCGGCAGCTGCAGCTGCTTCATAAAGGCATTAAACTTTTCCGCTGTTCGAAACTCCTTATAGCCAAGTTCGCCGTGGCTATAGATATCTCTGGCAAACGCCAGGATCCGCTCCCGATTTGCCTCGATAACGTCAATAATTTTTTTCTCGGCAGCATCCAGCTTCAGCATGGCTGCACCCTCCCTTTGCCGTAATTAGTTTCTTTACCTTGCCTTAACCAAACAAAGGCCCTATGTGCATGCCGGCCGCACCGCACATAGGGCCTTTAGCCGCCAGTTCCCCGCGGCCTTTTATCCGGGGCATTCCGGCAGCGGCCAAACGCACCGGCAGATAGGGCTGACCGTCTGGAACCGGCCTGCCTGCCAAATAATCGTGTCCTCGCTCTACTGTGCTTCTTTCGGCACAAACCACAGGCCTTTATTGTTGGCCTTCATATAAGCTTTAAACTCGTCGGAGCGGTAGGCGGCGGCAATGTCCTTTACCCACTGGGCATCCTTGTTTTTCTCCTGCACGACCAGCTGCAGCAGCAGATGCGGCAGAATATCTTCTGTCAGCAGCGCCGTAGACGGATCGATTTTGGCGTTATAGACAATGGAGCCGGTAATCACGATAAAATCAAAGTCGGAGCGCACCGCCGGGATATTCAACGATTTCATTTCAGTAAACTGGATATTGTGGGGATTCTCTACGATATCCTGCTGCGTTACCGTCGACAAATCCTTATCCTTTGACAGTTTAATCCAGCCGGCCTTTTGCAGCAGCGCGTACGCCCTTGCCGTGTTTGAGGCGTCGTTGGGGATTGCAATCCGCGCCCCGCTGCCAATTTGATTCAAGGCTGCCTTGGCGCCCGGATAGATGCCTGCCGGCACTGTCGGAATCGGCGTAACCGCCGCCAGGTGACCGTTCTGCTTTTCATTAAAATTCTTCATATAGGCGGTATGCTGCTCTACGTTAAAATCGACCTCGCCTTCATTCAAGGCAATATCGGCCTGCAATAAATCCGACATATCCTTGGCCGTAATCTTGTAGCCTTTCTTTTCCAAAATTGGTTTAACCGCCTGCTCAAATAATTCCGAGTACGGCCCCTGCGACTTGCTGAACACCAGTTCCTGCTTCGCAGCGACGGGTTTCGCTTTGTCGGCGGAGCTGCTGCCGCAGCCGGCCAAAACCGTCGTCCCCACTATCGTTGCCAACAAAAACACGCTAACCTGCTTAAGATTCATCACCAATATCCCCTTTTCTCACTTATTTTTATTCCGAATTAAGTTAATGGTTGCGAACTTTAGCTGAAAAATAATTGCCGAACGACTGGATAATCTGCACAAAGATCACCAGTACAACGACCGTAAACAGCATCAGCGGAAAATTCAACCGTTCATAGCCGTAGGTCAGCGCCAGATCGCCTACGCCGCCGGCGCCGATGGCACCTGCCATAGCCGTCGCGCCGATCAGGCCGATCGTGCCGGTGGTTACCGATAAAATTAAGGAACCGTAAGCCTCCGGCAGTAAAAAGTGCCAGATAATTTCAAAATGAGACGCGCCCATTGCCTGGGCCGCTTCGACAATCCCCTTATCGACTTCCAGAATTGAATTTTCAAACAGCCGGGTCAGATAAGGCGCGATAAACACGACCAAAGGTACTAATGCCGCTGTCGTTCCTACTCTGGTTCCTACAATCTCTTTTGTTAGCGGCAGGATAAACACCATTAAAATAATAAAAGGAACACTGCGAATAATATTAATAACCGTATTTAAAACCATGTACACATATTTATTCCGCAAAATCCCGTTATCATTGGTTAACACCAGCGTCATCGCCATAATCAGGGCAATAACCGAACCAATTGCCAGAGATACCGAAACCATGTAGATCGTTTGCTGCGCTGCCAGCACAATCTTGGAATAGGGAACGCCCAGCTCCATCATAGCCTCACCTCCTGCCAGCAAAGCGGCTGCTTGCGGATATAATCAAAGACCTGCTCAATCTCCGGGTCGCTGCCGACAAGCTGAACAATAAAGATTCCCAACACCGTTTGCTGCAGCTCATTGACAGAAGCAAACACGATATTCGTCTCCACAGCGAAGCCCTTATTAATGCGATACAACACATTATCTGTTACATTTTCACCCAGGAATTGCAGCCGCAGCAGTTTATAGTTCCGCTTATCGCGTTGCAGCGCCAAAAGCATACTGGCGGGAATGGCGTCGGCAACGACCGTCTGAACAAACTTTTTGGTTATCGCCTGCTGCGGATTGCTGAACACCTCCAGAACAGAGCCGGATTCGATCACCCGGCCATGTTCCATCACCGCTACTTTGTTGCAAATGCGCTGGATGACATGAATTTCATGGGTGACGATCAAAACGGTAATCTTCAATTCGCGATTGATTTTTTCCAGCAGCCGCAAAATGGAATCGGTTGTTTCCGGATCCAGGGCGCTGGTAGCCTCGTCACACAGTAAAATCGAGGGATTCGTCGCCAGCGCCCGGGCGATACCGACACGCTGCTTTTGACCGCCTGACAGCTGACTGGGATAGGCATTGACTTTATCCGACAGGCCGACAAAGTTCAGCAATTCGGCCACTCTGGCCTGAATCGCGGCTTTGTCGGCACGATTCAGGATTAATGGAATGGCGATATTGTCGTATACCGTTTTTGAGTTCAGCAAATTAAACTGTTGAAACACCATGCCGATGCGCTTGCGTACTTGCCGCAATTCGCCGAACGACAGGGTATTGATATCTTTTCCATCCACCTCTACCCGGCCGGCAGTCGGCGTTTCCAGTCCGTTTACCATTCGCAGCAGCGTCGATTTGCCGGCGCCGCTAAAGCCGATTACGCCGAAGATGTCGCCGGCGGCAACCTGCAGCGATACCTGATCCAGCGCCTGAATCTGCTGCTTTTTCACCATAAAGCTTTTGCTGATGTCAATAATATTGATCATTTTCCCATAGCTCCTACTCCGTGCTCTCCACTTGCTGCCAGCCTCCGGTTTAACCGGTCAGCGGCTTTAAATTCGTAAGCAGTTCAAATCAGCTGCAAACACAAAAAAGGCTAAGAACGCCTATCGACGTTCTTAGCCTTCAGTTTCTCTGATCAGCTAACTATCTTTAATTAAGATACCACAGACAGTGCATTTTTGTCAACTCGCGGTTATTCCCCGGCAGCCCGCACCGCATTAGCCGTCCTCTGGCGCCTTGCACTACCTAACATTACCTTTAACTCGCCCGGGAAAATACAGCAAGGCTTCCGGCAATGGCCGGAAGCCTTGCTGTGCCCGCGCACAGGCACCACGATATTTAACCTGGCTTTATTTGCTCCTGAAAACAAAGCGCGCCATTTGCCATCAGGGTAACCCCCATGCCAAAGGCGTCCTCGTCCAGTTGAAACTTTGTATTATGCCCCGGGTAGCTGCAGCCTTTTTCCGGATTCTTTATGCCTAAATGCATCATGCAGCCGGGCACCTTCTCCAGGTAATAGGCAAAATCCTCGCCGCCCATGCTGGGCTCCAGGGCCACAGCAGTTCCCTGGCCGTAAAATTGATCGGCCATAGCCGCTATTGCCGCCACGTAAGCCGGCGTATTCAGCGTTGTCGGGTATCCCCAGGTATAACGCACCTTTGCGGAGCAATTCTCAGCCTCGCTTAATTTGGCCGCAAGCAAACAGATTTGTTGATAAATCGTTTTCCTGGTTTTTTCTGTATAGGTACGGACGGTACCGCCAATTGTCACCGTATCCGGAATGACATTATCAGCCGTACCGCCATTTAGTCTGGTCACAGAAACAACGGCTCTTTCCAGAGGATCGATAGTCCGTGTCACAATTTGCTGCATTGCCGTCACAAGCCGGGCGGCAACGGGAATGGGATCAATGCATAAATTAGGGCTTGACGCATGACCGCCCCGGCCGCTTACCACAATCTCAAAGCAGTCTGAATTGGCGGAAGAGGCGCCGGCCAGCAGCCCGACGTGTCCAACCGGAACGATTGAGGAAACATGCTGCCCCAGAATTGCGTCTACCCCCTCCAGAACATTGGCGTTAATCATTTCAATAGCTCCGCCAGGCGGCTGTTCTTCGGCATGCTGAAAAATAAACACAAAGCTTCCCTGCAGCGACTGCCGGTTTTTGCTGAACACGCTCAGTACTCCCAGCAGCATCGCCGTATGGGAATCGTGACCGCAGGCATGCATTAAGCCCGGTTTGCGGGAAGCATACGCCAGCCCGGTCAATTCCGGCATTGCTAACGCGTCAATATCGGCTCGCAAGGCAATCGTCGGCCCGGGTTCAATGCCGCTGAGCCGGACAACCACTCCGGTGGAGGTCGGCCGCATAATGTCAAGGGGCCCCAGCTTTTCAATTTCCCGAATCAAAAAGTCGGTGGTTTCAAATTCATTAAAGGAACTTTCCGGATACTGATGCAGATGCCGCCGCCAGGCAACCACCTGCGGCAAAACGTTTTGGATATCCTGCTCAAACCGCAGTTTCATGCTGACCCCCCTCAAGCTTTTTTTGCAGCAGAGCCTGAAAACGCACGGCTGCCTGCAGCATGACAGAAATTCCGATTGCAAACGAATCTTCATCGATACGAAACTGTGTGCTATGAGGGGGATAAACACAATCCAATTGTTCATTCCGCACACCCAAAAAATAAAAGCAGCCCGGAACTTTTTGCAAGTAATAAGCAAAATCCTCGCCGCCCATGATCGGCTCCATAACTTCGGCCGTACCGGCCCCGTACATTTCATCGGCGACATCCATAAGCGCCTGGGTAAATTCAGGCGTATTATACATATTATCATAGCCGTGATCATACGCATATTCGATTCGCAGGCCAAACGCCTCGGCATATTTTTTGGCTATCTGTCCAATGGCAGTTTTCATCAGCATTCTTTTTTCCTGCGAATAGGTGCGTACAGTGCCTTTGATCACAGCCGTATCGGGAATTACATTGAACGCGGTGCCGCTGTTAAACTGGGTTACGCTTAACACAGCATGATCCTTTGCCGGCAGCTGTCTGGCGACAATATCCTGCAAAGCCGTGACAATTTGCGCACCGACAGGAATCGGGTCCAGGCAGGATTGCGGCGATGCCGCATGCCCGCCACGCCCGACAACGGTCACTTCGAATACATCGCTGTTGGCGGTGATATAGCCGGGACGGGTGCCAATATGCCCGACAGGTATCTGGAGACCGGCATGCTGCCCGATAATCGCATCAACACCCTCCAAAACCCCCTTTTCCACAAGTTCCCTGGCGCCGCCGGGAAAGACCTCTTCGGCTGCCTGGAAGATAAACACAAAGGAGCCCTGCAGTTCTTGCCTGTGCTGATACAATACATGCAGCGCGCCCAGCAGCATTGCCGCATGCGCGTCATGACCGCAGGCGTGCATCACGCCGTCGTGGCGGGACGAAAACGCCACGCCGCTGTTCTCGGTCATGCGCAAAGCGTCAATGTCAGCGCGCAAGGCAATGACAGGTCCCGGCGCGCTTGTAGTTAAGCGGGCGACAATACCGGTAGGGGAAATCCTTACATAGGTAAGCTCGCTAAGCTGTTTTATCTGTTCAATAATATATTCCGTCGTTTTAAATTCTTCAAAAGAAGGCTCCGGATACTGATGAAGATGGCGACGCCATTGCTTTACCTGGGGAATTATCGCGTCAACACTAGCCTGAAAAGACTTCATATTTTCGCACCTCTGCCTTCATGAATTACCACCTGCCACAGCGGTCTCTGCTCAATTAGCCATTCTCAGCCAGCCAACGCTTGTTGCTTATACCGGAACACTTCGTCCTCGGAACAATAAATCCAGTGACCGGGAGCCACCTCAAACAGTCCGGCAGGCGTTCCCTCAGGATATTTGTGGATGGACGGGTCATAATCTACGCGTTTTCGCTGCTTCTCTTTGTTCAGATCGGTTAAGGGCGATGCCGAAAGCAGTGAAATCGTATACGGATGCAAGGGGCAGCGGTAAAGCTCGTCAGCGGAAGCCAGCTCCAGAATCTTGCCGTCTTTCATAACCGCAATACGGTCACTGATATACTTTACCATCGCTAAATCATGGGCAATAAACAAATAGGTCATTGCGTTTTCCTGCCGCAGCTTAATTAGCAGATTGACGATCTGTGCCTGAATGGACACATCTAAGGCTGACAAGCACTCATCAGCAATAATAAAATCCGGTTTTACGCATAACGCTCTGGCAATGCCGATCCGCTGACACTGACCGCCGGAGAACTCTGTGGGATAACGGTTAGCATACGAGCGATGAATGCCGACAATATCCAAAAGCTCATTAACCCGCTTATTCACCTCGTCATCTGTTTCGCAAAGCCGGTGTAAGCGCAGTGCATCGCCAATGCTGGTCTTTATGGGAATACGGGGATTGAGCGAGGCGAACGGATCCTGAAAAATCATCTGCATCGACTTGCGGAACGCCAGCATTGCGTTTCGGCCGCTTAATTTATCGATATCCTGCCCTTTATAGGTTACAGTGCCTGCTGTTATGCTTTCAAGCTTAATAAGCGCGCGGCCGGTAGTCGATTTTCCGCTTCCCGACTCTCCGACCAGTCCCAGTGTCTCCCCCTTATAAATATCAAAGGAAATATCATCTATCGCCTTTACCTCGCTCTTCTTGCCGGGATTAAAGACCTTTTTCAGCATACGGACTTGCAGTATGACTTCCCTGGCTTCCGGTTCAGGCCCGCCTTTCATCACAAGCCCCCACCTCCTCATTACTTTCATAGAAAGACTTGAACAGCCGGTGGCGCCGCAGAATTTCCGCCGGCGGAACAACCTTTGGCGCCGCTGGGTGCAAAAGCCAGCTGGCGGCGTAATGCGAATCGCTTACCTTAAATAAAGGCGGCTTTTGTTCAAAATCAATAGCCAGCGCATAGGCGTTTCTTGGCGCAAAAGCGTCTCCTGGCGGCATGTTCAGGAGGTTCGGCGGCGCGCCGGGAATGCTGTATAAGCTCGAATCTGTTGTATCAAGCGAGGGCATAGAGCAAATCAGTCCCCAGGTATAGGGATGCTGCGGATAATAAAATATTTCCTCGGCAGTTCCATATTCGACAATCCTGCCTGCGTACATAACCGCTACCCGGTCGGCGACATGGGCCACAACACCTAAATCATGGGTAATAAAGATAACAGACATCTGCAGCTTTTGCTTCAGCTCATCAATCAGGTCTAAAATCTGGGCTTGAATCGTTACGTCCAATGCCGTGGTCGGCTCGTCAGCAATGAGGATATCCGGCCTGCAGGCCAGAGAGAGAGCAATCATAACCCGCTGCCGCATTCCCCCGGAAAATTGATGCGGATAATTTTTGCTGCTCTCTTCCGGATTCCGGATGCCGACAAGCTTGATCAGATTGACAGCTTCCTTCATCGCATCCGCTTTTGACATTTCCTGATGCTTCATAATTGATTCCGCAATCTGCCTGCCGACAGTCATTGTCGGATTCAGGGAGGTCATCGGATCCTGAAAAATCATGGCAATTTTCTTGCCGCGAATCTTTTCCATCTCAGGCTCCGGCAGTTCAAGCAAGTTCCTGCCCTGATAAATAATCCGGCCTTGCTCATACCGCGTATTGCCTTTTGGCAATACGCGGTTGATAGCTTTTACAGAAACAGATTTACCGGAGCCTGATTCACCGACGATGGCAAGTGTCTCGCCTTTTTGCAAATCAAAAGTTACCCCCTGAACGGCAGAAACCTTGCCGTCCAGGGTCTGAAACGATATTGTCAGATCTTTTACGCTCAAAATCGTTTCTTTCATCATACGATTACCTCCTGAATATACTCAACCGCCGACAAATGCCCTGGTCTTTCGTTCTTCTCCTTACTGCTGTCCGTCAAGACTCCATTCGTGCAGGTTAACCAGCGAACCATCCCAGAATTCTTTGAGGCCGCCCTTGAGCAGCTTGCTTTGGGCGATTATATAATCCTGCGCATACAAGGAAGTAATAAACTGCTGCTGATTCAGGTACTTCTGGATTTCACTGTAGGCAGCCTTCCGCTGCTCCGCCGACGTCATAGAGGCCGCGTCAAGCATCATTTTTGTCAGCTTCGGATCGTTGGTATGGGCATAGTTGTTGGCGCCGCCGGGAACAAAGTAGGAGCTGTAATCGGGATCGATCGGAAGTGCGTAGCCGATCAGAATCATTTGGTAATCCCCTTTTCTGGCTCTGGCGAGCAGGGTCGGAAAATCCAGCTTCTCCTGTTTGACATTTAAGCCGATCGCTTTCAAATCCTGCTGAATCAAATCAGCGGACTGCTCACGCAGCACGTTGCCAATCGGAACCGACAGGATCAACTCCCTGGATGCGTCAAAGCCTGACTCTGCCAGCAATTGTTTTGCTTTCGCAGGGTCGTAAGGCAGCGAAGCTACCGAACTGTCATACACAGGGCTGGCAGGAGTATAAATGGTCGGAACAAGCTGGGCTGCGCCTTTATAAAGCTGATCGACAATTTGCTGACGATTAATAGCGGTTGTAATTGCTTGGCGGAATTTCGTATTAAATTCCGCCATACTATTGTTGACATCCAGGTACTGCCCTTGCAAGGCCGGCGCCGTTTTGACAACCAGCTTGCTGTCTTTCTTCAGCATATCCAGATCTTTAATCGGCACAATCCCGATGCCGCCGCCGGCCACCATGTGAATGTTGCCTGACTTCAGTTCAGTTACAAGATTGGTGCCGTTCATAATGCGGATAAATATTTTCTTCAGCTTCGGCGCGCCTTGATAATACTCGCTATTCGCCTCATATTCGACATGATCATTGGTCTTATAGGCCACAAACTTAAACGGTCCGCTGGTAACCGCCGGCTTGGTTGCCGCCTCGGAGCTGGCAATTGCGGCCGGTTCAAGCTTTTCAAACACATGCTTGGGAGCGATAAAAACTTCAAAGCCTAAAAAGCCCTTCAGATAATTCGGGTCGACAGGCGTTTTGGTCTTTAGTGTCAGCGTATGGTCGTCGACCACAACCACACCGGCAATCGAGCTTGCGCCTTCCACAAGCAGCCCCTGGTCATTGACGCCCTCCAGCATTTTAATATAACTGCGTTTAGACGTTTCGACTTTAGGATTGGCAATTGCATTCAACGTAAACGCGACATCGCTTGCCGTAACCGGTTTGCCGTCGGTCCATTTGGCTTTCGGGTTAATCTTTATCGTATAATTTTGATTATCCTTGCTTTCAAAGCTCTCTGCCAACGCCGGTGTAAACACATTCGGCTCAGGCATACCTAAAAGTGTATCATACATAAAACGGATCGAAAATTTACCGGCAATGCCGGGATTTAAGAACGGGTTAAAAAATTCCGGCGGGTTGGCCATGCCGATATACAAGATATCCGATTTAGCCGCCGTATTCTCTTCCTTGCTGCTGCCGCAGCCGCTCACCAGTGCGCCTCCCAGCAGCAAAGCAACTCCCAAAACCAGCAGTGTTTGCGCTCGCAGCCAACTTAATAATCCCATTTGCACTTCCCCGCTTTCTTTTTATCTGTTTTGTTGATACCTACCACTGTTATTTAGCGTCACCGCCAACAGCCTCATTCAGGCCATCACCCAGGAAGTTGACTGTCAGCACGGCGGCTAAGATTGCTATACCCGGCGGAATCCACCGCCACGGCTCTTCCGACAAAACCGTAAGCGATTGTGCACTTGTCAGCATATTGCCCCAGCTGGAGGTCGGCGGCTGTACGCCCAGACCGAGAAAGCTCAAGGAGGCCTCCATCAATATTGCTGAAGCGATACCGAAGGTAGCGTTCACCAGAATCGGCGACAAGACGTTCGGCAATATATGCTTGAATACAATCGTATAGGATGAATAACCTGTAACAGTTGCCGCCGCGATATAGTCCATTGACTTAATCCGCAGCACTTCCCCGCGCACCAGCCGGCAAATCGGCGGCCAGCCCATAAAGCCCATAACCAGCATAACCGTCAGCATATTCGGACCGATCAAACTGACGATAACCATGATAATCATGAAATGCGGATAGGCCATGAATACTTCTGTTATCCGCATGATGACACTGTCGGCCATGCCGCCGAAATAACCGGACAACAGTCCCAGCGCGATCCCGATGGCAGCATAGATCAATACCGATCCCACACCGACAATAAGCGATACTCTGGAGCCGTAGATAAGCCGGCTCAGCACATCGCGCCCTACATCGTCGGTTCCCAAAAGATGAACGGCCGACGGGGCCGCGGCAAAAGCGCCCACAGTCTGATTGGGGTCAAACGGCGCGAGCAGCGGCGCCAGTATGGCCGTCACCAGGATGGCCAAAAATGCCATCAGACTGCCTAAGGCTACTTTATTCCGGCAAAACCGGCGCCAGGTAATTTGGGCCCAGGATTCCGCCGCTTCTGTCGCGGCCGCAGTCTTGCTGCCTGCGTCATAAGACGGAACTGCCGTCAAATCAGCGGTTGCGCCGTTAGGCGTTATCAGCACAAATTTATCTGTATTCATCCCAGCACACCTCACTTCCCGTACCGGATACGCGGGTCAATAACCGCATACAGTACATCCACCAGCAAATTCGCCAGCAGGACGACGACCGCCGACAAAATAACGACCGCCATCAAAATCGGATAATCGCGAGAGTTGATTGCCGCTACGGTCAGCGAACCAATCCCGGGCCACTGAAAAATTTGCTCGGTAATAACGGCGCCGCCGATTATTTTGGGCAAATCCGTGCCGACTACTGTGATAATCGGAATCAACGAGTTGCGAAATACATGAGACAGCAATATCTGCCAGCCCGATAAGCCCTTTGAAACAGCAGTGCGAATGTAATTTTGCGCCAAAACGTCTAAAACACTGGCCCGGACATAGCGGATCATGTTGGCGGAGAACTGGGAGGCCATTACGATTACCGGCAGCACCAAATGCATCCCCCGGCTTACGATATCATTCTCCCGTCCCAAAACCCCCATACCGCCTGTCGGGAAGATAGCCAGCTGCACAGCTAACACATAGATTAACGCCAGCCCTAAAAAGAACGGCGGAAACGAAACATTGAAGAAGGTCCAGCCGACAATAAAGCGATCAAAAAACAAATTTCGGTTCAGCGCTGCAACGATTCCCAGCGGAATTGCCGTCAGATAGGCAACCAGCAGACTGACGCTCATCAAAATCAGGGTCGGACTAAGACGCTGCAGAATGATTTCCTCTACCGGCTGACGATTAGTAAACGAAAAGCCCAGGTTGCCACCAGCCAGATTTTTGATCCAGTCAAAATATTGAACCAGCCAAGGCTTATCTAAGCCTAATGCGATTCTAGTCAATTCAATCTGCTCCTTGGTCATATCCGGTGAAATGTACATATCCGCAGGATCACCAGGCGTCAAATGCACCAGAATGAACGCCCCCACAGAAATGAGAAAAAGGACCGGAATCGAGATGAGCAAACGGTTACATACATAAGCTCCCACTTACTGCCCCTCCTTTGGCAAGACTAACCGCAATGACAGGAAGACGCCGCGCATTCTATCCTTGCAAAAAAGCCTCACCTCCATTTGCCCGTATCAGCGGCTCGCCTGTTCAGCTCCCGCTGCATCGTCCGGGCTGCTCTCGATATAAAAAAAAGAGCAATGGTGCTTTCGCACCATTGCTTTGGTTTGTATTATCGCACTCGCGGTCACTATTGTCAATACCCTTATCGGAACTGACTATTCACTAAAGCCAATTTTAGAGGGTATGCCGCCTCGGCTTTCGGCTGGACGGCAGGCCCCGGCCGCCACAGGATTAGGCAAACGAACAGAACAGCATGAAAAGATATTCCTGCCGGCCAACCGGCAAAAAACGAAAAAGGCTCCCGGCCAATCGCCGGAAGCCTTTCGTTCTCTGGAGCGGGCAAAGGGATTCGAACCCTCGACCCACGGCTTGGGAAGCCGGTACTCTACCACTGAGCTACGCCCGCACATAGAACTGGTATTTCTACAAAAAAATTATAGCATAGATATGAAAGCTGTGCAAGAAAGAGCTGACAACAGCGGTGTGGAAAAACCGGTCAAGACGGCATAGCCGCCTGTCGTCAGCTGTCGGCTGTTTCAGCGGTGGCAGCCGCCGGCCGCGCTTCATCGGCTTTGGCCATCGGAAAAAAGACATAAAAGGTCGTCCCCTGCGGTCCGGTGCGAAACGCCAGATCGGCGTGATGCCGCTCGGCGATATGGCGGCAAACCGTAAGTCCGATGCCGGTTCCCTTCTCCTTGGTGGTAAAAAAGGCTGTTCCCAGCTTCTGCTGAACATCAGCTGGAATTCCCGGCCCCTGGTCGCTGATCGCCAGCACAACCTTGTCATTTTCCACATAGGTGCGAATGATAATCTGCCCGCCGCTGGGCGTGACCTCGGAAGCGTTTCTAACCAGGTTAAGCACCAGTTGGCGGATATCCCGTTCCGCCATAACAACCGGCGGTACCGGCCCTCCCATAAACAGCACCGTAGTGCCGGTCATAAGCGCGCCGGCGTCAAGCATCGGCATCAGCACGGCAATCACCTGCTCCAGTTTACCCGGCTGCTGCTGACTTAAATGATTCTTGGCAATCGATAAAAACTCAGTGATAATACTATTGGCCCGGTCCAGTTCGTCAACCATTAAATCAAAATACGAGGTAAAGCCGGTCAACTCCGGCTTGGAACGCAGCATTTGCAGAAAGCCTCGGACCGTGGTCATCGGATTGCGCACCTCATGGCCGACGCTTGCCGCCATTTCCCCCACCAGATTCAGTCTGTCGAGCCGGGACATTTCTTCAAGCAGCTGCCTTTTTTCGCAGGCCTCCTCTTTGGGCTGGCCCTCGACCTGGAGATAAATCAGAGATGCGTCGTCTGCCGCTATCGCCTCCGGCCGGTCAAACAGAGCCGTCTGCCGTGTCATTTCGGAATACGGATTCACCCTGTCTCACCTCCCACGGAAATCCCCTGCAACATCCCAACGCCTTCTTCTGTTCTGCAGCACATTTACAAATTCCTGTCAGTCCAGTCAATAAAACAAATATTCCTCGAAAAAATACGATCCCTGCGTATTTTCATACACAGGGATCGATTGGTGCCGCAGGGCGGAATCGAACCGTCGACACGAGGATTTTCAGTCCTCTGCTC
>UQPB01000060.1 GCA_900542835.1 uncultured Pelosinus sp. | reverse complement strand
AGCATCGCCTTGCCAAGGCGGGGGTCGCGAGTTCGAATCTCGTTTTCCGCTCCATGACTTTGTTCCCAGCAGATTTGCTGGGTTTTTTGCTTGTTACTTGTTTTTGATGTACAATTATGGTATTATATAGTGCATGACATTGCGCCTATACTCCTGATCCTTCGAACGGACGCGCGAAGGGCTACCCGGAGGCTTGCGGCCAGTAAATAAGGAGGCTATCTGTAACTGTGAGAGTAACTGCTGAAAAAATAGACAATCACCAGATTGTGTTGGAAGTTGAAATCCCCCAGCCGGAAGTGGACAAGGCATTTGACCGGGCCTATCAGCGCCTGGCCGGCAAAGTCAATATCCCCGGATTCCGGAAAGGAAAGGCTCCGCGCAAGATCCTTGAGGCCCGCCTGGGCAAGGAAGCACTGGCTGAAGAAACCTTTGAACTGCTGGCGCCGCAGGCCTATAGCAAAGCGCTTGATGAACAGAATATTGAACCGGTAAGCCGCCCGCAGATTGATGTCGTTCAACTGGAAGCTGGCAAGCCGTTTGTATTTAAGGCAACTGTTGTCGCCAAACCGGCGGTAACGCTTGGTGAGTATAAAGGCCTGAAGGCGGCAAAGCCGCCGGTAGCGGTCAGTGAGGAAGAGATCGGACAGAAGCTTGATGACATGCGCCAGCAACAGGCAAAGATGGTTGTTGTGCCTGAGGCTGTGCTGCAAAACGGCGATTTTGCCATTATTGACTTCGAAGGCTTTGTTGACGGCCAGCCGTTTAAGGGCGGCGACGCCAAGGGATACCCGCTGGAAGTCGGATCAGGCAGCTTTATCCCCGGCTTTGAGGAGCAACTGCTAGGCGCGAAAGCCGGCGAAACCCGGGAAGTGAGCGTTTCGTTCCCGGCGGACTACTTTGTGGCTGAACTGGCCGGCAAAGAAGCAAAATTCAATGTAGTTATCCAGGACGTTAAACGTAAGGAACTGCCGGAAGTTGATGATGATTTCGTTAAAGAAGCTTCCAGCTTCAATACGGTAGAGGAATTAAAGGCGGATATCAAGAATAAATTAGAAGTGGCCGCTGAGCAGAAGCACGAGCGGGATTTCCGCAATGCCATTATGGAGCAGGCCGTAAAAGGCGTTCAGGCTGACGTGCCGGCGGTGATGATTGAAAGCAAGATCGACCAAATGATTGAGGACCTTGACCTGAATTTGCAGAATCGGGGCCTGAAACTGGAGAACTACCTGCAGTATATGGGAACCGATGCCGCGGGACTGCGGGAAAAATACCGCGAATCAGCGGATACGGCGGTTCGCACCGATCTATTGCTTGATGAAATCGCCAAAGCTGAAGACCTGAAAGTGGAGAACGAAGACCTGGATAAAGAAGTTCAGGCAATGGCGCAAACCTACAACGCGCCGGTGGAGGAAGTCCGCAAGGTAATTATTGAGCAGGGCCGTGTCGGGATGCTGGCCCAGAGTGTATTACGGAAAAAAGCGATGCAGGTTATTTTCGACACCGCGGCAGTAACCGAAGCCGCCGAATAAAAGAATCAAAAGAAAGCGCGAGCGCTTTCTGTAAGCGAGGTGTTCTTGAATGAGTTTTGTACCTATTGTTGTCGAACAGTCCAATCGTGGTGAACGGGCTTATGATATCTATTCCCGTTTGTTGAAGGACCGGATTGTTTTTATCGGCGGTCCGATCGACGATACGATCGCCAATCTGGTGATTGCACAACTGCTGTTTCTGGAGTCAGAGGACCCTGACCGGGACATCCATCTGTATATTAACAGCCCGGGCGGCGTTGTGACGGCCGGTCTGGCCATCTATGACACCATGCAATACATTAAGCCCGATGTATCGACAATCTGCCTGGGATCTGCAGCCAGCATGGCAGCTATTCTGCTGGCCGCCGGCGCTAAAGGAAAACGCTTTGCCCTGCCTTACGCCCGTGTAATGATTCACCAGCCGCACGGCGGCGCCCGCGGGCAGGCTACCGACATTGAAATTCATGCCCGCGAGATTTTGCGGATGCGTGAAATCGGCAACGAGATCCTGGCGCGGCATACCGGCCAGCCGCTGGAAAAACTGCAGCGCGATATGGAGCGCGATTTCTTCATGTCGGCCGAAGAATCGAAGGAATACGGCCTGATTGACGCTGTTGTTACCCGGACGGACCGCCCCAACGATTCCCAGCCGAAATAAGGTTTGCGTCGCGAGCGGCCTAAGCGCCCGCTCATTGACCGGCGAACCGGAAACGAGGTGACGCCATGTTAAAGTTTGGTGACGATAAAGGACAATTAAAATGCTCTTTCTGCGGGAAATTACAGGAACAGGTTAAAAAGCTGGTTGCCGGTCCCGGAGTGTATATCTGCGATGAGTGCATTGAGCTTTGCAATGAGATCATTGAGGAAGAGCTAAACGAAGACATGGAGGTCGAGTTGCGGGATGTGCCGAAACCGAAGGAAATCCGCAGCATACTCGATCAATATGTGATTGGCCAGGATGAGGCGAAAAAAAGTCTGTCTGTTGCCGTTTATAATCATTATAAACGGATTAACCTCGGGGCTAAGCTGGATGATGTCGAACTGCAAAAATCGAACATTGTCATGCTGGGACCGACTGGCAGCGGCAAAACGCTGTTAGCACAGACCCTGGCTAAGATTCTCAACGTTCCGTTTGCTATTGCTGATGCAACATCGCTGACCGAGGCAGGCTATGTCGGCGAGGATGTTGAAAATATCCTGCTGAAACTGATCCAGGCCGCTGACTATGATGTGGAAAAAGCGGAAAAGGGCATTGTCTATATTGATGAAATTGATAAGATTGCCCGCAAGTCGGAGAATCCGTCCATTACCCGCGACGTTTCCGGCGAAGGCGTGCAGCAGGCCCTGCTGAAAATTCTTGAAGGAACGGTTGCCAGCGTACCGCCGCAAGGTGGCCGCAAGCACCCGCATCAGGAATTTATCCAGATCGATACGACCAATATCCTCTTTATCTGCGGCGGCGCTTTTGATGGCATTGATAAGCTGATTTCCGCCCGTACCGGTAAGAAAAGCATGGGCTTTGGCGCCGATGTGAAAAGCCGGGAGAAAAAACAGCTGCTGGGCGAAGTCCTGAAAAAGGTATTGCCGGAAGATCTGCTTAAGTTCGGCTTGATCCCCGAGTTCGTAGGCCGGCTGCCGGTGGTTGTAACCCTGGATGCGTTGGATGCAGACGCGCTGGTGCGGATTTTAGTCGAGCCGAAAAACGCGCTGGTCAAGCAATACCAGAAATTCCTGGAGCTTGATAATGTGCAGCTCGAGTTCAAGGAAGACGCGCTGCGGTCAATCGCCGAAGAGGCGCTGCGACGCAACACCGGTGCCAGAGGACTGCGAGCGATCATTGAAGCGATTATGCGCAATGTCATGTATGATATTCCGTCACGCTCCGATGTCACGAAATGCATTGTCACGAAAGAAGTTGTGATGAACAAAGAGGAACCGATCCTGGTCACGGTTGACCGCAAGACCAAAAAGAAAGAGGAATCAGCCTGAGCCGTCCGGCTCCCGATTCCTCCCCCTGAAATAAAGCTTTTTAACAACCGAAAAAGAGAGACTGCGGTCTCTCTTTTTTTGTCCGCACCAAGCTTGAAGCCGCTGATCCGCTAACGTCCGCTGCTGCGGCAGCCGGCGCAAACGGCGATTTATAACAATTTCTGTGCGGGATAAAAACAAGGCGTCTGCCTATACTATTTTTGAACAAAACGAAGCTGTTTTCGTTTGATTTGAAAATACGGACTGGCAAGAGCCTGCCGCTTTGGCGCGAAGGCTTAACCGCAGTCCCGGGAGGTAAGACGTATGGATTACGCGATCAATATTATCACAGTGATCCAGCTTTTGTTCGCCGTGATTATCGGCCTCTATTTCTGGAATCTGCTGCGGTCGCAGCAAGGCAGTAAGGTGGCGGTTGAGCGTGAGTCAAAGAAAGAGATGGATAAACTGCAACGTTTGCGCGATATTGCCTTGACTGTGCCACTGGCGGAGAAGACGCGTCCTACCAGTTTCGCCGATATTGTCGGACAGGAAGAAGGCCTCAAGGCCTTGCGGGCGGCGCTATGCGGTCCTAATCCCCAGCATGTCATTCTCTACGGACCGCCGGGAGTCGGCAAAACCGCCGCCGCGCGCCTGGTACTGGAGGAGGCAAAAACGAATTCCCTGTCACCGTTTCGCGCTGCCGCTAAATTTATTGAAATGGACGCGACTACAGCCCGGTTTGATGAACGCGGCATTGCTGATCCGTTGATTGGCACGGTTCATGATCCGATTTACCAGGGAGCGGGCCCGATGGGAATTGCCGGCATCCCCCAGCCGAAGCCGGGAGCTGTGACCAAGGCACATGGCGGCGTATTATTCATTGACGAGATCGGCGAACTTCATCCCGTGCAAATGAATAAATTACTTAAAGTGCTTGAGGACCGCCGGGTCTTTTTGGAGAGCTCCTATTACAGCACGGAAGATACCAATGTACCTGCACATATTCACGATATATTTCAAAATGGCCTGCCTGCCGACTTCCGGCTGGTCGGCGCGACTACCCGCCTCCCCTCGGATATTCCACCGGCAATCCGTTCCCGCTGTGTCGAGATTTTTTTCCGGCCGCTGCTGCCGGATGAAGTTTGCCGTATTGCTGAGAACGCCGTGCAAAAGATTGATTTCAGTATTGATGATGCCGCTCTGAATACCATTTCCCGCTATGCCACTAACGGACGGGAAGCGGTTAATATTGTCCAGATTGCCGCCGGCATTGCCATGAATGAACGCCGGCGGGCGGTAACCGGAGCCGATATCGAGTGGGTGGTCAACTTCGGCCAGTACAGCCCCCGGCCGGACCGCAAAGTCCCGACCAAGCCGCAGATCGGCTTTGTCAACGGGTTAGCGGTTTACGGGCCGAATGTCGGCACTGTTATGGAAATTGAGGCCGCTGCCGAGCCTAACCGTTTTGGCAGCGGCAGACTCACCATTACCGGCGTGGTCGACGAAGAAGAGTTTGGTGCTCCCGGCCGGACGATGCGGCGCAAGAGCATGGCCAAGGGATCGCTTGAAAATGTTCTGACCGTATTATCCAGCCAATTTGGCATTGAATGGGCTAAATACGATATCCACGTCAATTTCCCCGGCGGCGGTCCGGTTGACGGACCTTCGGCAGGTGTCACCGTCGCGGCAGCGATCTATTCGGCAATTAAGAAGATCCCGGTGGATAATACGGTGGCGATGACGGGAGAGATATCGATCCGCGGCTTCATAAAGCCGGTTGGCGGCGTTTCCGCCAAGATTGCCGCCGCTGTCCATGCCGGTGCCCGCAAGGTGATCATCCCCCGGGAAAACTGGCAGGAAATTTATCGCAATATGGCAATTGAAGTTATTGCGGTCGATACGCTGGAGGAGGCTTTGAAACAAGCTTTGGTTAAGACGACCGATCCTGTCCGGCTGGAGATTGTGGCGCCGCAGCCGGATCTGCTGACTGCAGCCGGCATTAAAATGTAGCAGCCGGAATGCAAATATGCAGCCCTGCCGCTCGGTCAGTTGTCTCAAACTGGCAGAGCGGCAGGGCGGTTGTTCGTCGGGAATGAATTTCCTCACCTGGCATGAAGAGGATTTTTGCGATTGTCTGAGAATATTTATAAAATAAGCCGCTGAAACTAAAGCAGCAAACCATTTTGGGAAATAGTGAACCGAAGGAGGCCTGGCATGGCTACCACTACACGTCAAATACCTATGTTGCCGTTACGAGGCATACTTGTTTTTCCTTATATGATTATTCATCTCGATGTCGGCCGTGAAAAATCAATCAGCGCCCTGGAGGAGGCGATGGTGCATGATCGTTTGATCATGCTGTCAACGCAAAAGGACGCTCAGAATGATAAACCGGAGCCTGAAGACATTTATACGGTGGGAACGGTGGCTGAAGTCAAGCAACTGTTGAAGCTCCCCGGCGGTACGATTCATGTTTTGGTCGAAGGGCTGCGCCGGGCGGAGATCATCCGCTATACGGACGGCAAATCGTTTTACATGGTAGAAATCGCCGAGCATGAGGAAGTCGAACAGAAAACGCCGGAAATCGAGGCCTTGGTGCGCACGGCTGTGCATCAGTTTGAGCAATGGGTTAAACTGAGCAAGAAGATACCGCCGGAAACGCTGGTATCTGTGGTCATGGTCGAGGAGCCGGGGCGCCTGTCCGATCTGATTGCCAGCCATTTGACGCTGAAAATCGAGGATAAGCAGGCGTTGCTGGCCGCGGTGGCTGTTAAGGAACGGGTTGAAATTCTGTGTGATATACTGGGGCGTGAGCTGGAGATTCTTGAACTGGAAAAGAAAATCAATGTTCGTGTCCGTAAGCAGATGGAGAAAACGCAGAAAGAATACTACCTGCGCGAGCAGTTAAAGGCCATTCAGAAAGAACTTGGCGATAAGGATGACCGGGCGGCGGAAGTCGATGATTACCGGCAGAAGCTAAAAGAACTTGATTTGCCTAAAGAAGTCGCCGATAAAGTGCAAAAGGAAATTGAGCGGCTGGAGAAGATGCCGCCGATGGTGGCCGAAAGCGCGGTCATCCGCACCTATCTTGACTGGCTGCTGGCGCTGCCGTGGGCGGTTGAGACCAATGACCGCATTGACGTCGAGCTTGCCGGAACGATACTGAATGAAGATCATTACGGACTGGAAAAAGTAAAGGAGCGCATTCTTGAATATCTCTCCGTACGCAAGCTGGCTGAGAAAATCAAAGGGCCGATCCTTTGCCTGGTAGGGCCGCCGGGAGTGGGCAAAACCTCTTTAGCCCGTTCTATTGCCCGGGCAATGGAGCGTAAATTTGTCCGGGTCTCGTTGGGCGGCGTTAGAGATGAAGCGGAAATCCGCGGTCATCGCCGCACCTATGTCGGAGCGCTGCCGGGACGCGTCATTCAGGGCATGCGGACCGCCGGCTCCAAGAATCCGGTATTTTTGCTGGATGAAATTGATAAAATGAGCGCCGATTTCCGCGGCGATCCTTCCGCAGCCCTGCTGGAGGTGCTTGATCCGGAGCAAAACAACAGCTTTAGCGATCATTATGTGGAATTGCCGTTCGACTTGTCGCGGGTCCTGTGGATTGTGACCGCCAATGCCGCTCACAATATCCCCCGGCCGCTGCTTGACCGCATGGAGGTCATCTCCATCGCCGGCTATACGGAAGAGGAAAAAACGCAGATTGCCAAACGCTATTTAATTCCCAAGCAAATGAAGGACCACGGCCTGAACGACAAGCAAATCGTCTTCTCCGAAGGCACGGTTCAGAAGGTTATCCGCGACTACACCCGCGAGGCAGGCGTCCGCAGCCTGGAACGCAATATTGCCGGTCTGTGCCGCAAGGCGGCGCGGCAAATCGTACAGGAGAAGCGGGTAAGCGTCCGCATGACCGCCCAGAATTTGCACACCTTTCTCGGTGCCGCCAAATATCGCCGCACCCAAGCCGAATCGCAGCCCCAGACCGGCGTTGCCACAGGCCTCGCCTGGACGGAGGTCGGCGGCGACGTATTGGCGGTGGAGGCTTCGACCATGAAGGGCAAAGGCCAGCTGACGCTGACCGGACAATTGGGCAGTGTAATGAAGGAATCGGCTCAGGCCGGCTTCACCTATATCCGTACCCGGGTCAAAGAATTCGGCATCGCGGAAGATTTTCATGAGAAAATTGATATGCATATTCATCTTCCCGAGGGTGCTATACCGAAAGACGGTCCTTCTGCCGGGATTACGATGGCAGCGGCTCTGGCTTCCGCATTGAGCGGCAAGCAGCTGCGCAGCGATATTGCCATGACCGGCGAAATTACGCTGCGGGGGCGGGTACTGCCGGTGGGCGGTATTAAAGAAAAGGTGCTGGCAGCTCACCGGGTCGGGATTCGCAAGGTGATCCTGCCGAAAGAAAACAAACGCGATATTGACGATATTCCGGTTAATGTCAAGCGCAGCCTGGAATTCATCTTTGTAGAACACATGGACGATGTTGTCCGCAATGTGTTCGTACCGGACAATGGCTGAGTTGACGCCTGATATCATTCAGGCCGAATATCTAGCCTCAGCGGTCAGGCGGGATCAGTATCCTGATCTTGCCTGTCCCCAGGTTGCCTTCGTCGGACGCTCCAATGTCGGTAAATCGTCCCTGATCAATTCGCTGTGCCGCCGCAACAGCCTGGCCCGCACCAGCGGCAAGCCCGGAAAAACCCAAACGCTGAACTTTTACCGTGCCATTATTAAGCTCAATGCCCTGGATGAGCGCCGCGAGCTTTGTCTGGTCGATTTGCCCGGTTATGGCTTTGCCCGGGCCGGGCAGGCATCAAAGCGGCAATGGGCGAAGTTTATTGAGGAGTATTTGCTGCAAGCGCCGCAGCTCAAGCTGGTGCTGCAGCTAATCGATATCCGCCATCCCCCCATGGCCAGCGACTGCGCCTCCTATGCCTGGCTGACCGCACAGGGGCTGCCGGTACGTCTGGTTGCCACCAAAGCGGATAAGTTGTCGCGCAGTCAACTGCAAAAGCAAACCGCCTTGATTGCCCGGCAGCTGGGGGCTGCCGGCGGAATTATCGCCCATTCCAGCCTGTCGGGGGCCGGCAAGGCCGAGCTATTGCAAATTCTGTCTGATGCGGCAAGGGAGTAAACCATGCTTAGCGAATTTGACCGCCAGTTATTAAATCTGGTGCAGGCAGAGCTGCCGCTGGACAGGCGGCCATATGCCAGGCTGGCCGCGCGGCTGCAGTGTGACGAGCCGCAGGTGCTTGAGCGTTTGCACTGGCTGAAACAAAACGGCTACATACGGCACCTGGGCGCTTTCTTTGATTCGGCAAAGCTTGGCTTTGACGGCACACTGGTTGCCGTCAAGGTCGTGCCTGCCTATCTGGAGGCAGTTGCCGGCTATATCAACACCTATAACGGTGTGACCCACAACTATGAGCGGGCAGGCGAATATAATCTCTGGTTTACCCTGCTGACCGCGGACAAAGAGGAGCAACGGCAGATCCTGCAGGCTGTCCGCAGTCTGCCCGGTGTGGAGAAGCTGCTGAATCTGCCGGCAACGAAAAAATACAAGGTCAATGTAGCCTTTAAACTGTAGACGGCTGGATTGCGAGGTAGCTTATGCTTGATTCACTCGACAAGGCGATTATCGCCGCCCTGCAGGCCGAACTGCCGCTGACCGCGGAGCCTTACCGGGACATTGCCGCAGCGCTGGGCATCAGTCAGGAAGAACTGATCGGCCGCCTGCAAGCCTACCGCGACAGCGGTACCCTGCGCAAGCTTGGCGCAGTCCTGCGCCACCGCCAGGCCGGCTTTGTCGCCAATGCCCTTTGCGCCTGGATTGTGCCGCAGGCCCGCCTGGATGAGGTTGGCGAGACAATGGCGGCAGAGCCGTCTGTTTCCCATTGCTATGCACGGCAGGCGCATCCCGGCTGGCCGTATAACTTATATACGATGCTGCACGCCCGCTCCCGCAGCGAATGTGAGGCAGGTGCCCGCCGGCTGGCCGAACGCAGCCAGCTTGGCGACTATCTTCTGTTGTACAGCTGTAAGGAATGGAAGAAAACCAGTATGAATTACTTCCAGGAGAACCGCTGATGCCGCTAAGCGGATTTTTGCGAGCTGTTTTCACAAAATCTTCTGATAGTTGCAGGATTTTTTACCGATGCAGCGAATGAGTACTTGGTCAGGCCACCCTACCGGTAAAAATAAAGCAGCAGGTATGGATTGGTCTGTTTTTGCCAAGCTAAACAGTACAGGCTTTTTCCATGGTACAAAAATGATCAGGAGGTGCTCTTATGGCCGACGTTTCACTGAATGGTGAACAACGTGTATTCATGACAGGCAACGAGGTTATTGCCTGGGCTGCCGTGGCAGCGAAAGTCGACATCATGTATGGCTATCCCATCACTCCGCAAAATGAGATCATGCACTACTGGACACGCCTTGCACCCAAATACGGCAAAAAATTTTTGCAAACCGAGGATGAAATTTCCGCCGGCTTTACCACTCTGGGCGGCATTCTTACCGGCCGCAAAGCGTTTACCGCCACTGCCGGCCCCGGCAATGTCCTGATGCAGGAATCGGCCACCATGGCCGAAATGATGCGGATTCCGGTCGTTTATGTCATCCAGCAGCGCGGCGGTCCTTCAACTGCGACTGTTATCTATGCGCAGCAGGAAACCACCCTTACCGCCTTTGGCGGCAATGGCGAAGGCCACCGTATCGTTTACTCCACCGCTACGCATCAGGAGCTGTTTGACTATACTATTAAAGCCTTTAACGCCGCCTGGACCTACCGTTTTCCCACCTTCCTGCTGGGCGACGGCTATCAGGCCAAAATGCGTGAACCGCTTACGCTTTATGATCCGGAGCAGCGGGGAATCAAACTGGTGGCGCCGGCGGCGACAGTTGGCGATATGGAAGAGTCAGGCCGCCGGTTCCGTCATTTACGCAACACCTACAATACCGAGGACGAACTGTATAACGTGGTGATGGCGAATCAGCGTGACTGGGACGCAATGGCGCCGCAGGTAGTGGAATGGGAGGAAAAGGGCTGTGAGGACGCCGACTGTATCGTGGTCAGCCACGGTATTGTTTCCCGCGCCGCCATCGGAGCCTTTAACCAACTGCGGGCCGAGGGCAAGAAAATCGGCTATTTCCGTCCGGTTACGATCCGGCCGTTCCCTGGTGAGCAATTAATCAAGGCAATGAAAGGCGCCAAAAAACTGCTGGTCGCCGAATCGGCTTATGGACAGCTGCTGAAAATGGTGCAGAACAATATCTATGGCAGCGCAATCGAGATTGTGCCGATGCTGCGTCCCGGCGTTGGCATCACCACCGAAGAGATTGTCGAAGCCTATAATAATTTGTGAGGATGGGAGGAAGGCAAATGCAAGAACCGCGACAAGACAATGCTCTGCAGCCGGCTATGCCCGCAAGCTGGAATCAGGAGACCAAACCGCATAAATTCTGTCCCGGCTGCGGCCATGGACTGATTTTGAAAGTCCTTGGCGAAGCGATTGACGAATTAGGCATCCAGTCGAAAATGGTATTTGGCTGTGATATCGGTTGTTCGCTCCTATCCTGGGACTTCTTTGCCGTCGATACGGTACAGACGCACCATGGCCGGACCACACCGGTCATTACCGGCATGAAACGGGCTAATCCCGCGATTGTCGGCGTTGCCTATATGGGTGACGGCGGCGGCTATGCGATCGGTTCACAGCATTTATTCAATGCAGCCGTCCGTAACGAACGGATTACGATTATCCTCTGCAACAATTGCAACTACGGTATGACCGGCGGCCAGATGGCGCCGACCACACTGCCGGGAATGAAGACAGAGACGACACCTTACGGGCGCGACGTAGAAGCAACCGGTTATCCGACCAAGGGGCCTGAGATGGTTGCCGCCGTTGCGCCGGAGGGGGCCTATGTGGCCCGGGGCACGGTCGCCAATTTGCGTCAGCTGAAAGGGTTTATCAAAAAGGCGTTGGAAAACCAGCTTGCCGGCAACGGCATCTCCTTTGTCGAATGCCTGTCCGGCTGTCCGACCAACTGGCGCACAAACGCCAGGCAGACATGGGATTTCATTGAAAAGGATATGGCTCAATACTTTAAAGTAGGCGAATTGCGTACGCCGCAACAAAAGGAGGGCTGATCATGACAAAAGCAGTAAAGATCGCCCTGGCAGGCGAAGGCGGCCAAGGCGTCCAGTCAATTGCTGAAATTTTAGCTGAAGCCGCTAATGAGCAGGGCAAGCAAGCGCTGTACATTCCCAATTTCGGCGTCGAACAGCGGGGTGGCGTATCCATCGCCTACGTCCAGATTTCCGACGGTCCGATCGGTGCGCCTAAATTTCAGAAGGCGGATATTCTTATTCCCCTCAGCCCGCGGGCGGTAAAACGTACGACTATGCACGCCGGTCCGGACACCATTTACATTTATGACAGCTCGCTGGTCGCAGAGGGTGAAGTCGGCGATAGCATTGTCGGCATGCAATACTTTGATGTCACGCCCCCCTGTCCCACTGCCGAACATCCCAATGATGACCTGCAGCAGGATCTGATTGCCGGCGAGGCGAAAACCTGCTCCTTTACCCGGCCGGGGCCGGGAGTCGATCCGGCCGACATTCCCGAAGTCAGGAAGGTGGTCGCGATTCCGGCCAATGATATGGCTAAAAACGAAGAGGGATTGCATCCCCGCGTATTTAATATTATCATTTTAGGGGCTGTCATCGCAGCGACCGAGGTTCTGCCTCTGGCTTGCATCAAGGACGCGCTCGATGTAAAGCTTGGTGATAAATTCAAAAGCAATCCGAAGTTGCGCGAAATGAATTTCAAAGCACTTGACCGCGGCTATCAGCTGATTAAAAACGCGATGTAAGGAGGGAATAAAATGGCACAAGTGAACTGGGAAAACTCAAGGCATGAAAACGCTAAAGGTGAATGGGCCATTTTCTCCGGCCTCTGCAAAGGCTGCGGTCTGTGCATCGAAAAGTGTCCGGTAAAATGCATTAGCTGGTCTGATGAGCTTGGCGTTTACGGAACGCCGCGTACCCAGGCGGATATGGACAAATGCATAGTCTGCGGCATCTGTCAGATGGTATGCCCGGACTGCGCGATCCGTGTGCAAAAAAAGAAATAGATTCAGGAAAAACCTGAACGATTGAGGGCGAATGAAGTGAAGGATAAAAACCCTTTGTCCCTAATTGAGGGCGACCTTTGCCAGCTTGAACAGAGGTTGCTTTCGGCAATTCGCTCCGATGCCGGCGCCGCTGACGGCATTTGCCGGTATTTATTACAGGCGGGTGGCAAACGCTTGCGGCCCGCCTTGTGTTTTATGGGAGCATATCGGGGCAGCAATTACGAGCAAGTAATGAAAGTTGCGACTGCAATTGAACTGACGCATATGGCGACCCTGGTCCATGACGATGTAATCGACCAGGCCTCAACCCGGCGCGGCGTTCCCACTGTCAATATGCGCTGGGGCGCGCACCGGGCTGTCCTGAGCGGCGATTTTCTGTTTGCCAGGGCATTCTCCCTGATCGCAGCCGAGGGGCTGACCGACGTAATTTCAAATCTGTCGGAAGTGGTCAGCCTGTTATGCGAGGGAGAATTGCTGCAGGAGCAGGACCTATTTGACTGCGAGCAGACCGAAGAACGCTATTTAGACCGGATCAGCAAGAAAACCGCCAACTTTATCGCTGCCAGCTGCCAGCTGGGCGCTCTTACCGCCGGATTTCCGGTTGAGCGGGCGCTGCTTCTGCGGCAATATGGCTATGCTCTGGGTATGGCTTTCCAAATCACTGACGATATTCTCGATATCACCGCTACCAGCCGGCAATTGGGCAAGCCGGTTGGCGGCGATCTGAAACAGGGCAATCTGACGCTGCCCGTCATTCATGCCCTGCGCAATTCGCCTCAGAGCTGTGACCTGCGTGAGCGCGTTGCCGCCCGGCCTTCAACGGAGGCAGAGCTGCAGCAATGCCTGCAGCTTGTCCGTGCGGGTGATTCGGTGGACTATTCCTACAAGCGGGCCGCGCAGTTTATTCAGGAGGCGCGGGAATGTTTGCCCGCAGACCTCGACGCTGAATTGCATGCCGCGCTGACGGCGGTAGCCGAGTTTATTGGCTTGCGCAAGTCCTGATAGGTACGGGGAGGAGAAGCGGAACAATGTTCAGTCCTGTAAAAACCAAGAAAGTCTATGAAGAGATTGTCGGACAGATCAAACAGTTGATTATTGACGGCAAGCTGCAGCCGGGGGATAAATTGTTGTCGGAACGGGACTTGTCGGAGCGATTCAATGTCAGCCGGGCTTCTGTGCGCGAAGCGTTTAGTGCTTTGGAAATGATGGGCATTATCACCATCCGTCCCGGCGAGGGCAGTTTTGTCCGCCAGGTTTCCTATGAAGGGCTGCTTGAACCACTGTCCTTTTTGCTGCAGGTCGAAATCAATGATATTACCCAGGTACTGGAAGTGCGAAAAATTTTAGAAGCGGAAACAGCGGCGCTGGCGGCGGAACGGGCCACTCCCGAGTCTCTGGCTGAGATTCGTCGCGCGCTTGACTATATGAAGGAAGAACTGACGGCCCACGGCATTGGCGACCAGGCGGATGATGCGTTTCATCTGGCGTTGGCGCACGCTGCGGACAATCCATTGCTGGTAAAGGTAATGACCACGATTGCCGATCTGATGACCCATACCTTTAGGGTTTTGCGGCAAAAACTGTTTCTGACCGACCATATGGGCGATTATATCTATTACTCGCATTTGCGGATTTATGAAGCGGTTCAGGCCGGCGATGCCAACCTGGCCAAAGCGCGGATGCTGGAGCATCTGCTGCTGGTGGAGAAGAATATGCTGGCCCTGCAGCAGGGCGAGGCCGTTGCTCCTGTTGCGCAGCAACACCTCCCGGAAGCAGTCGTCAGGGGACGGAAAAGCGGCGGCAGGGAAACCCGGACGCGGGGGGATTAATTGCCCGCAGGGCGGGAAGGCTAACGACAACCCAGGGCAATCGCTTACAAAAGTAAGCAAGAGTGGAGCAATGGCCGCTTTGGGCGAAAGCAAAACGCTTGTTCCTTTTTGCATTACCCAAAAAGGAACCGAAAAAGTAGTGGAGAGACGGTGTTGAGGCGGGGAGCAGTCTGGTGAGGCAAAAGGTCGTCAGTCAAGGCGGAGGAAGAAGGCATACCGGCA
>UQPB01000059.1 GCA_900542835.1 uncultured Pelosinus sp. | reverse complement strand
CTTTTTGGGCAATGCAAAAAGGAACATCCGGCTTCTCCTTTGGGCCAAAAGCGGCCATTGCCTGACGGCAAGCTACCTATTTACTTTTGCCAAATGTTGCAAAAGTAACAAAAAAACTGTGCCCCTGTGCCCCTGTGCTCCAGGGGACTGGCGGGGCAACTGGTTGGCTAAACCGTCCGAAACTCGCTTCGCTCAAACACAGACGGTTGTTAACGGAAGGCGTCGTTCCTCCGGCCTGCGGCCCGTCTCCCTCCCGCAACGGGGCACGGGAGTACGAAGTCCGGAATTCGGAAACTGGACGAAATACCACGGACACGCTTGCTTACTTTTGTAAGCGATTGCCTTGGCAGGTTGTCTGCGTCCGGTCCGGCGGAGATAGCAAAATACCCGGAAGCGTGAACTTCGGGTATTTTTTGGCGGTTGGGGGAGCGCCTGCCTTTTACATGTTAAGCCGGTCTTTCATGGCAGGATAAATCTCGCCATATAATTTATTTTTTACATGACGGAAATACCAGGCAACCGACAAAACCGCCACTAACAATATCCCTGCCAAAATGTAAATAACAGGATTGTCGAGGATAAACTTGAATACGTTGAAATCGCTGTTAAATTTATCGATGAGAATAAAAACGACGATGGCAACCAATACAGGCGCGGCTAATACGCCTGACAGCATATTGGCGGTTTTCATTTTTTTATGATAGGTGCGGAAGGCATTGCCGCCAAGGTAATCCTCCAGCAGCAGGCATTGCTTGTCAAATGAGTCGCTTTTTTTGACGGGAAGATTTGTGGCGCTGATATGTTTATGCAAATCATCAAGTTCCTGGCTAAATTCCAGAGCCTCCGCAAGTATTCTGCCTGGATTCATGACTTTCCTCCTCTTTATGGCTGCTGCCGTGCAGGCTAGATTGCTGCCAGAGTTTTACTTTCCAGAAAAATAGTATAAAATAAGTGTAGCTAAAAGACAAACAGTATAAGTATCTGTTAGCGGCAGTAAGCCGTAGAAACTGCGAGCATACCGGAAATGATAGGAGGAGGGACTGTATGAGCAGTTTAAGCAAGCTGCCCAATATTGGCAAGGTATTGGCGGCCAATTTGCTGGCGGTCGGTATTGAAACGCCGCAACAGCTCAGGGAAATAGGCGCGAAAGAGGCCTTCCGCCGCATTCGCAGTCAGCGCGACGCCGGCGCCTGCCTGCACATGCTGTACGGATTGCAAGGCGCGGTTCTCGGCATCCCCGATACACAGCTGCCGGCAGATGTAAAACAGGAGCTTCGGGCATTTTTGGCGAACTTAGCTGCTGACAGGCAAAGCTGATTGCCTCGATCCCGGCCGTGCCGGATGCGCTGTGTATTGATACGGCGACGGAACCCGGAGAAGCTGTAAGGAGTAAAATGATGGAAAAGATTGTTCTTTCACAGAAATTTGGCCTGTTCGCAGACCATTGGCGTCCGAAGATTGTCAGCGAGCTGAATGATTCCTATATCAAATTGGCTAAGTTAAAGGGAGAATTTGTCTGGCATCACCACGACAATGAGGATGAATTGTTTTTGGTGGTAAAAGGCAGACTGCTGATCCGGTTCAGGGATAAAGGGGTTTGGCTTGAGGAAGGCGAATTTATCGTTATTCCCAGCGGTGTTGAGCACCTTCCGGTTGCGGAGCAGGAAGTGCAGGTCATGCTGATCGAACCGAAGACAACCTTGAACACCGGTAATGTTGTCAATGCGCGGACCGTAGAAGTCCTGGACAGACTATAAGCCGGACAGAGACGGCGGCAAGGCAGGAAAACAGTTCTTGACAATGGTTAGATATCTAATTATAATAAAGCCATGAGAAATAACAATGTTGTCGCCCTGGCGAGTCGAATCGCTGATAAGGCCCATAAGCTGATTGTTCGCGAGCTTGAGCGCCACGGAATTCATGGCATTGTACCTTCCCATGGCGGTATCCTGGCGCTGCTGCTGCAAGGGGAACCCTACACGATGAAGGATTTGGCCGAGCAGATTCACCGGACCAAGCCGACAGTTACGGTTCTGGTGGATAAACTTGTCGAGCTTGGCTATGTCACTAAGGAGAAAAGCGCTGCGGACAGCCGCGTGACGCTGATTGACTTAACCGGGAAGGGCAGGCAGTTAAAGCCGGTGTTTGGTCTAATCTCGGCAAAACTGAACAGCGTGGTCTATAAAGACATTCCCGACGCGGAAGCGGAGTGGCTGGAGACGGCGCTGGCGAAAATCAGCCGCAATTTGGATTAGGGTATTGTGATTTGCCGTTGACCCGGTCATGCACGCACTATGGCAACTGTGAAGTATTTTTTTAAAGAGAAAGTTAGATGTCGAACAAAAAGGAGTGACATAATGAATCATCTTATTCTGTACGCTCATCCAAATCCGAGGAGCTTTAATGCCGCTATCCTGGACACCGCCGTAAAAGCACTGACGGACAAGGGGCATCAGGTCACGGTGCGCGACCTTTACGAATTGAACTTTGATCCGGTACTGAAAGGGGCTGATTTTGAGGCGTTTCAAACCGGCAACAATCCGCCTGACATTGCCAGGGAGCAAGCCTATATCAGGGCCGCGGATGTGATTACGTTGATTTATCCTGTCTGGTGGGCTGGAATCCCGGCTCTGCTGAAGGGGTATATTGACCGGGTATTTGCTTACGGTTTTGCCTATCAATATGAGCAGGGAAATGTGGTTGGGCTTCTCGCCGGGAAAAAAGGCCTGATTATTACCACGCAGGGAACGCCGACGGAGCATTATGACGCTATCGGCATGACCAGTGCCATGCGTAAAACGGCGGACACGGGCATACTCGCCTTCTGCGGCATTGAATCGCTTGAGCATCTATTCTTCGGCGCGGTCCCGGCAGTTGACAATGCCGCCCGCCGGGAAATGCTGGAGACGCTGCGAGGCAAGTTCGACAGCCTGTTTTGATTTAGCCTTTTTCAGCTCGTGTCAGACTGGAGCTATGTATACTGATTGCTGCTGCCGGCGTAGCCGGCAGGAAAGCTTTGAAAGCGTGGAGAATAGGGGCGCCTATTCTCCACGCTTCTTGAATTTTACAGTATTTGTGCTGACCCAAAAGCGCACGTTTCGCATACGATACGTATGAACGTATAATCATATATTAGATTATTTTTTATCGTTGAGGTGGCATCGTGAGAGAGTCAGTCTGTGATATGTGCGAGGAGCAATGCGAGCATCCGGAAATGATCTGTTGCGCAAAGGCCGACTTGCTGCCTGAAGACACGGTACGGAACCTGGCCGATATTTTTAAAATTTTAGGCGATTGCACCCGGATCAACATTCTGCAGCTGCTAATTAAGCGGGAAATGTGCGTGTGCGATATTGCCGGCGCGCTGTCAATGGGACAGTCGGCGATTTCCCACCAGTTACGGGTGCTGCGCGCCGCCAGACTGGTTAAATTCCGTAAGGAAGGCAAAGAAGCCTGGTATTCGCTGGATGACGATCATGTTGTGGGGTTGATGCGCCAGGGGCTGGAGCATGTTTGTCATACCTGCCGCATCTGATTCCGCGCCGGACTTGCACGAGACATACGGGAAGCGAAACGGTGTTAAGGAGTTGAATGTATGGGACTGAAAAACGCGGCTGGCGATTGCGGCTGCCGTCAGGAGGAGTCGGGCGGCGCGGACAAAACGGCCGCCGTTGGCGGCAATTTGATCACCGGCACATTCCGTATTGACGGCCTGGATTGTGCCGACTGCGCTGCTAAATTAGCGAGGGCTATCCAGCGGCTGGCCGGTGTACGGGAAGCACAGGTGAATTTTGCCGTGGCCAAACTAAAGGTGGTTTATGATCAAACCTCGCTGGAAGCGACCCGGATCATTCAGACTGTCAACGGCTTCGGCTATGATGCGGTTCTGCTGCAGACTGACGGGACTGTGTCTGTGCCGGTTGTATCGGTTTTCCGGATCGAGGGCCTGGATTGTGCCGATTGCGCCGTCAAGCTGGAACAAAAAATTGCCGCTCTGGCCGGTGTACAATCGGCAAGCGTGAACTTTGGCGCCGGCAAATTACGGGTGGAGCATACGCTGACCACGGCGGCTATTGTTAAAGCCGTACAACAGGCCGGCTACCAGGCAATCCCGGATGATCGCGGCGGCATCGGCGCGAGCGGTGTCTGGTGGCGCCGGCCGCGGACAGTGGCGACAGCCGTCTCCGGCATCTTTCTGGCGGCCGCTATGCTGCTGGAATGGGCCGGAGCGGCCGAAGCGCTGACTATCGCCGCCTATCTGGCCGGCATACTCAGCGGCGGCTATCATGTGGCCAAAAGCGGCCTGTACGGACTGAAAAGCCTGACGCTGGATATGAACTTCCTCATGACGGTCGCCGTCGCCGGCGCAGTGGTGATCGGTGAATGGAGCGAGGGGGCGACAGTTGTTTTCCTGTTTTCGCTGGGCAATGCGCTGCAGGCCTACACGCTGGATAAGACCCGGGCTTCAATCCGGGCGCTGATGCAGCTGGCGCCGCGGGAAGCGCTGGTGCGCCGTGACGGGCAGGAACAGCGGCTGCCGGTCGAGGAAATCGTGATAGGCGATGTTATGCTTGTCAAGCCGGGCGACCGGATTGCTATGGACGGCATGGTCGCAAGCGGCAGTTCAACCGTCAATCAGGCGCCAATTACCGGCGAGTCCATGCCGGTTGAAAAACAGGCCGGCGATCCGGTATACGCCGGCACGGTCAATGAACAAGGCGCGCTGGAGGTTACGGTCACCAAGCTGGCGGCGGACTCGACACTGGCCAAAATCATGCATATGGTTGAGGCTGCGCAGGCGGAGAGAGCGCCGTTGCAGCAGTTTGTCGACAGCTTTGCCAAATACTATACCCCGGCCGTTATGTTAGCCGCACTGGGCGTACTTTTCATACCCTGGCTGCTGCTGCGGCAGTCATTTGACGTCTGGTTCTACCGGGCGCTGGTGCTGCTGGTGATTTCCTGTCCCTGCGCGCTGGTAATTTCCACGCCGGTTTCGATCGTGTCGGCCATCGGCAACGCCTCGCGGCGCGGTGTACTGATCAAGGGCGGCGCCCATTTAGAGCAGATGGGGCAAGTGCGGGCAATCGCCTTTGATAAAACGGGAACGCTGACGGTCGGCAGGCCGGTGGTAACCGACCTTCTGCCTTTGGCTGATACCGGTACAGAAGAACTGCTGGCGCTGGCGGCGGCAGTGGAAAAATGGTCGGAGCATCCGCTGGCGCAGGCAATCGTGGCTGAGGCCGGCCAGATAGCTTTGCCGGCTGCGGTCAATTTTCAGGCGGTGGTGGGCCGGGGGGCGCAGGCCGAGATTGCCGGCGAGACCGTGTATGTCGGCAATAGCCGTTGGTTTGAGGAACTGGGCCATGTCCACAGCGGCTATGAAGCGACGCTGACCCAACTGGAGGAACAGGGCAAGACAGTGATGCTGATCGGGACCGGGCAGCGGGTGCTGGGAGCGGTTGCCGTTGCCGACATGCTGCGGGACAACAGTGCCGCAGCGCTGGCGGCACTGCGGGCGGCCGGCGTACGCAAGCTGGTCATGCTGACCGGTGATAACCGGAGGGTGGCGGCCGCGATTGCCGCTAAATTGCAGTTGGACGCCTTTTACGGCGAATTGCTGCCGGAGGACAAAGTGGCGGCGCTGAAGCGGGTCGCGGCCGATTACGGCCGGGTCGCCATGGTCGGAGACGGCATCAATGACGCTCCCGCGCTGGCGACCGCCGCCGTCGGTGTGGCAATGGGTGTGGCCGGTTCGGATACCGCTCTGGAAACCGCCGATATTGCGTTGATGGCGGATGACCTGGGCAAACTGGCTTATGTGATTAAGCTCAGCCGCAAAACCGTGGCGCTGATCAAGCAAAATGTGACCTTTTCCCTGGCTGTCAAAGTCCTGTTCGTCGCCGGCACCTTCGGCGGGTTTGTCAATCTATGGCTGGCGGTACTGGCCGATACCGGCGCCTCGATCCTGGTCACACTCAACGGCATGCGGCTGGCGCGGGAAATAAAATAAACTTGCAAGCGGCTGTCGCAAAAGTCCGGAATGCGGGCGCGTTATCCACGGAGACCAGACGGAGAACAGGAAGCATATAGGCGGCAGCTCGCTACATTGCCCGTCGCCGTGAAATCGTTTCCTGCATTCTCCGCCATACTCTCATCGCTTCGCGCGTTGGCACAATCCCAGTCAGAATGCAGATGCACCGCGGGCTAAATCAAGGAAGCTGGCACTAGCCGCTGTTTGCACCGCGTCTTTTCGCCGGATCAGCAGTGTCGGGCAATAGCGCAGGTGTACCGGCAGCTCATAGGCGCTGAGCTCGCCTGTTCGCAGCCGGCTGTCAACAACTGACCGGGGCAGCAGGGAAATGCCGATGCCGGCTGCAACGCCGCCGATGATTGCCTCCAGCGAGCCAAACTCGAACCGCTTTAACGCTGTCGCCCGGAGCTCCAGTAAATAGCGTTCGAGCAGCAGCCGGTAAGAGCAGCCGGCGCGGAAAACCAGTATGGTCCTCTGACGCAGGATTTCGCTGATCGGCTGCTGCTCCTGGCCGCTGGCCGACACCAGCACCAGTTCTTCCCGGAAAGCCTCAAACTCATCGAGCTCGGGATGGTTGACAGGCGACGCGACAAATGCCAGATCCAGCTCGTAGGTTAAAATTTTATTGATTAAGCCTTCGCTGGTATCCGTATGCAGCGATAGCTCCACTCTGTCATAGTGCGTGTGATAATATTTGAGCAGCGCCGGCAGGCGAATTGCCGCCGTCGTCTCCATCGACCCCAGCCGCAGCAGGCCCTCGGGGACCGAATTCAGACTTAAAAGCCGGGGTAATTCTTCCGTCAGCCGGGTGATTTTCAAGCCTTGCTCAAGAAAAATGCGGCCGGCGGGAGTGAGCTGCACCCCTTTGGCATGACGGTAAAGCAGGTTTACCTTCAGCGCGGCTTCCAGCTTGCGAATGCGGGCGGTAACGCTGGACTGCGCGTAGCCCAGAACTTCAGCCGCCTGCGTCATGGAGCCATATAATGCGACCGCGCGGAAAATATTGATGTCGTCTAAATCCATTTTACCCTCCATAGATAAAACCGATCGCCATGATAGAAACAAATCGCTTCTGCCGGCGTCTATTTCATAGTACCATAAAATCAGTTGATTAACCCGCGGTTATTGCCTCTGATTTGTATGGCTGCCGCCAGGAGGTGACGAAAACGGATAAAGGCCGCAACCTATCCACCCTTATCGGCGGCATCTGTGCCTTGAGTCTGGCGATGGGAGTAGCCCGCTTTGGCTTTACGCCAATTATCCCATTGATGCAAAGGGATACCGGCGCAACCGGCTGGGATATTGCCGCTATGGCTTCGGCCAATTATTTGGGCTATCTGTTAGGCGCCTATTGCTCGGGGCGGCCCTGGGTCAGAATGCATTTGCGCAGCTGGCTGGGGGGAGGGCTGGCCTTCAGCATTTTTTTGCTGCTGGCTATGCCGTTGACGTTGAATCAGCTGCTTTGGCAGTTCATGCGGCTGGGGTCAGGCTTTCTAAGCGCAGTTTTGTTTGTTGCCGCCTCCGGCATCGTGTTGGGACAAGGGCGAAGCGGACAGGCACGCTATCTGTATAGCGGCGTTGGCGTCGGCATTGCTTTTACCGGGCTGGCGGTGCCCCTGTTTGACGCGGTGGGCGGCTGGCGAGCCGCCTGGCTGGGGCTGGCGCTTGGCGGTGCGTTTTTTGGCGCTGTCGCCTGGCTGACCCTGGCGCACACGGCCCGTTCTGTTGCTGCCAGTACGGAAGCGGCGCAGGCTTCAGACCGGTTTGAACGGGATCGCAGCTGGTGTGCGCTGCTGGTCAGCTACGGACTGGAAGGGATCGGCTATATCATTACCGCTACCTTTATTGTACAGATGATTGGAGCAATGCCTGCGCTTAGTCATGTTGCCAACCAAAGCTGGGTAGTTATCGGCTTGGCGGCTGCTCCCTCTGCCTGGATGTGGGACAGGCTTGCCCGGAAGCTTGGCATACAGGCCGGCCTGGTGCTGGCCTATGGCCTGCAGGCTGTGGGAATGCTGCTGCCAGTGGTCATTGTGCATCCGGCCAGCGCTTTGGCGGGAGGCGTTTTGTTTGGCGGCACGTTCATCGGTATCACCAGTCTTACGATTACCCTGGCCTGCCGGCTGCAGCCGCAGGCTCAAATCCGGGCGATCGGCGAGTTAACAACAATTTATGCTTTGGGACAGATTATCGGCCCTGTCGTCGCGGCGCAGCTGCAAATGTATGCTGGCATTGCCGCTCCCAGCGTCTTTGCGGCGGCGACGCTGCTGCTGGCTTTACTGACGCTGGCGGCGCTAAATGGTAAGCGGAAAGGTGAGGATGTCTGATGCCGTATGTAAACATCAAAATTACCAAAGAAGGAGCCACGTCTGAGCAAAAAGCGCGGCTGATCGAAGGGGCCACCCGGTTGCTTGTCGATGTGCTGGGGAAAAATCCGAAAACCACGGTTGTCGTTATCGATGAGGTGGATACCGACAACTGGGGCATAGGCGGCGAAACGGTTACGGTCCTGCGGAAAAGAAACTGAACGTAAAAGACCCGCTTTCAAGGCGCTGCGTTGAAAGCGGGTTTTTCGTTTGCTGTTTCCGGACGCACGCCGGCAGCCTGATCGAGGCCGCGAGAATATCTGCCGGGTTAACTGTGATCCGGATCATAGCGCCAAGTAAATCGCAGCGTTATACTGTTTCTATTCAGGCTGCAAAATTAGCGCGAGGCGCTTTGAGAGGAGGAAAATGATGTGTTGATTAGAACAAAATTGCTGGCAGTTACGTTCCTGTTATTCTTGTTCATCGTCGGGCTGCTGGCAATCAACTTTTACACGTTCAGCGTCCTGGCGGGAGATGCGCCGGCGATTAATTTATCGGGCAATCTACGGTTCAGAGCCTATCGCCTGGCGCTGTTAAGCAATCAATACGCAGCGGCTCCGGCTGACCGGAAGCCGGCTTTAAAAGCGGAAATTGACCGGGAGACAGGCGTATACGATACGATTGTCAACGGATTTGATCGAGGCGATGAGAGTCTGAAGCTGGTGCCGGTAACCGATCCTGACAGCCGCAAGCAGTATGACGTTGTCAGGAAGCACTGGGGAGTCTATAAGCAGGCTGTTATTGCCGTGACAGAGTCGACCGCCCGGATGGATCTGACCGCCGGGACCGATCGTGTCAATAACCTGGTCCCGGGTTATGTGGCGGAGGTAAACAAGCTGGTTGATTTGCTGGACGTGGGATCGCAAAACAAGATAGCCTTTTCCAAGACCGTTCAGCTGGCTATCTCCCTGCTCGGCTTCCTCGTCGCCGCTCTGGCCTTGTACGTGATCATTTTCGCGGTCATCAGGCCGGTACATACGCTGACAGCTTCCTTTGCCGCTATTGCCTCCGGTGAAGGCGACCTCACCATCCGTCTTGATGATTCCCGGCGGGATGAAATCGGCGAAGTGACCAAATATTTTAATCTTTTTATCGGCAAAGTGCAGACGATCATCCGGAACTCGCAGGAGATGGCGCGGCAAGTTTCCCGCTTAGCGGATACGCTGTCGAGGGCTAGTGAGGAAAGCGGCAAAGCGGTAGAGCAGGTGGCTGTTTCCGTTCAGGGAGTGGCGGAGGGAGCCCGCCGGCAGAATGCCGGCATGACCTCGCTGGCGGCCAATACGGATGCCGTTGCGGCCGGTATGGACAAAATGGTTGAACACGCCCGGGAAGCGTCTCAACTGTCGGAAGAGGCCAAGCAGCAGGCGGATAAAGGCGGTGAAAACGCCGGAATTGTAACTGACCGCACGGAAGCGCTGAAGCAGACGGTGAACGCGGTTAGTGAAAATATTGGCTTGCTTTCCGCCCATTCCCAGGATATCAGCCAAATTATCGATCTGATCAAGGCCATTTCAGGACAGACCAATCTGCTCGCCTTAAATGCCGCCATTGAGGCGGCCAGAGCCGGCGAGGCGGGCCGGGGATTCGCCGTAGTCGCCGAAGAGGTGCGCAAGCTGGCCGAGCAGACCAGTCAGGCGGCCAATAACGTAACTGCTAAAATTTTGCATGTGCAGCAGCAGGTGGACTCGGTGCAGACGGCTAACGCCCTGCTGGGGGGCGAATTGAATCATATTGAAGCCGCCGTTGAAGACCTTGCCGCGGCATTGCGGGAGATCATGTCCTGGTCGGCCGACAGCAAGCAGGCGGTAGAAAAAATCACCCTGCTCAACGAGCAGGCATCGGTCAGCTTTTCCGGTATCGCGTCTTCCTCGCAAGGCATCGCGGCGGACTCAAAGCAGATTGCCGCCCAGTCCGAGGAAACGGCTGCCGCAATCGAAGAGCAGACAGCGGCGATTCAGGAGTTTGCCGCAACTGCCCAGCAATTGTCGCAGTTGGCGGAAAGCCTGGATAATCTGGTCGGCAAATTTAAAATTTAGGCGCTAAACGGGCAGCGTTTGACTGAACAACATTTTTTCGGGAAAGCGGCAGCCTCTGGTTTGCAGATATAGCAAACCGGGGGCTGCCGCTTTCTTATTGGATTACCTGCCTGTTTTCTATATAAGCGGGAGTGTAGAGCTACCCTTCTTGCCAAAGTGCTTTACGATATCTGTGCTTTTGCTGGTGCAGGCAGTGGCTGAAGTAACGAAAAAAATCGACAGGAGCTCTGATCAGGGCTACTCGCCAAGGGCTTCTTTCAGACTTTTTTCAGATTCGTCATATACTCTTTAACCTGTACTATTTGATGAAAGGATTTTGCAAATGAACAGGATAAGAGACCTGGTGTGTTCACTGAGCAGAGATAAGAAATGGCTGGGGCGGTTTTCGCCGCTTGTTTTACTGACAGCGTTGTATTTGGCGCTGTCCCTGCTATCGCGGCTTGTCCTCTGGAGCCTCTTTAGTAAAGAAAGCGGCGTATCGTTTTTGCAGCTGCCGGCCATTTTAGCGCTGGGCTTGCTGAATGATATTATTGCGCTGGTGTATATAACGGTTCCGGCAACGCTCTATTTGTCGCTGCTGCCGGTTAAATGGTTTACTTCGCCGTTTAACCGCCGTTTATTACAAACGGGTGTATTTACTGCAATTTTTGCTATGCTCTATCTTGGTGTGGTTGAATACTTCTTTTTTGATGAGTTCAATTCGCGGTTCAATTTAGTCGCCGTCGATTACCTTATCTATCCGACCGAGGTGCTGGTCAATATTTGGGATTCCTATCCGGTTGGCTGGTGCCTGACGGCAGTCTTAATTATCAGCGGCCTGCTTGCAAAGCTAATCTGGCGCCAGGTCAGCGGTGGGCTCAATCGCTCGCCGGCCCTGCGGCAGCGCTTGAAACTGGCCGGCGTGCACCTGTTGCTGCTGCTTGCCGTTTATACAGGCGTATCGGCTGACAGCTTTGCCGTCTCAGAAAACCGGATTGCCAACGAACTGGCAGCAAACGGGGTCAGCAGCTTCTTCCGGGCATTTCGCACTAATGAAATTGCTTATGACGACCATTATCGCCTGCTTGAGCCGGACCTCGCCTTTACGGTGATGCGGGAGCATTTGCAGGGGAGCGGCGGTGCGTTTGCCACCGCCAATTCGCAAAGCCTCGAACGCAGCGTTCCGCCAAAAACCGGCGGTCTCGGCAAAATGAATGTGGTGGTTATTGTGGAGGAATCGTTTGGCAGCGAGTTTGTTGGCGCTTTAGGTGATAAGCGCGGTCTGACCCCTAATTTTGACCGGTTGAGCCGGGAGGGGCTGCTGTTTACAAAACTATACGCCTCCGGCACGCGAACTGTGCGGGGGCTGGAAGCGCTTTCGCTGTCCCTGCCGCCCATTCCCAGCGAGTCGGTCGTCAAGCGACCCGGCAGCGAGGACATGACCAGTTGGGGGAAAGTCATGTCCCAAAACGGCTATCAAACCAGTTTTCTCTATGGCGGCTACGGCTATTTTGATAACATGAACTATTTTTTTCAGTCCAACGGCTTTGCGGTCAGTGACCGCAGCGAAATTGTTCAGCCCGGATTCGCAAATATTTGGGGCGTTTCGGATGAGGATTTATTTAATCACGCAATCGGCTACTTTGATAAGCAGTCAGCTGCCGGCAAGCCGTTTTTTTCCATCCTCATGTCCACCTCCAACCACAAGCCCTTCACCTTCCCGGCCGGAATCCCCGGTGTGCCGGCAGAGGGCGGCGGCCGCAGCGCCGGCATCCGTTACGCCGACTACGCGTTAGGCAAATTCATTGAGCAGAGCCGTAACCGTTCCTGGTTTGACAATACCCTGTTCGTCATTGTCGCCGATCATGGTGCCCGCGTGTATGGCCGCGAGCAGATTCCGATCAGGAGCTATGAAATTCCACTGCTCATCTACGCGCCGGGAAAAATCGCGGCAGGCAGCTTCGGATCAGCCATGAGCCAGATTGACGTGGCACCGACTGTCCTGGGGCTGCTTGGCTTGCCTTACCGGGCGTCCTTCTACGGACAGGACGTTTTATCGCCGGGAGCCAAAGCCAGCACGCTTGTTTTTAACCACAATTATAATGTCGCGGTCATGGAGGCTGACCAGCTCACCGTATTAGGATTAGGCAGAAAAGTTTCCGCCTTTGCCTATGACGCCGGCTCGGACCGGCAGGCCGCGGTTGCGGTGAGGCCGCAAGCGGCAGAACTGGCCGCGGCTTATTACCAGACAGCCTATAACCTCTTTAAACGGCATCAATACTGAGCGCGGGAGGGAAGCCGGCTGGACAAAAGGGCGTGGCCGCTGCTTCCCTGCCGGCCACGCTGCCGGCGGCTTCTTCCTGCTGGTGTTGTGGCGGATAATAAGCAGCCGGGGCTTTTGGCCGGATTAAGCGCCGGCTGGGGGATGGGGTTTCAGCAGATGGCCAGGGTCAATTTTTGCAGCCGTTCACTGCCGGGCCTGTGGCTGATTATTTTTATTCTGTATTGATTGGGGGTGGAAACGTTGAGAATAAAACCAAAATACAGTCTGGCTCATAACACGCAGTATGCTTGGGCCGGGGTTCAGGATATGCTGCGCCACGAAAAATCCTTCCGGTTGGAACTGCTGGTTATCGCCTTTCTGCAGATTAGCCTGTCGTTTGCCGATCTTGCCTTCGGCTGCGCGGCTGTTTTAAGACTGTCGCTGCTGCTGCCGCTGATCGCGGAGACCATTAACAGCTCGATTGAACGCACTGTTGATCTGATTACGCTGGAGAACGCGCCGCTGGCGAAGCAGGCCAAAGACCTGGGCAGCGCGGTGGTGTTTTTATCTATTGCCTTGACAGCGCTGATCTGGGCGTGCACGATATATTATGTGGGGTTAAACAGTTGACGCCTGGCGAATAGGGGGAGTTAGCGTGCGGGTACTGCTCGCGGAAGACGATTGTCGTTTAGGGAAGCTGGTCAAGCATATGCTGCAAAAAAACAACATTCAGGCCGATTGGGTATTAAATGGCGAAGCCGCCTGTGACTACGCCCTTTATGGCGCTTACGACGTTGTTGTTCTCGATTGGCTGATGCCAGTCCGGACCGGTATTGAGGCGTGCGTGCTGCTGCGGCGGGGCGGCTATCAGGGGGCGATTCTGATGCTGACGGCAAAAGACGCGCTGAGCGATCGCGTTCAAGGGCTTGATTCCGGTGCGGATGACTATGTTGTAAAGCCCTTTGAATTTGCGGAATTGCTTGCCAGACTGCGTGCCTTATCCCGGCGCAGTCTAACGGCTATTCAGGATGAAACCCTGCAGATTGGTAACTTTAGCATTCATTGTACCTCGCGTCAGGTGTTGTATAATGAGCAGGAAATCCAGCTGTCAGGGCGGGAGTTCCAACTGCTGGATCTGCTTGCCCGCAACCGGAACGCGGTAGTGCCGCGCGCGGTCCTGCTTGACCGCGTGTGGGGCCTGGAAACCGAGGTCTCCTCAAACTCGCTGGATGCATACATCCATTTGCTGCGGAAAAAGCTCGGACTGCCTGTTGACGGCGTAATGATCAGCAATGTCAGAGGCGTTGGCTACAAACTGGAGGTCTGAAATGTTTGCAAAAATACGCAACCGGCTGACGCTGTTTTATACAGGGATGATGGTGCTGTTTCTAACCGCTTTTCTGGCAATTACCTTTGTCAGCCTGACCTGGGTTTTATTCCTGCAGCAGAAACAAGAGGTGATTCTGTTCTCTGCTGAAGAAGCGCATGAGCATATTGACATTCTGCGCCAGGCGCAGCGTCCGGACTTTCATCCCGTCCATGATGAAGAAGGCGAGTCGGCGCTGTTTTTCTATGCCTATGATACCCTGGGCCGCAGAGTCCACGCCTACGAACCGGCGCCGGTGCTGCGGCAGCCGATTCAAGAACTGATCAGTCAATGGGACCTGGTGCCGGATGACGTCAAATTTACAACTATAAAACAGGCCGATGGTCAGGAACACTATATACTAATGACCAGCCGGCTCGTGCAAACTGAGGCGGAGAACCTCGGCGTAGTCTATGTCGGCAAAGATGTGACCAGTTATTATGCCGTTTTAAAAACGGTTTTGGCCGTTACACTGGTAATTTGCGCTGTTTTTCTTATTGCCGCCGCCTGGTTCGGCCACCTTTTGGCGTCCCGGGCCATGGAAGCAGCGGCTGTCGCGTTTGAGCGGCAGCGTGAATTCGTCGCCGACGCTTCGCATGAACTCCGGACGCCGCTTAGCGTGATGCTGGCGTCTGTGGAAACCGTTCAAGGGCAGCTGCGGGAAGAAACCCGCCTGACGCTATTTTCACAGCAAGTGCTGGCTGACATGAAAGACGAGATCCTGCGAATGAGCAAAATCGTTGGCGGTCTGCTCACGCTGGCCCGCGGTGACGCCGGTGCGGCCAGACTGGAGAAAGAACGATTTTCGCTTAGCGAGCTTGTCTGTCAGACTGTGCGGACGTTTCAGCCTCTCGCCGACAAGCGAGAACTCGAATTAATCCTGCAGGAGTCGCAGAATATCGTTCTCTACGCTGACCGGCAGCGGATCGAGCAGCTTTTGCTGATCATCCTCGATAACGCGATTAAACACACACCGGCCGGAGGCCGGGTAGCGGTCAAAATTGCCGACAGATCCCGTCAGGGAATTCAGATTGAGGTGAGCGATAGCGGTGTCGGCATTGCGGCAGAGGAACAGGACCGGATATTTGAGCGTTTCTACCGGGTTGATAAAGCCCGCTCACGGGAAAGCGGCGGCACCGGTCTGGGTCTCTCCATCGCCAAATGGATTGTCGATTCGCATGGAGGAACAATTACGGTAAAAAGCGCATTAGGCCAAGGCAGCCGGTTCACAATCACGCTGCCCGGCTGATGCGGCCAGCGCTGGCCGCATTCTCCGCCCCTCAGCCAATGCTGGCTTTAGAGAGGCTAGCAGGGGTGAACTTGTTGAAAAGAAAACTGACACCGTGGAATAACGGTGTCAGTTTTACAGGTTGTTGAAAAAGTCATCATAAAAAAAGATCAAAAAAATAGTGGGCGAAAAA
>UQPB01000058.1 GCA_900542835.1 uncultured Pelosinus sp. | reverse complement strand
GCGAGCCCAGCAGCGACGCGTACGGAAAGGTACGCTAGCAAGGGGATCGCGAGGCAAACAACGTAGGTGGGGCTTTATCAACGGCCTAAGCCGCGGTCTTAGAAGACCGCGGCTTTTGTCCGTTTGGAATGCTTTGCCCTTGCGAATTGCTGCCGGCTATTTTTCTTAAAAAATGGAACTCTTGACGGCCGGTTGCATACGATATCGCATCAATGCATTGATAGCTTTACAAAGGGGGAACCATAGTGTAAAATTATAATAAATTGATAATGATAATCATTATCAATTTATGAAGAGGATAAGGAGATGGTAACAATGAGCAAGCCGTTTAGGCTGGCCGGGGTACTGCTGGCGCTGGCGGCGCTGCTGCTGACAGCAGCCTGCGGATCGCCTGCCGCTCCGGCGCAGCGGGGCGGGAAATTGACTGTGGTGGCGACGACGACCATGCTGACCGATCTGGCGAAGGAAATTGGCGGCGATTATGCCGATGTCCAGGGTCTGATGGGAGCTGGGATTGATCCGCATCTTTATAAGCCCAGTGCCGGAGATGTAAAGAAAATGAGCGGCGCCCGGCTGATCATCTATAACGGATTGCATCTGGAAGGCAAGATGGGCGATGTGTTTGAGCAGATGAAGAAAAACGGCATTGCCACACTGGCGGCAGCTGAGGCGGTTGATCGCGCCAAACTGCTGGAATCGGCCGATTTTGACGGCAACTATGATCCCCACGTCTGGTTCAATGTCGAATTGTGGATTGACGCGGCTGCTGCGGTCAAACAGGCAATGATCGCCGCTGATCCGGCGCATCAGACCGCATATGAGCAAAATGCCGCCCGCTATATTGAAAAGCTGAGGGACGTCCACGCCTATGTGCAGACAGAAGCAGCCAGAGTGCCGGCCCAGTCGCGGGTATTGATTACGGCGCATGACGCGTTTGGTTATTTTGGCAAGACCTATGGTTTCGAGGTTAAGGGTCTGCAGGGAATCAGCACTGCGGCGGAAGCGGGCGCGGCCGATGTAAGGGAACTGGCGGCATTCATTGCTGATCACCGGATTGCGGCCATTTTTATCGAGTCCTCGGTGCCGAAGCGGAGTATCGAAGCGCTGCAGGAGGCGGTAAAAGCCAGAGGTTATGAAGTGGGAATCGGCGGCGAGCTGTTTTCCGATTCACTGGGGGAAGCCGGCAAACCGGAGGGAACCTATATCGGAACAATTCGCCACAACATTGATACCATTGTTAAAGCCCTGGCGGGTAAAACGCCATGAGCAGCCAGGCGGTGCTTAAAGTTGAGGATTTGACGGTCGCCTATCAGCAGCGGCCGGTTTTATGGGATATTGATCTGGAAATACCCGCAGGCGTATTGATGGCGATTGTCGGACCGAATGGTGCCGGCAAATCTACCCTGATCAAAGCCATGCTGGGGTTAGTAAAGCCGGTGGCGGGACGGATTTCGTTCTGGGGCAGACCCTACCGGGAGCGGCAAAAGCAAATCAGTTATGTACCGCAGCGCGGCAGCGTTGACTGGGATTTTCCCACCGATGTCCTTGATGTGGCACTGATGGGCCGATACGGCAGGCTCGGCTGGATCCGCCGTCCGGGCAAGGCTGACCGCGAGGCGGCTTTACAGGCTCTGTCCAAGGTCGGTATGCGGGAGTACGCCAGCCGTCAGATCAGTCAGTTGTCCGGCGGACAGCAGCAACGGGTCTTCTTAGCCAGAGCGCTGGCCCAGGAAGCGGAAATGTACCTGATGGATGAACCGTTTCAGGGTGTGGATGCGAAAACCGAAAAGGCGATTGTTGAATTGCTGAAAGATTTGCGGCAGCAGGGAAAAACCGTCATTGTCGTGCATCATGACCTGCAGACCGTGCCGGAATACTTTGACTGGGTCACGCTTCTCAATACCCGTCTGGTTGGCAGCGGCCGTATTGACGAGGTATTTACCGACGCACTGGTTAAGCAAACCTATAAACATTAATCGGGCTAAAGTTTCCCGAGGCTAACTAAATCAACCGCTGCTGACTGTATGTCGCAGTACGGAGCGAGCGGCCGCGAACGCTTTCGCGGCCGGCATTGCTTCGGCTCATCAATCTGACGGGGGTGAAGGCATGAGTGTCTGGCAATGGATCAGTATTGATCATACGTTATTTACGGTTTCGCTGGGATCGGCCCTGTTTGGCCTGATCAGCGGGACTTTGGGTGTTTATGAGGTTTTGCGCAAGCGCAGTCTGATCGGGGACGCGATCTCCCACGCGGCGCTTCCCGGTATTTGTCTGGCGTTTCTGCTGACCGGCGTCAAGGAAACGTCGTTGCTGCTGGCGGGAGCGCTGTTGTCAGGCTGGCTTGCCGCCCTTACTGTATTATTCATCTCACGGCAGACAAAGATAAAATATGATACCTCGCTGGGGATGACTCTGTCGGTTTACTTTGGCGCGGGTCTGGTGCTATTGACATTTATTCAAAAACTGCCGAATGCCAACCAGGCAGGTCTGGAAAAATTTCTGTTCGGGCAGGCGGCGACACTGCTGGCAAGAGATATCGAGCTGATGGCGGTCATTGCGGTGGCCTCGCTGGCGGCGGTGACTTTGTTCTGGAAGGAGTTTAAGCTGTTATGCTTTGACAGCGATTATGCGGCCAGTGCCGGTTTTCCCGTAAGGGCGCTTGATATCTTTCTGACCGGACTGGTTGTTGTAGCCATTGTCGCCGGCTTGCAGACTGTCGGGGTTGTCCTGATGAGCGCCATGCTGATTTCACCTGCGGTCGCGGCCCGGCAGTGGACCGACCGCTTGTCGGTAATGGTTCTGCTATCGGCTGTCTTTGGCGCGGCGTCCGGCGTGCTTGGCAGCTTCATCAGTGCAATGGGGCCGCGGGTACCGACAGGACCGGCAATTATCATTGTTGTCAGCGCCATTGTCTTTGTCTCGCTGCTGGCAGCGCCCAACCGGGGGCTGCTGTGGAAGCGGCTGAGCGACAGGAAAAACCGGGCGGCGATTCTGCTTGAGCGTGAGCCGGCCGGAAAGGGAGGCGGCAGTGATGCAGCAGGCGCAAATTGAGATTTTAAGCATTGCCATGGTTACCGCGGCGGCTTGCGCCCTGCCGGGAGCGTTTTTGATCCTGCGGCGGATGGCGATGATGAGCGACGCGATCAGCCATACGATTTTACTGGGAATCGTTGTCGGCTTCTTTATTACCCATGACCTGAATTCGCCGCTGCTGGTGGCGGGAGCGGCCATGACCGGCGTAATCACTGTATTTTTGGTGGAATTGGTGCAAAAGACCGGACTGGCCAGTGAAGACTCTTCCATTGGCCTGATCTTTCCGTTTCTGTTCAGCATTGGCGTCCTGTTGATCAGCCGTTACGCCGGCAATGTCCATTTGGATACAGATTCTGTTCTGTTGGGGGAGCTGGCATTCGCCCCGTTTGACCGGCTGGTTGTCAGCGGTGTTGATATTGGACCGAAATCGCTGTATGTGATGGGCGGGATTCTGCTGATCAACCTGTTGTATATCGCCGTATTTTACAAAGAGTTAAAAATCGTCACCTTTGATCCGGCGTTGGCAGCCGTTCTCTGCTTTTCGCCGGCGCTTATCCACTATTCGCTGATGACGCTGGTATCGGTTACCGCTGTCGGCGCCTTCAACGCCGTGGGAACCATTCTGTTGGTAGCATTGATGATCTGCCCGCCGGCGGCAGCGTTCTTTATCAGTGAAAAATTAAGTCATATGCTGCTGCTCAGCGTTTTGTTCGGTCTGCTTAGCGCCGTCGCCGGCTATTGGGCGGCTTTCTGGCTGGATGTATCAATTGCCGGCTCAATGGCGGTTATGACTGGCGTCGTGTTTTTGGCCGTGTTTCTGCTGGCGCCAGAGAAGGGAATGATCGCGCTAATCCGGCGTGGACATGAGCAGAAATATGAGTTTGCCGGACTGACACTGTTATTCCATCTGCTGAATCACGAAGGACGGCCGGATGCCGAATACGAGTCGCGTCCGGACACGATAGCCAGCCATTTCGCCTGGACGCCTGCGTTCTTGCAGGCAGTGACGCGGCGGTTGACGGCCAGCCGCTATATCGAGCTGGAGGAGGGCGGCGTCAGGATTACAGATAGCGGCAGGAATTACGCCGCCGGCAGTGAAATGTATCAAAAGACGCTGCAACAGGCGTAGCGTTAACAGTCGGCGGCAGGCCGGCAGAATTGCTGCCAGGCGGTGGCGACAGCCGGGTTTTGCTCCAGAAAACGTAAAAACAGATCAATTTGGGTCAACAAAGCGGGGCTGGCCTGGTGTTCAATCATCTCCGTGTCCTGCAGCAGCGTGCCCCCTAATCCCAGCATGCGCAGAAACCGTTCCAGCGTCTGATGACGGTGCAGCAGGAACTGGCCGGTCTGCTTACCCTTTTCGGTCAGCTCAATAATCCCGTAAGGCTGGTAATGCAGAAATCCCAGCTTTGCCAGCTTCTGGACGATTTTGGTGGCCGAGGAAACGCGCACGTTGAGCTGCCCGGCCAGTTGATTCATTCGGACATGGCCTTCCTGTTCGCAGTTGCGGTAAATCATTTCCAGATAATCTTCCATGCTCGGGGTCAGATCCTGTTGCTCGTGATTGAGCAATTGATAGCCTCTGAAGGTATGAAATCCGTTATCCATTGTCCGTGCCCTCCTTTGTTCCGGCTCCGCTGGAAGCTGCTTTTATCATACCATATTACGCCATAGGGTGGATTAGACAAAAGAACTTTAGGCCTGTACCGCGAGAATCCCGGTTTTTATGCTGCTATTGACGTATCCCCCCTGGGGGGATATAATGAAGAAGGAGGGGTCGATTTGCCTGACCATACTCATCCCCATGCCCATCAAAAGCAAGTCGTCAACAGACTGGCCAGAGTAGAGGGGCACGTGCGGGCTATCAAGCAAATGGTAGCAGAGAATCGCGACTGTCCGGAGGTTTTACTCCAGATTGCCGCAGTCCGCAAGGCGCTTGACAATACGGCCAAGCTGATTTTGAAGGACCACCTGGAGCATTGTCTGATCCACGCGGTTCAGCACGGGGAACAAGAGAAGTTCCTTGGCGATTTGCAGGAGGCGATTGACCGCTATCTTCGATAGCAGGAGGCCTATATGCGTATTATGCTGCTGACCTTGGTTCTGCTGGCGGCGCCGGCGGCAGGTTATGCCCATTCGGGAACATTGTTCAAAGCGGCGGCCAGCTATCTGCCGTTGGCGCTGGCGGTTGTGCCGCTGCTGCGGCGGTTGATCGCGCGATGGACTGACCGTGCTTTGCATAAGCGCGAAAAAAATAAATCGTAAAAAGAGAAATCTTGCCGGAAGCCGGCAGGATTTTTTTATTTGAGGTGCCGGGATAAGCCGGCTGTCACTGCGCTAATGCGTCAAATTTGCCCTCAAGAGGATTCCTGCCTGCGGTGTAGAAGTAAACGGGTAACAATCGGCATACGTCCGGTATGCCTCGTTCCTCCGCCTTTGCTTACGCGAAATCACCTCGTGATTAACTTGCGGTTTCAAAGTTGGCTTTCAGAGGGAGGAAGATTCGTGGAGATTCCCGAGGCGTTCTTTATCTGCGAGACAGTACATTGGACTGTCAGCCACCGGATCAATTCGGCTTTGCCGGGTTCTTTGACGGTCGGCTGCAAGCAGTTCAGCGAGGATTTGGCCGGTCTGTCCCCAGCCGCACTGGCTGAACTGGGACCGCTGCTGGCACAACTGCAGGGCGTATTACGGCAGGTTCTCCGATCTGAACGGATATATGTCGGCTGCTATGGTCACGCGCCCGGCTATCCGGTTCATTTTCAGCTAATTCCTATCGCGGTACCGCCCCCGGTTCCGGGGCCGCCGGTGACTGACACCGTGCAGCGGATAAGAGCGGCTCTGGCGGAAGGCGACAACCAGTCTCAGCTGTTAAGTCATGCGGTTGCGCCGGAAAGGCTGTACGAACTGCTGCGGTCTGCCTGGAGTCTGGAGACATCCGGGAAGTGGCGTGCCGATAATCCGGGGCGGGGACAGTGCGGCGTTACGGCTTTGGTGGTTCAGGACATACTAGGCGGCGGTATACTGAAGACCCGGGTCGATGGCGGATGGCATTTTTATAATGCAATCGGCGGCCGTCGCTGGGATTTTACCGCCAGTCAGTTTGACGCACCGGTCGGTTACGAAGACCTGCCGGCCAGCCGTGAGGAGGCATTTTCCGATACGTCGATAGAACAATACCACTGCCTTGCGAATAGGGTCCGGTTAAAGCTGCAATCGCTTGCGGTCAGAGGCAAACGAGGAGGGGAAGAGCCGTGCATGTAGACATCTATTTTCGCGTTGCCGCCGGCAGGGGGCTGGTGTTGCCGGTCAACTACAATTACATTGTACAAAGTGCCTTATATCATTCTCTGAATACTGATTTAGCGAGTTTTTTGCACGAAAAAGGCTACAGTGATGGCAGCCGCACCTTTAAGCTGTTTTGCTTTTCCCTGTTGCAGGGGCCTTATCATCTGGACAAGACCAGGAGAATGGTCGACTTTGGCCGGGAAGTTAAGCTGACGGTTTCCTCACCGCTGGGCGATTTTTGCCAGTCGCTGGTTACTCTGCTAATGACCAGAGGCAGCATGCGTCTGGGGACGCAAGATGTCTTCATCGACAGGGTCCAGACCCGCCAGCTGACCGTCGACGGGGAACGGGCGGTTGTCAGAACGCTGTCGCCTGCGGTGCTTTACAGTACAATGCCGCGGCCGGACGAGCGGCAATTCACTGTTTATTTTCAACCCGGCGAGCCGGACTACAACCGTCTGTTCAACGAGAATCTCCAGAAAAAACATCATGCCTTTTCCGGCGGCGATTCGCTGGGAACGGTTGCAGTACGCCCGCTGGGGCTGCAAAAAATGAAACTGATCGTCTATCAAGAGACGATCATCAAGGCCTATGCCGGCACCCTGGTACTGACCGGGCCGCAGCCACTGCTGCAATTGGCAGTGGACGCCGGCATCGGCAGCAAGAATAACCAGGGATTTGGCTGTGTGGAACTGGCGGGGCAGTAGAGCTATTGGTAGGGCGTGCCGTTCGCGGGTGCGTGGATTAAAACAAAGTGAGATAAATCTTAATACAGAATGGCGGTTGGCCGCGTGTTTCAGCGGAATGCGCCGTACTGTGAGCGCGGCTCCCGGTTTTCAAAGGAAATTCAAAGCTCTTTTGGGTAAAATGGTAACAGATGCCTAAAAGGGAGTAGATGCAAATGATCGAGCTAGAAGAAATTAAAAGTCTACTTGATAGTTTGGCCGCAAATGTCGAGATTCACAAGCGCGATCTCGAAGCTTTGTTGAAAGCCTTACCGGAAAAACAGGAAGACCACTGATAACAGTAAACAGGCTTGTGAATTCGCTGCAAAGCGCTTCTCGCCAGGGGCGCTTTTTTTATACCTATTTTTAGCGGTGTTGCCAGGCCAGCTAAACCTGCGCCCTTAAGCCGGTCAGCCTGAAATACGACATTATCCGCCTGCTTTGCCGATACCGGAAGAATACTAATGCCGTATTGCCGGTAGACATTTGCTGAATCGGACCAGCGGCAGCTAAACAAAAATAAAAGATAGCAACTTTATAATAATAGCGTATGTCATCTACGGATTGCGGTACTAGGGAGGGCAATCGCTATGTCTATTAACCGGAAACAAGTTGCTATCGCAAACTCACTGCCGGCAATCATTGAATCACAACCGGCAAGCCGGCAAGCTTTAATTGCTCAAGCCGGCGAGGCGGTGGCGGTTGTAGTGGCAGAGGCTGGTTTAACCATACGTGAGCAAAAAATAGTCATGTCCATTGCGGATTTGTATTTGCAGTTTTTTCACGAAGATGAAAGCAACCAGAAGTGGAGCGAACTCATGGAAGCGTCTATTGGCCGGGAAAATGCCGAAAAAATATGCAGAGTTGTACAGTGACTTTGTTTAGCTCCAAGCAATTAGTAACCCGTCAGGCTCACTGCTGTTGGCTAATTTCTACCGTATAGGCCGGACCGGCAGTTATAGCGGACGCGGTGCTGCTGGTTGCGGCAGAGCCGGCGTTTTGCTCTTGATAGGAGATTTGCTGTTGGATTTGTGCTAATTGTTGTTGTAACTGTTTGACTTGAGTACGGTTTGCGTCAGATGTCTGCTGTTGTAATTTTTTTATCTCTTCTTGAAGCTGCTTTTCTTTGGCTTCTAAGTTTTGTAAGACTTGAGTAGACGCTGTTGTCTGGAAAGAAGCGCTGCTTACCGATGCGATGTTCATAAAAACTCCTTTTTATTTTTATTATCGCTGATAAAACTTAAATAGTGCTTAAGTGCAACAACAAAAAATCCTATTCTTTTGCCTCAGGATCAATTTAATTCGGAGAGAATCGCCGCTTCCTTTGGCTCATCGCTGTTTCTGCAGCAATTTTTGCTGATTTCAAATCAGAATCCAAGCAAAGCGTGCGATACTGATACTAAATGGGCTAAGGGGGACAGGCTTATGAGTATTTCAGCAATCAGCAGCAGTTTGGATTGGTGGGAATATTTAAAGACGCATGGCTCAAGCGCTGCCAGCAGCGCGTTCAGCCTGACGAGTACTGAAGAAGCCACTACCGCGAACAGTGACGACAGTGTCAGCAAAGTCACTGAAACCGATTCGGCAACAATGCTGGCGATGTTGACGGCACTGTCTGGCGGGAGTCAGATGACAGCAAGCGTTGACGACAGTGGCGAGGTTGATCGTCTTTTGGAAAAAGTTCAGTCCGGCACGGTTGAGGACAGCGATATCAGCGCTATGCAGGCGGCTCTGCGCAACTCGCCTCCGCCTCCGCCACCGGTGGCGGAGGCGGAGGCGGAGACTGATGATGAACTGCAGTTTGCCATTTCTGATTTTCTGGAGAAAGTGAAGGCGGGAACGGTAACAGACACCGATCTGACGGCGATGCAGACACTGTTGACCGCTGACGGGACTGCAGCGGAAACGAACGACGCTGCCGGAACTGATCAGAGCAGCGTTCTGGGGCGGCAGCTGGCTGCGGCTTCCCAGGCTTATGAGAGCAGTGAACTGCCGCTAACCGTAAATTTATCGGCGTAAGCAGGGTGGAAGATACACCCTTGCCGCCCGCCGCAGTTAATTTTGTAAGGCTGTTTAAACGCCGCAGCGCGTTTAGACAGCCTCGTTTTTTTGCGCCCGCTTCCGGCTGCAATCGCTTCATTCCGGCCGGAACGGCGGCTTTAATCAATAACGTGTCAGCGCAATTCCTTCCCTGACTTTCCGAAGCGCCTGCAACGTTTCATCTTTGCGTTTTAAGCTAACCGCCAGTGTCAGACAGTCGATCAGCATTAAAGCGGTTATTCGGGAGCCGGCGGCCTCACTGCGGAACATGTCGCCCTTGGCGTAGGAAACGAGCAAAACATCGCTGACTTTGGCTATCGGTGAAATGGCGTTGCCGGTAACGGTAATGATTTTTGCCTGATTTTTGCGGGCCAGTCTGAGCGATTCGATGATTTCTTTATTGCTGCCGGAGTTGGAGATGGCGATGATGACGTCGCCGGGGCCGGCCAGCGCCGCCGCGATTACCTGCCAGTGAAAATCGGTATGAACGACAGAGCGAATCCCGGTCTTAGTAAATTTGTGGCAGGCATCCACCGCCAGCGCGCCGGAACCGGCCATGCCGAAAAAGAGCAGCTGATTCGCCGGCAGCAGCAGATCAACGGCGGCCTCCAGTGCGCCGCTGCCATTGATCCTGATGGTTTCCTCCAGGTTGTGAAGATTCTGGTGCAGGAGTTTTTGCATAATGATGTACATGTCGTCGCTCTCGTTAATTTCTTCATTAATGTTTTTGATTGGCTCAATAACTGCCAGCGCCAAGTTGATTTTCAGATCCTGAAAGCCTTTATAGCCTAGTTTCTGGCAGAGGCGAAATACGGTTGTGTCACTGACCTGGCTATTGTTGGCCAGTTCGGTGATGGAATCGTGGATAATTTTCTGGGGATTTTCCAAAATCAGCCTGGCGGCTTTTTGTTCTTGTTTATTTAAAGCCGAATACATTTCCCTGATCCGCTCCAAACAGCCGGCCGACGTTGACAACGCTACCCCTCCTTGTCTATATGCTAATTCACGTAATCCGTGGTTACCTGGCAGGACTCGTCGTTCCAGCATTTTTTTAACCGCTGGGTTCTAATGCCGCGGCACAGGTATTCCGGTTCTAAATATCAGGTGTTGTACTATATTTAATTAATAAGAAAATTCTTTTCGTTTTAGTACTCAAATTATCCATTTCACAAACGCCGGCAAAAAAAATTTGCGGCGATTCCCGTGGTGGCAGGCAAAAAATAGTGGGAGGGGAAAAAGATGAAACAATCCATTCGGGTACTGGCGGCGGTGGCGGCCGCGGCCGTCCTGCTGACCGGCTGCGGCGGCAGCCAGCCAAGCGGCGCTGGCGGCGCCAAAACGGAAAAGCGGGTGATCAAGGCCGGTATTGGCTATAACGAGCAAAGCCCGCAATACAAGGGGCTGGAAAAGTTTAAAGAAATTGTGGAGCGGGAGTCGAACGGCCGGCTGGAGGTGCAGCTGTTCGGCAACAGCCAGCTTGGCGACGACACCAAGATGATGCTGGCGTTGCGCGCCGGCACGCTGGAGATGACACAGCCGTCGACGGCGCCGATATCGGGTTTAGATAAAAAGTGGATGGTATTTGATTTTCCGTTCCTGTTTCCCGACGAGCGGGTTGCCGACAAGATTGTCGACGGGCCGCTGGGACAGCAGTTTCTGGAATCGCTTTCCAGCCATGGCATTAAAGGCCTGGCGTTTTGGGAAAACGGCTATCGTCAGCTTTCCAACAGTGTCCGGGAAGTAAAAACACCGGAGGATGTCAAGGGCTTGAAAATCCGTACAATGGAAAATCCGGTGCACCTGGCCTCGTTCAGAGCGATGGGGGCCAATCCCACGCCAATGCCGTTTGGCGAATTGTTCACCAGCCTGCAGCAGAAGATTATTGACGGCCAGGAGAATCCGATTACGACGATTCACCTGCAGAAGTTCCATGAAGTGCAGAAATATGTCACGCTGACCAATCACTTCTATTCCCCGTTTGTGTTTATGTACAGTCAAAAGCTCTGGAATACGCTGCCGCAGCCGGATCAGGAGCTGATTCTGAAGGCGGCGAAAGAAGCCGGCGTCTATCAACGAAAACTGAACCGTGAGATGATGGCCGACTCGATTGCCCAACTGGAGAAGGCGGGTATGAAGGTGACCCGGCTGACCCCGCTGCAGCACCAGGCGTTTGTAACGGCAACTAAAGATGTTGCCGCAAAATTCGAAGCCGAGATTGGCAAGGAGGCAATTGCGCAAATGCAGGCGGAAATTGCCAAACATTCCCGCTGACTTGAGGGCGGCTGCCGGCAATGGCCGCTATCAGAGGACCGGCAGCCGCCAATTTTGTGGACGGAGGAAGCAGAATGAAGGCTGTACGTTATCATGGCAAGGAAACCCTGCGGCTGGAGGAAATTCCCGTCCCGGCTGTCAACAGCGGCGAGGCGCTGATAAAGGTCGCCTGCAGCGGCATCTGCGGCAGCGATATCGGCATTTATGCCGGGGTGCATCCGCGGGCTCAGGCGCCGCTGGTGATGGGACACGAATTTGCCGGTGAGATAGCCGCACTGGCCGCCGGCTATCAGGGCGATTTGCGCAGCGGCGATCGGGTTACGGTTAACCCGCTGCTGAGCTGCGGGCAGTGCACACCGTGCCGGACCGGCAACGGCCATGTCTGCCGGTGGCTGCGTCTGACCGGGATTGATGAAGACGGCAGCTTTGCCGAGTTTGTAAAGGTGAGAACGGAACAGATTATAAAATTGCCCGCTGGTGTGAGTCTGGAACAAGGGGCTATTGTCGAGCCGGCGGCGGTTGCCGTACATGCCGTGCGGCGTTCCGGGCTGAGGCTGGGAGAGTTTGTCTTAGTGGTAGGCGGCGGCCCCATCGGATTTCTCATTGCCGCCGCTGCACGGTTTGCCGGCGCCGGGGCTGTTGCCGTCATCGAGCCTAATCCGTTCCGGCGCGATATGCTGGCCCGGCTGCGAGTGACGGCTCTGGCGCCGGCTGATGCCGGCAGGGTGCTGGATCTGACCGGCGGTGACGGCGCCGATGTTGTATTTGAGGCCGCCGGCGTTGCCGGCGCTATTGAATCGGCGGTTAAGTATTGCCGGATTCGAGGCAGGATTGTCAACGCCGGCGTCTTTAAACAGCCGACGCCGGTCAACTTGCAGCGGATCAACTTTGCGGAGCTGGCTGTCGCCGGCAGCCGTGTCTACAGTCCGGAGGCATTCCGGGCGGCACTGGCGCTGGTCGCGGCCCAGCCGGATCTTGCCGGGGTTATTACACATAAACTGCCGCTGGCAGAGGCTGAGTCGGGCATTAACCTGATGCGGACAGGTGGCGACAGTCTGAAAATTTTACTGCGGCCATAACGGAACGAAAAGCGGCTGCCGCCGCATCAGGACAGCCGCCAGCCGGTTGTCCGGAAAGGAAGCGATATGGGAAATATAAGTAAAGCGATTCAGGCGCTGCTATACGGGGTAATCGCCATCTTCTTATCCATGATGGCCTTGTTTGTCTTTGGCAATGTCGTATTGCGGTATTTCTTTAACTCCGGTCTGACCTGGGCCGAGGAGGCGTCCCGTTATTTGTTTATCTGGCTGATCTTTTTGGGGGCAATCGTCGCTTTTAAGGAAAATGCGCATTTGGGTGTGGATACACTGGTTAACCGTCTGTCGGTTAAGAACCGTAAACGGTTGTATATTTTTAATAATTTATTGATCCTGGCCACGATGCTGCTGGTTATTCATGGCAGCTTTAACCTGACTTTGGTGAGCCTGGAGCAGCGGTCGCCCTCCCTGAACATTTCCCTGGCTTATGTGTATGTATCGAGCCTGTTGGCCGGTCTCAGCATCGGCGGCATTGCCGTTTTCAACATCTATCGCCTGCTTGCCCGCAGGCTGGATGCGGCAGATTTGGTCATGACAACTGATTCCGAGGAAAAAGAGCAGGTTGATAAAGCCGCAAACGGTCCGGCGAAGGGGGCGTAAGCGATGACCATGACAGTCTTTCTCGTCTCGCTGGTCGGCGTGATGGCGCTCGGGATCCCGATCGCCTTTGCGCTGATCATGAGCGGGGTTGCGCTGCTGCTGCACCTTAATATGTTTGATACCCAGATCCTGGCGGCCAATTTGGTCGAAGGCGCCGATAATTTTCCGCTGATGGCAATTGCTTTTTTTATTCTTGCCGGCGAGCTGATGAATGCCGGCGGCATTTCCAAACGGATTATTAATTTTGCTATTGCCCTGGTTGGTCATATTCGCGGCGGCTTCGGTTATGTCGCGATCATCGCCAGCGTGATTTTTTCCGGTCTGTCCGGTTCGGCGGTGGCGGATACGGCGGCTTTGGGGGCAATTTTAATTCCAATTATGGAAGAGGCCGGCTATAACCGGGTAAAATCGGCGGCGCTGATTGCTTCCGCCGGCATTATCGCCCCGCTGATGCCTCTCAGTGTGCCGATGATTGTATTCGGGGTTACCGGCAATGTCTCTATCCCGCGGTTGTTTATGTCCGGGATCGTGCCCAGTATGCTGCTGGCCTGTTTCCTCGCGTTTACCTGGTCTCGCATAGTCCGCAAGGAACAGTTCAAAACCCAGCCGCGAAAAGGATTTCGCGAGCTGCTGCAGGCGGCGCGGGGAGCGGTCTGGGCATTTGTGCTGCCGGTAATTATTATTGTCGGCCTGCGCGGCGGTATTTTTACGCCGACCGAGGCGGCTTCAATCGCCGCGTTTTACGCCTTGTTTGTCGGTGTGGTCATTTACCGGGAATTAAAGCCGAGTCAGATCTACAAGGTGCTGGTGGCGGCGGCAAAAACGACCAGTGTGATCATGTTTTTGGCGGCGGCGGCGATGATTTCTTCCTGGCTGATTGCCGTGGCCAATATTCCGGCCCAGCTGACAGCCCTGCTGGAGCCGGTGATGGACAATAAAATCCTGTTGATGTTCGCGATTAATATAATGGTGCTGTTGGTCGGAACAGCCATGGACTCTACGCCGACCATCCTGATTTTAACGCCGGTGTTGATGCCGCTCGTGCATAAGGCGGGGATTGATCCAATCTATTTTGGCTTCATGTTTGTGTTCAACAACATGATCGGACTGCTGACGCCGCCGGTTGGAACCGTGTTGAATGTGGCCGCAGGCGTAGGCCGGGTTTCAATGGACGCGATCATCAGAGCGGTTTTGCCCTACATGTGGGTGGAGATTATCCTGCTGCTGCTGCTGACTTTATTCCCTCAGATTGTTCTGGTGCCTTTGTCGTGGTTTATTTAACGGGGAGGAATGGTGTGTGGATGCAGCAGTCATGATCGGTGTCGATATCGGTACCAGCGGCTGCCGGGCGGTGGCGTTCAGCAGCGACGGGGTGGCTGCCGGCTGCGGATATGCTGCCGAGTATCCCTTGTATACGCCCCGGACTGACTGGGCGGAACAGGACCCTGAGCTTATCTGGCAGGCGACGGCGGGGCTAATTCGTTCTGTTGCCGGACAGGTGCGTAGTGGCGGCGGCCGGTTGCTGGGAATCTGCTTCAGTTCCGTCTGGCACAGCTTTGTGCCGGTTGATGCGGCGGGAGCGGCGCTGGCCCCCATGTTGATCTGGGGTGATTCGCGCAGCCAGCGCTACAGCGAACAGTTAAGGCGGGAACAGGATGCTGCCGCCATTTACGCCCGCACCGGCTGCCCTGTACATCCGATGTATTATTTGCCGCGCCTGCTCTGGTTCCGGCGGGAGCGGCCGGAGCTATTCGCCAGGACGGCTAAGTTTATATCGATTAAGGAGTACGTGTTGTACCGCCTGACGGGAGAATACATTGTCGACCGCTCGATCGCGTCGGGAAGCGGTATGTATAACCTGTACTTGCGGGACTGGGACCCGGCGCTGCTGGCGCTGGCTGGCATCAGTGCCAGCCAGTTGTCGGCAGTGGCTTCAACAACACAAACGGTTCCGCTCTTGCCGGCTGCTGCTGTCAGACTGGGCCTTGACGCGGCGACACCCCTCGTTTTGGGTGCCGGCGACGGAGCGTTGGCCAATATCGGCTCCGGCGCTGTCCGGCCGGGGCAGATCACGGCCTCCATCGGCACCAGCGGCGCGGTTCGCACCATTGTCGACGCGCCGCGGACTGATCCCCGCGGACGCACCTGGTGCTATAATCTGACCGACGCGCATTGGGTGATCGGCGGAGCGATCAATAACGGCGGCATTGCCTTTCGCTGGGCTCGCGACAAGTTTGCCGCCAGTGAACAGCAGGTCGCGGCAAAACTGGAAATTGACGCTTATGAACTGCTTAGCCGTTATGCCGAGCAAAAACCAGCCGGATCAGACGGATTGATTATGCTGCCTTTTTTTAGCGGCGAGAGGGCGCCATACTGGAATGCTGATGCCCGCGGCGTTTTGTTCGGTCTGAACCTGAATCATGGCAAGCGCCACCTGATCAGGGCTACGATGGAAGGAATCGTTTATCGCATGTTCAGCATCTTTACCGCGCTGCAGGAGGTTGCCGGCCCTGCGGATGAGGTACGGGTAAGTGGCAGCTTTGTCCGCTCCGGGCTCTGGCTGCAGATCATGGCAGATATGTTCGGTACGGCTATAGCGGTGCCGGAGGAAGCGGAAGGAACCGCCTTTGGCGCCGCCATCCTCGGGCTGTACGCGTTAGGAATCATCGACAGCTTTGACCGTATTGCCGCCGGGATCCACATCCGCAAACAATACCTGCCGGATGCCGGCAATCAGCGGCGCTACCGGCAGTTGTATGAAATCTATGAGCGGATTTACTGGAAGCTGCAGCCGGAATTTGCCGAGATTGCCCGGTTGCAGAGGGACTGGAGCCAGCCGGAGAAGGTGTAAGGAGATGGAGACTATGAGCAAAAAGGTATTGGTTGCGGCCCGCTCATTTGCCCGTTCACCGGAAGCAAAGGCGGTTTTGACACAGCATGGTTGTGAACTGACCTTAAATCCGTATGACAGGCCGCTGACCGAAGCGGAACTGCTCTCACTGCTGCCGGGGATGGATGCCCTGGTTGCCGGCAATGACGCGGTGACGGCGGCAGTGATCGGTGCGGCTGTGCCGGGTTTGAAGATTATCGCCAAGCATGGCGTTGGCTATGATACGATTGCTGTCGACAGGGCGGCGGAGCTCGGGGTTCCCGTCACGATTGCCCCCGGAGCCAACAGCCGCTCGGTGGCTGATCTGACTCTGGCTCTGATGCTGGCGCTTGCCCGGCGCATTCCGCAGTTGGATCGTTTGGTCAGACGCAACTCCTGGGAACGGCTGCCGGGCAGCGAGCTGGCAGGCAAGACACTGGGACTGATCGGGGTCGGCAGCATTGGCGGTGAGGTGGCCAGGCGGGCGCGCGGTTTTGAAATGAACTGCATCGCCTATGATCGCTGCCAGCGGAACGATGTCTGCGAGCAATACGGGGTACGCTATGTGACGCTGCCCAAGCTGTTGGCCGACTCCGATTATGTCTCGCTGCACGTGCCGGCTACCGCCGAGACGGCCGGCATGATCAATCGCCACACGCTGGGCCTGATGAAGCCGACTGCCTATTTAATCAATACGGCCAGGGGCGATCTGGTTGTTGAAGAGGATTTGTATTATGCCCTGGCAGCCAACCGGATTGCCGGCGCGGCGCTGGATACATTCCGGGAAGAGCCGCTGCACGATTCGCGTCTGTTTGAGCTGGATACGGTTGTTTTAACGCCGCATACAGGCGCCCATACGCGGGAGGCGACGGTCCGTACCGGCATTCTTGCGGCGGAGGAGGTTGTACGCGTCCTGTCCGGACTGCAGCCCCGCTATGCGGTGAATATACAATAATGGAGGACTGACAAATGGAGAAATACCAGGTTGTCGAAGCCATCGCGCAAACCGGCGTTGTCGCTATCGTGCGGGGCACCGGCAGTGATGAACTGCTGCCGATTGCCGACGCTTTATATGACGGCGGAATTCGTGCTATCGAGGTGACCTGCAACACCAGGGGCCATCTGACTATGATTCAGACGCTGACCGCGGCCCTGGGCGATAAAATGGCCGTTGGCGCCGGTACCGTACTGAGTCCGGCAGCGGCGCAACTGGTTATCGACGCCGGCGCCCAGTTCGTGCTGGCGCCGGATTTCAATCCGGAGGTGGTACAGCTGGTGCATCAGCACCAACTGCTGGCTATCCCCGGCGTCGCCAGCCCTACGGAAATGCTGGCCGCTTACCGGTTGGGCGTTGATATTGTCAAGCTGTTTCCGGCCGGCGCGCTGGGAGCGCGTTACCTGAAGGAACTGCGGGGACCGCTGCAGCAGGCGGCAGTGATGCCGGTCGGCGGCATTACCCTGCAAAACCTGCCGGAATTTGTCCATGCCGGCGCTTTTGCGTTTGGCGTCGGTGGCGAGCTAGTCGACAAGCAGGCGGCCGCCCGCGGTGATTACGCGGCGATCCGTGACAAAGCGCAAGCCTTCATCGCGGCGTTCCGGCAGGCAAAAAACGGCAGCGGTGCCGGTTAGCCAGACTGACGGACAGTTCGGCGGAGGCTGGATGCGTACTGATGATGGCGAAAAGTAAAAACGCAGGCTGTAAGGCCTGCGTTTTTAGCAGTTGTTAAAAAACCTTATTATCAGGCCGTTCAGAAAGCCCCAGATACTAGGCGGACTCGCGAGCCCAGCAGCGAC
>UQPB01000057.1 GCA_900542835.1 uncultured Pelosinus sp. | reverse complement strand
CGTCGCTGCTGGGCTCGCGAGTCCGCCTAGTATCTGGGGCTTTCTGAACGGCCTGAAGATAAGGTTTTTCAACAAACTGATCTCTTAAAGCACGAAGTTCAGTTTAAATCGTCCGCCTGGCGCAGCAGCTGCAGTTCTGTCGAATCCTCAGGCGCAGGCGGCTGATGATGCCGCAGTACCAATTCGATGACATCGGGTTCAGTGCCGGCGGCCTGCAGCAGGTTCGCGCCAAGTTCCGGATGGCGGGCGCTGACAAAGAGCGCATGACGCAGATTCTGCCAGACGCCGCCCCGGCCAGGCCGGCCCCATTGTCGCAGGCGCGCCGCTCCGAACACGGCCCGGCCGAGCACGGCCGCAATTTTATCGGCGGTGCTGACATCGCCCCGCCTGCGGCCGACATCATGCAGCAATGCCGCTTTCAACAGCAGCCGACGCTGGCCGGCGCCAGCCGCGTCGGCCAGCCGTGCCGCCGTATAGGCGACATTCAGACAGTGCCGCTGATCAGGAATACTCATTTTATAAAATAAATCCGCCTCCGCCCAGGTAAGCCGGGAAGCAATAAACACACGGTCCTGCGGGCTGATGCTGGCCAGAACGGCTGACAGCACCTGGTGAACCCGGCGCATTAGCCGCCTATATACAGCAGCTGGCGAAACCCGCGCCGCCGCTGGCTTTCTTCCGCCGCTGGCCTGGATTCGGCGACAGGCGACAACTCGACGCCCGCTTCCTTCTCCCGCAACTGGCTGGCAGTCGCGATGGCCTCCAACAGCCGGCCCTCCTGCCAGCCGACATAAATATCGCGCAAGGGCTGCCGCTGACTGATCCCCTGCCGGGCCAGCGCCAGCAGCAGGCGTTCAATCCCCATGGCAAAACCGGTGGCCGGACAAGCCAGGCCAAAGGCAGCCAGCATACGATCATAGCGGCCGCCGCCGCAAAACGGAAAGCCCAGACCGGGAGTATAGCCTTCAAACACCATGCCGGTATAATACTCAAAATCTCGGATAATGCCCAGATCGAAAGAGACATATTGCTCCAGTCCGTACGCCCGCAGCAGCGCAAAAATCGCCGTCAGATTATCCAGCGCCGCCTGGCTGGCGGCATTATCAGCCAGCTTCGCCGCTCTGTCGAGCGCTTCCTGACCGCCGTTCAGCAAGGGAAGCTGCGCGAACGCCGCCTGACGCTCCGCCGGCAGCCGGCTCTGGCGCAGAATCTGCTCCAGCGCAACCAAATCCCGCTTGACCAGACATTGCTTGATCGCCTGACGGTCCGCCTCACCCAGGCCGCTGTCATCCATCAGCCCCTGGATAAAGCCGGTTTGCCCCAGGCATATGCGGAAATCGCGCAAGCCGGCGGCAAGAGCAGACGAAATAGCCAGTCCGATTACCTCAGCGTCGGCCGCCGGCTCCGATACCCCCATCAGCTCCACGCCCGCCTGATAGAACTCGCATTGCCGGCCGGCCTGGGCTTCTTCGTGCCGAAAAACATTTGTCAGATAAAACAGCCGCAGCGGCAGCGGCTTATCTCGCAACCGGGTCGCAGCCAGCCGGGCAATGGGAATTGTCATCTCCGGCCGCAGTGCCAGGATGCGGTTGCCGCGGTCAAAGAAGACAAACATCTGCTCCGACAGGTCCTGGCCGCTGCCAAGTGAAAGCGTCTGCAGATACTCCATTGTCGGCGTTACCACTTCCTCATAGCCCCAGGAGCTGAACCGGGCCGCCAGTTTCGCCTCCAGCTCCCGCTTGCCGCCGGCCTCGCCGGGCAAAAAATCCCGGGTTCCATACGGTATCTGAATGGTCAGCTCGTTTGTTTTCATGCCTGTTCCCCCTGGCCGTCCTTCTCATCCAGGCGCGCCAGTATAATCTTATACCCGTCAGCGCCATAATACAGGCAGCGCTTCACCCGGCTGATTGTCGCCGTGCTGGCGCCGGTGCGCTCGACAATTTCCTCATAGGTGTGCTTCTGCTTGAGCATGCTTGCGACCTCCAGCCGCTGCGCCAACGCCTTGATTTCACCGATGGTGCAAATATCTTCAAAAAACTGATAGCCTTCCTCCTCGGTTTCAAGCAGCAAAATCGCCTTTACCAACTGATCGGTCAGCTCATCTTTCAGTTTGGGATTTACCACCATGCCCACTCCTCCCCTTCGCTATCTACAAGATAGCTAATTCGTCAGTGATAGCCATTTCCCTGCTTTATTCCTTTTATTCTTTACAGAAAGAAAATGTAGCGGTGTGGAAACCAAACAAAAATTTTATTGACGCTAGTAACAGCGTATGCTAATATATATATCATCAACTTCACAGATTACCCATTCATCATGAGTTGGCTGAGGGACTGGCCCGATGACGCCGCGGCAACCATCGCTATATGCGAAACGGTGCCAATTCCTACAGGAGCAATCCTGAGAGATGAGGGGAGACGGTATGTTATTGTACCTCTTCACTCAGTGAAGAGGTTTTTTACGTAGAAGGGAGCGGCGCTCATGATCAAGCTGAGCAATATTGTAAAATCCTATCCCGGCGCTTCCGGGCCGGTCCAGGCGCTTAAGGGTATCAGCCTGCAGATAAACAGCGGTGAAATTTTTGGCGTTATCGGCAAAAGCGGCGCCGGTAAAAGCACGCTGATCCGCTGCATCAATATGTTGGAAAAGCCGACCGGCGGCAGTGTCATCGTTGACGGCGAAGAGCTTTCGACGATGTCAGAGAAAGAGCTGCGCAATGCCCGTAAAAAAATCGGCATGATTTTTCAACACTTTAATTTATTGTCTTCGCGCACCGTCTATGACAATATTGCTTTTCCGCTGGAATTAGCCGGCTGGGACAAGAAAAAAATCGAAGCAGCGGTTGCGCCGCTGCTGGATTTAGTCGGTCTTACCGATAAGCGCGATCAGTACCCGTCACAGCTCAGCGGCGGCCAGAAGCAACGTGTCGGTATCGCCCGGTCCCTGACTAACAGGCCGAAAGTTCTCCTCTGCGACGAGGCCACTTCCGCGCTTGATCCGCAAACGACACAATCGATTCTGGAACTGCTGAAAGACATCAATCGCCGTCTGGGACTGACAATCGTACTGATCACGCACGAAATGCAGGTTATCAAGCAGATTTGCGACCGGGTTGCCGTTATCGAAAACGGTGTCATTATCGAGCAGGGACCGGTCATCGATTTGTTTGCCAAACCGGAAACGACCACCACCCGTGAGTTTATCCGCACTATCATCAACTACGATTTGCCGGAAGTATTCAACGATACGGTATTCTCGCCGGTTCCCCTGGCCGACAGTCATCTGATTGTCCGCGTTTCCTTCCTGGGCAAGGCGGCGAAGGAGCCGATCATCGCCTCGCTAATCCGGCACTGCAATGTCGATGTCAGCATTTTGTTCGGCAATATCGATCATATCCAGAACATACCGTTCGGCACGCTGATTATGGAAGTAGCCGGCGACGCCGCGGCGATGCAAAGCGCCCTGCAATTCCTTACCGCAAGAGACTTAGGCACGGAGGTGATTGGTTATGTCAAACGAGATGCTCTTGCTATTAGCTGAATCATTATTCGAGACCATTTATATGGTTGGCGTAGCCGCCGGCATCAGCGCTCTTTTCGGTCTGCCGCTGGGGATTGTTCTGGTCACAACCGACCGCGGCCACATTCTGGAGAATTTGCCGCTTAACCGTATTCTCGGCGCTGTCGCCAACGCGACCCGCTCCACGCCCTTTATCATCCTCATGGTGGCAATTATCCCTTTAACCCGGTTGATTGCCGGCACATCAATCGGTACCAATGCGGCCATCGTCCCTCTGAGCCTGGCCGCGATCCCGTTCGTCGCCCGCATTGTTGAATCGGCACTGCGCGAAGTCGACCACGGCGTCATCGAAGCGGCGCAGGCAATGGGCGCCTCTCCCCGCCAGATCATCACCAAAGTGCTAATCCCGGAAGCACTGCCAGCGATTATTCTTGGCCTGACGCTGACCGTCATCAATTTGATCGGCTATTCGGCCATGGCCGGCGCCATCGGCGGCGGCGGCCTGGGCGATCTCGCCATCCGCTACGGATACCAGCGGTTCCGGGCCGATATCATGCTGATTACCGTGCTGATCCTGATTGCCCAGGTGCAGTTGGTTCAATCCTGCGGCGACAGCCTGGCTAAACGTTTCCGCAAATAAAATACTAAGCGCCTACTTTAGAAAAAACGGAGGATTCGTAAATGAAAAAATTACGTGTAGTTCTACTTGTTGCTTTTGCTGCTCTACTGCTAACCGGCTGCGGCGGCGCGAAACAGGACGCGCCAAAAGCGGCTGACAAGCCGCTGAAAGTCGGCGTAACCGCCGGCCCGCATGCGGAAATCATGGATGTCGTCAAAAAGATTGCCGAAAAAGACGGCCTGGCTATTCAGGTTGTCGAGTTTAACGACTATATTCAGCCCAATGTCGCTTTAAACGAGGGCGACATTGATGTCAACAGTTTTCAGCACGAGCCGTATCTCGACAATATCGTGAAAGATCGTAAGTTTGAACTGGTGTCGATTGCCAAGACCGTTATTTTCCCGATGGGCTTATACTCGACCAAAGTGAAGAATCTCAACGAGCTTCCGTCCGGCGCCGTTGTCGCCATCCCCAATGATCCCACTAACGGCGGCCGCGCGCTGGCATTGCTGGAAGCCAAAGGACTGCTGAAGCTGAAACCGGGCCTGGGACATAAGGCGACCGTCGCCGATATCACCGAAAATCCCAAAAGCGTCAAAATCAGAGAACTGGATGCCGCTCAGATTCCCCGCTCGCTCGCCGATGTCGATTTAGCGGCAATTAACACCAATTACGCCATGACTGCCGGTCTGGTACCGGTCAAGGACGCCATCGCCCTGGAGGACGGCAACTCTCCCTATGCCAATATTATTGTCAGCCGCACCAAAGACAAGGATAACCCCGCCTTCCAGAAGCTGATTAAAGTCTATCAATCGGATGAAGTGAAGAAATTCATCCAGGAGCATTTCAAAGGCTCGGTCATTACCGCCTGGTAATGTATACACACACCGCCGCTTGAAAATCGGGACAGGCTGTGCTATGCTGTAATCAAAGGAAGGATAATATGCAGCACCGCTCTCCGACAGGGAGCCTGGAGGTGGTTCCATTGAAGGATGAAGGCGAATTCCATCCCGTCAGCAGCGAGTCTGCCGCCGGATCAGTGGAAGCCTTGAGACAACTGCATAGGGTATTCTCTCACATGTTATAACAAACATGTTGTCACACAAGTTATTGTGCAGGCAGCCGCTGAGTGCGGCTGCTTTTTCATATTCCGGCTCCCTGCCGGCGTTGGCCTCAACCGGCATGCTGCCAGTATGGCATTCCACCGACTTGGCTGAACGAAATTACCTTGTAATACTTTTCCTGTTTTAAGATTGGCGCACCGTCAGGGATAAAATCAGACAGATTTTGCACCCTATAAGCAGGAGGTGAAAACATGAATCAGCAACAGCTTTCCCTCAGTCAGTCCGCACTGGTTGCCGCCTGGCGGGAAAACTTGCCCGCGGAACTGCAGCAAGGCGACTCGGTTATTGTCCGGGGCGACGCAGCCGATGCGCAAGCGCTGACTATCCATATCGATGCCGCCGGACATACACAGTATAGTTTTGATTTTAAATGTACCTATCTCGATGATCGTTCCGTCCGTGTTGACTTGATTGATGCCGAGCAAGACGACGTCTCCATCGATGAAGCCACTCCTGTCGTTCAAGAACTGGTTGCGGATTATACCCGCCACATTCATGAATGCGCCCAGACGCTGCAAGCCATTACGCATCAATAGAAGGAGGTAAAGGATGCAAAAACAATCGCCTAAACCGGATAAAAACCTGCTCAATACTGTCGAGGAACTGAGCGTCAGGCCGGTTAACAGCCATCAAGCCCAGCAAATCCAACAGGACCGGCGCGACCGACGCAACGAGGCGTTAAAAAATTCATAGGAGGACTGACCTATGCCGAAACCGGATGGTTATCTGACCGATCCCTCGCCGGAGCCAAATAAAAAAAGCGCCCGTAATCAACCGCAGCCAGAACCGCTCTCCGGCTCAAAAGCAGTCAAAAACCAGGGGCATAAGGGCCAAAAACACGGCGAGGGCCGTTAACGTTGTCTGTTCGTTTTCTTTAGATGCTAAAGGCAGGTTGCCAAAGGCCGCAGGAAACGGTTCCACGGAGACGGGCAAGGCAGCAAGTGCCGCCGTGCGGGAAGGAAAAAGCCAGGAGCGAAAGAACGATTCCACGGAGGACACGGAGGCAAAACTGGAATTTTTACCGATGTCCATAACCCGCTGTGCACCTTGGCGACCCTCGGTGTCCCCGTTGGAAACGGCTCCCTCTTCCCATACGGCTTACCCTAGCGAAAAAAAAGCCATGCTTTAGCAGAAACAACCGTTAATTGTAGCTGGCCTGGTACGGCAGGTACCCGCTGCCGCACCAGGTATTCAAACCAATTCGGGATCCTCTATGCCGGGTCCAGCAGCCGGCTATAGCTAGTTCCCTGACGGTTGCACGTGATTTCGTCAGTTGCGGGAAATTCAAGGCGCTTGCCAGTGTTGTTTTGGGGACCGCATCGTTGGCCCCCGTTTTTTGTTGCCTTTTTTACTTTTTCTCCTATAACAAGTGTTCTCCGTTGTCGACCTGCTCCCGCATGGCGGCTTTGGCGCCAGTGCCCGCTACCGCTTGGCAATTCCATATAAAAAGGTATCCGTGACCTGATCCGCAGCCGCGTCGCTGTCATCGCCAATATAGTGCTGAAAAGCCATCGTCGCCAGCACGCTGAATACGGCATGGGCGGCAACGGACGGATCACAGGAGCGAATGGCGCCGGCGGCAATGCCCTCGGCAATCGCCTGTTCAAGCGAGCCAATCGTGCGTTGGAAAAAGCACTGGTACTTCTCCCGCATCTTGGCGCTGATACGGCTATTATGGTCATTGCCAAAGCCGCGCATTTCATGCATTAATACCCGCCAGAGGTCGCCATGCTTGCCATAGAAAGCCAGGATCAGCCTGACCAGCCGGCGCAGCTTGCACAGCGGATCATCGGCGGCGTTAACCGCCGCGGCTAAATCGGTTTCAAAAACCTGGCTGATCTCCTGCGTCAGGGTATAAAACAGCTGCTCTTTATTAACAAAGTAATTATATACCGTGCCTTTCCCCGTTGCCGCCAAGGCGATAATCTCGTCAATCGTCGTCCGGTGAAATCCTTTGCGGGAAAAAACCGTATAAGCGGCGTCAAGAATTTGCCGCCGCTTGTTGCCGCTATGCTCCGTTTGATCCGGATTGCGCATTAAGTCCTGCCTCCAATTAAACTATCCTCTCGTACTATTATAGAGGAATCCGCGGGCAAAGCCAAGTGCTAGCGGCAGCACTGCAGGGCAATCGCTTACGGAAACGCAAGCGTAAAAGGCGACTCTTTCCGGAAGAATCCGTGTCGTCGCCGCTCCCGTGTTATTACGCAGTGCTTACTTAGACGAAAAAAAGGATGCGGCTTAATTGCGCATCCTTTTTTCGCTTAGCCGCCGAACGGCAGCCGGGTCCAAATCGCGACAGCCATTGCTATGCCGACAGCCAGTTTGAAAACCAGACCAAACAGCTGCCCGGCAGCCGCATAGACAGCAACGCGGCGCGCCTGGCCGCCGCTGCCGGTCTGTGAATACTCGCCCCAGTAGCCGGCGGCAAAAGCCCCGAGCAGCGAGCCAACCAGCGTACCGATGACCGGCAGGACAGCGGTGCCGGCCAGCATGCCGGCAAAAGCGCCGATGTAGGCGGCAGTGATCGCCCGCCGCGATGCCCGGGCCCGCTTGGCGCCAATGGCGGAAGAAAAAAACTCAGCGGCCTCTCCCAGCACCCAGCCGCCTGTCAGGCCAGCCAGGAAGGTCCAGTTCAACCGGTCAAAGCTGTCGTAAAAGCCCACAGCGGCGGCAAACAGCAGCAGTAAAAAGTTTCCCGGCAAGCCAAAAATGCTGGAAAGCCACAGCAGCAGCAGGACAACGCCGCAAACGGCGTACGGCAGCCAGACACTTATTGCCGTTTCCAAAGGCCGTTCACCTCTTGCTCCGCGCCCGGTGCGCGATATCCCGGCGGTACTGCATTCCTTCAAACCGAATCTGCTCCACCGCCCGGTAAGCGCCGGCAATTGCCGCCTCCAGGCTGTCGCTGACACCGGTCACGCCCAGTACCCTGCCGCCGGCAGTCAGCAGTGTTCCGTCGTCAGCCGCAGCGGTACCGCCATGAAAAACAACGCCGCCTGCCGCCTCTGCCGCCGCAATGCCGTCAATCTTATCGCCCTTACGGTAAGCAGCCGGATAACCGCCGGCGGCCAGCACCACGCAGACTGCCGCCTGCCGCAGCCATTGCAGTTCACATTCAGCCAGCGTTTCGTCGATGCAGGCTTCCATTACCGTAACCAGATCACTTGCCAGCAGCGGCAGCACCACCTGGGTTTCCGGATCGCCAAAACGGGCATTGAATTCAACGACCTTAGGGCCGCCCGCCGTAACCATCAGCCCCAAATACAGACAGCCTTTATAGGGCCTGCCTTCGCTGCGCATCGCGTTTACAACCGGCTGCAGGATCGTTGCCTCAACCTCTGCCAGCAATTCCGGCGTAACAACCGGTGCGGGGGCGTAGGCGCCCATGCCGCCGGTATTGGGGCCCTGATCGCCATCGAAGATTCGTTTGTGATCCTGAGCCGCCAGCATCGGCCGTACGGTATAACCGTCGCTAAAGGCCAGTATTGACGCTTCCTCACCCTCCATATACTCCTCGATAACGACCTGACTGCCGGCCTCTCCAAACGCCTGATCGCAAAGCATCGCTTCAATAGCGGCAACAGCCTCCGCCTCCGTCTGGGCGACAACAACGCCTTTACCGGCGGCAAGACCGTCGGCCTTAATGACGATGGGGGCACCTTGGCGCCGCACATAATCTTTGGCTGCCTGCGGCGAGGCAAACACCGCGTAAGCGGCGGTCGGAATCTGATACTTGCGCATCAGATCCTTGGCAAACGATTTCGAGCCTTCGATCGCGGCGGCTGCCTGGGTCGGACCAAATATCCGCAGCCCCTGGGCCGTAAACGCGTCAACAATGCCGTTGGCCAGCGGCGCTTCCGGACCAACTACTGTCAGCCCAATCGACTTTTCCTTAGCAAACCGGCAGAGAGCCTCATTGTCGAGGATATCCAGCGGCACGCATTCAGCGAGGCCGGCAATGCCCGGATTGCCGGGAGCGCAGTAAATTTTAGCTGCCAGGGGGCTTTTTTGCAGCGCCAGCACCAGTGCGTGCTCCCGGCCGCCGCCGCCTATGACAAGTATATTCAAAGCAAGTTCGCCTCCCATTGCTGATTAATGCCGGAAGTGCCGGACAGAGGTAAAGACCATGGTAATGCCCTGTTCCGCAGCCGCCTGGATCGATTCCTCATCGCGGACGGAACCGCCCGGCTGAATAATAGCGGTAATACCGGCGCGAGCCGCCAAGTCCACCGTATCGCGAAACGGAAAGAAGGCGTCAGAAGCCAGCACAGCACCGCGCGCCTGTTCGCCAGCCTGCTCTAAAGCAATTCTGGCCGCGCCGACCCGGTTCATCTGTCCGGCGCCTACGCCGAGCGTCTGATTGGCCGCCGCCACAACAATCGCGTTCGATTTCACATGCTTGGCTACCTTCCAGGCGAATAAGAGCTGTTCCCGCAGCTGATCGTCAGGCGGCTTGCCGCTGACAATGTTCATCTCGATTTCAACCGGTCCGGCAGCGTCCTCAGTCTGGATCAACAGACCGCCCGACACATATTTCCAGACTTGACCGCCGGCGCTGCGCTGTGCCGGCAAACGCAGCAGCCGCACATTTTTCTTTTGCTGCAGCAGTGCCAGCGCATCAGCATCATAAGCCGGGGCAATCACCGCTTCGGCGAACAAAGCGGCGATTTGACGGGCGGTTTCCAGGTCAACCGGCCGGTTCAGGCCGACAATACCGCCAAACGCCGATACCGGATCGGAGGCAAGCGCCTTGGCGTAAGCCGCCGCCAGATCAGCGGCGGTAGCCGCACCGCAGGGATTGGTATGCTTGATAATCACAGCCGCCGGTCCGTTAAACTCGGCCGCCAGCGCGTGCGCCGCCTCGATATCGACAATATTGTTATAAGAAAGCTCCTTGCCATGCAGCTGCTCGGCTGCGGCAATGCCGGTTTTGCCGTCTTTTTCACGATAAAAAGCCGCCGCCTGATGCGGATTCTCGCCATAGCGCAAATCCTGTACCTTTTCATAGACGAAATGCAGCTCCCGGGGGAATTGGCCCTCGCCCAGCTGCTGGCCCAGATAGCGGGCAATGCTGGCATCATAATAAGCGGTATGGGCAAACGCCTCCTGCGCCAGCGCCATACGCGTGTCTGCCTGGATCGCGCCGTATTGACGCAGCTGTGCAAGCACCGCCGCGTAACCGGCAGGGTTGACGACAACAGCGACATCGTTGAAGTTCTTTGCCGCCGCCCGAATCATCGCCGGACCGCCAATATCGATATTTTCGACCGCTTCGGCCAGCGCCACGCCCTCCTTGGCAATCGTCTGCCGGAAGGGGTATAAATTGACGACAACCAGATCGATTGGCGCAATGCCATGCCGGTCCATCGCCGCCATATGCTCAGGATTATCGCGCACCGCCAGAATGCCGCCATGGATCAGCGGATTTAATGTCTTTACCCGGCCATCCATAATTTCCGGAAAGCCGGTAATATCGCTGACATAGGTAACCGGCAGGCCCGCCTGACGCAAAGCCTGCATGGTGCCGCCGGTGGAGATGATCTTCACGCCCAGCTCGTGCAGCCCCTGGGCAAACTCTACCAGCCCGCTCTTATCTGATACACTGAGCAACGCTGTCTTAACTTTCATCAGTCCGCCTCCCCGCTTCCTTAATCACAACCCGGCGGCCGCAAAGCTGCAGCCGCCGCTGGCAATACAGTCCGATTGCCTGCGGATAAAGCCGGTGTTCCTGCTCCAGAATGCGCGCCGCCAGCGTTTCGACCGTGTCGTCAGCCAGCACAGGCACTGCCTGCTGCAAAATGACCGGACCGGAATCCATGCCGGCATCGACAAAGTGAACGGTGCAGCCGGACAGCCGGACGCCGTAGCGAATCGCCTGTCCCTGCGGATCAAGTCCGGGAAAGGCGGGCAGCAGCGACGGATGAATATTCATAACCCGGCCATTGAACCGCCGCAAGAAAGTCGGTCCCAACAGACGCATAAAGCCGGCCAGAACCACCAGTTCGACCCCATGCCGTTCCAGTGCGTCGGCCAGAGCCGTTTCAAACGCGTCCTTGCCGGTGAACCGGCCCCGTTCCAGACACAGGCAGTCAATGCCGCTGCCCGCCAGCCGGGTCAGCGCTGCTGCGTCCGGATTGTCACTGACCACCAGACCGACCTTGGCAGGCAGCAAACCGGCGGCAATCGCATCCAGAATCGCCTGCAGATTGCTGCCACGGCCGGAGACCAGTACCCCCAGCACCGTATCAGCCACCAAAGACGCCTCCCCGCAAGTTCACTTCGCGGGCGCCGGCGCCAACAGCGCCGATCCGGCAGCAGACTTCTCCCGCTGCCTGCAGCTGTGCTTGCACCTGCTCAGCTTCGGCCGCATCGACAAACAGCATCAGGCCAATGCCCATATTGAAGGTGCGGAACATTTCCGGCCAGGCCACCTGGCCCCAACGCTGCAGCATCCGGAACACCGGCGGCATTGTCCAGGCGGAAGCGTCAATCTCAACCGAACAATCTGCCGGCAGAACGCGGGGGATATTATCGTAAAAGCCGCCGCCGGTAATGTGTACCATCCCCTTAATGTCAAACCGCTCCAATAGCGGCAGCACAACGCGTGGATAAAGCCGGGTCGGGGTCAGCAGTTCTTCCCCCAGCGTCTTTTCCAGTTCCGGCACAAAGGTAGCGGGTGATATGCTTTTGATTTCGAAACAAATCTTTCTAACCAGTGAGAAGCCATTGGAATGCAGTCCGGATGAAGGCAGGCCGAGGATAACATCACCCGGTTTAATGCGCTGCCCGGTAATCAGCTTATCACGGTCGGCCACGCCAACGGCAAAGCCGGCGACATCATATTCGCCCGGGCGGTAAAAGCCGGCCATTTCAGCGGTTTCGCCGCCGATCAGCGCGCAGCCGGACTCTTTGCAGGCCTTAGCGACGCCGCTGACAATTGTCGCCACCGTCTCCGGCTCCAGCTTGCCGACAGCCAGATAGTCGAGGAAAAACAACGGCTCCGCGCCCTGGGTCAGAATATCATTCACGCACATGGCGACAACATCCTGGCCAATCGTATCATGGCGTCCCATGCGGAACGCGATCTCCAGCTTGGTGCCGACGCCATCGGTGCCGCTGACCAGCACCGGCTGTTTATATTTAGCGCAGTCAAGCGCAAATAAGCTGCCAAAGCCGCCAATGTCGCCGACAACCTCCGGCCGGTAAGTGGACCGGACGTGCTGTTTCATCAATTCGACCGACCGGTTACCGGCGTCGATATCAACACCGGCGTCCCGATAAGTCAGACCGGCCTGTTTGTCATTTAGCTTCGTCATTTCAACCGCCTCCACATGTTGCACATTTGCTTTTAGCTTCAAACATATACTTATCCCCGTTCTCTTGCGTTTGGGGAACGCTGCTGGGATAGTCGCCGTTGAAGCAGGCGTAGCACATGTGCGCGGACGATAAATGCGGCACAGAGCGTTCAAGCCCTTCCAGCGATAAATAATGCAGCGAATCAGCGCCAATAAATTGGCGGATTTCCTCTACCGATTTTGCCGAGGCGATGAGATCCTTGCGCATCGACGTATCGATGCCGAAATAGCAGGGATGGCTGATGGGCGGCGAACTGACACACATGTGAACCGCTGTCGCACCAGCTTCCTTCAGCATGCGGACAATCTTGCCGCTGGTGGTGCCGCGTACGATGGAATCATCGACCATGATCACCGACTTGCCTCTAACCACGGAGGATACAGGGTTCAGCTTTATCCGCACTCCGGCGGCGCGTTTTTTCTGCTCCGGCTGAATGAACGTGCGGCCGACATAGCGGTTTTTGATCAGCCCTTCCGCAAACGGAATGCCGGATTCATAGCTGAAACCGATAGCGGCGGTCGTGCCGGAATCCGGCACCGATATGACAATATCACCGCTGATGCCGCTTTCCTTCGCCAGTTCCCGTCCCATTCGCAGCCGGGCTTCATAGACGCTTTGCGCGTCAATCACACTGTCGGGGCGGGCAAAATAGATATACTCGAAGATACATAAGGCGTGCCGGCCGGCAGCGGCGGCAAACTGGCTGATCGTGATCGAATCCTTGTCAATGACGACCATTTCGCCGGGATTGACATCACGGTAAAACTCCGCCCCCACCGTATCCAGCGCACAGGATTCGGAAGCAATCACCCAGCCATGCGGCAGTTTGCCAATACAGAGCGGCCGGAAGCCGTGAGGATCGCGTACCCCGATCAGCTTGTCCTCAGTCATAATAACCAGACAGTAGGCACCTTCCACCCGCGAGAGGCTTTCGGTGATTTTTTCCTCCACCGTGGGCTTGGCGGAACGGGCAATCAAATTAACAATAACCTCACTGTCAATCGACGTTTGGAAAACACTGCCCTGTTTTTCCAGCTCGCCGCGAAGCTGGCCGGCATTGGTCAGATTGCCATTGTGAGCCAGGCTGATGCGGCCGCCGGCATAGGAGACCATCAGCGGCTGCGTATTGCACAGTAAGCTCGATCCGGTCGTCGAGTAGCGGACATGGCCGATGGCTATATGCGCATCCAGTTCCGGCAGCCCCTGGCGAAAGATTTCATTCACCAGGCCCATGCCCCGGGCCACATCCATCTGGCAGCCGTCGGTCACAGCAATGCCGGCGCTTTCCTGTCCGCGGTGCTGCAGCGAGTACAATCCCCAATAGGTGTTCAGAGCAACGGCTTCGCCGGGGGCAAAAATGCCAAATACCCCGCATTCCTCCCGCAGCTTGTCATCATCGATCGCGTAAACCACAGCACTTCCCCTTTTCCCTGAAGATCAAAGTTTTTCGCCGGTCAGGCGGAATAACACTTCTTTATAGGCGGCTTCGACATTGCCTAAATCGCGGCGGAACCGGTCCTTATCCAGTTTTTCGCCAGTGACGCTGTCCCAGAAGCGGCAGGTATCCGGCGAAATTTCATCACCCAGCAGCACTTCGCCTTTGTGCACGCCGAATTCCAGCTTAAAGTCAATCAGTTCGATGTTTTTAGCTTTCAGATATTCGGTAAGGATCGCATTAACCTTCAGCGCATATTCAGCCATTTTCGCGACCTGTTCCGGTGTCGCCAGACCCATGGCGTAAATATGGTAATCATTGATCAGGGGATCGCCCAGATCGTCGTTCTTATAGTACATTTCCAGCACCGGCCGGGGAAGTTTCCGCCCTTCCTCCCAGCCGATGCGCTTAGCCAGCGAGCCGGCAGCAATATTGCGGGTAACGACTTCTACTTTCAGAATATCAAGGCTTTTCACCAGCATTTCCCGGTCACTCAGCCGCCGGATGAAATGATGCGGGATTCCCGCTTCGCCGAGAAGCTCAAAGAAAAACGAGGAGATTTTATTATTGAACACGCCTTTATCGATAATCGTACCTTTTTTCTCGCCGTTGAACGCAGTTGCGTCATCCTTGTAATAGACGACCAGTTCATCGGGATTGTCGGTTGTAAACATCTGTTTTGCTTTGCCTTCATAAATCGGTTGCTTTTCCATCATAATTCCTCCTCAACTTTTACTGGTTTAATTTGGAACTGGCCAAAACAGCGGCCGCCTTTTGCGCCTTGCGCTCGACCTCTTCGGCCATGCGCTGCCGCTGTGCTGTTAACTGCTCGGCAGTATGGCTGTCATGAACACCCAGAATCTGCATAGCGAAGAGCGCGGCATTCTTGGCCCCGTTAATCGCCATTGTCGCCACCGGAATGCCTGACGGCATCTGGGCAATGCTTAGCAGGGCGTCAATGCCGCCCAGCGTGGTGCTGTTCACCGGCACACCGATGACCGGCAGCGTCGTATAAGCGGCAACGACTCCCGGCAAATGGGCCGCGGCGCCGGCTGCAGCGATAATCACCTGTACACCGCGTTCTCTCGCCGTCGCCGCAAACGAATGCACCTTATCCGGTGTGCGGTGGGCGGAGGCAATCACGACTTCACAGGCGACGCCGAATTCGGCAAAGGTGTCCAGCGCCGGCTGCAGGACCGGCAGGTCGGAATCACTGCCCATAATAATTGCAGCTTTCACGGATATCCCTCCAGCTATTTTTTTAGAAACCCAGATGCCGCATGCGGCATCTGGGTTTTGAACACAAGCCTATTCATTAAGGAAGACAAATCGCATGACCACCAGCACCGCCAGCAGGTAAACAATCCAGTGAACCTCGCGGCCCCGGCCGCAGACCAGCTTCAGCAGCGGATACATAACCAGGCCGACAGAGATGCCGTTGGCAATACTGTAGGTAAACGGCATGATCACAATGGTCAGGAACGCCGGCACAGCTTCGGTAAAATCCTCAAAGTCAATCCGTTTCACCGACTCCATCATCAACGCACCGACAATAATCAGCGCCGGAGCGGTCGCCGCATCCGGAATAAGCCCGGCCAGCGGCGTAAAGAACAAAGCCAGGAAAAACAGGGCGCCGCAGACAACCGCGGTCAGGCCGGTGCGACCGCCGGCGCCAACGCCGGCAGCACTTTCCACAAAAGCCGTAATCGTACTCGTGCCCAATAGCGCACCGAGACTGACGCCGGCGGCATCGACCATCATCGCTTTGCCGATGCCGGGAAACTTGCCGTCCTTATCCACCAGGCCGGCTTTTGTGGCCGTACCGACCAGCGTTCCCATCGTATCAAACAGTTCCACAAACGTGAAGGTAAAAATAATGGTCATCAGGCCCATCTGCAAAGCGCCGGCAATATCCAGCGCAAAAAAAGCGTTGTTGCTGAAGTCAGGAATGGCAATCGGACTGAAGCCGGCAGGGATCTTTACCACACCCATGGCAATGCCGATCAGGGTGGTCGCAAAAATGCCCAGCAGCATAGCGCCGCTTACCTGCCGGGCCATCAGCACAGCAATCAGCAGCAGGCCAAAGACCGACAATAGCACCGCCGGTTCCGCCAGGTTGCCCATGGCGATAATGGTTTCAAAGCTCAGCGGGGTGCCATGGCCATTGGCGGCAATGATTTTTTCCAGTGTCGGCGGAATCAGCGACAACCGGATCGTCATCAATCCAGACAGCTTTAAGCCGACAATGGTAATAAACAAGCCAATGCCTACCGTAATCGCGTATTTCAGGGACGCCGGCATGCCTTCAACCAGCAGCTGGCGGATATGGGTTACCGTTAATAAAATAAAGACAAGACCGGAAATAAACACCGCGCCCAGGGCAACCTGCCAGGGAATACCCATTCCCAGCACGACAGTGAAGGCGTAAAAGGCATTCAGCCCCATGCCGGGAGCCAGCGCGATCGGATAATTGACAAACACGCCCATCATCATGCTGACCAGGCCGGCGCCGATCGCGGTCGCCAGCAGCACGGCGTTCTTGTCCATACCGGCGGCGCCGAGAATACTGGGGTTGACAAACAAGATATAGGCCATTGTCATAAAAGTGGTAATACCGGCCATGACTTCGGTTTTTACATCCGTACGTCTGGCGCTTAACTCAAACCATTTCTCAAGCATATCCTCTCTCCTCTGTTATGAACCTAATCTGAGCCTTGGCGGAATGCGGCGGCGGCAAAAACAAAAACCGAGGAGAAACACGTTGCTCCCGGCGTTGCCGCCAGGGCCTCCCCTTCGGTGCGCAGCGCCGGCATTGGCGCCTTAACTCATCTGTACGGGAATCACAGCAGTAGTGTTCCCCTGGTTCATGTATTTATTTTAGCAGTCGCTGCCGACTTCTGTCAACGGAAAAGTGAACGTTTTTTTATCTAACAAAAATAACGTTCGGTTATTTTTGTTTTTTCAGGCAACTTTCAGCCTAACAATAATGACGTTTGCTGCGAAGCACATGAAAAATCGCGGCTTGCTTTCGTCAAAATCAAAAACAGCGGTTTCTCTGCACGACTTGCACGATTTAGATTTCTCCCGCTACAGGCATTTTCCCTTTATCAGCTCCGCTTTTGCCTTTTGCCATCCCGCCTTTTAGCCGTCAGCGCAGCCACGAAGCGTCAAACCGGCCGGCAGCGATATCTTGCTTGACCGCAGACAAATTTCTTTTTATAGTATATTTATCAGGGGAGCCATTGTGAAAATACGCGGTCTGCGCTGACAAGTGATCCGGCCTGCAATCGCAGCATAACAGGACGGAATCGCAGCCGTTAAGGAGGCAGCCATGGGTCCCAAACGAAGGGATGGTTTAATGGTCAACATTGGCATACTCGTGTTTCCCCAGGTTGAAGAGCTGGATTTTATCGGTCCCTTTGAGGTGTTAAGCTACGCCAACAAACTGCAGGACGGCAGCGTAAACGTGAGATTAATCGCCGCAACGCTGTCACCGCTATCCGCCTTCAACGGTCTGAAATTTATTGCCGATACTACCCTGTCCGACTGCCCGCCGCTCGATATTCTGGTCGTTCCCGGCGGCAAGGGGCGCCTGGCGGCAATGAAGGATCCCGCCATCAGGGAGTTTATTCTGCGGCAGTGGCAATCGGTGCGGTATATGACATCGGTTTGCACCGGCGCTTTCCTGCTGGCGGAGGCGGGACTGTTGACCGGCAAACGGGCAACAACCTATCACAGCGCTTTTGACGAACTTGCCGGCTATTCTGCCGATGTCGTTGCCGCCAAGGTGGTGCGCGACGGCAGGCTGATTACCGCCGGCGGGGTAAGCTCCGGCCTGGAATTGGGCTTTTATCTGCTGAAAGAGCTGTTCGGTGTCAGCTTTGCCCAGACGGCGGCAGAAAAAATTGAATATCAGGTTGATGTCGCTGCGCTTTAGCCGATCCCTGAAAGGCGTGGGGCGGCCGTCTCCTTGGGAGGCGGCCGCCCCACGCCTTTTCAGACCGTTGATAAAGCCCCGTCTACGTTTTTCCCCGCAAGGGGGATGCCGCCAACACTAAGGCGCTAAAGCGCCAAGAGTTGCG
>UQPB01000056.1 GCA_900542835.1 uncultured Pelosinus sp. | reverse complement strand
TCTGCAACAGGCAACGTTTCTACTTTTGCCAAACGTTGCAAAAGTAGGCAAAAAAGCTTTGCCACTATGCTCCGGGCGACTCGGAGGCCCGTCTCCCTCCCGCAACGGGGCACGGGAATACGAAGTCCGGAATTCAGAAACTGGACGAAATATCACGGACCCTCTTGCTTACTTTGGTAAGCGATTGCCCTGACAGAACACGCGGTTTACTTGACAGGCAGCTGCCGCAGCTATACGATTTTACGCAAACATGGTATGATGAAAATAGAACCATTTGTTTGAGGGAGATTAAAATTATGGATAAAAAATTGATTGCCGCTCTTTACCGCGATCTGCCCGATTTAGTTGCTAAAGGGGTGCTGTCGCCAGCAGCGGCCGAAGCGCTGCAGCGGCATTACGGGCCGGCGGAGACGAATCCGGGCTCCCGCGCCATGCTGATTTTTGGCGTTTGCGGCGCGCTGCTGGTCGGACTGGGAGTTATTCTCTTAGTAGCCCACAACTGGGCCCAGCTGACGCGAGTCAGCCGCCTGGGCCTGTCCCTGGGCCTGCTTGTCGCCGCCCAGTTAGCGGCAGGACTGACCCTCTACCGCAAAGATACAAACAAAATCTGGCGCGAAGCGGCCGCGGCGCTGCAAACCATCAGCATCGGAGCAGCGCTGGCGCTGGTCGGGCAGACCTATCACCTGACCAGCGCAGTGGATAACTTTGTCCTTACCTGGCTGCTGCTGGCAATGCCGCTGATGTATTTGCTGCGTGCCAACAGCGCCGCCATGCTTTATCTATTGGGAACCACAGTCTGGTCTTTCAGCGTCAGTGCCGCGCCGGACAGGCAGTTAGCCTGGCTGCTGCTGGCAATGGCTTTCCCTTATTATTGGCGGCAGCTTCGGCAGCAGCGGTTGTCGAACGCTACTGCAATCTTGTCCTGGAGCTGGAATCTGGCGCTGCTCGGCTGCTTTACCGCAACGCTTGACGGATTTCTGCAGCCGCTGCGGCCATTGGCTTACTGCGCGTTGTTCGGAATCAACTATCTGCTGGGTCCGCTATGGTTCGACAGCACCGACGAAAGCCGGCAGCCGTTTAAGCGTATCGGCCTCACCGGCAGTTTGATCACAGTATTCATACTCACCTATTCGGAGTACTGGCAGCACCTGACCCTGTCGCCGGACAGGCTGTCGCCATCCGCCCTGCTCATCAGCGGCGCCTTGCTGGCACTTACGGTCGCAGCCGCGACTGCAGTCGCCAAAAAGAGCGACGGCCGCAGCCATCTGCCGGTAGCGGCCGCGCCGCTGCTGACAGGCGCCGCTTACCTGGCCTACAGTTTAACTGGCAGTGCCATAGCCGCGGCATTGATAATGAATGGCTATCTGCTGCTGTTGGCGATTTGGGTTATTAGTTCCGGCTCCCGCAGCAACAGCATTGCCCGCGTCAATGCCGGCATGCTGCTGCTGGCTCTGCTGATCGGCGCGCGTTTTCTTGACGCCGATCTCAGTTTTGTGGCGCGCGGAGTCGTATTTGTCGCGATTGGGAGCGGATTTCTAGTGGCGAATTGGCTATTGCTGCGCCGTAAAGCGGGAGGCCGTCATGAAAACTAAACAACGCTTGTTTCTATTTGCACTACTGGCAGCCATACAGCTTTTCACCGTATTATACATGGTCTGGCAATGGGAGGATATTCTTCGTACCGGTCAGCGCTTTGAATGGGAAACTGCCCCGGTTGATCCTTACGACGCCTTCAAGGGCCGTTATATCGACCTGGGCTTTAAGGAAACCAGCGGCCCGGCGGTTGAACCCGGCCGTTTTTCCCACGGACAGCAAGCCTACGCCATCATCGGCAAGAATGCCGACGGCAAGGCCGTTATCAGCGGCGTCAGCGCGGTGCGGCCGGCAGAAGAGCCCTATATCAACGTCCGGATCGGCTATACCGCCAGGGACAAGGTGCATGTCCAGCTTCCCTTCAGGCGTTATTATCTGCCTGAAAACCTGGCTGGCCCTGCTGAAACCGCCTACCAGCAAAACCGTCAGACAGGCATAGCGGTTATCCGGCTGAAAAACGGCTATGGCGTAGTGGAGGAATTATTTATTGATGGCAGGCCGTTAGCCGACTATCTGCGTGAGGCTGTGACGAATTAAGCGGCAGCGTATCCCGGCCTAAATGTGGCCGGGATACGCTGCATAACAGGAATTGACAACCCTGTGGTTTTATGTTAGCTTTAACCTAACGACCGTTAGGAAGGTGTGGATTATGACTGCCGAAATGATACTGGACACCGCATTGGTTCATTTTGCCCGCGATGGCTACGAGGGAGCCTCCCTACGGGAGATCGCCGAAGCTGTGGGTATTAAGAAGCCGTCTATCTACGCTCATTTCAATAGTAAGGAAACACTGTTTCTGCGGGTGGTGGAGCACGCATTTGAGCATGAACGCCGCGCCGCGCTGGCCTATTTTGACAGTAACAGCGGCGGTCCGGTTGCTGACAGGCTGCGGGGTTATCTGGAGATGGTGAAGACTGATTATGAATATAACAGCCTGGCAAAGTTTGTCTGGCGCATGTCCTACTTCCCGCCGCGTACCTTACAGCAGGAAGTCATGGCTATTGTCTATCCTTTTTTAGATAGTTTTGAGCAGATACTGGTCAACTATCTGAACTGGTCGATTCGGTGCGGCCGCCTGCCGGCTAGCGATGCGGAAGCGGCGGCAGTTGCCTATATGACGCTAATTGACGGAATCTGCGTAGAGCTGCTGTATGAAGACGCTGACAGATTCCAGCGCAAACTGGCTGCCGCCTGGCCGTTGTTTTGGAAGGCAATCAGCAGCTAGTGCCCCATAAGGCCTAATCAGTAAAAAACAACATGGTTAGAATACTAGTACCGCGCTAAACGAAATGCTGCTTTTGCGCTAAGACTCCGGACACTGGGGCCTTAGCGGCGCGGGTTTAACCGCAGGAGGAACTATGCTTACTAAATTACAGCGTTGGCTGATCCTGGCGATCGTATCCAGCGCCCTTTTTCTGATCACGATTGATATGACGGTATTGTATACGGCTCTCCCCAGGCTGACTCATGATTTGGCCGCAACCGCCTCGGAAAAGCTGTGGATAGTCAACGCCTATCCATTGGTTATGGCCGGCTTGCTGCCGGCGTTTGGCACACTGGGAGATTCCTTGGGCTATAAGCGGCTGTTTGTCGGCGGTCTTGTCGTGTTTGGCGTCGCCTCGGCCGCAGCCGCCTACGCGCCGTCGGCACAACTGTTAGTTGCCGCCCGTGTCCTGCTGGCTGTCGGCGCGGCGCTGATGATGCCGGCGACGCTTTCAATCATCCGGATTACCTTTATTGACGACCGTGAGCGTTCAATCGCCATTGGCGTCTGGGCATCAGTCTCCTCCGCCGGCGCAGGCGTCGGACCTCTTATCGGCGGCGCTTTGCTGGAATATTTCTGGTGGGGTTCGGTATTTCTGATCAATATTCCGGTGGTTTTAGCTGCGCTCGGCCTTGCCCTGCCGTTGATTCCCGACTGGCGGGGACAATCCGGCAAGCGCTGGGATTTGATCGGCTCGGCTGAAATTATGACCGGACTGATTGCCTTGGTTTATGCCGTTAAAGAACTGGGCCGCCGCGACGGCTCGCCAGCAACGGCGCTGGCGGCTGCAGTGCTCGGCCTGATCGCGTTAGCGGTCTATGTCCGCCGTCAGAACCGTCAGTCCGATCCCCTGATCGATTTTTCCCTCTTCCGCAATCTCCGGTTCAGCCTTGGAACGCTGACCGCCCTGGTATCCACGTTTGTACTGGTTGGTTCGGAGCTGGCTTTTACCCAGCAGTTTCAGCTTGTCCGCGGCTTTTCACCGTTAGAGGCCGGCTTGTTTACCATGTCACTGCCGCTTGCCGCTTTCTTCTCCGGCCTGTTTGCCGGCTGGATTCTGCGCCGGGATACAATACTGACCATTCAATGCTTGTCGCTGCTGACCGCCGGCATCGGACTGACGCTGTTCCTGCTGGCGCACGCGGCCGGACAGGCCATCCAGATCGGCTGCCTGCTGATCATCGGCACCGGTATCGGTGGCGCAATGACGGCTGCGTCGAACGCGATTATCAATAACGCGCCTGTGGAGAAGGCGGGTATGGCCGCCTCCATTGAAGAAGTATCCTACGAGCTTGGCAGCGCTGTCGGCGTTGCCATTCTCGGCAGCCTTTCCTCAGCCGTCTATACCGCCTCGCTGTCCCTGAACGGACTGACAGTGCCTGCGGCGGCATACGACAGTCTGGACGAAGCGCTGCTCATCGCCGAACAGCTGCCTGCCGCCAGCGCTTCCTTGCTGACAGCGGCAGCGCAGGCAGCGTTTAATCAGGCATTTGCGGCCGTTCTCGCCGCCGCGGCGGCGGCATTGCTGGCAAGCGCGCTCGTTATTCGGCTCCTTGCCCGCCGGCAGGCGGCTTAGATAATTTCCCTTGCACCATCCAGTTGCTCTACTTTTCCGGCAGCGCAATGCTCTGAACTGCAAAAAGCCAACCGGCACGCCGGTTGGCTTTTTGCAGTTCATTGCGTCTCCGCCTCTGTATCCTCCGTGAAATTATCTTCTTGCGTTCCAGCGCTTGGCGGCAAGACTGTCTTCCCGGCTCGGGTGCCTGCCAGATCGTTCCTGCCGGCCCACCGGCAGGGAGATGCACGGCGTTTGTCGAATTAAAAACTAATTTAGCTTTAAAGACGGAGGCAAACGCAATGCGTCAATGGTTGATCAACCATAAAAAGAATCTTATTCTGACACTGATCCTGCTGGCGGTTTTCGGCGGCGGCTGGCAGGCGTTGTCCGGCAAGGTGGCAAAAGCCCTGCAGGCGACACTGATCGCCACTGCCGGCCAGGCGCTTAACGGCCGCCTGCAGGTGGAATCAATTGATTTATCACTGCTGAACTGGGTAAGGCTGCGTAATGTTGCGATCTATGACAGCGAGGGCGGCTTGATTGCCCAAAGTCCCAATGTCGGCATCAAATTCCAGTTATCCAACCTGTTGAAAGGCAACATGAGCCTGTCCAGCATCGAAACAATTGCTGTACAGGAGCCGGAAATCTGGCTGAAGCTGGCTAACGGCAGTTGGAACTGGCAAACCCTGCTGACCAAAACTGAAGACGAAACGGCCACCGAATTCCGCGGCAGCGTTGAGTTCGGCGAAGGCACTGTACACATCGGCAATGAACATATTTCGCAAACTGTGCAAGGGGTTAACGGCCAGTTGCAGTTTGCGGCCTATCCCGACCGGCTCGGCGTTGATCTTAAAGGACGCGTCAATCAGGCTGTGGTAGCGCTAAGCGGCAACTGGGGCGAAGGCAATCCGGCGGATCTGACCCTGACCACAGATAATTTTGATCTGGCAAGCTTGAGCGGGTTATTGCCGGCTACGCAGGAAATCCGCCTGGAGAAAGGCATTGCCCAAAAAGTCCGGGTAGCCGTCAGCCGCGATGCCGGGAAACAGCTGCACTATCAGGCGGAAGGTGAGTTCAGCGCATTAGCCGTTTCCGGCAGTGTGAACATCGCCGATGGCAAAGGCGCGTTTAAGGCAGATCAAAGCGGCATCCACTTTCAAGATCTGAATGTACTTATCTCCGGCCAGCAGGCTACAGGCAGCGGCAGTGTTTTGCTGGATGCCGCCGCTCAAACGCTCAATTTCAATCTCAGTCTGCCTGATATCGATGCCGCCGCACTGTTTGGCGGTCTTGCTGTCGCCAAACCGTTCGCGGTATCTTTAACCATTACCGGGCCGGTAAATCATCCGGTAATGACCGGCAATTTCAGTTCCCCCGAAATTGCCGCCGGCGGCCTGGCCGTGGGCGGAGTCAGCGGCGCTATGAGCTATGAGGCCGGCAGACTTAATCTGCAGCAGGCATCCGGAACTGCCTACCAGGGACAACTGACGCTAGCCGGCGTCATTCTGACAGCCACTGAAAGCTATGAATTGACTGCCAGCGGCAGTGGCATGAACAGCTCCGCCCTGACGGATAAAGATGTACAGGGCCCGTTAGATTTTACCGCCCGTGTCAGCGGCGCCGGTGAAGCCGCGGTAGCCCGGGGCGATTTTATCATCCGCAACGGCAAGGCATACGGCATTTCCTTCCAATCCTTAACCGGCAGCTTTATCAAACGCGGCGGCGCAACTGAAATTTTTGACATTGCCGTAAACACGCCTTTGGGAACACTTTATCCCGAGCAGCTTAGCCGGGAAGCACTGGAGAAACTCAGCGAGCGCAATATTCCGACCTCGCGGGAAGAGGTAAAAAAGGCAGCGACCGACGCCCTGATCAAACGAATCTTCCGCTGAATAGAAGGCCGCCCGCTGCAACTGCCGGGCGGCCTTTCAACCTTGCCAACGTCGTAAGCCATCAATTTCAATACCGAATTTCTCGAGGATCCGGCCAATAAGCTGGCGATTAACGGCTTCAAGCGTGGCAAACTGATGGTAATAGCTTGGCATTGGCGGCATAATCATGGCCCCCGCCTCGGCAGCTGTCAGCAAATTCCGCAGATGGATCACACTCAAAGGACACTCCCGCGGCACCAGAATCAACCGCCGCCCCTCTTTTAGTGTTACATCCGCCGCACGCAGCAGCAGATTGTCGGAGTAGCCGCAAGCAATACCGGCCACTGTTTTCATACTGCAGGGGACAACCACCATGCCTTCAGCCTGAAAGCTGCCGCTAGCCGGCGCAGCGTCAACAGCATCAATGGGATAGGTTTGATCCGCCAGTCCGGTTACAGCAGCCGCTGTGTAATCCGTCTCCCGCCGGATCGATGTTTCCGCTGCCCGCGAAATGATCAAATGGGTTTCATAGCTGTTCTGCTCCCGCAGCAGCCGCAACAGTTCAATGCCCAGCAGCGCGCCACTGGCGCCGCTTAGGCCGATAAGTAGTCGCTTTTTTGCCTGTGTTGCCACGCTTTTCCTCCTGCGCAACTGTATATAAATGGATTATTTAAATTAATTTTTGCGACTGTACTCTTAAAAGCGGCATGGTATAATAAATCAGGTCTCTGAGAGCACCACTTCCCCGGCAAACCTAATCCAGCGAAAACTGGCAGCCAGTTTTTTCCGCTTTAGGCTTGACGGGTTACCATTGCCTCAGGAAGGAGAATAAAATGCCGCATATTTCCATTCGCCAAGCCCGGCTGCAGGATGCCTCTGCCATTGCCGCCATTGAGGCAGTTTGCTTTCCGGCAGCGGAAGCAGCCGGTCTAAAAACGATTCAGGAAAGAATTGCTGTTTTTCCCGCCAATTTTTTTGTCGCCCACGCCGGCGGTGAGATAATCGGTTTTATTAACGGCTGCGTAACTGACAGTCCGACAATCAGCGACGACTTGTTCGAAAATACCGGGCGGCACCTGGCTTGCGGCCCCCATCAAGCGGTATTCGGTCTGGATGTACTTCCCGCCTATCGCCGGCAAGGCATTGCCGCCCGCCTGCTGCGTCATTTTATCGATGCAGCGCAAAACGCCGGACGGCACACAATCATTCTTACCTGCAAGCAGCAGTTGGTACCGTACTATGAGCGGTTCGGCTTTGTCAACAATGGCGTTTCCCAGTCTGTGCACGGAGGCGCAGTCTGGTATGATATGACGCTGCCACTGACCGTTTAGACCTGAAATTTACTGACCGCCGCCTGAAGCTCTGTCGCTAAATGGGCCAGGCTCTGGCTGGAGGATGCGATTTCTTCCATAGATGCCGATTGCTCCTGCGTCGCCGCTGACACGGTCTCCGCCTCGGCGGCCGCCTTTTTGCTCAGAAGATCAATCTGCTGCACCGCTTTTACAATTTGCTGGCTATCGCCGGCCATTTGAGCGACAGCAGCGGCATTCTCCCCGGTCTGCTTGGACACGCGGTCCACCAGGGTAACGATATCCTGAAAAGCTTTGCCAGCGGCGTCGACAACCTCTGCTCCCAGTTTCACCTCTCTGGTGCCGTCATTCATCGCCAGCACCGCCTTGGCCGTCTCGTTTTGAATGGAACCGATCAAAGCACCGATCTGTTTGGCCGCTTCCTGGGACTGCTCCGCCAGTGTCCGCACTTCTTCCGCCACAACGGCGAAGCCGCGGCCTTGCTCGCCGGCCCGGGCGGCCTCGATAGCCGCGTTTAAAGCCAGCAGGTTTGTCTGCCCGGCAATACCGGATATCGTATCCACGATCTGCCCGATCTCTTTTGAGCGTTCTCCCAGTTCGGCAACCACTTTGGCTGAACCATTAACCGTCTGTTCAATCTGGCTCATCTGGCGGATCGCCTGCTCAACCGACCGGCTGCCATCGGCGGCCTTGACGGCTGCCTGCGCTGACTGATCGGCTACTGCACCGCTGTTGGCTGCAACCTGACGAATTTTAGCCGAAATCCGTTCAACTGTATTGCTGGTTTCACCGGACGCGGTTAACTGTTGAGCCGCCCCTGCCGCCACATCGGTAATGGATTGAGCAATTTGATTTGCCGCCAGGGCCGACTGATCGGCGCTGGCAGTCAATTGTTCGCTGGAAGCCGCTAACTGCTCCGACTGCGACAAAACGGTTCTAACCAATTGCCGCAAATTTGTTCGCATTTTGGCAAAGCCCTGCGCCAGTTGGCCAATTTCATCGTCAGCCATACCGGTCTCTCCCTGTTGCCGCAAATCGCCGTCAGCCAGCAGCAGACATTGGTCACGCAGCTGCGTGATTGGGCGGGTAAACTGCCTGGCGATAAAAATAACGGCCGCTACGGCAATTACCAGGCTGAGCAGGGAGAGCACCAGCATCGTTCTGGCCAGGGTATCGGTGCCGCGCGTGGCCTCGGCTGCCGGCGCCGTTACCGTCATAATCCAGCGCTGTCCGCCGGGCAGGTCAACAGGAGTAAAAATACCATCGCGTTCGATTCCATCGGCAAAGACATAAAAGCCGTGAGTCTGATTTCCGGTGCTGGCAGCTTCACTAAACAGCGCAATCATCCGCTCGTCCAGTTCTGTTGACTGCATTTTCAGCTCCGGATTCAATTTCTTTTCCGTCATCGATAGTTTGCCGATTATCGACGCATTCCGGGGATGAGCAATAATCAGCCCGGAATCGTCGGCAATCAGGCCGTATCCGCTTTCCAGAAATTTCAGATTTTTAATCAGATCCGTCATCTTTTCCAGAGAATATGTCCCGCCGGCTACGCCTGCCAGTTGGCCGTTGTAGCTGATTGGCACCGCCAGAAACACCGACATTTTTCCGGTTGCCCGCGACAGTAACGGCTCGGAAACATAGGCTTTGCCGGTGCTGAGCACTTTCTGGAAATACTCCCGGTCGCGATATTGGCCGCTGCTGCCATCGGAGCGCAGCGCCGCTCCATCCGGAGCGATCCGCAACACGGTTTCAAAACCGATTTTTTTCTGAATTTCTGCCATGGCTGCGACCGTGGCGGCAGCATCACCACTTTGGACAGCCGGCAAATTGGCCATGTCCTCCAGTTGAATCATCATTTCCCGCATATTGCTCTGCAGCCGGTTCGCGTAATCAGTTCCGACAGCCGCAGCGGCGTCGTTGACGCTTTCCGTCAGCGACTGCCGGGCAATGTAGTAGCCGGCTCCGGACAAAACGCTAAGCATCAGGAGAATCAGCGGCAGAACATAGAGCAGCAACCGTTTTTGAACACTATTGACGTTCATCCAACCACCCCTTTACGCCGGAAACCACCACAGCAGCGATTCCCGGATATATCTAATCCATTTTCTCTTTGCAGCATCATTCCGCTGCTAAGCCGGCATCACCCCGATTCAAAAAAAAGAACAGGCCAGTGCCTGTTTCATTCAATGACAGCAACCTGGCAATCATAGGAAATCATCCGTTAGACCCATGGCTTTGCGTCCCTATCTTTCAATAAGTTTGCCGCTCGCTTCAGCTATTTTCTTAACATAAGTTTAGCACATCCTGCCATATTTAGTCAATCGGATATCGGAGGCGGCCAGCGGCATTCTTCGGCGAGTCTGTCAGTTAGTCAGGCTTGTCGCTAACCCGGGTATAATGCTGTTTTATGGTTATCCTGGAGAGATAACGCAAAAGCTTTTTCCGCGGGAAAAATTATCCTTATGGGCGAATGATTTTTTAGGTTCATGTGGAATACATGAACCGATAACAGTTAAAAAATGATCTTGCGCACCCGATTACAGTCTGACATAAGCGTGTTAGTTTCCCCCTGAATGAAAGAATCCGGAAAAGAGGGTCGATACAGTCGGTGCAGCAGATTTTAAATATCACATGCCTTGCTGTCATGGTTACTTCCCTGACGTATGATCGTATTTTAGCGATTAACGACACGTTTCTGGCCACCTTTGGCTATATGCGCGAAGATATTCTGGGCACCGCAGCCGGCAGCCCGGCAATCTGGTCCTGCCCCGCCGAACGCGAGACGCTTGCGGCTATCATCAACAGCGAGGGCAGAGCAGAAAACTTCACAGCCGCTATCACGGCGAAGACCGGCGAAATCGTCTCCTGCCGTATTTTTGCGGAATACAGCGTCTTTAAAGGAAAAAAATGTGTTGTCAACCTGATTGCTGCTGCTAAAGAACTGCGGCAAAGCGAAAAACGCTATCGCGACATTATTAAAGACGCGCAGATTATTATTATGAATATTGATGAAGCGGGACGGATCCTGTTTGTCAACGAATTTGGCTCCGGCTACTTCGGCTATAAGCCTTCGGAACTGATCAACCGTCTGTTGAAAGATACGCTGCTGCCGGAGTTTGAGAGCACAGGCCGTAATCTGTGGCGCTATTACCAGAAACTTTTTAAAGATTCCGCCAATAATCAGCAGCTGATCTGCGAAGTTGTCAAACGTGACGGACGCAGAGCCTGGGTGGAATGGATCAACCGGCTGCAAATCGATAAGGCCACCGGTTCTGCCAGCATTGTCGCAGTCGGTATCGACATTACGGCAAGACGGCGGGCGGAAGCATTGGCCAAAACAACCTACGAGAAGCGGCGTTGTGATAAAATGCTGGAAGAGGTTATTGAAAACCGGATCAGCGAGGCCGCTTTTTTCAGCCTTTCGGAAGATCTTGGCTGCCCGCTGGAGCCGCCGCTGATCTGCTGCACCGTCGCGCTCGATACCGCCGACGAGCGTCTGAAAGCAGTCCGTCAGGACCCGGAAGAGTGGCAGGCCTGGCTTGATACGGCAATCAGCCTGATCCGCTCCCGGATTGGCGGACTGTCGTGGCATGCCGATCACGGACTGGTGGTGCTGCATCCTCCCGCCAGAAAAGGGCGGACAAAGGCGCTGCCTGACGATGCCGCCTGGGTGGAAAAAATCGAAACGATCATCAAGGATGTGTTTCGCGGCGTTGAGTATGTGGTCGGTGTCTCCGCCGCCCATTGCGAAATCAAAACAGTCTACCGGCAATCAGGCGAGGCGGTCCGAATCGGTCCGGTCTTTCATCCGCAAAAGCGGATCCACTACTGGCGCGATCTGGGCGTTAACCGCCTGTTGATTGATCAGGCGGCATCCGCAGCCGGCCTGGCTTTTATCCAGGACTATCTCGGGCCTTTGCTGGAGAATCCGTCTTCACGAAATGAGGAATGGTTGATGACGCTGCAGGAAATTATCTCCGGCGATTCGATGAACGCGATGGCTGCCAGGCTGCATATCCATCCCAAAACCCTCGCCTTTCGTAAAATACGGATTAAACGCCTGCTGCAGCTGGAAATCGACGACCCGGAACAACGGCTGAACCTGGCTGTTGCCCTGAAGCTGAAACAACTGCGGGAACGACTTTAGGTAAGCGCTGATTAAGCGAGTCTGTCAGATAAATGCTTCCCTTGCCAGAATACTAAAGCCGCGCCTGTCATTATCCATTCCAGATAATAACAGGCGCGGCTTTTTCGTAAAACTTATCCGCACAAGGAAATGATTTCCGCACTGCTTTGCTGAAAATTACACTAATCAGCAAAATTCGGCTTCACTTCAACAATCCTGCGATTTTGGAGGCGCGAGCGCTATGCTATTGGAACAAAGCTACCGGGAAGCCTTGAAGCAATGCGAAATTGATCTGGGAGCAGAGCCGGCCCGGCTGCACTCGGAAATGCAGCGGCAGACTGTCGAAGCGGCAGTCACCGCTTTTACCTCTGCGGCTGCCGGCAGAAAATACGCACACGAATTTGGCCAGTTGGCCGGCATCTGCCTGAAGCTGCTCCTCAACGCCGGGATAGCCAATCTGCTGGCACAGCTGCGCAGCCACAGCGGCTATACCTTTCTGCACTCATTGAATGTCGCGGTGATTTCCGGCCTGATCGGGCATGAACTGGGAATTAGCGGTGATAGATTGAACAGCCTGGTCTTGTCCGGGCTGTTGCATGACATTGGCAAACAGCATGTTCCCCTGGCCATTCTCAATAAGCGGGACAGGCTCGATCCTGTCGAACTGGCCGTTATCCGGCGGCATGCCGCCTGCGGCTATGAAATGCTGAAAGAGCTGCCGCACATTTCACTTGAAGCCAGACGGGGAGTACTGCAGCACCATGAGCGTCTGGACGGCAGCGGCTATCCTCTCGGCCTGCCGAAAAACAAAATTGCCCTGTTTGCGAGAATCATCGCCATTGCCGACAGCTATGACGCAATGACAGGCGGCCGGACTTACCGCTCCCGGTTGACGCCATATATGGCAATCGAGGCCATAACCGCCGAGATGAGACACCGCCTTGACAAAAATATCGGCTCGATCTTTCTGGCCAAACTTCGGGATTACTCTTCCGCCAGGCCAAACCTGTTTTATCAGCAAGCACCAACGGTCAAGCTGGTTGCCGATTTACACCCCCGCAAAGAAGCCGGCCCCGCAATCCCATAATGCTTAACCGCCAGCCTGGCCGCCGCGGCAGGCAACCTGCTGCGGCGGGCTGCCGACCGCTTGCAGCCGCAGCAGCTGATTGCATACGTCAGCCTGGTGACCGAGCGGCGGCCCCAGCTTAATCGCGTCGGCCTGCCCCCCTACGGCGCAGCCGGCAAGACTCTCGGCATCAACAGGTCCGGACAAATTTGCAACCCAGCCACAGCCGGCACTACGGATCCGCCTAGCAGCTGCGAGCAACCCGGTTACGCTGTCCGCCTCCGCCGGCGACAGGACCACGCCGTAGGCCGGCTTTGTCTGGCATGCGAAAATCCCCATGGCTGCAGCCGGCAGTTCCTGCCCCAGCAGCTGCACCCCGTCCTCCAGCCGGCGCAGATGCCGCCAGCCCAGCCCATCGGCAGCCGCCACTGCGTTTTCTATCGCCACAACTGAATAATCATCGGCCAGGCGGCAATAATAAGCGATTAATTCCGCGGGAGTGTGCACCCGCCCCTCCCGCCAGAAATTATACTCGCCATTAACAAAATAGTCTGCGGCAGCGGCGTTAATTGCCAGCCCAGCCTGTCTGCCCGGCTGGTATCCGGCCTGCTCCATAGCACTGCGCAGCAGAGCCAACGCCTCTTCACCAGCCAGCAGCCGGGGAATGAAGGCGCCGGTTGCATCGCAAACCGCCCGGCCGCAGGCCGCCAGTTGCTGCCGTAAAGTCCGGTAAATCAGTCTGCACATTCGTAGCTGCTCCAAAAAGGATGCCGCCGCCGGCACCAGCATAAATTCACTGAAATCCAGTTGATTGCCGACCGGATCGCCGCCCCGTATCAGACTGAACAGTGGCCGTGGCAGCCGCAGATCAGTTATGTTGCCGATGTAGCGGGCAAACGGCAGGCGCCGCGAAGCCGCCGCTGCCTTGGCAACCGCCAGGGAGAAGCCCAGGCCGGCGTTAATCCTGCCGCTTCTGTCGCCGGCTTCAACGATAACCCGGTCAACAGCTGTCTGGTCAAACACATCGATAGCAGCCAGACCGGCGGCCATGCGCCGGGTGCGCTCCCGCGCCAGGGCCAGTGCTTCACCCGGCTTCCCGGTCTTATGGCCGTCATAGGCAGCAGAGGCCCGGCCAATCGACCCGTCGGACAAAGTCACATCAAACGCCAGTATGGAATTGTCGCTGCAGTCAATCAGTTCACGCACCGCACAACCGCTGAATTTGACCACCGTTTTCCCCGCCTCCCTGCCGCCGTCATTAGCATGAACTTGCTCACTGCCTGCCGGCTATGATACTATTGTACTGAGAAAACGTCAACACTACATGCACGATCTTGTGATAAGATAGCACAATATTGACAGGAGCGGGCCCGCAATGAATACAAACGCCACCAATAAGCGCTGCGACTTCAGCCAAAAACGGCACTTCCCCATTGATATTCACCGCAGCGAGCATCAACGCCAGGGAACAGTAATTGAGTGCCACTGGCATGAAAATTTTGAAATTCTTTATTTTGACCAGGGGGAGGCCATCATCTACTGTAATTCCCGCCCGATTCAGGTCACTGCCGGCGATCTGATTATTATCAACAGCAATGATGTCCATTACTGCGAAAACACTTCCGCCCGCCTGGTATACTATGTCATTGAGTTCGACCTGTCGTTTATCCATAGCAGCCAAATTGATCTTTGCCAGACCAAATATATGACACCGCTGGTACAGAACCGCATCTTGTTCCGTAACCGGATTGAACACGGCAGTCAGCTGCTGACAGAAGTCCGTCAGCTGATTGGCGAATATTACCGGCAGGAGCCGGGCTACGAACTGGCAGTAAAGGCCTATATCTACCGCATCCTGGTGCTATTGCTGCGCGAGCATGCGGCCCAGACCATCAGCGAAACAGAAAAAGAACGCCAGCGCAAGGCACTGGAGCGTCTTACGCCGGCACTTGAGTACATTGACCGCCATTATACGGAAAAACTTAATCTTGCTCAGCTTGCCGCCCTTTCCGCCATGAGCGTCCATTACTTCTGCCGGCTGTTCAAAAATCTAACAGGCAAATCACCCGCCAGATACATCAACCATCTGCGTCTGGATAAAGCGGCGGCGCTGCTGCAGTCCAGCGGTCTTAACGTAACCGAGATCGCCCTGTCGGTCGGCTTCAGCGATAGCAATTATTTTAGTCGTCAATTTAAAAAGCATAAGCACATCATGCCGTCGCAGCTATTGAAGGGCTCCCCGTTTATGAGATGAATAGCCGCTGGCGGCAGTTACATAGCAAGTTGCCGCCAGCTCTGAAAGATGAAATAAAAAAGGATTCATGACGCCAGGGTCATGAATCCTTTTTTATGACAGGCGGTCAAGCACTATTACTCCAGAAACCGGACCCGCCCTGCAAAATAATATATGGACTCATCCCGCCCGCGATCAGGCAGGAAACCAGTGCTTTGTCATCGGCAAACCGCCCCATTGCCGCCAGTGAACTGTCAGGATTGCCATAGACGCACCATTCCTTGCGGCAGGTTAGCGGCAAATCGGATTTAGCCATGAAGCCCAGTACATCCTTTAGCGGAATTCCCAGCAAAACGCCAACCTCATGCGGACAGCTTTGGCTGAACCGCTGGCGCAGCAACGCCAGACAGGCATCGACACCAGCATCAACCGGATAGCCCAATTCCTGCAAAAACCGTCTGTGCTCGGCATTAGCAATACAACGCGACAGCGCATCCGTGCGATAAAATAAAACCGTCTCCACATCGGCGTCACCGCGCAGCGTTAAAAACCGCAGCAGCGTTCCGCCAAAAGCAAAATAATCGTACTGGCGCCAAAGCGTGAGCGCCGCTTGATAGGTCGAATCCCGGAATGTCAGTACCGTTGCGGGCTTATTGCCTGACAGCGTGGGGGCAAGCTCCAGTGCCAGCCATTCTACAAACCGGTCGGCCTCCCTGCCGCCACTACGCATTAACCAAGCCCCCGCCCAGCAGCTTTTGCTCCACGGAAGACCAGGAACGCTTGGCAAAGATCACCGGAATATTAAAACAGCGCGCCTGCGACTTAACTTCATCCATCAGGTTATGATTAATGTAATCAGTCAAAACCAGTACAGCTGAAACTTGCTTATTGAGAACCAGCCGCCTGTTGTCGGATTTCTTTCTGCCGGATATATGTATCAGTTTATTAACGCCGCGTTCATATAGCTTTTTTTCAATATGGCCTAAATGGTCGCCGCCAATTACCACTACCGACATTATACCCACCTCTTCTGATAATGATTTTCATTATCAATTTTATCCTATGGATAAGCATCTGTCAATCTATCGAATTCGTCTTTTGTGTTAATTTTACCGCTACGGACAGAAATTTATAACGAGAACGGCAGCGAACAGTTGCGCAAGGAATGAATACCGCTATTTATGATAAAAAACAGGCTGGCCGTTGATCCCCCCCACCTATGTTGTCCCTGCAAGGGGGATGCCGCCAACGCTAAGGCGCCAAACACATAGCCTCGCTGCTAGGTTCGCGCTGCCCCTAGTATCTGAGGCTTTCTGAACAGCCTGATAATAAGGTTTTTCAGCAAACTAAAACAGGCAGCCACCATACGGAGGCTGCCTGCCTTGTCTTAAACCTATTGCTTATTCCGGTGAACGATACCACCTGTCGCCTGGTTAACCGGCGTAACAGTCACTTCACAAATCTGTACATGCGGCGGCGCACTGGCGGCGTAAAAAACAATATCGGCAATATCCTCCGCGGTCAGCGGCTGGATTCCGGCATATACGCCGTCGGCCTTATTCTGGTCGCCGTGGAAGCGCACCACGCTGAAATTAGTTTCGACCATACCCGGCTGAACATTGGTTACGCGCAGCGGCGTATCCACCAGGTCCATTCGCAGGCCGTCACTGATAAACTTGACCGCGGTCTTGGTCGCGCAATATACCGCACCGCCCGGATAGGCGTGAATGCCGGCAATCGAACCGATATTAATAATATGTCCCTTCTGCTCGGCCACCATTTGCGGTACAACCTTGCGGGTCAAATACAGTAAGCCCTTGACATTGGTATCAATCATCTCGTCCCAGTCGCTCGGCGTACCCTGTTGCAGTTTTTCCAGACCGCGAGCCAGTCCGGCGTTGTTGACCAGGATATCAATCTTACGCCAGGCCGCCGGCAGGCTGTCCACCGCCTGATCAATCGCTTGCCGGTCACGCACGTCTAGCTGAAGAGTTTGCGATTCGGTTTGGTACTGGGCCGCCAGATCGGCCGCAAATTTTTGTATTTTGTCAAGACTTCTGGCGCAAAGGATCAGTTTCGCTCCCGCCTTTGCAAACGCCACAGCGCATGCCTGACCAATACCGCTGCTGGCGCCGCTGATAAACACAAGCTTGTCTTGCACGGTTACAGACCTCCTCATGGCTTAGGTTAATTATTCCATTCGCTGCCTAAAGCCACTTTTCCTGCCGTTGCAACACCATTTCAGATCAGCTGAGGACCGCCGCTGCCGCTGCCTCCTCACGGTCCTGGCAGGCGGCGCCGTTGTCGGCCAGCAAGGCCGATATCAGCCGTACCGCCGCTTTAGCGGTACGGTTGTCTTTATCAAGAATCGGATTCAACTCGACAAATTCGGCCGATGTGATCAGCCCTGATTGCGACAGCAGCCGCACGGTTTCAAGGCCGTCATCAAAACTGACGCCTTCATGTACCGGTGTGCCGACGCCGGGAGCTTCGTGCGGATCTATGCCGTCAAGATCAAAACTCAAATGGATGGCGTCGCAGCGGGCCGCCAGCCCGGCCAGCGCCTCCGCAACCACGGCGGCAATGCCGCGGCTGCGGATCTCTGCCGGGGTGTAATTTTTCATATTATGACGGCGGATAAAGGCAGCCTCGCCTTGATCGATATCGCGCACGCCGATATAAATGATGTTTTCCGGTTTGATTTTCGCTGCCGGACCGCCGACAGCCGCCAGTTCGGGGCAGCCCAGACCGAGGCTTGCCGCCAGCGGCATCCCATGGATATTGCCGCTGGGGGACGTCTCAGGCGTATTGATGTCGGCATGAGCGTCAAACCAGATAACGCCCAATTCCCGGCAAGCGGAAGCGGCACCGGCGATCGAGCCGATCGCGATGCTGTGATCACCGCCAAGAACGACGGGAAAGCGGCCGGCGGCGAGAGCGCCGGATACCGCAGTTGCCAGTTCGGCAACCGCCCGGCCAACCGGACGGCTGTTCTTTATCCTGCAATCGGCGCGCCGGCTGCGGCCGGCGGCGCTTACTGAAATATTACCTTCATCAACAACCTCGCAGCCGCCGGCTTCAAGCCGGCCGACAAGGCCAAGGGAGCGAATCGCGTCCGGTCCCAGGTTAGTCCCGTAACGGGACTGGCCCAGCCAGACAGGAGCCCCAATCAGAGAAATGCGTTTGTTCATCGCAATCCCTCCTTCTATTTCATATAACAAGTTATAATTGTATCATAAGCGCGGACAAACGCAAGGGCCTATCAGCAACTGTCCAATCCCAACAAACACCGTTTTCTGTGTATTTATACGCAAGCGTTAATCGCGCCGTTCGCTGCCGCTCCCAGCTGTCGGCACCCTTGCGCCTGGTTGGCGGACTTTCAATCCGTCTCAGACTGATTTCCACTGACTCCCTCCCGCACCTGGATATTTATTGCAGGCAGTCACCGGGTAAATATGCATGAAAAAGAAAAAATATTTTTCCATCGCAGCGAACAGCAAGCCCGTCTTTACGGGCAGTAAAGACGGGCTTGCTGTTCGCTGCGGGTTTAGCCAATGCGACGGAACACAAATCAGTCAGTCAGTTGGTACAGTGCCTTGGCCGATTCCGATAAATCGCCGGCCAGCGCGGCCAGCGACTGGCTGGCTTTCGCCAGTTCCTGGACGGCGGCGGTCTGCTCGCTGACATTGCCGTCAATATTGCCGATCTTGGCGGAAAGATCACCAATAGCCTGATGGATCTTGCCGAGTGAATCAGATATCCGTTTCACGGAATCAGCGCTGGCTACGGCCAATTTGCGGACTTCTTCGGCAACCACGCCAAAGCCTCGGCCCAGTTCACCAACGCGGGCGGCTTCAATAGCGGCATTCAGGCCCAGCAGATTGGTCTGACTGGCCACATTGCGGATAAAGGTCACAATCTCATCGGTTTGGCGCGCCGTTGCCAACAGTTCTTTGCCAAGCTCCCCTAATTCGGCGCTGGTATCAGCCAAATTCAGGGACCGGCCCGCCAGTTCCTGCATGCCGGCCGTCAGTTCCTGCGAAGCGGCGGCCAGTTCACCGGCAACATTGTTGATCATTTCAAACGAAGCCACGCTTTGTGTGGTTGTCACACAGCCGACCACCTTGCCGCCGGCTTTAAACGGCAAGGCACAGGCTACATAGGGAATGCCGTAGGCTGACTGTTCCCGGCTGATGCAGCGTACTACCTGGCGGCCGGATTCCAATGCCTGTTTGGTCACTCCCCCCCGCACAGGATCGCCGACGCGGTTTTTCAGATCCAGATCCGATGCGGGCAGGTAGGCCGTATAAAGCCCGTCCTTGACAACCGATATGCCGATATCGCCGGCAACCACATCATTCATATATGGCGCCAGCTTGCAAAACATATCCAGTAATTCATACCCATTCTCCCCATCCATGCTAACACCCCGCCTTTTTCTATTTCCGCTTCGCCACCGTCAGTCCGCGATTAAATCCTTGACGACCTCGCCGGCCAAAATCAGCCCGGCAACCGAAGGAACGAACGAAATGCTTCCCGGCACTTGCCGCCGCACAGCGCAAGTGCGGGGGGATCCCGCGGGACAAATGCACTCGCGGCCGCAGGCACCGTCTGACGCCGGCGTCAAGGGCTTCTCCTTGGAATAAACCACTTTTAATGACACGATGCCGCGCTTGCGCAATTCGCGTCTAACCACCCGCGCCAGCGGGCAGCCCGATGTCTTGGCGATATCGGCGACGACAAAGGCGGTAGGATCAAGCTTATTGCCGGCACCCATGCAACTGATAACCGGAATGTTGCGCTGTTTGGCCTGCACAATCAGATCCAGCTTAGCGGTAACGGTATCGACAGCGTCAACGATATAATCGTAGTCCGCACTTAAAAGCTGTTCCGCTGTCTCGGGCAGATAGAACATCTGATGGACAGCCACCTCCGCCCGGGGATTAATGTCGAGAATACGCTCGCGCATAACTTCTACTTTAGGCCGGCCGACAGTTTTTACAGTAGCCGGAAGCTGCCGGTTCAGATTGGTTAAACAGATACAGTCGTCATCGATCAGGGTAAACCGGCCTATGCCGGCACGAGCCAGTCCTTCAACCGTAAATGAGCCGACGCCGCCGACGCCAAAAACAGCGACATGGCTTGCGGCTAGCTTGGCC
>UQPB01000055.1 GCA_900542835.1 uncultured Pelosinus sp. | reverse complement strand
TAGCAAGGGGATCGCGAGTCCAACAACGTAGGTGGGGCTTTATCAACGGCCTGAAGCCGGGATCACATGATCCCGGCTTATTTCTTCGTACCCCGGCCCGCCGGCTTTCTCCCGGTCAGGAAATCAGCCGCCGCTTTATCAGTCTAACCGCCAGCCAGCCGGCTGCTGCCGCCAGCAGGGCCAGCAGGGCGGCGTGCAGAACCAGACCGCTGTCAAGCCAGCCCAGCGACAGCGCCCGGCAGACCTCGACGACATGGTACAAGGGATTAAGCCAGACCGCCCAGGCCAGCCAGCCAGGCACGGAATCAACCGGGAAAAAGATACCGGCAAACAGATACAGCGGCGTGATGAACAGGGTAATGTAATAATTAAAGTAATCGATATTGACAATATAACCGGTAAATGCCAGCGCCAGAAAGCTGAAGGCCAGTCCCGGCAGCACCAGAAACGGCAAAATCGCCAAAGCCCAGACGGACTCGATCTGGCCCAGCAGCAGAACAACCAGCAGAATAGCCGCACCGAAGCAGACTGTTTTGACAGCGCCAAACAGCGCCTCGCCCCAAACCACATCCCTTACCGTCAGTGGCGCCGCCAGCATCGCCTGAAACATTTTTTGATGATGCAGCCGGATAAAGCTGCCGTAGGTGCATTCAAAAGTTGCGGCAAACATGGCTGCCGAAGCCACCATGCCGGTAGCGACAAACTGAATATAGCTGAGGCCCTTCATCTCGCTGACAAAAGCGCCGATGCCAAAACCCATTGAGCCGAGATACAGCAGCGGCTCAATACAGTTATAAACAACATTGGACAACCAGGTGCGCCGGAAGACGGTCAAATGCCGGTTAAGAATCCGCAAGGCTCCGTTCACGCGTCCCGCTCCTTTCCGGTCAGCTTGAGAAAGACATCTTCCAGCGTTGCCGGCCGCAAGACACAGGACTGCACCGGCACACCCCACTGCTCAAGCCGCCGCCAAAGCTGCGCCGCCTGATCGCTGTACAGAAACAGGCCTTCGGCCCGATTCATAACCTGGCCGCCGGCCGCGGTCACGTTGGCGGCAAAATCAGCCGGTATCCGGTCGAGCGGCAGATGCACTTCAATAACCTCAGCCGCGACATGCGCCGCCACCAGTTCGGCGGGAGAACCCTCAGCCAGCCGCTTCCCCCGGTCCAAAACCAGCAGCCGGTCGCAAAGCTGCGCCGCTTCCTCCATGTAATGGGTCGTCAGAATCAGCGTAACGCCATCGGCTTTCAAGCCCCGCAGTTTCTGCCAAACCAGGCGGCGCGCCTGCGGGTCTAGTCCGGTGGTTGGCTCGTCAAGAATGACCAGCCGCGGCTGATTGATCAGGGCTCTGGCAATGACCAGCCGCCGCTTCAGACCGCCGGACAGGCTGTCTACGGCGGCGCTTTCCTTCTCCTCCAGACCCATAAGCTGAAGCAGCTCACGGCCCCGCGCCTCTGCCAGCCGCCGGTCGAGACCGCAGTAGCCCCCGGCCAGCCGGAGATTCTCAATAACCGTCAATTCCGGATCCAGGTTGTCCTCCTGCGGCACAACGCCCAGCCGCGCTTTCAGATGCGGCGGTGTCAGCCGGATTGGCTCGCCGAACAGGCGCAGCTCTCCCGCTTCCACGGTTGAGAGGCCGCAGAGCATTCGCATGGTCGTTGTCTTGCCGGCACCGTTGTGTCCCAGCAGGCCAAAGCATTCACCCGGCCGGATAAAAAAAGAAACGCCGTCCAGAGCGCGAAACGAGCCGTAATGCTTTTTTAGATCTGTTGCCTCAACAATATAGTTCATCAGGAAAGTTCCTTTCATCATACGCCGCGCGCAAACACAGACGGCTTTAGCGCCACAGCGGATAGCTTATGGCAAGAAAGCCCGCTGTTTTGAGCACAGCGAGTACAGGGCGGTTATTTTCTGTTTTTTCCCGCGTCTGGGCGGCAGGCCGCAGGTCCCGGCTGCTGCTGCTTTGCTTACCGGGATTAATCATCCTTAATGCCCAGATACGCCTGCCGCACCAGCGGATTCTCCGCCAGCTCCGGCCCCGGTCCGGCCAGAACAATGCGGCCGGTCTCCAGCACAAAGGCGTCGTCAGCCATCGCCAGCGCCTGGTGGGCGTTCTGCTCCGCCAGCAGGATTGTCGTGCCGCGGGTGCAGATGTCGGCAACTGTATCGAAAACACTTTCCACCAGCAGCGGTGCCAATCCCAGAGAGGGTTCATCCAGCAGCAGCAGCTTCGGCCGTGACATCAACCCGCGGGCTATAGCTACCATCTGCTGTTCGCCGCCTGACAGGGTGCCGGCGTACTGCTTCAGACGCTGCTTCATAATCGGAAACAAGGCATACATGGCCTCAAGGTCGTCGGCAACGCCTTTTTTGTCAGTGCGCAGAAACGCGCCCATCTGCAGATTTTCTTTCACCGTCAGGTTGGCGTACAGCCGCCGCCGCTCCGGCACCAGACAAATTCCCAGGGCCAGCACCTCATGCGGCTGGCGCGGCAGCGGCCGGCCAGCAAAGGTAATGCTGCCGGCTGCCGGCCGCAGCGCTCCCGCCAGCGTCAGCATCAGGGTTGATTTGCCGGCGCCATTGGCGCCGACGACAGCAATAATCCGCCCCGGCCGGATGGTCAGGCTGATATCGCGCAGCGCCTCAATATTACCGTATTTTACCGACAGTCCGTTAATTTCGAGCACGCCGCCTGCCGCCCCTTTCTCCCGACCCCAGATAGGCTTTGAGCACTTCCGGGTGGGCCTGAATTTCGCCGCCGGTGCCTTCTGCCAGCTTTTGGCCGAAGTTCAGCACCACAATTCTCTGACAAAGCTGCATAACAACATCCATATGGTGTTCAATCAATAAAATCGTTAACCGGTAACGCTGATGCACCTGCCGGATCAGTTTCGCCAGTTCGGCCGATTCTTCCGGATTCATGCCGGCGGCCGGTTCATCAAGCAGCAGGAGCCGCGGTTTCAAAGCCAGAGCCCGGGCAATTTCCAGTTTTCGCTGCAGACCGTACGGCAGACTGTCGGCTCTTACGCCGGCTTTATCAGCCAGTCCCAAAGCCTCCAGGTACTCTAGTGCCTGCCGTCTGACAGCCGTCTCGCTTCGCAGCACCTTCGGCAGGCGCAGCAGCGCCGCCGCCAGACTGTATTCACTTGTGCGGTCAACCGCAATAGAAACATTTTCGATCACCGATAAGCCGCGGAATAAGCGGATATTCTGAAAGGTACGGGCAATCCCTCTGGTGGCAATATCGTCGGGACTGCGGCCACCGATTTGGCAGCCGCCAAAAAAAATGCTGCCGGACGACGGCTTATATACACCGGAAATCAGATTAAAAACGGTTGTCTTGCCGGCTCCGTTAGGTCCAATCAAACCGACGATTTCACCGCTGTTGACACTGAAGCTGATCTGACTGCAGGCGGTTATGCCGCCGAATTTCTTTTCCACGCCTTCAAGCCGTAACAAGTCCATTATGCCACCTCAACAGGGCCGGGTCCCGCAGGACCGGAGCCGCTTCCACAAATTCCGCCAGCTGTTCCAGGAAATTTCCTGATGTCCGAACAAGCCCTGAGGCCGGAAAACCATAATCGCGACCAGCAGGAAGCCATAAGCCACCAACCGCCACATGCTCGCCACCCGCAGTGCTTCGGGAACAGCGACAAAGACGACGGCGGCAATAGCCGGGCCGGTCAGACTGCCCATACCACCGGCAACAACGCCCGCTGTCAGCTGCGTCGAAAGCGCACCGGTAAACATGGACGGCTGAATAAAGGAGACATAATGCGCGAACAGGCCGCCGGCCAAACCGGCGCAAACAGCACTGAACACCAGGGAACGCATGCGGACAGCAAACAGGTTGATGCCCATCAGCTCGGCAGCGGTAAAATCTTCGCGCACAGCAATGGCAGCACGGCCGTAACGGCAATGGATAAAGTTGCGGCACAGCCACAGCACCAGCGCGGTTAGGAACAGTACGGTTGGCAGATCGGTTTCCAGCGCAATGCCGGGCAGGCCGCGAGCCCCCTGGGTAATTGCCAGATTCTCCAGCAGAACCCTTACCGCTTCGCCAAATCCCAGGGTGGCAATCGCAAAATAATCGCTGCGCAGCCGGGCTTTGAGGGTGGGATAGCCGATTAACAGTCCCACCAGTCCTGACATCATTGCCCCTGCCGTCAGGGCCAGCCAGAAATTGACCTGATAGAAATAGGTGAGGATACCGGCGGTATAGGCGCCGATGGCCACAAACGCCGCGTGTCCCAGGGAAAACAGTCCGGTAAACCCGGTAAACACGGCCAGTCCGGCCGTGGCAATTACATAGATCAGGCTGAATGTCAGCACGCCGCTGATATAGTCAAGCATGCTACACCTTCTCCTCCAGATATTTGCCGAACAAACCGGACGGCAGAACCAGCAGCAGCACCACCAGCAGCGAAAAGCTGAATACATCGCGAATTGCGGATGAGACATAAGCGGAAATAAAGGTCTCCAGCACGCCCAGAAGCAGGCCGCCGACGACCGCTCCCGGCAGGCTGCCCAGTCCGCCGATGACAGCGGCAATATAGGCTTTATTGGTAATCCAGCCCATCGTGGGATAAACCATATATTTCATGCCTAAAAAAACGCCGGAAATGCCGGCCAGCGCCCCGGCCAGCAAAAATACCAGGCCGATCAGACGGTTGATATTCACACCATTGATCTGACTGACCTGCATATCATAGGAGGCGGCGCGAATGGCAATCCCCAGCTTGCTGTTCTGCAAAAACCAGTGCAAAGCGTAAATGGCCACCGCTGAGAACACAATGGCAAACGCGTCCAGAATTCCCAGCGAGGTTCCCAGCAAACTGATATTCTGACGGGTTAGAATTTCCGGGAAAGCGTAAAAGCGTGAGCCGACAGTGGCATAAACCAAATTCTCCAGGAAGATCGCCGTTCCCATCGCACTGATCATAAAATACAGGGCCGGCGCATTGCGCCGCCGCAGGCTGCTGTAGGCAATCTTCTCATTGGCGTAGGCCAGCAAGGCCGCGCAGACAATCGCTCCCGGCAGCGCGACCGCCAGAGATTGTCCCAGCTGTGTTAAAATATAATAGCCGGCGTAAGCCCCCAGCATAATGATCGATCCATAGGCGAAATTGCTGAAGTTCAATACGCTGAAGACCAGAGAATAGCCGACCGCCATCAACGCGTAGATGCCGCCGATGGCCAGCCCGGTAATCAGTGTCTGTATAAACATCCCAATCCTCCCCGGTCTGGGCAAACAGAAACGGACTGCGCCGGGGCCGCGAAGCGGCCAAACCGCCTCGCGGCCCCGGCGCTTTTTTCCGTTTGATCCGCCTGTCTTTATTGCGTAACCACTTTTGATTTAAATACGAATCTGCCGTCTTTGATTTCCTGCATAACCGCCGGCTTATTGAGCGGATTATGCGTCTGGGGATCAATCGTCAGCTTGCCTGTGAGCACCGGCAGATCCTTGATTTTTTCCAGCTGCTCGGCAATTTTGGCAGGTTCGGTACTGTTAGCCTGCTTAATCGCTTCCGTAACCGCCAGTAACGCATCAACAGCCATGACCGGATTCGGCAGCACCGGCTCCTGATTGTACTTGGCCTTGTAGTCGGCAATCCACTTTTGAATATCAGGATCATCAAGGCTGGCAAGGTTGACGAAATAAGCGCCTTCAACCGCCGAACCGCCCAGTGAAATCAAATCGGGACTACCCCAGCCGTCGCCGCCAAGGAATTTCGCGTTAATGCCAAGATCGCGCGCCTGCTTCATTACCAGAGCGGCTTCCTTTTGCATCGTTGGAATAAAGAGGACATCGGGATTGAGCTGCTTGATCTTGCCCAGAATGGCGCGAAAATCAAGCTCACCGGAGCGGAAAGCCTCATTAGCCGCTATCACGCCGCCTTGTTTGCCAAATTCTTCAACAAAATATTTGCCCAGCCAGGAGGAATAATCGGAGCCGACATCATAGACCACAGCGGCGGTTTTTGCCTTCAGCTCCCTGGCCGCGAACTGGGCGGCAACCGTTCCCTGAAAAGGATCAATGAAGCAGGTACGGAAGGAATACTTCCTGACCTGATTTGTCTTATCATCCAGCGTCACTTTCGGATTGGTCGGCGTAGTCCCGATCAGCGGCACCTTACCCGGTTCCGTGACCGAACTCATAGCGATCGCCACACCGCTCTGAGCCGCGCCGATAATTGCTGATACCTTATCCTGGCTGACCAGGCGTTTAGTTACGTTGACCGCTTCGGTCGCATCAGCGCGCGTGTCATAAGCAACCAGCTGCAGTTTCTTTCCCAGCACGCCGCCGGCAGCGTTGATCTTGTCAATTTCCATTTCCAGCGCGTTTTTCTCCGCGATGCCCCACATGGAGGAATCGCCGGTAAGAGCCACCGCGTGACCGATTTTGATTACATCATCTTTTTTGGCGTCACCGCCGCAACCGGCGAGAGACAAAGCAAAAACGGTTGAAATCGCCAGTATAAGCCACTTTCTCATGTGTATCCCTCCAAAGTTAGTCTGGGGTTTCCTGCAAACGTCATCCCGCCTCCCCGCTCGTTTGTTCACCAGGCATCAGATAGAGGATAGGTATTCGACTTTGAAAGCCGATTTCCTGCAATCTCCCGGCAGCAGCCGCCTGTTGCCGCTATTTCTTTTCCCTGAATCATATTCTGCATAGATTGTAAAAGAACTATGAAAAATAGCTTGTCAACGATCGCGGCCGCTAATTACTTTACCGCCGGCCGGCAATCGCTGCAGCGGTCTTTCCGCCGTCCTGGCTGCCGATAAAAAATCTTTTTTTGCCGCTGCCCGGGAACCAGGTTTAAACAAAAGGAAGACGCGGCACCGCGTCTTCCTTTTGCTATCGCAGCGTTACGGGGCTGCATAAAACATTTCCTGCAATTCAAAGAAACCCTGCGGATCATTCGTGCCCAAATACAGCCAGGCGGCGCTGAACTCGCGCGAACCGGGGCTCCATTTGGAAAGGATCCGGCCATACGGATGACTTTTCTGATTTAACCAGTGAATGAACGAACCAACAGCGCCAGCGGCGGAAAACGAGAAAGGCCCATACAACAAGTCACCGGAATTTCCGGCATCTGCGACTACGCGTCCTGACTGCAGCGACCGGAGAGTGCAAGTATTACGCATAAGAGTCTACCTCCAATTGCTTCGTATAGTACAGTATGTGCTGCAACAGCATTTTGCTCATTCCGCCAGCCAGCGCTTGGCCGCCTGCCGGAACCGCTTCCATTGGCTCTGCAGCTGGCTGCGGGCCGCTTCCTCGCCACGGCCCTGCCAGCCGGTCAAGATGCCGATATCGCGATATACGGCCCTGGTAGCGCCGCGGGCGATCGAGGACAACAACCTGACAGCGGTCGCCCGGTCGCTGAGCACGCCGAATAACGCCTGCATCGCCTTGATTTCCGTCAACAGCTTTGCCGTGCGGCGGTCGTTATAAAAGGGCAAAGCCGCCAGCGCATAGCGGATCCGCTTTAGCCGCAGCCGCAGCAAATGCAGTTCGCGATCACTGCCCCAGTCCGCCGTCTTGCCAGCGTCAAGCAAAGCAGCCAGCCAGCCGCCGATCCGCCAGCGGGCAAAGCTGCCAATCCCGGACGGATACTCGCCGGCTTGCCAGGGGCGGCTGCCGGACCATGCCCATAATTCCAGCAGCGGCGCGCTCAAACGCCCGCCACCGACAACATTCTCAAGCGCCGCTAATTGCGCCTGCCGCCGTCTGTCAATAATTTCGCCCAGCCAGGGCCGGCTGTCCAAATGAATAAACGGTGAACTGGCCGCTTCCTGCCACTGTACCGCCAGTACGTCAAGATCACGCAGCTGCCCCAGCGCCCGTCCCCATTCCGCCAGCAATTGCTTGCCGCTTTGGTAGTCAGGTCCGCTTAAGCAGGGTTTGGCGAACAGCAGCAATGACCGCAGGCGGCGCAGCTTGACCCGCATTTTATAAGCATGGCGCGGCGGCTCCGGCTGGGCCAGGAACAACTGATAGGCTGAAAAAAAATCGCTTATCGCCATCGCAAACAGCCGGGGCAGCGCTTCCGTCAGTTCTGTCTGCGGCGGTAAATCCGCAGGTGGCGCCGCCTGCCGTTCGGCTAGCCCTGCCACCAGCAGCGCCCGGTAATATTTCGATTTCGGCTCAGGTACTAGCGGGATCTCACGGGCAATAGCCGCTCCCAGCCGCAGCAACGCTTCCGGCTGCCCTGATTTGAGTTCCAGCTCCAGCTCACAAATCGGCTCTGTTGCATCGCCGGCGATGATACGGCCTTCGTCGACAGCCAGTTCCACACTGGAGCCCGCAAAATCAACTTCGGCCGTGCGGCGTTCGAATACAGTGGCAAACAACGGCTGCAACTGCTGCCCGCCAACCGCCTCCAGCAGAGCCGGACCAATCGGGAGTGCCGCGAACAATTCCGGCCGCGGCTCACGGTCAGGACTGTCCAGATTCCATTCCGCCCGCTGATGCAGACCGCCATCGGAGGAGCCGGCGCTCTTGACCGTCGCCACCCAATCTTCGCCTTCGCGGCGCACCCGATAGGCAATGCCCGCTTTCTGCAGCGACAATTCGGCCGTATCATAATACCAGGCTTCCATAGGGATTAAGCCCCATTGGCTCTGAGGCGCCAGTTCCCTGATAAAACCGGATTCGCCAACAGCCTGCCAGACACAGGCGTCTGCCGCCGGCAGCACGGCCAATTTCAGTTCGGTTTCAAAATCGTTTGACATACCGTTTCTCCTTCTCGCTCTTGCCTTGCCGCCGCTCCCCAGTCAGCCAGTACCTTCGGCAGCGCGAACCAGCGCAATTTGCCAATCAGCGGCTGCCGGTGGCTGATCTTATAACAGGCGGCTGCACCGGGCTTAAACGGCAGCAGCACGCCGCTGATCCGCTCCGACCAGCCGCTGAGACACGGCTCGTGACCAATGAGTAACAGTTTGTCGGCATCCGGCAGTTTGACAATCCCCTCCAGGAGGCTGTCCAGATCGCCGCTGTAAATCGCTTCGTGCTCGCTAACTTCAACGACATTCAATGTTTGCGCCATAATTTCAGCTGTTTGCTTTGCCCGCGGCAAATGGCTTGTCCAGATATGAACCCGTGCCTCGCCCAGAATCTGCTTCAATCCGAGCGAAGCGCTCCGGATCCGCTGTCTTCCCGCCGCCGTCAGTTCCCGATCATAATCGGTCCGCTGCGGCGGTTCGGCTTTGCCATGTCGCATCAGCAGGATTTCCACGTTGCGCGCACCTCCACGTTTTTATCGCAATATGTATTCGCCGCGTTTTTATTCTGCCCTGCTTGGCTGCGACAAAAACAGCGAATTTTCTCAAGCGGCAAAAGACGCCGCCGGCGCAGGACCGCGCAGGCGGCGTCAGTATCAACGCCGTCTCAGCTCATTATACAATTTAGCCGACAGCCCGGCGATAAAATCGCTCGCATAAGCAACCGGACGATCGGTGCGGGTATATATGCTGATTAGAATCTGATCTTTGCCGTCGTCGACAATGCCGACATCGCACAACACGTCATCAAGCTCGCCAACCTTATGCATAACTGCTGCCTGCATAAAGCGGGGGATTTCGTCGGTAAAAATCGTATTGGCCAAGTGCGTTTTCAGGCGGCGCGACTGCTCGCGGCCGAGGTACTTCTCCTGATGGATCGCCGCAAAGACTTTGGCCATTTCCGCGGCGGTGGTCACGCTGTGATAGCGGTATTTACGAAACGATTCCGGATCATGAATCCGGGTGCGCGACAAGCCGAGATCGCGGGTTACCCGGCGCAGCACATCAGACTTGCTCGCATCAATTTCGGTCAGGATCGCAGTAAAATAGTCATTGTCACTGACCTCCATCATCAATCGGGTACCCTCGTCATACCAGGCCCGCTTATCCGGGGGCGCCGCCGCATAAAGATATTTGTACACCGCCATCGCCACTACCAGCTTGCTGGTTGAAGCGGTGGGAAAAAGCGTGTTTTCATTGATATCCAGCTGCCTGCCGGTCTTTAGGTTCTTCGCATACACACCGGCTTTGCCGTCAAACGCCTTCACCTCGCGATAAATTTCATCCCGCAGCGGTCCGGCCGCGGCTGCCGCCGGTGCGGCCAGCAGCAAAACAGCCAGCAGAGCGGCCACAATTCGGCGTATTCGCATATGCCACCTCCGTTATTATCATTTTAACGCCCCGACTATCATCTTATGTCCTGTCCCAGCCGTATATGCCTGCATCGCCGGCTCACAGGTTCAGCGCCAGGCAAACCTCATCCAGTTCCGCCTTGGTGATGCCGATATAGGCCAGCGTAATCCCGGGCGACGACTGGTTGAGCAGTTTTTGAATCAGTGTGATATCATAGCCATGCTTAAACGCCCAGTAGCCGAAGGTTTTGCGCAGGGTGTGCGTACCGATGCGGCCGGACACGCCGACGGCGCGGGCCGCTTCTGAAATAATCCGCCAGGCCTGGGTCCGGTCGATCGGCCGGCTGCCCAGCCGCGACGGAAACAGCCAACCCTGCGGATGCGTGCTTGACAAATATTCATTCAACACTTGCCGCACCTGCGGCGACAGCGGATACTCTTTGACTTTGCCGGTCTTTTTGTCGCGAAGCGCCAGCCGCTCTTTGACCAGCCGCCGGCCATCCTGCAGGCTACTGATATCCGCCACCTGCAGCGCCAGCAGATCGGAAACACGCAGACCACTATTGATTCCCAGACAAAAAAGCGTATAGTCGCGAAGGTTCTTTTCTCGCAGATACGCCTTCATGGCATCAATTTTTTCCCGGGTGCGAATGGGTTCAACCAGGTTCATTGTCATCGTCTCCTTCTGGTAAGTGTTAAGCTATCGTTGCCGCCAGACGGCGCCGCGGCAGACCGCTTTACGGCCTCCAAAAGCGCAAACCACCCCGGCGGAACTGCGGGGGCGGTTTGCGGGTACGACAAAAAATGATCCAGCTGCCCATTCTACAAAATGTGCAGCGATCTGCAAGCCCCTCCCCATCGCGCGTGGGTACAACGGCGACTGTTGAACAGGCAGTGCTCCTGGCTCCAGATCATCGCTTGCCGCATCTTCCCAAGGCATCACCGCCTCAGTGATATTGTGCGGGCTGCTCCCTGCCACAGTGGCGGGACCGCGCCGGACTCTCACCGGTCTTCCCTATTAAGCCCCTTTACAAGGCACCTGTTCCCCTCTATGCGGTTGTTATGGCAAATTTTATCTCTGTTTTCGACACAAACGCAACATTTCCTGCCACTGCGCCGGCAAACATTTCCGTGAAGCAGCGACGGATACGATCAGCGCCGGCCGGCAGCCACCGCATAAGCCCATCACTGCATGCACTTGCCTTGCTTCGCTGCGTACTCGCAAATCCCTCTGGCGGTAGCCGCTTTTCCGCTATATTTAGCAACAGCAGGCCTGACGCCCGCAACAGGCATTTTTATAAACTGCGGCGGAAAGATGAATGATTTGACTTAAAAACAGCAAACTACACTTGAGGAGGTGTTTCTCTATGTTTCATAAGAAGCGTCGCCAACCGATCTTCGACCTGGACATGGATATGAATATGGGCCGGATGGCAAAACTGCTGTTCGCCGGCGCCATGGTCTATCTGGGGTCAAAGATGATTTCTGATGACATGAGAGACTAGGTAAACGCCGATTAAATGAACCGGTCAGATTGGCAGGATATTTCTTCGTCTGGCAAGAAAGTCAGACAGGAATAGCAAGGCTCTTTCAATGCCTGGCTGACACAGCCAGACAGAAAGAGACCGTCAAGCTGCCGCCATTAATCAGTGTTTGCCAGCACAGGACTGTGCTGACCTTCCCGAAGCGAGGCAAAGCCCCGGCGAATAGCCGGGGCTTTGCCTCGCTTCGGGATCGGCGGTTCATTTGACGGTAATACTTAACGCCGAGGCGTCATCAGTAGCTTTGCCGCCGCCCAGCAGCGCCTCCAGCTCGGCCCAGGCGGCAGCGGACGGCAGCGCGGCCAAAGCTGCACGATCGGTCAGCAGGTCAAACAAACCGTCAGTAAGCAGTAAAAACGTATCGCCGCTGTCCAGCGGTAAAACATAGGTTTCATATTCCGGATTTTGTTGTATACCCAAATATATGCCGGGTTGTGAAACAAGCCCGGCGCAACTGCGATTCCAAACAAACAGCTGATTGATGCCGGCAATGGAAAACGCGGCCTCCCGGCGGTTGAAATCGAGCTGAAAATAAATAGCCGCTGCAAAACTGTCTTCGGCAAAATAGTTGGAAACCTTAGCGTTAACCCAGCGCAGCGCAGCTGCCGGCGACAGCTGCCGCTCGTCCGCCTGGTGGAATAAGACCCGTAAAGCGGCGGCCTGCAGCGCCGTACCGATGCCGTGTCCCATAACATCGGCCAGATAGCCGGATAGAACACGCCTGTTGGCATGCCAGCAATAGTCAAAAATATCGCCGCCGACATGCTTATACGGCTGGTAGATCTGCCGGACTGTCAAATAGGAATTGTCCAGCTGCGGCGGCAAAAAGCCGCGCTGAATCCGGCTGGACAGCTCCATGTCGCGGCTGATCCTGTCTTCGACCTGCTTGCGGTCTGTAATGTCTTCCTTTATCGCCAGATAATGGGTGGCCTGGCCCTGCGCATTGCGGATCGGGGAAATTGACGCCAGCTCCCAGAAGACCGATCCATTTTTGCGCTTATTTTGAAATTCGCCCTGCCACTCATTGCCGGCGGCAATCGTATCCCACATCGTCCGATACAACTCCGGCGGCTGGTGGCCGCTTTTTAGAATCCGGGGATTCTGCCCGATCGCCTCGGCCGAGCTATAACCGGTAACAGCTGTAAACTTGGGATTGACGTACTCAATGTTGCCCTCGAGATCGGTAATGACAATCGAACAGGGACTCTGCTCGACCGCGGCCGACAGCTGCTGCACCTGGCTGGCGGCTGTTGCCTGCGCGCGTGCCGCAGCGGCCGGCCTACGCAATTTCAAAAACCTTGGTCAGACGGGTCAGTTCAAAAACTTCCCGGACAACTCCCTGCAAGCCCTTGATAGTAATGCCGCCGCCCTTCTGCAGCGCCCGCTTCTGGATGGCGACCAGCACGCCCAGGCCCGAGCTGTCGATATAGTCGACCCGGGAAAGATCCACCAGATAGCTTTTATAGCCTCTTTCAATATACGAAATCAGGGTCTCGCGCAACGCCGCGGCATCTTCCACAAACAAACCGCCACTCAGCGTGACAATGACCTGGTCCTGAACAACGGAGAATTCCTGATCCATGTTATTCAATCTCCTTCCGGGTTACCGGATTGCTTTTTTAATCAGACGATCAAGCCGTCTGATGACTTCGGCCGAAGGCCGGTCAAGAGCGGCCAGCAGCCGCTGCGCCTCGATTTTATCGCCGTGCTGAAGCGCGCTCACGGCCTGCTGCGCCAGCTGATGCACCGCAGCGTGCGGCTTGTCAATGGCAATAAAATCGGGATCATGCTGGAACGGGTTACTGTCGCTAAAATACCATTTGCCAAACCGGCAGTCGTGATGGCTGCTCACTTGCGCCTGATCGGCCTTTTCGATTCCCCGGAGCATATTGGCAATACGCAATTTCCACAACAGATGATCTGATTTCGCCCGTTCCAGCAAATCCGGCACCGACAATTCTCCCTGGCCGCCGATGATAAAATGATCGGTCGCCGTCCGCAGTTCTGCGGCCATAGCGCTGGTTTCCTCGGCACTGGCGGCTACCGTCTGCATCGAGGCGCTGATTTCCTCGGCGGCGCTGGCGGTTTCTTCCGAGTGGGCCGCCGTGTTCTCAATGACCGAAGCAACCTTATCGATCAACGAGACGATCTTATCGGAACTGGCGACTTCCTCCTGGGTAACGCGGGCAATATCACCGGCTGCTTTCAGCGTATCGTCCACAGCACCGAGTATACCGTCAAGAGCGGTTCCTGCCCGGTGCACCGCCGTGACGCCCCTCTCGACTTCTTCCCGGCTTTCCTGCATGGAGCCGACAGCCACAGAAGTACTCTGAGCCACCTTGCGGACCAGCGCCGCCACCTCGGCGGCGCCCTGATTCGATTGCTCCGCAAGCTTGCGGACTTCTTCCGCCACTACGGCAAAGCCGCGGCCGGCCTCGCCTGCCCGCGCCGCCTCAATCGCGGCGTTCAAAGCCAGCAGGTTGGTCTGACTGGCAATCGCGGTGATCGTATCGGTAATCAGTCCGATCTGTTCCGAATAGCGGCTGAGGGCAGCAATCAGTTCCTCGCTCTCCAGCGTCTTTTGCTTAATGTTGTCCATGCGGGATACGGCCTCAGCAACGGTGTCCCTGCCTTCATCAGCCGTCTTCTGCGCCGTTTGCGACGCAGCCAGCGCCAGTTCGGCCTGCTGGCGGGCAATTTGTACCAGCGACGACAGCTCCAGCAGCGCTTTTGAGCATTCAATCACCGCTGCATTGCCTTGCTCGGCTTCGCCGGCGACATTCTGCACGCCCTCTGCCACTGTGGTGGTGGTGGAGGTTACCTGCTGACTGGAAGCCGCCATCTGCTCCGACCCGGCCGCAAGCTCGACGGCAGCCTTTTTTACCATATCGACAATTTCGGCCTGCCGTCTGATCATCAAATTAAAGCTGGCGCTCAATTCGCCCGTCTCATCAGTGGAATCGACGCGGCCGGCCACGCTGAGATCGCCGGCTCCCGCCTGTGACATCAACGTCTGCAGCTCGGTTACCGGCCGGACAATCATCCGGGCGATATACAGGCCGATGGCCAGGCAGGCTAAGAAGCAGACAATACCGACTGACAGGATCACACTGACCGCGATCAAATAGTCAGCTCTAATCGTTTCCTGCAAATGCTCCGCCTGTTGCGCGTTATGCTCGGCCAAATTCCGCCGGATGCCGTTCAGTTCATCCAGGGGCGGCGCCGCTTTCTGCTTAAAATAGGCATAGGCCTCCTGCTTCTTTCCGTCCGCAAGCAGGGCCAGCACCGCCTGCCGCTCATTTAGGTAGCGTTCAAGCGCCGCTTGATACGGCGCCAGCTGCTGGCGCTCATAATCGTCCAGGGCCGCTTTTTCATAGTCGGCAAACAGTTTGCCCGAATCAGCAATCACCGCGTCGCTGTCGGCGATCAGCTTGCGCTCCTGATCTTTTGCCGGCGTTAAAATCGCCTCATAAAGATACATCTCCTGAACCCGGGATAAACGGCGCATATCATTGAGCCATTTAATCGGCAACAGGCGATCCTGATACATATGGCGGGAACTTCGTTCCATGTCATGCATAAAATAATAGCCGGCGGCGGCGACAACAGTCAAAGTCGCAGCAAAAACGCCCAGCAGCACCAGAATTTTATGAAATAACCGCAGGTTCCGAAACATCAACACAAACCCTTTCCTATTTTATTTCCCGCTGCCGGCATCAGCGATTTACGCATAATCAGTTTTTTACCGCTGTCGTCATAGACAAGCGAATCGGTGCAAAACCGCATAATCGCCAGGCCGCGGCCATGATCGTCAAGCTCGTCCGCCGGCAAAGTACGGGCGGCATCGGACAAGTTGATACCTGTTCCGCAATGGCTGATCCGCAGCCAGATTTCGGTCGCCGTACGTTCGATCTCGACCTCAACCACTTGGTTTGAAGGTCTGCAGCCATGAAGATAGGCATTATTTACCGCTTCATTAAGTGCAATAAACAGCCGCTCTGCGTAAAGCGGCGCCCATTCGGCCAGCACGCGCCGCATAGACTGCCGCCTGGCGGCAAATTCCGCAGCGCAGTTAAACGAATACCTCATATCCACGCCTCCGTCTGCCGTAAGAGAACCGCGCGGGTGCCCGGCATTGTTTGTTACGGCATGTTTTCGACGCAGTCGGACAAATATCCTCCGCTAGAATATTGTGTTTTTGCGCATCTATGTTACGATAGAAGAGACTTATTTCGACAAAGGAAGTGCAGTGTGCAAATACGCAATCATAAGCCGGCGGTGCTGGCGGCGTCAGCCATTCTGGCCGTCATTTTTTTATTTTTTGCCCCCGGCGCCGCGGTGGTGACAGCCGGATTCGGCACTGTTGCCGCGGTGATCGCCGTGCTTGCCTGGAAAGCGCGGTCAGCCTGCCAGTGCGACCGGAATGAAGACAGCAGGCTGCTGCTGGCGCAGCGCTACGAGCACTTATTGCGCCAGGCTAACGACGCGATTTTGCTGGTCGATGATGAAACGCGGCAAATCTTCGATGTCAATCAGCAGGCGGAGACTATTTACGGCTATTGCCGCAGCGAACTGATCGGGCTGGCAATTGAACGGCTGCGCTCAGACGAGGAGCGCAGCAAGTTTGCCGGTCTGGCCGAACAGCTGGCCACAGTTCCCGGCATGGTCTACGAAACGGTTCACCGCCGCAAGTCGGGGGCATTGTTTCCGGTGGAGATCAGCGCCAGCGCTATTCACATCGGCGACCGGCGTTACTGGCAGGCACTGATACGGGACAATACCCAGCGAAAAACAGCCGAAGAGAAAAGCCGCCGTTTGCAGCGCCTGTACGCGATGCTGCTGCAGCTCAATGAGGTGATGGCGCGCATCAAGGAGCCCCGGCCGCTCTGTGACCAGGTCTGCCGCATCGCGGTCGAAACCGGTCTGTTCACCCTCGTATGGGTTGGCACAGCCGGGAGAAAACCGGATCAAGCCGCCATCTTCTCCAGTTGGGGCGCCACCGCCTTCCTGGACGGCATCGAGCCTGCTGCCGCGCCTGCCGGCACGGCGCTTTGCGGTCGGCACGACATCTGCAACGACTTTTTCCGGGAAGAACGGATGCGGCAGCAGCGGGCCGCCGCCACTGCCTGCGGGATTCGCTCGAGCGCCTCGTTTCCGCTGCGCTGCCGCGACTTCACCGGCGTACTGACATTTTATTGTGATCTGCCGGAATACTTCGGCCCGGAAGAAACCGGCCTGCTGAATTCGCTGTCGGCCAATCTCTGCTTTGCCCTTGAATCGGCGGCGGTGGAAAAGCAACGGCAAAAAGCGGAAAACAGCCTGCACCGGTTTCAATTATTTTCCGAACAAACACAGGATATTATTTTGTTCGCGAATCCCGATGGCCGGATTATTGAGGCGAATCCTGCCGCCTCGCTCGCCTACGGCTATTCGCGGCAGGAACTGCTCGCCCTGCGGATCGGCGATCTGGTCCATAAGGACTCACAGTCCTATGAGCCGGTGCAGTTTGATGACAGCAGTCTGTTCGAAACGGTTCAGGCCCGCAAGGACGGGACGTTTTTTTTCGCCGAAGTCAGCTGGCAGCCGCTGGTAATTGACGAAAAGGCTGTTTCCAGCTTTATAATCCGCGACATAACCCGGCGCAAAACGGCGGAACAGCAGTTGCAGTACATATCTACGCATGATACACTAACCGGATTATCCAACCGGCGGCGGCTGGGCGATTTTCTCGAGCAGGCGGTCAAAGCGGCCCGCAACGGCATTTCCGGCTCGCTGCTGGTATTAAATATTGACAATTTCAAGCTGATCAACGACACGCTTGGCCATGCTACCGGCGATGAACTGCTGCAGCAGTTTGCGGCCGCCGTCAAGCACAGTATAACAGGGAACGACCAGTTTGCCCGTCTCAGCGGTGATGAATTTGCCATAATTCGCAGCAGTCTGACCGCCGATTCGGCCAAAGAATTTGCCGAGTCGCTGCGCCGGCTGATTGAGCAAACCGAATTTAAACTCGGCGACACCGCCTTTGCCAGTGTCAGCATCAGCATCGGCATTGTCCACATCGATGGCGAATTGGACGGTCAGGATCTGCTGTCCCACGCCGATTTCGCGCTTCACTCGGCTAAAGCCAAAGGCCGCAACCGTGTTATTCTGGCGCGCCGGGAGGGTAAAAGCCTGGCACAGCTGTCAGAAGCGGGACGCCTGTTGACCTTGCTGAAGCAGGCACTGCGGGAAGACAAACTGGTGCTCTATTTTCAGCCGGTGGTGCAGACACTGGACCGAAGCATTGTGCACTACGAAGCGCTGCTGCGGCTTCCCGACGGCGAGGGCGGCCTGATCAGCCCGGCTCTGTTTATCCCGGTTGCGGAGACATTCGGCCTGATGCCGAAATTGGATCTATGGGTTGTCAAACAGGTTGTTGAGAAACTGCAAGCCTATCCCGACCTGCAGATTTTCACGAATATTTCCGGCGTCAGCCTCAGTGACGAGGATTTGTGCCGTACGGTAAAAGAGCTGATTGTCGGCAGCGGCATTGATCCGAGCCGGATTGGCTTTGAAATTACCGAAACCGCGGCGGTAACCGATTCAGCCGCTTCCGCCTGGCTGGACAAGCTGCGGCAGCTAGGCTGTTCCTTTGCACTTGATGACTTTGGTATTGGCTTTTCCTCCTTCTCGTATGTCCGCCGCTTTCCGGTTGATTACATCAAAATTGATGGCAGCTATGTTCGCGACCTGGCTGAAAACAAACAAAACCAGGCGATTGTTGGTGCGATTGTCCAGGTTGCGCATGCCCTCGGACAAAAAGTTATTGCTGAATACGTCGAAAGCGAAGCGGTCCTGCGGCTGCTGCGGCATATGGGAGTCGCCTGCGTCCAGGGATACCTCACCGGCAAACCCTCGCCCTTGCTGCCGGCAGATGCCGCGTCTGTCTCTGAACGTCATCGTATTTTCCCGTAGTATTTAGTAGTAGCGCGGCCGCCTTCTTGACGTTAACCGGCCGCTATGCCATAATTTCATCATATTAAGGGATTTTTTTACACAAAGGAGTGAAGAATGTGAAAAACAGTTTACAGATGCGCTTAATGGCTTTAATTGTTGCCGTCGCTTTTTTTGCGGCTGCGCTTGTCGGCTCGGTCAATGTGTATCTGTCACTGACGGCAGCGAAGGAGAAAGCGGCGGAAACCAACCGCACCATTGCTGCCCAGCTTGCCAGCGAAATTGAACGGTTTATCGTTGACGCCCGGGGCTTGGTTGAAACGCTGGCACTCTCTCCTACCATGCATGCAATGAATGGAGCCGCAATTAAGGAAATGATCCTGGTCGCCCAGCAGAAGAATCCGCAGTATGAACTCATCTATATTATGGACAAGACCGGCATGCAGATTGCCCGCACCAGCGGCAATCTGGCCAACCGCAGCGACCGGGCCTACTTCAAGGAAGCGATAGCCGGCAAGACCTTCTTTACCGACACCTATATCTCCGCGTTTACCAATGCACCCACGATTACTATTTCGACACCGATTAAAAATCCCGCCGGGCAAATCCTTGGCGTTGCCGCCGTTGATATCAGCCTGCAGGCGCTGGCGGAAATTGCCGCCAGAACCACAATTGGTGAAAACGGTTATGTTGATATCGTAGATTACCGCGGCAACCTGATCGCTCACCCGGTTGCCGAAAAGGTGGCTAAAAATGAATCGGTGGCGACACAGCCTTACGTTGCTGAAGTCATCAGCGGCAAAAGCAGCAGTATGGAAGCCGTCTCAACCCAGGGCTGGGAAGCCCTGGCTGCGTACGCGCCGATGAGCCTGCTGAACTGGGGCATTATCGCCTATCTGCCGGTTGCTGAAATCACCGCCCTGGCAACCAAAGGCTTGTGGACCAGCCTCCTGCTGATCCTGCTTACTTCACTTCTGGCTGGCGCCGCCTCCGTGTATCTGGCCCGCAGCATTGTCCGGCCGCTGCATCGCTTGGGACAAGCCGCCGACAAAATGGCTGACGGCCAGTTAAGCAGCAGTATCGCCGCCAGCGGCGTGGCCGAGGTAGACAGCCTGGGCGCCTCGCTGGAAACGATGCGTCTTGGCTTGCGGACGATGGTAGTTAACATCATGAAATCGTCAGAACATATTGCCGCCGCCTCCGAACAGCTGACGGCCAGTGCCGACCAGTCGGCTCAGGCTACGGAACAGGTCGCGTCAGCAATCTCCGATGTCGCCGCCGGCGTAGCGCAACAGGCACGTTCGCTTGACAGCAACGCTGTTGTCACTGAAACCATGTCCGCCGGCGTGCAGCAAATTGCCGCAAACGCGACGCTGGTTGAGACCGCTGCCGATAAGACTGCGGCCGCAGCCGCCAGTGGCCGCGGCGCAATCGAAGCCGCAGTCCGTCAAATGGGCAAAATTGAGGAATCGGTGACCGGCTCGGCCGGAATTGTCGCCAAACTGGGCGAAAGCTCCAAACAAATCGGCGAAATTATCGACACAATTGCCGGCATTGCCAGCCAAACCAATTTGCTGGCCCTGAATGCGGCCATCGAAGCGGCGCGGGCAGGAGAAGCCGGTCGCGGTTTTGCCGTCGTAGCCGACGAAGTCCGCAAGCTGGCGGAAGGTTCAGAGCAGGCAGCCGGACAAATTGCCGCGATTATCAACCAAATCCAGGCAGATACCGATGGCGCGGTTGCCGCTATGAAACAGGGAACGCAGGAGGTTGCCGCCGGCGCCGGTGTTGTACAGTCAGCCGGCAGCGCCTTTAATGATATTGCCAGCCAGCTCGGCAGCGTTTCCAGCCAAATCAGGGAAATTGGCGCCTCGATCCGCGAACTGGCTCAAGGCAGCCAGACAATTGTCGCTTCCATGCGCGAAATTGATCAGGTAGGCAAGCAGGCTGCCGCTCAAACCGAGACCGTATCGGCGGCAGCGGAGGAACAGTCCGCTTCTTTGGAAGAAATATCCTCTTCGAGTCAGGCGCTTGCGAAGCTGGCCGAAGAGCTGCGGCAGCTTACCGGCCGCTTTCAGGTATAAAAGCCTGCCGGCAGCCGCAGATACAGACGACCGCTCCGGATAGCCGGGCGGTCGCCTTTTTTTCTCGCTTCCGGTACCTGTTCAGGGAAATCGCTTACAAAAGTAAGCAAAGTGATGCCCTGCTGCGGAGCAATGGCCGCTTTTAGCAAAAGCAGAGCTGCTTGGTACTTTTTGCATGATCAAAAAGTACCCAAAAAATCTAG
>UQPB01000054.1 GCA_900542835.1 uncultured Pelosinus sp. | reverse complement strand
GGCATCGCACCGGTCTTCCCTATTAAGCCCCGTAGGGCACCTGCTTCTTATTATGTAATTTTCAATCATTTTAGTAACGGCAAATGCCGCGGGTCCTTCCCTGTTATAGTAGCATTGCCGTCGTTTACTGTCAATTGCGAAAAGCGGCGGCTGCCGGGCAAGCTGCCGCGCAGCCCGCTCGATCGGAATTGCCGCGGCCTATTCCGACAACGTATATAGCTGCTTCGCCGTCTGTGCCAGCTTGGCGGCGATCTCGGTCAGCGACTGGCTGGAGTTGGCCATTTCCTGAATCGTATCATGCTGACCGTGGATATTCTGATCAATCGCTGCCGTACGCTGTGATAAAGTGTTAACCATTGTCTGAATCTCGTTCAGTGAAGCGGAAATGCTTTTTACCGAATCAGCGCTGGCAACGGCCAGCTTGCGCACCTCCTCGGCAACGACGCTGAAGCCCCGTCCCATTTCGCCAACCCGCGCCGCTTCGATGGCGGCATTCAGCCCAAGCAAATTGGTCTGACCGGCAACATTGCGGATAAATTGGATGATTTCATCACTGCGGTGAGCCGCGTCAATCAGCTTTTTCGTCAGCATATTCAAATCGGCAGTAGTACTGGCGACCTCTGCCGCCCGGCTTAGCAGTTCCTGCATGCCGGCAGTCAATTGCCCCGACGAAGCCGCCACTTCACCGGAAAAATCATTCATGCTGTTAAACAAGCTTAGACTTTGGGTAACGGTAATGCAGCCGGCTACCTGATTACGCTCGTCCAGCACTGGTGTGGCACTGGCCAGATACGCGACACCATAAGCCGAATCGGCCTGTGCCACAATCCGCGAAACCGGCCGGCCGGTTTCCATTGCCCGTTTGGCCGCGCCGGGATTGACCTGAGCGCCGATCTTGGTACCCAGGTTCAGATCGCTTGCCGGCGAATAGTAGACATAGCGTCCGTCCCGGATGACGGCGATACCGAAATCGCCGGGGAAAATAGCCGCAAGCTGCGGTGCCATCCGGACAAAGGTTTCCAGAAAATCGCTGCCTTTTATCTCGTCCACGCTAAACCCTCCTCGTATCCGTGCCGCCGGTCACCGGCGCGGTGCATGCCGCATTTAAACACCCGCAATAAAAAAAGCTCCCGCCTAGTACGGGAGTTATCGAGCGCGCTGCTGCTCACGCTGTAATCCCCTCCCTATCGCTCGTAGGTTCCGGTGGCCAGCCATCGGCCATCCTCGGTGATTGTCAAACAGGCAGTTCTCCTGGCTCTGGTTCATCGTTTGTCTACACCTTCCCAAGACGCTGTCTCAGTGGCAGAGCACAGTATCCACCTTACTCCTGTGAATGCCGGCGAAAACTCGCCTTGCCAGCATCCTACAGTCTCCAGATCGACACCGCACTGTAGATTCACTCCCCATTACAGTGGCGGGACCGCGCCGGCATTGCACCGGTCTTCCCTATTAAGCCCCGCAGGGCACCTGTTTCCCAGTATACGTATGATTGCGTCCTGTTTAGGCTGCCCCGATTTTACCGCTGAGGACGGGGACGACCTCCCGCAGATGCCGCAGCGCCAGATCAATCAGGATCTGCACCAGCTGTGGATCAAAGGCTGCCGGCGTCGCAGGCAGGCAAATCTCCAAAACGATATCGTTCTCAGCACTGCCGCTATACTTGAACGCTTTATACTGCCGGTTCAATTCATTCAGATATTCCAGCACCGCCTGCCGGTTGCCGTCATTCACGGCATTGGCCGCGACCCGGACCTTTATCAGGGTATACAGGCTGCTGTCGGTCACAACCAGCAACGGCAAATGCTGTTCTTCAACCGTCAGCTGCGTACGGAACAAAACGGTTTGCAGCTCATCGCCGCTGTCGCGGCAATCAAAGCAGTCAATTCCGGCTTCATGAAAATAAGCCGCCAGCTTTGCCGCCTTCTCATTGCCCAAGCCTGGCTTTTCCGTCATCACGCCACTCCTTTCTCGTCCGATGTGTCGACTGCCAATAAATTTCGCCGTCGGCAATTGTCATCCCTGCCGGCTGAGACGCATTTCTTAGCCGTTTTATTTTGCCTGTTTAGTCCCGCCCCTCGCTTGCTTGCAGAGAATAGTGAAAAATCGCTTCCGGCGGCAGACTGATCAGGAAAACGGCAAGTTCTTCCTTTAATTGCTGCAGCCGGGCCTTTTCCGGCTGACTGATTGAACCGTCATGGGTCTTATAGGCCAGATCCAAAAATTCCTGCGGCACCAAACCATCCTGCAGCCATACAGCCAGCTGCCGTCCGCGGCAGCTGAAAACAAAATAGTATTTACCGCCTTGGCCGTCGGCGGCATCGGGGACTGCTCGCGTCGCCGCGATTCGCTGGTTAACCAGTAGGCAGCCGTGCGTTTTCGCCCGGGTCGCCATTTCAATCCCATCAATAATGCCCGGACCATTGACCGCCAGCACGGCCTGCAGCTCGCCGCGCGGCAGTACGCCGTCCACCAGCCTGTCCGCCACTAATTGCAGCAGCTTAAACGCCATGGCTACGCCGGCAATAAACGTCCGGCCATGGTACTGGATTAAATCCTGATAGCTGATCTGCAGGCAGGTTTCGTGATCACGTACAGCAATAAACGATTTCATAACAGGCTCCTGTTCTACATTTTATTTTGCTGCCACTCCGGTTGACAGAGAAAATCGTCGAGGCAGAGCTCGCGATCAAAGCGGGCGAATAGGTTCATCGTCAGTTGTGGATCTGGCGTCACTCCTGGCTTTTTCAGCGCTGCCGCCCCAGCGTGCGCCTGGCGCCGGCCGGTGCCAGGACCGTTGTCACAGCCGCCGCAGCAATTATAGAGTTCTAGCAGGGTCGGCAGCTTATGTCCGCTCTTAACAGACCGCGCATAATCCTTCAGCCAGGGATATATCCCCGGGCCGCTGCGCTTCACGAATTCGCCGTCCGGCAAATGCGGTGCTACTGCCTCGCAAAGGCCGCCATAAGCGCCTAGCGTCCTGCCGCCGCCTTCGCCGCGGTCGCTGAAATCAACCGGCGGGTAGTTGGTTAAATCAACCCCGGCAGCAGCCAGATGCTGCTTCAGCCGGCCAATGGTTACATTATAACCCGGCTGACCGGCCAGGCACATCTCCGCCCGTTTGGCGACACACGGCGATAAAAAGGCCAGTCGGCCGCTTACCTGCTTATATTTGCGCAAATAAATCATGCTGCAAAGCAGCGGACTGTGGACCGGCATCAGAAAGGGCAGCAGCACCGGCAGCCGCTGCCGGATATAGGCGGATAAAGCGGCGCAGGGGGAAGCGATAAGACCGGCGTGAGGCTGCTGTCGCAGCAATTTGTCATAAGCCCAAAGGGTAATATCTGCCCGCAGTAAAACATTATGAAAAGAACCGACGCCTAAAGACTGGAGGTAGCCAAACAGTCGGCGGTAATCGTCAAAATGGCTGACTACCGCCGGTGCAGCCAGAAGCGAAACCGGCTCGCCATTTTGCAAATCGGACAAAAAGCGAGCGGTATCATCTTGATACGTTCCGCTTGCGGACAACATAGCAAAGCCCCCCTCCCGCGATTCCGGTGATTAGCTGCGGCCAGCCCAACAGCATCGCCAACCTGCTTGCCACAGCCTGCGGCAAATCCACATAGCCGGTCAGCCAGGCAACAACAAAATAGACAATGATAAATTTAGCTGCTGTCGCCACAGCGACAGCCAGCGGCCGGCAGCGGCCGGCCAACGCCGCGTAGCCAAGAACATAAGCGGCATTGGCGGCGGCAACCGGCAGAATAAATACCGGCAAGGGCAGCATTTGCTGCAGATAAGCGGCCAGCGGCGCAATCAGCGCCGGCAGCAGCGCCGGCCGCCAGCCGCAGAATTCTACCGCCAGCAGCAGGCAGGCGTTAACCAGGCTGCCGATGACGAAAACGGATGCAAACGGCGGTAACGGCAGCAGCAGCCGCAGCGATTGAAACAGAAGCATCAGCGCCAGCAGCAGGCCCGTCCGCGTTAGTTGTTGCAAATTCATGCTCGCACTCTCCATTTTTACAGTCGCGTTTTTCAACATAATGATTTTCATTATCATTTACTCTCTGATCAAAGTATACTATACTGGTTATATAAAAACCGTATCCAGCGATACACTTACTATTTTTCAGGAGTTCAAAATGGAAAACTACGCTGCGCTTCTACAAAGAAGCTACCTATTTAAAAATAAGCGGCTTGGCGAAATCCAGCTGCTGCTGCGTCAAATTCATTATCGCGTACAGGACTTCAGTGAAAATGAGCTAATTTTCACCGCCGGCCAGCCAGCCTCCACGCTGGGCATTATCCTGTCCGGCCGGGTAGCCGTACAAAAAATTTTCCCTACCGGCAAAATCATGACAGTCAGCAGCCGCGGCAATTTTGATTTATTGGCGGACGCAACCCTGTTCGCACAAACCAGTGTTTATCCCGCTACGCTCTGTGCCGCCGCTGCCAGCCGGATTTTTCTGCTACCCAAACCGGAGCTGCTGAAACTATTTGCTATCGATCAGACGATTATGTTGAATTTTTTATGCTCCGTATCCAACCGCATTTTTATGTTGAATGATAAAATCGAGCTCCTGTCGCTCAGCTCCATCCAGGCCAAAATTGCGCATTACCTGATCAGCGCCAGTGAAAGCAGCGGGTCCGCCGTCGTCCGGCTGCCGTTTTCCAAAAAAGCCTGGGCTGAACATCTTAATGTCTCCCGTACTTCGCTTTCACGTGAATTGCGGCAAATGGCAACCAGCGGGTTGATCAGCTTCAGCCAGCGCCGTATTGTCATTAACGACAGCAACGGCTTACAGCAAATTTTGCTGTAAGCCGTTGCTGTGTCGGAGCGATCTGGCTATCCGCTGTTTCCTCGCGGCATCGTTCTTTGTCTTTTTTCGCACTGGCAGTTCGCTCTGCGGCCACCGTTCTCCCACACGCCGGAATTTGGCGATAGGAATTTTTTTACATTAGCGGCTTTGTACGGTGCTGCACACTGTCGTCTTATGATCAGCAAAAGAGTTCTCCCGAACGAACCGTTCAGGAGAACTCTTTTTTGTCAACTACATATGCGAATCAAGGATTGCCTTGTCTGCCGGCAAAGGCGGCGATCAGGCGTTGTGCCGCCAGTGTGGCGGACAGAGTGCCGTCAACCATCTGCTGCTCGACAAGCGAGCGGCAAGACATGACTTCCGCGTTCTGCCAGAAGAGCTGCCGCAGATGCTCATCGACCATTGAATAGACCCACGACAGGGTCTGCGCTTTGCGCCGCTGCTGAAAGACGCCGTTCTTTTCGGCGACGTCGCGGAAACGCATGATTTCCGCCCAAATTTCGTTTATTCCCGCGCCGGTATAGGCGGAGCAGGTATACGCCTTAGTTTTCCAGCCTTCTGTGGCGTCGCGCAGATAGTGGAGAATCCGTTCATAATCAGCCCGGGCCATCATCGCTCGCTGCTTGTTGTCGCCATCCGCCTTGTTAATCAAAATGGCGTCAGCCAGTTCCATGATACCTTTTTTAATGCCCTGCAGTTCATCGCCCGCGCCGGTCAAGACAATCAGCAGAAAAAAGTCAACCATTGAGCGGACAGTTGTTTCACTCTGACCCACGCCGACGGTTTCCACCAGGATGGCGTCATAACCGGCAGCCTCGCACAAAAGCAGTGTTTCACGGCTTTTGCGGGTAACGCCGCCCAGGGTACCGGCGGAGGGCGACGGACGGATAAACGCCGCCGGCTGCTTCGCCAGGTTTTCCATCCGGGTCTTGTCGCCGAGGATGCTGCCTTTGGTTACGCTGCTGCTGGGATCAACCGCCAGGACAGCGACTTTATGGCCTTGTTCGCACAGCCGGCAGCCGAGTGCTTCGATAAAGGTGCTTTTCCCGGCTCCCGGCACGCCGGTGATTCCCACGCGCATGGATTTGCCGGTATAGGGCAGCAGCTCTTGCAAGACTTCTTGCGCTTTTTCCATATGCACCGGCGAATTGCTTTCGATCAGGGTGATCGCCCTGGCGAGAATACTGCGGTCGCCGTTCAGCACACCGTCAACATAATCGGCTCTTGTCAGCTTCGACCGTTTCACTTGGGGAGCGGCATACGGCTTGCCGCCGCCAGGCATGCCGTCATGCCTGGTGGCGACGCCGCCCATTACCCGGCTGGCGAATTCATCGCCCGCGTTGTCGGGAATCCATTCCGGCTTGTAGTCGTTATTTTGCGGCATCGCTATTTTCCTCATCGAGACGCCGATGCAATTCTTCCAGTACCCTCCTTGCGGCTACCGGAATAATCGTTCCCGGTCCGAAGATCGCCGCGGCGCCGTTCTGCCGCAGATAGTCGTAATCCTGAGCCGGAATAACGCCGCCGATAACAACCAGAATGTCGTCGCGTCCGCGCTGCTTCAACTCTTCCACCAGCTGCGGCAGCAGGGTCTTATGACCGGCGGCCAGGGAACTGAAGCCAACGACGTGCACGTCATTGTCGACCGCGTCCTGGGCGGTTTCCGCCGGCGTCTGGAACAACGGACCGATATCGACGTCAAAGCCCATATCGGCAAAGGCGGTGGAAATGACCTTAGCGCCACGGTCATGACCGTCCTGGCCCATCTTGGCAATCATGATCCGCGGCCGGCGGCCTTCTTTTGCCTCAAAGGAGTCGGCCAGCTTGCGGACTTCCTTGATTTCGTCCTCATCGGCAAACTCGCTGCTGTATACGCCGGAAATGGAACGAATGATCGCCTTGTGACGGCCGGAGACCTTTTCAATAGCGGAAGAGATTTCGCCGAGGCTGGCCCTGGCGCGGGTAGCTTCAATCGCCAACTGCAGCAGGTTGCCTTCGCCGCTTTCCATTGAATTGGTCAGCGCTTCCAGGCAAGATTTCACCTTGTCTTCATCGCGGTTTGCCCGCAATTTTTCCAGACGGCGGATCTGCGCCTGCCGTACAGCGGTATTATCGACTTCGAGAATATCGAGCGGATCCTCTTTTTCCAGCCGATAGCGGTTGACGCCGACAATCATTTCCTTGGCGGAGTCAATGCGCGCCTGCCGTCTGGCCGCCGCTTCCTCGATGCGCATTTTCGGCAAGCCGGTATCAATGGCTTTGGCCATGCCGCCCAGCGCTTCGACTTCCTGGATATGGGCCCAGGAACGTCGCGCCAGTTCCTCGGTCAAAGCTTCCACATAATAAGAGCCGCCCCAGGGATCGATAACTTTGCAAATCTGGGTTTCATCCTGCAGATACAACTGGGTGTTACGGGCAATACGGGCGGAGAAGTCGGTCGGCAGCGCGATCGCTTCGTCGAGGGCGTTGGTGTGCAGCGATTGGGTGTGTCCCAGCGCCGCGGCCATTGCCTCGATGCACGTACGGGCAACATTGTTGAACGGATCCTGTTCGGTCAGGCTCCAGCCCGACGTCTGCGAATGCGTCCGCAGCGCCATTGACTTCGGATTTTTCGGGTCGAACTGTTTGATGATTTTGGCCCACAGCAGGCGGGCAGCGCGCATCTTCGCAACTTCCATAAAGTAGTTCTTGCCGATCGCCCAGAAGAAGGACAGGCGGGGGGCGAAAGCGTCAACCTTCAGGCCGGCCGCTTCGCCGGTACGGATATATTCCAGTCCGTCGGCCAGCGTATAGCCAAGCTCGATATCGGCGGTAGCGCCGGCTTCCTGCATATGATAGCCGGAAATACTGATGCTGTTGAATTTCGGCATGTTGCGGGAAGTAAAGTAGAAGATATCGCCGATGATCCGCATCGAGGCCGTAGGCGGATAGATATAGGTATTGCGGACCATGAACTCTTTTAAGATGTCGTTTTGGATCGTGCCGGCCAGTACGTTCTGCGGCACACCCTGTTCCTCGGCAGCGACGATATAAAAGGCCAGTACCGGCAGTACCGCGCCGTTCATCGTCATCGATACCGACATCTGATCCAGCGGAATGCCGGAGAACAGGATTTCCATGTCCAGAATCGAGTCGACAGCAACGCCGGCCTTGCCGACATCGCCGACGACGCGGGGATGATCGGAATCGTAGCCGCGATGAGTCGCCAGGTCAAAGGCGATCGACAGGCCCTTCTGCCCTGCCGCCAGGTTGCGGCGATAGAAAGCGTTGCTTTCCTCGGCAGTGGAGAAGCCGGCGTATTGCCGAACCGTCCAGGGCTTGTTCACATACATGGTCGGGTAGGGTCCGCGCAGAAACGGCGGAATACCGGCCATAAAGTCCAAATGCTTCATACCGTTGAGATCTTCGGCGGTATACAAGGGCTTGACATCGATCTGCTCCATAGTCCGGAAGTACAATTCTTCCGGCGTCATGCCCGTTTCCTTGTGAAGCTGCCGCTTCCACTCTTCCAGACTGGTGGGTTGCTTCGATTTGTTTAAGGCAATCTTTGTAAAATCAGGGGTCTGAAGCATCAGACAATCCCCCTTTCTGCTTGCAGCCTGCTCAAGATCTCATAGCAGTTGGCCCGGACGTGGATAAAATCGTCTACGCCGGCTTCACGATAGCTGGCCTCATGCTCCTTGGCCGGCGCTCCGGCTAAAAAGACCAGCATGTCCGGCTTGGCCGCTTTGATCGCGTTGGCAAGCGGCGGCACCAGTTCCGGATAGGTAGCGTCAGTCGAGCAAATAATCGTCAGATCGGCGCCGGAATTGATCGCGGCGTCGGCCGCTTCCTCCACGGTCGGGAAGCCGTCGTTTTTCAGCACTTCAAAACCGCCGACCTCCATAAAGCCTGTACTGAAATCGGCACGGGCCTTATGCTGGGGTATTTTGCCCATATTCGCCAGAAATACTTTAATCTTCTTGCCGGTTTCAGCCGTGTATTTTTCGGTTTTACGCCGCAGAACCTCGAATTGCTCGGCAAAACGGTGCGGAGCAATCAGACGGATGGGCTGCTCGGGTACTTCATCGGCGCGCAGCGCGGCTGCTACCTCTCCCAGGGTTGCGCCGGCATGGAAAGCGGCAACCAGCGCGTCCATCAGCTGAGCCGGTTCGCGGCCGGCCTCGCAGATCTGCTGCAATTTCTCCGCGACAAACATCGAATCCAGATCGCGGCAATAGGTCTCAATCTGCCGGCTGCGGTCAGCCTGCACAGCGGCATGATCCAGTGGACGCTCTTCCAGTGGTTTTTCCACCATGTTGGCATACATGTTAATGCCGACGGAGCGATCGGCGCGGGATGCCATCTTCTTAAACCGGTTCGCCAGCACCTCCGCTACCGCTTTCTGCGGCAACTCCTGCTTCAAGGCTTTGACAATGCCGCCCGCGGCTTCCACTTGCTGCAGCAGTGCCCACGCCTTCTCCGTCAGGGAATTGGTCAGTGTTTCAATGTACCAGGAACCGCCCGCGGGATCAACCGGTTGACGCAGGTTGCATTCGTTTTGTAGCAGCAGCTGCGTATTGCGGGAAATCCGCCGCGAAAACTCATCGCCCTGACGGATCGATTCATCAAAGTTAGCGACATAAAGATTGTCAACGCCGCCGACAACGGCCGCAAACGACTGGGTTGTCGTCCGCAGCATATTGACATAGGGATCGAAAACCGAGGATGCAAAGGCGGAGGTGCGGGCTTGGATGTCCATTTTCTGCGCCTCGCTGTCGCCGCCGAAGGCTTCGACGATCTGGGCCCACAGCAACCGGGCGGCACGCAGTTTCGCAACTTCCATAAAGAAGTTAGCACCGACGGAGAAGCTGAAGCGGATATGCCTGGCAGCAACGCTGGCGCTGACGCCGCGAAGCTGCAGCGCCCGGATATAGTCAATAGCGGTTGCCAGCGAATAGGCCAGTTCCTGAATCGCGTTGGCGCCGCCGTTGTGGTAAACCGAGCCACTGACCAGAATATTGCGGATATCGGGAGCCTGCTGCTCCAGCCATACTGTCGCATAGGCCATTTCGTCATACAAAGCGTCCAGCGAGCACGGCAGATAGCCGGCCGCGACCCAGGTTCCCACCGGGTCGGCGCCAACGCAGCCGCTGATGCTGTCAAGCTTTTTGCCCTGGGCTTTGGCGGCGGCAGCCAGCATCGCCAGCAGCAGGCTGCTTGACGCGCCTGCGTTCAGGTGCAGCGGCGTCTGGCGCAAATCAATTCCCGCAAAGGCCTCGCTGACATCCTGGATTGTCGTCAGCGACACACCGCTTTTGCCAACTGTCTCGACCGCCGCTTTGTCGGCGTCCTGGCAGCGGGAGGTAGCGCAGTCGATGACCGCGTGCAGGCCGGTAGAGCCCTTTGCCAGCTCATTGCGGGCCAGCCTGTTAAACTCAGCCGGCAGCGCCGCATCGCACGCCTGGCCGATCAGCCAGGGATGCGTCATATAGCCGGACGCGGAAGTGCCGCGCACATAGGCGTCGAATCCCGGCAGGGTGCGGGGATGCGTCAGGCCGGCAATGTGCGCCTGGGTATAAATCGGCTCCAGTTGAATCTCCTCATAGGTGCGGGTAAACAGGCTCTTGTTGAAATCAGCGCCTTTTAACCCGGCAATGGCTTCATCTTTCCACTTTTCATAACTCGGGATGTCAAACTCTTCAAAGGTAACCTGCGGTATCTCATTCGTTGTTTTTTCTTCACCGCATGCAGCCATACATTCACAACCCTTCTCAACTCAGAATAGTGACCGCCCCGGTCAGTGTCCTATGCAGCTTTTCATCGCCCCCTCAAAATAAAAAACTCCTGAACAATAACCGTCAGGAGAGTTGGCTGTCGACGCGCCATGAAAACGGATGCAAAATAGGCAGATGGCGCGATCTGGCTGCTCTCCACCACTCGCGTGGGTCAACGGTAATTGTAATAGGCATTCCCGCTGCGCGAAATCATTGTTTCCCCGGTACCTGTCCAAGATTTTGGATCCCAGCGGCCAAACCGGGTGCACTCCTCGCGCAGAATTGGGATATGGCGGTCTTGTACCGGTTTTAGCCGGCCTTTCCTATTAAGCCCCGTAGGGCACCTATCTCGGCTATGAAATTGTCAAGCACCCCTGCGCGGCAACTGCCAGCCGGAGACGGCAGCCAGGAAAAACCCGGCTCCGCCGCCATCTCGAAACGGCCGCGCATCTATGTAAAAACAGAATTGAAAAAAGGAATGTCTCCGGAGAGACATGTTGCGTTTACCTGCCGCAACAACAAAAAGGATTTAGATATAGCTAACTTCCCCGCTAGCCAAAATAGCGAGAAACCGTTTGACAAAAGAAAGCCCTCTCCACAGATGCAGAGAGGGCTTAGGCGCATGATCCTGTCAAATAAAAATCCCGGCAAAAATAGCCGGGAAGAATAGACACTAGATCACTCTAATAATCCCCTCCCCATCGCTCGTGGGTACAACGGTGACTGTTAAACAGGCAGTTCTCCTGGCTCTGAATCATCGCTTGCCCAAACCTTCCCAGAACGCTGGCGTTCCAGTGGTATATCTTGAGCTCGCTCCTCATTACAGTGGCGGGACCGCGCCGGTTTTACACCGGTCTTCCCTATTAAGCCCCCATGGGGCACCTGCTTCGATCTATGCAGTTGTCAATAAACAATCCTAAAACCACATTTATAATAGCACGTTGTCCGATATTCGTCAAATAGTTTTAATTGAAATAATTGCGGTAATTTTAGCGCTTCTCCAGAGTAGCGCTGCTTAATGCCCGCAACGCATTCCGACAGATTTTTTCCGCCTGCCTGCGTCAGCAAGACCGTTAAAGGGCTTTGCCATTCCTGCGGTCTTGTTTCTGGCAGACGGAAAAATCTCACGGCAGCCTGACTAGCCGGCCGCAGGCGCAGCCGGTTCCGGCTGCTTTTCCGGTACCGTCACCTGCAGCGGCAGCCGGATGGTGATCGCAACCGCCTGGCCGTCCCGCTGCGCCGGGCTGAATACCGCAGTCCGTACGGCATCAATAACCGCCTGATCGATGTCGGCATTCCCGGCGCTCTCAATAACGCTCACACCGCCGTCAGCGACCGTCCCTTGCTCGTTCAGACTAACCCGCAGTAGAATTTGCAACTTTTGACCGGCATAAGCATCACTGACCGGCTGTGAGAAAACAACCGGCGGGAAATAGGTCAGCTGGGGCGGCGTCAGCCCGCCCGGTTCAGCGGCTGAAACCGGCACCGGCGCGATTGTCAGCCACACTGCCAGCAATAAGGTTAAAGCCAATATCCGGCTCATTTTCATCATGATTCCCTCCCGCTATTCAATCCGGCGGCGCATCGCCGCCAGTTAGCAATCTTCTCCACACGGAGCCGCAACTCCTGCTGCCCTAAAGACGCAATGGCTCCGGCCGGACGCATCCCCTCACAAAAAAATTGCCGCCGCGGAGCCAAGCTGCGGTCTCCGCGGCAGCGACAAAAAGGGGTTGAGAAGGATAGTGAACTTCCCGCCAAGACGGGAAACTTTTCGACAAAATAAAACGCTCCCTCCACGGACGTGAAAAGAGCAGAGACAGAAAACGCATACTTATACAAATTCCCGGCTAAAACAGCCGGGAAAGATAAAATAGACGCAGTCTATAAAATCTCCCTCCCCATCGCTCGTGGGTTAAGCACCGCATTCCCCGGACGGGAAGCACGCTGCTATGGCGATTGTCAGCTAGGCAGTTCTCCTGGCTCTGGATCATCGCTCCCCCGAACCTTCCCAGAGCACTCGCTCCAGTGGCATATCTCGGGTTTACTCCTCATTACAGTGGCGGGACCGCACCGGTATCGCACCGGACTTCCCTATTAAGCCCTTGCGGGCACCTAACTCATCGTATGCGGTTGTCGGTATGCTTGTACATGCATAGAATACCACCTCAGGCCGCTGGCGTCAATGACTACTTTCTGATTTTTTATTCAGACGCGGTTTGACACTGATCGCAGCCGGCTGAAAAAATAACAGCGGTTAATGATGGGGTATCCACAGGCCGCAGTGCTTTTTGGCACATTTTTCATCGTATAACAGAACCGGCTGCAACCAATAGTAATTCAGAAACCAATTTGAAGGGAGTGTTAGCGATGTCACAGCTTAATCAACTGGAGCTGCAGCACCTGCGCCATATGATTGGCGCTCACGAAACCGCCGCCAACAAACTGGAAGCCTATGCGCAGCAATGCCATGACGCCAAGCTGAAGCAGATGTTTCAACAGGACGCGGCCGCGGCCAAAAGCGCCAAACAGCAACTATTATCATTTTTACAGTAAAGGAGGACCCGTTATGAATGAAAAGGATATGCTTAATGACTACCTTGGCATGATCAAGGGCAGCCTGGCCACCTATGCCAATGTGATCGCCGAAACTGACGACACCGCTCTGCGCTCCACCTTTCAACAAATGCGAAATATGGACGAACAGCGCCAGTATCAGATTTACCAGGTAGCCACGCAAAAGGGCTATTATAAACCGGCTTCGCCTGCTCCGCAGCAGGAAATTCAAAAAGTTAAAGCCGAACTGACAAGCCCGGTCTAAGCCGGACTTACAGTAAAGGAGGAGTAGCAAAAGTGCCGCTGCAATTAAGCCAAAAAGAAACGTTTTTGCTGCAGGACCAGATCGCACATGAAAATCTTTGCATCGAAAAATACCAGAAGGGTTCGCAGACAGCCCATGACCCTCAGCTCAAACAGCTGTTTCAGTCCTATGAGCAGCAGGAGCGGCAGCATTTAAACACGCTCAATTCAATCATGAGCGGCCAAGTGCCGTCAATGAATCAGAAGCAGCAGGGACAGCAGAACCAATCGCAGCAACAGCAGCCGCCCGCTGCCGGTCAACAAGGCAGCGGAGGGCAGACAGCCGCCTTCGATCAGGTCGATGCCACACTTTGCCGCGATATGCTAATGGCGGAAAAATACGTTTCCGGTGCCTATAACACGGCAATATTTGAATTTGCCGACCCTGCCATTCGCCAGGCGCTGAATCATATTCAGAAAGAAGAGCAAGAGCACGGCGAGGGAATATTTAATTACATGAACAGCCACGGCATGTACAACGTCCAATAGTAAAACGAAGCGGTCCTGGGCAGCAGGACTGCTTCGTTTTACTATTGCAGCATCCGCGTCCAAACCGCGGTGGCCGGCCGGTTAAAACAACAGCAGGCTCACAGCCATCACCAGCATCCCCAGCACCAGGCCCAGCATCGACGCGTGTCCCGAATGCGACTCCCGCGACATCGGCAGCAGCTCGTCAAGCGAAATATAGACCATGATGCCGGCAACAGCGGCAAACGACACGCCGAATACCCCTTCACTGAAGACCGAACGTAAAATAAAATAGCCGATAATACCGCCAATCGGCTCGGCCAAGCCTGACAATAAGGCGTAGAAAAAACCGCGCAGCTTGCTGCGGGTGGCATAGAAGATGGGCAGAGCTACCGACATCCCCTCCGGAATGTTATGAATAGCAATGGCAATCGCCAGGGAAACCCCCAGCGCCGGATCCTCCAGCGCACCGATAAACGTCGCCAGTCCCTCGGGAAAATTGTGCAGGGCAATGACCACGGCGGTGAGGATTCCCATCCGCTCCAGTCTGCCGGCCAACTGCTCCTGAGACTCTTCAGGCTGGCTGATCTGCATATCGTGATAACTCATGCCGGACGGCACCAGCTTATCCAGTACCGCCGCCGCCAGCATGCCGGCAAAGAAGCAGCCGATAGCCGCCCAAGGCCCCGCCTCCGGTCCCAGCTGCGCGGTCAGCGATAGTTCCGCCTTGCGCAATATCTCAACAAACGAAACATAAATCATCACCCCAGCGGAAAATCCCAGACCGACGGACAGCAGCTTCATATTATCCTTCTTCGCCACAAAAGCAAGCGCGCCGCCGACACCGGTTGCCAACCCCGCCAGCAGGGTCAGACTGAACGCCAGCCAGACATTTTCGCTCATTCCCCATCCCCCTTATTCAGTATGAATGGGTTTTTTCGTCATTTTCGCGGCTAATTCCTGCCTGCGCCGGTTTTTCCGTTTGCCCATCATCCCGACTGCTCCGGCCCGCTTAGACCGGCTGATCCAGACTGAGGCGCAGCTGGCGGCAATAATTGCCGGGATCACGCGCCTGCATAAACCCGGACATGATACAAACCCCCTGCGCCCCTGCTCCGGCCGCCAGAGCGGCGTTGCCGGCATCGATCCCGCCAATCGCGTAAACCGGAATCGATACCGTTCTCACCACCTCCGTCAAAAACGCCAGTCCGCGCGGAGCGAGCCCCGGTTTACAGCCGGTGGGAAAGATGTGGCCAGCCGTGAGGTAAGAGGCACCTAACGCTTGCGCCTCGGCCGCCTCACGGCCCGAGTGTACAGAGGCGCCGATAACCGGAAAGTCCTGCAGCAAGCCGCGGTCGCGCCGCAAAGCCGCCAACGGCAGGTGAATCCGGCGGCAGCCGATGCGTCTGGCAACATCAATAAAGCTGTGCAGCACGCATTCAACCCCGTTTTGCTGGCAAATTGCGTATACCTGGCGTGCCAGCGCCTCATACGCGGCCTCCGGCAAATCCTTCTCCCGCAGCAGCAGCGAGCAGGGCTTCGCAGCGGCAATGCGTTCAATTTGCGGCAGAAAATCGCGGCAGCTTTGTCTGCGGTCAGTAACGACAATAAGCCTAAACGGCCACATAGTCATTCGTCACCGGCTGCAGGCCCTGCGCCTGTATCGCCGCGTATACCTCGTCCACACTCCGCCCATCGGCAATTTCAAACTGCGCATCACCTTTATCCGCTGCCGCCGTCCCGTGACTGCCGACGCCGGTACTCACTCCCGCCGAAATCTTAGTCGCGGCGATGCGAATGACATTATCGCGGAAGGCTGCGCGCTCACGGGTGGAAATGGTAATATCCGCAAACGGCATAAACAGGCGGTAGGCCAGGATCACCTGCAGCAGCTGCGGTTCATGCACATCGAGGGGCCGCAGCTGCTCATTACTAATAATCGGCCGCAGACGCGGACAGGAGAACGCGATCTCGGCATGCGGAAACTGCCGCTGCAGGAAGTACGCGTGCATACCGGTGGCAAAGGCATCCTTGCGGAAATCAGCCAGCCCCAGAAGCGCGGCGAAGCCGACGCCGCGCATGCCGCCCCGCAAGGCTCTTTCCTGGGCATTGGCGCGGTAGGGGAATACCCGTTTGTGTCCGGCCAGATGCAGTTCGCCATAGCGCTCCGCCTGATACGTTTCCTGAAAAACAGTCACGTAATCCGCTCCACACTGGTGGAGATAGGCATATTCAGCCGTATTGACCGGATACACCTCCAGCCCCACCACTTTAAAATAGCGGCTGGCGAGACGGCAGATATCGCCAATATAGTCGACACCCGACATCGTCCGGCTTTCCCCTGTCAAAATCAGAATATCCTCCAGGCCGGTTTCCCGAATCGCCGCCATCTCCCGCTCCGCTTCCGCCAAACCAAGCTTAGCCCGCTTTATCGAGTTGCGGCAGTTAAAGCCGCAGTAAACGCAGTAGTTCTCACAATAATTAGCAACGTACAACGGCGTAAATAAACGGATGGAGCTGCCGAACTGGGCTCTGGTCACAGCCTGCGCCTTGCAGGCCATTTCCTCAAGAAACGGCAGGGCAGCGGGCGACAGCAGGGCGGCAAACGCCGCCGGCTCGCGGCAGTCTCCGTCCAGTGCCAGCCGCACATCGGCAGCGGTATAGCGGTCGTAGTCGTAAGCGTGCATACACGCAAGCACGTTAGCAATTACGTCAGAGTCCTTAAGCTCCTCCATATCGGGAAGGTAGTTCATCACATCAGTCAGGTCCGCCGCCTTAGCCATGACACTCCTCCTGTTCCGCCAGGAAACCGGTCAGGGGCGAGGATGCTTCCCCGCAAGCCAGTACCCGTCCCGGCTTTGCCAAATACGCCAGCCGGCCAGCCTGAATCGCCTGCTTGAATGCGGCGGCCATCAGCGGCACGTCGCCGGCAGTGGCAATCGCCGTATTGGCCATGATCGCCGCCACCCCCAGTTCCATCGCCTCACAAGCCTGCGACGGCCGGCCGATTCCGGCATCGACAATAACCGGCAGGTCAATCTCGGCCAGAATAATACGAATGAATTCTTTGGTGCAAAGCCCCTGGTTCGAGCCGATTGGCGCCGCCAGCGGCATTACCGCCGCCGCGCCGGCCTTAACCAGATCGCGGGCCACTGTCAGATCCGGATACATATACGGCAAAACGATAAATCCGTCTTCCGCCAGCATCGCCGTAGCTTTAACGGTTTCATAATTGTCCGGCAGCAGATACTTTGAATCGCGAATGACTTCAATTTTGATAAAATCGCCGCAGCCCAGTTCCCTGGCCAGCCGGGCAATCCGCACCGCCTCCCCGGCGTTGCGCGCTCCCGAGGTATTGGGCAGCAGCGTCACCCCCGGCGGAATATGTTCGAGGATATTTTCTCCGCCGCTATTGGCCCGTCTTACCGCCAGCGTCACAATTTGCGCCTCTGCCTGCTCCACAGCCGCCCGGATGAGATTGAGGTTGTATTTCCCTGAACCGAGAATAAAACGGGAACTAAATTCATGTCCGCCGATAATCAGTTTATCTGTCTGCATAGTCAGCACCTCTTCCTGTTATGTCTCTTCTTCTCCCAGCAGCAGCCGCAGCACCATATTGGCCTGATGACCGGCACAAACGGACACCCGCGGCGCCATCAGGCCGCGGCCGATCCGGGCGTCCGTCTCCCGGTCGCCGCAGACATACAGATCGGGAAAGACCCGGCGCGTCTCGATGCGGTTACTGCTTGCAAATCCTGCCATGCCGGAGCCGGCGACAATCTTTTTGCCCGGACAGTGCCCAAGAATACCGTTGATTAACAGCGCCTTCGCGTCCGGATTGTCAAAAGCCTCGCAGATAATCGCGTCAGCGGCAAAAAGGGTGGCCACATTGTCCTCTGTCACCCGCTCCGTATCGATGCTCACCGTGAGAAACGGATTGATTTCGGCAATCTCCTGCCGCATCGCTTCCGTTTTGTACAGGCCCAGATGCTTAATTTTATACTGCTGCCGGTTCAAATTGCTGGGCTCGACCACATCAAAATCAACCAGATGCAAATGGCCCACGCCGGTTCTGGCCAATGCAATCGCAATTGTCGACCCCAAGCCGCCCAGCCCGGCAATGGCAACCCTCGCCGCCTTAACCTTTTGGTATACTCCTGGTGTGTGACGGGCGCTCATCATTGCTTCCAGTTCATCCTCGGGCGGCAGCTTGCCCTTTTCGATAAACACCAGCTCATCGCCGCCGGCCAGAGGCGCGTCCGCCGCCAAGGCAAAGCCATTCAGGATGGTCACCAGGTTTTGGGCGCCGGCGAACAGCTCCAGCCGCAGCGCCCCGACCGTGGTGTGTGTCGTTGGCAAGGGTCTGCCGTTAACCTTGACCTCAACCGCCGCCGACAAAACAGACCACCTCCACATTGTCGCCATCCGCCAATACCGTACTGCCATACTGTGTACGGGGAACAATTGCGCCGTTAAGCTCCACCGCGATCCGCGTCAATACATAGCCTTCCCGGGTTAAACATTCCGCCAGTGTCAAGCCGGCCGCCCCGGGCAGTTTCTTCGCGTTAACCGCAATCATCTTGAACCTCCTTTTTTTACACAAAAATGCCGCACGAAGAACTACACCCAAGGTGGTGTACCCCTTCGTGCGGCATTCGCACTCTGTTAAAAAGTATAATCCGGGTTACGGGCGCTTGTCAATATGCGTGGCACCCACTTTCTTTCAACTTGATGTATAAACCAGACTCTCATGCCTCATTCACGGTTCGCCCGCACTTGTAAAATCATCCGCTTTCGACGAATTGCCAAAATTGACATCCGCAACCGAAAATGCGTCACTGATAAATTCAATAAATGCCTTCAGCGCCTTGGGCAGGTATTTGTCCTCACGCCAGGCCAGACCGGTATTGAGAAGCAGCGGCCGGTCAAGAGAGCGGCTGATAATCGTGGGCTGCCGCGACGATACCACATCCATCAAAAATGAAATGCCGACATTTTGTTCGACCAGATTAATAATTGTTTGAATCTGGCGAGTGGAAAAAATAATCTTCGGCGTAAAGTGATTTTTCTGGCATCGCTCCAGAATCAGCCGCCGGTTATAGGTATCCTCCTTCAGTAAAATAAACGACTCCTCGCGCAGCGCGGCAATCGGCACCCGCTCCCGCTCCGCCAGCGGATGCTGCGGAGCTAAGCAAAGTTTTATTTCACTGTTGACGACCGGCAGCGTTTTAATGCCCGCTACATTTTCGCACAAGACCATAAAGCCGATATCCAGTTTGCCCATTTCCAGCATGCGCAGAATAGAAAGCGTGCCAACCTCAACAATCTTCAACTCCAGTTCCGGATACAGCGACCGGAACTTGCCAAACAGATGGGGAAACAGAAAAACCCCGCTCATCGGCGGAATGCCAATTTTAATCGACCGCGCCTGCCTGGCTTTGTAATCCTGCATCTCGCTTAACGAATTATCGACCCGCAGCAGAATGTCATCAACATGCTTTAAAAACGCCACTCCTTCCGGAGCCAGGCTGATGTGCCGGTGATCACGCTCAAACAGGGCGATTCCCAGCTCTTCCTCCAGACTCTGCATGGCTACGGTCAGAGACGGCTGGCTGATATGCAGCTCAGCGGCAGCTTTAGTGATGCTGTTAAAACGGCTTACTACCTGAAAATAACGCAGATGTCTTAATTCCAAACTGATCCCGCCCTTTCCCAATAGAACCAGACTATATTTGCATAGGAAACCGGCATTTTACCATTAAGCCGAATCCGATTATAATGAGGCTGTCAATAGGCAGACGTTTCAGAATATGGTAAAGAGAAGGTGACCCCATGTCCAGTCTGACAGCTTCCGGCAGAACATGCACCTATACACGCAAGCGGAAAAGTGAGATCAATACGGCGGCCTCTCGCCCTATCGCCACTCTTCCGTTATATGAATTCGAGGATTCGCTGAATTGCGGCAAGTTAACCCGGCTGATCGCTTACCTGCGGGGAACGGCCGGGACGGCGAAAATCAGCGCCATCGCCTATCCTCCCGCCACGCTGGCCGCAACCGAGTTAAATTCCGGCAAGCTGAAAAAATTGCTGGCCTATTTGCGGCAATAGACGATCAGCCGTCCATGCATGCATTCGCATTTACAATACTGTAGTATAGTTATAAAAGAAAAGGCAATCGGCATTGACAGCCGATTGCTCTTCTTTATGACTGGCTCAATACGCGGACAACGCTGGCATTGAACGCTTTGGCAAGGTGTCCCTTAAACCGACCCTCCACCATTGTCCGATGCATCGCGTTGTCGGTTATGACCAGCAGCAATTCATCAGACTGCCGGATGCGCACCAGCGATTCCATATATTTTTCGAAATCGGCCTCGTCCATACTGGCTTTCAGTCTGGCATACGCAGGTACTAAACCGGGGGCTTCCGCCGCCAAACGCTGCGACAGACGGGTGAATACTTCCCGTTTCAGAGTGCTTGCTGCCACATAGCCGCCAAAATCAGTATCCTGTTCGACAGGCTGTCCAAACTGAGCTGCATACATCAACAAGAAAACCCCTCCTCGTTTTTGACTCTTATATTGATAAAGCGGCTTCAATTACTCCATCCGGCGGAAGTCGTAAGACCTCAACCGGTTTCAGAGCGCATCTCCACCGCTTCCTCACAAATAGAAAACTCCCTTTGCGACAAAGGGAGCACTGCAGACAACCATACACAGATATGTACAGTTCCAGTGCTGCATCAACCTTGGATCAGAAACTGCTGACGGTCAAAATTCCACCATTCGGCGTTGTCGTCGGCCGGCATACTGACGCCTTCCTCCTTCGCCTTGCCTGGCAAAATTTTGCCTCGCCATTATCATCCTGGTTCAAAGCTGACACAGCACTTGCAATCTCCTCCCTGTCGGTCGCAGGTCAAGCGGCGCAATGCCAACGGTGATTTTTAGATAGGTAGTTATCCTGGCTCTGGATCCATGCTCCCCTAAACCTTCCCAAAGCGTTCGCTCCAGTGGCTGAGTACCGTCAGGCACTCGCTTAGGTTCACTCCCCATTACAGTGGCGGGACCGCGCCGGCATCGCACCGGTCTTCCCTATTAA
>UQPB01000053.1 GCA_900542835.1 uncultured Pelosinus sp. | reverse complement strand
CGGAGGGCACGGAGTTTCACGGAGGAGACAGGGACCTTTTTCCGCAGAGTACACCAAGGCCGTTGAGGTGCACAGAGGGTTATGGATATTAATAAAAAATCCCGTTTTTCCTCCGTGCCCTTCGTGTATCCTCTGTGTCCTCCCTGGAATGTTCTCTCCAGAATTGACGAACCACGGAGGGCAGGGAGTTTCACGGAGGAGACAGGGACCTTTTCCGCAGAGGACACCGAGGATCGCTGAGGTGCACAGAGGGTTATGGATATTAATAAAAAATCCGTTTTCCTCCGTGCCCTCCGTGTACCCTCAGTGTCCTCCGTGGAATCGTTCTTCTCCGTTCTACCAGGATCCCGGTCTCACAGAGGACGTAATGATTCTGTCATGAATTTGTCATTTTTATTTGTTATACTGCAATCCGTATGACCCTGATTCAGCATAAGGGGGCGCGCAATGCTTACGGAAAAACGGCGTACCATGATTTTGGAACATAAAGGAAAGCTAATGCTCCTGGTTCTCCTGCTGGCGGCGCTGGTTGTTGTGTGGCGTATGCATGACCGGCAGCAGCCGGCCGCTTCGCGTCCGGTCATGACGCCGGCTGTGCAAACGATCACCCTGCAGCGGCGCGATCTGCTGAAGACTGTGCGGCTGAGCGGTCGCACAGTTGCCGAGGCCCAGGTTGATCTTGCCGCCAAATACAGCGGCAGGATTGCGCAGGTACTGGTCAAGCTGGGTGACCGGGTGGAGGCGGGGCAGGAGCTGTTAATTCAGGATACCGCCGATTTGGCGGCGGCCTTGGCGCGCGATGAAGCTGCCCTGCGCGGCGCTGACGCCGACGCCGTACAAAGTGACGCCGCTTTTCAGTCGAGCTATCAAAAGGCGCAGGCGGATTACAGCCGGGCTGCGGCCAACGCCGAGCGCTATCGCAGCCTGTTTGCGATGGGGGCAATTTCCAAAGAGGCGCTTGATAAGGTGGAAGAAACACTGGCAGCGGCTAAGGCGGATGTAGATATCTGGTCCAAGCAGCTGGTCGGCGGCAGCGCCGCTTCGGTTATCTCCCGGCAGGCGGCGGTTGAGCAGGCGTCTGCCGCTGTGGCGGTGCTGCGGCAGCAGATCGCCGATATGACGCTGCGCGCTTCCCGGGCCGGCGTGATTGGCTTCCGCCAGGCTGAGCCAGGCAATATGGCGCAGGCGGGTCAAACGCTGTTGTCGATTGTTGACAACAGCAAACTTTACGTTGATTGCATTATGCCGGAGGCCGATATTGGTCAGGTGCCGGCGGGAGCCACGGTTGATGTTGCCATTGACGCTTTAGGCAAGACCTATCCGGCCGAGGTGATTTATATCAGCCCGGCGATGGACAGCGCCACCCAGTCTTTTACGGTCCGTCTGGCGCTGGCGGCTGCGGATCAGAACCTGAAAGCGGGGCTGTTCGCCCGGGCTTCGCTGACGGCGCTGCAGCGCCGGGACACGCTGTTTGTACCCAAGGCCGCGGTCAGCGCCGTCAATGGCAAGGAACGGGTATTTGTCCTTGACGGCAATAATCAGGTCTGGGAACGAGCGGTCAGGACCGGATTCCGCAGTGATGACAGCGTGGAATTAACCGACGGCGTGCAGGTGGGCGAAAAGGTGGTTGTGAGCAACATCGCCCGCCTGCGCAACGGCCTGACCGTCACCGAGGCGGCGCCATGAATATTACGCGCTTTTCGATCCGGCGGCCTGTTGGCATCAGTATGATCATCATGCTGTTTGTCGTTCTGGGCTTGTACAGTTTGCGCTACATCGGCGTTGAGCTGCTGCCTTCACTGAACACTCCTTATGTGATGGTCTATGTCCGCTATGAGGGGGCGGGCACCAAAGAAATGGAAACCCAGGTGATCAAACCGCTGGAGGACGCGCTGTCCTCGGTGGCGCACCTGAAGCATATGACATCAATAGCCAGTCCGGAAACGGCCCGTATTATGCTGGAGTTTGAGTTTTCCGCCGATGCTGATGTCGCCTCAATTGAAGCGACCAAGCAGGTCAACTCGGTGCGAGGCCGGCTGCCGGACGAAATTGACGAACCTGTTGTCATCAAGCGCGACCTTGACTCGGCCCCGGTATTGGAGATCGCTGTTATGGCCAATGAGCCGCTGGGCGATGTCTATTCCAAAGCCGAGCATATTTTTAAGGAACGCCTGCAGCGGGCCGACGGTGTGTCTGAGGTCGAGCTGTACGGCGGCCGCGACAAGGAAATCGGCATTGATGTCGATCGTGACAAGCTCCTGTTCTATCAGCTTTCTCTTGACCAGATCGTCAGCGCGGTCCGGGGCGAAAACGTGCTGCTGCCATCCGGAACGGTCTATAATGAGCGGACCCAATCGGATGTGCGGCTGCTGGCGCAATATCAGACACCGGCTGAAATCGGCGGGGTCGTCGTCAAAAATGCCGCCGGCGCGGCGGTGCCCCTCGATAATATCGCAGAGATTCATGAGCGTGACGCCCGCGTCAGCCGTTACAGCCGGACCAATGGCACCGACGTGATCTCCATGGCTGTGTATGTCAACAGTGACGCCAATATTGTGCAAACCGCCAAGAACACGCTGGCGCAGCTTGATAGCCTGCGGGCGGATTATCCTAACTATCAGTTCGCGGTGATCAACGACAATTCGCAATATGTCAATCACTCGCTGAAAAATACGTTTGTCAACCTGCTGGAAGGCCTGTGCACCACCAGTCTGGTTTTATTCCTGTTCCTGCGCGGCTGGCGTTCGACGGCGGCGGTAATTGTCGCCATCCCCACCTCGCTGATTGCCACCTTTTTTGCCATGTACGTCGCCGGCTTCAGCTTTAATATGATGTCGTTAATGGGGATGGCACTGTGCATTGGCATCCTGGTCGATGATTCCATCGTCGTGCTGGAAAACATTCACCGCCATCTGCATAAAGGCAAAGCCGCCGCTGTCGCCGCCGAAGAGGGGCGTAACGAAATCGGGCTGGCAGCGCTGGCGATTACGCTTTGCGATGTGGTAGTGTTTCTGCCGATTGCGTTCATGACCGGCATGACCGGACAGTTTTTCCGCCAGTTCGGCCTGACGATTGTTTTTGCCACCTTATTCTCGCTGCTAGTTTCGTTTACGCTGACGCCGATGCTGGCTTCAAAACTGTTTAAAAACGGCATGCAGACTCCATCCGGCCGGATCTGGCGGTTTATGGACCGGCTGGAGGCGGCGATGATTGTCCGTTACGAAGCGGTGCTGCGGCGTTGTCTGGCCCGGCAGAAGATTGTTGTCACCGCCGTGCTGCTGCTGTTTGTTTTTTCGCTGTCGCTGCTGCCGCTGGGGATAATTGGCGCCGAATACATGCCGCGGACTGACGAGGGCAGCTTCCGGATTTCGGTGGAGCTGCCGGTAGGGCAGAATCTGGAGCAGACTGATCAGATTATTGCCGAACTGGAGCAGGCGGTTGCCTCCATCCCGGAAGTGACGCACTATTTATCGCGTTCCGGCACTCCGTCGAGCAATAATGGTATGGTTGCCGTCAAGCTGGCTGACCGCAAGGACCGCGACCGCAGCGTCTGGGAAATCACCGATCAGGTTCGTGCCTACGCCCGGTCGAATTTGCCCGGGGTCAATGTCCGGGTCAATGAAACCCAGTCCTCGGTCGCCGGCGTATCCGGCGGCGGCGGCGCTTATGGCGCGCCGCTGCAGGTGCGGCTGCTGGGATCGAATATGGAGAACCTGGTTGCCGCCGATCTGCGGGTACGGGAGCTGCTGGCCGGTGTTGCCGGCGTCAAGGATATTCGCAGCAATTATACCGAGGGGCTGCCGGAGCTGCAGTTGACAGTCGACCGGGAGAAGGCCAAAATTTATGATACCTCTGTCGCCCAGATCAGCAAGGTGTTCCAGGCGGCCATTGCCGGCCAGACCGCCGGCGTATTCGCCAACGATCCTAACAATAACGACGAAGATACAGATATCCGGGTGCGGCTGAAAGGCAGTGACGGCTTTACCGCTACCGATATCGCGGCAGTGCCGGTCATGGCCGGCGGCAAACCGGTCGCCCTTGGCAGTGTGGCTACGGTCAGCGAGGGTACCGGACCGGTCTCGCTGTACCGTGTCGACAAGCAGCGGGCGATTACGCTGCAGGCCAATATTACCGATCGTCCGCTGCAGGAAGTACTCAATGATATTTCAGCCAGACTGACACCGGAGGTGCTTGGTGAAGGCGTGACTTACCGCTTTGCCGGCCAGGCGAGCAGCATGGAGGAGACCTTTACCGAAATGTTCAGCGCGCTGGCGCTTTCGCTGGTCCTGGTCTATATGCTGCTGGCGGTGCTGTATGAGTCGGTATTGACGCCGCTGATCCGGATGTTTTCCCTGCCGCTGGGGCTGATCGGCTCATTGCTGTTTCTGGCGCTTACCGGCAATAGCATCAATATGTATTCTCTGATCGGCATTTTGGTTATGGATGGACTGGTAGCGAAAAACGGTACATTGCTGCTGGATTATACGCTGACACTGATGGAAGAGGGCTATAGCCCTCTGGACGCGGTAATTGAGGCGGGCAGGGTGCGGCTAAAACCGATTTTGATGACAACCATTACCATGGTTGTCGGTATGCTGCCAATCGCCCTGGCAATGACGGAAGGCTCGGAAACCCGGGTCAGCATGGCCTGGGTCATTATCGGCGGCCTGCTGACCTCGACGGTATTTACCCTGATTATTATTCCAATTATCTTTTTATACTTTGAAACAACCGCCCGCGGGCATCTGCTGGCACTGAAGCAGCTTGCACTGCGGCTGAAAGCGGCGGCTTTGGCCGGACGTTAGTGGCTAAGGCTGCGGCGCGGCGTCGCGGTGATCCTGCAGGAATACCGGTTCACCGGTATAAACATAGGGATTGGGCAGCGGTGCGATCCTGGCGACGCTGAGGGCGGTCAGCACCGGGATGGGAATCCCCTGGTACTCTCCCTGCCGCAGCCGGCCCCGCACGTGCAGCCAGTCATCATTTGCATAATCGAGGCTTTGCGGCCAGTCGACAATCAGGCCGCTGGGAACACCGTCGGCAGCGCAGCAGGAGATTTCGAACCGGGCCAGCATGAACTGCTGCGGCGCCAGCTGATCCGGGCGGTAAACGAAGCCGGCCAGCTCGATTTCACGGTCAAGAAATTTTTCCGTATCTTCGTAAATAGCGGTAATGAGACGGACGTGGTTGCTGTCGTCGATGCGCAGCGGCGGCAGCGGCCGGCTGCCGCTGGCGACCGCCGTCGGCGCGTTGGGCTGGCCGGCTGTTGCAACCGCCTGGCCGACGAGATATTTGATTCCTTTCTGGCCGGCGGTGGCTGCTCCCAGCGGCTTCAACGGTATCAGCAGGAATACGGCCAGCACGCCGATAAAACTATAATAGAAGAAGCCGCCGAAATGGTGGTGGTGGCAGCCGCAGCTGGCCGGCCGCAGGCAGCCGGCCAGCCGTATCGCCTGTGCGGCAGTCAGCAGCAGGAACAATCCCAAGCCCAGCTTCGCATTCAGCGTAAACTGGGGATGAATTAACTGCAGCAAGCCGCCGCCGCTGACGACGTGATAAAAGAAAAAACTGAAGCCGGTCAAAATAGCCAACCGCAGGCTGTTTTCAGCCAGGTTTGCCAGCTTATGCAAGGCCGATCCCTCCCTTAGCAGCTGCATAATTAATTAGCAGTGAAATAATGAAGACGATTAGACTAACATAAACCACCAGTTTTAGCGTATAATGAGATTTAAACGTATTGACTAACATGACCATGTTCTTTATATCAAGCATCGGGCCGTAGATCAGAAAGGCGGCGATTGCTCCCGGAGTGAAAGCGGCAGCAAAGGGCGCGGCGATAAACGCGTCCGCCTGGGAGCAGACCGAGATCACAAAGGCAAAGCCCATCATACCGGCTACCGAGACGACCGGGTCCTGTCCCAAACTCAGCAGCAGGCTGCGGGGGACGCCGGCCTGAATCAGCGCCGCCAGCAGCGAGCCGATGATCAAAAACCGGCCCATGTCAAAGAATTCATCAACACTGTGGCTGAGCACGGCTTGCAGTCGCGCCAGGCCGCCGGCAGCGGTCTGGCCGTCATGGCAGCAGGCCGGACGGTGCGCCCGCAGCACCGGCTTTCTTTGACCGGCGGCCAGCAGCAGTCCGGTTAGGTTGGCGGCAAGGAATGCACCGCCCAGCCGGTAGATAAGCATTGCCGGCTGATTGTTAAACGCCAGATAGGTGGAAAAGCCGACCAGCGGGTTGATTACCGGAGCCGCCAGCATAAACGGCACGGCGATATAATGCGGTACGCCTTTTTGGATCAGGCGGCGAACAATCGGGACAATGCCGCATTCGCACAGCGGAAACAGCAGCCCCAGCAGGCTGCCGCCGGCGATGCCGGCCAGACTGTTTTTTGGCAGCAGGCGATGAATGGCGGCGTCGCTGACAAATACATGCAGCAGCGACGATGCCAGTACGCCCAGCAATACCAGCGGAAAGGCCTCAATAATTATGCTCAGGAAGATGACTGCTGTTTCCTGCAGGATATCCGCCGGATAGGCGGACAAGCCGGCGAACAGCCGGTCGGCGAAGCCGGTCAGGCTGGTAAGAGCCAGCAGGCAAAGCAAAATCAGTTTTCTAATATGCGGCGCAGCGGTTGTCGGCATAGAGATACCATCCTTTCACGTCATCAGCGCTTACTTAGTTCATTTTATGCCTGGCGAATAGGGATATTCCTATTTGCTGAAGGCGGGATATACCGCCGCGCCTGTTCATATACTTAATTCGAAGGGAGGACTGACTGTGGAGGAAAAAATTATTGCCATGCTTAAGGAAAAGGGCTGCAAAATTACCCCGCAGCGGCGGGCGATTATCCGTACGCTTGTCCAGTTGCCGAAAAGCCCTACAGCTTATGACATTCACGCCGGTATCCGCCGGCTTTATCCCGAGATCGGGCTGGATACCGTTTACCGTAATCTGCATCTGTTAAGCGCAATGGGGGTTGTTATCCCAATCAGTCTGCCGGGCAAGGATACGAAAGTGTTTGAACTGGCCAGCGGCGTTCACCATCATCATCTGATCTGTCTCGGCTGCGGTGTCATTCAGTGCTTTCCGCATTGTCCGGTCAATGAAGCGCAGCTGCAGGAGAATGCCGGGCCGGATTTTAGCATTGTCGGGCATTCGCTGGAACTGTATGGCTACTGCTCCGGCTGCCGGCATTTGCAGGATACTGCCAAGGGGTAGTATCCTGCAGCAGCGTGGCTGCCTTTACTTACAACGGGCCTTCTTAACGCAGACCAGCCGGTTTTCACCCTGCGGAACGGCTTTTTCCGGAAAGGGCCAGAGTACGGGGGGATGGCAAAAGTAAGGGGGTGCCTTGCGGGGCATTCAGCGGTCAAAAGAAAAAGACAGTGAGCTTGAAGTTCATTCAAGCCCGCTGTCTTTTTCTTTGCGGTCCGTCTCAGCCGGCAGCGGCGCTGCCGGGTTTGCCTGTTTTGCCTGCCGGGGCGTCGCCGTTCGGCATTTGCCGCTGCTGCCGGCAACACTTATGCTGGTAGCAGCGCTAATTTGAGGAACCGGTTCCTTGCCAAAGGGTGAGGAGAATGGAATTACAACAGCTGATTGTTCTGGCGCAGGCGGGTGACCCGGCGGCATGTGCAGCGGTTTGCCGCCGCTTTCAGGCTCTGGTGCGGAAGCGGGCCGGACTGAGCCATTTGGCGGCTATCCGCGAGGAAGCCGCGGCCGAGGGCTGGCTGGCGCTGGTTCAGGCAATCCGGGATTATGATCCTCGACGCGGCGTGCCGTTTGCGGTCTATGCCGAACGCCGTGTCGCCTATCGGATCTGGAACCTGTTTAAACGGGAGCGCTGCCGTTGGCAGCACGAACAGCCACTGGCCGGCGACGGGGCCGAAACCGGGCCGGAGGCATGGCTGGAGCGGCTGACTGCGGACGATAACGTAGAGGCGATGGCAGTGCGAAACGAACAACAGGCACAGCTGCAGCGGGCGCTGCTGGCTCTGCCGCCGCGGCAGCTGCAGGCTGTCACTGCCACCCTGCTGACCGAGCGGAAGCAGACTGATCTGGCTGCCGAATGGGGCGTCAGCCGTCAGGCGGTGCAGGCTATGTGCCGGCGGGCGCTTGCGCAGCTGCGGCGGGCTTTGGCCGGCAGAATTTAAATTTTTAACGGCGGCATTGACATTTTGCCTGCTTAGGAATGTATATAGGCGAAGGGAGGTGAGAATATGGCAATTGTCAATATTCCGCAGGCGTCCCGCCTGCAGATTAAGGTCCAAACCGGTCTCAACGCCAACGGCGCGCCGGTATTGCGGGTACGCAGCCTGCAAAACCTGAAGCCGGCCGCCGCCGACGCGGCGGTATACGCAGTGGCGCAGGGGCTGGCCGGCCTGCAGCAGCACAGCCTGATCGCGGTCTCACGTCAAAACGACGCCAATCTGGTCGAAGAGTAAGCTGCCGTTGCAGCAATGAAAAAAGGAGGTGAGATAAGTGGCCAAAACACTGGAATTGGTTTTTCGCAACGCTGCCGGTCAGGAAGTTACACTGAGCCTGGCCGATCCCAAAGAATCGCTGACGCTCAGCGAGGCGCAGACGGTCATGGCGGATATCATTGCCCAGAATATTTTTACCAGTAAGGGCGGTGATCTGACCGATCGTGTCGACGCGCGGCTGCGCAGCCGGGAAACCGTATCCCTGACTTAACCGGCAATAACAGGCTGCGGTGCCGGGCGGATGGCCGGGAGACTGCCGTGGACGGTCTACGCAAGCCGCCGCAGCGGCGCCGCGGGCCGGAGGAGGCGCGTGCGTGGAAGAGCTGTTTAGTTATTCGGCCAGCTATGGCTTTCCTATGGTAGTGGCAGGATTTTTGCTGATCCGCATGGAAAGCAAGATCGACAAACTAACTGTCAGTATTTATGAGCTGGCGAAGGTGATTGCGGCAAAACTATAAAGCTGTCAGACTTACAAAGCGGAGACCTTTATCCTATATATATAGGACTTTGGTCTCTGGTGCTGTTTAGGCTGACACGCTACTATAAATAATAGTGGCAGTTTTTTGTCGAATTGTGTGTTGAGGGGGCATTTCCGAATGCAGCGGGTTTCATTGCCATTTTTACAGGCCGGCATGCTGGTGGCAAAAGGCGTCTACAACTCGGAGGGACGGCTTTTGCTCAGCGCGGGTACGATTCTGGCGGAGGGAACGATTCCTAAGCTGGAGAATCTCGGTGTCGGCTCGGTGTACGTTTGCAATCCGCTGTTCAGCGATCTGGAAGTGCCGGAGCTGATTAATATCGATACCCGGGTACGGACAATTCAGGGACTGCAGAGTGTTGTCCGCCGCTTCCAGCGGACCGGCGAGCTGAATCTTGAACCGTTGAAAGGAGCCGCCAGGCAGCTGGTGGTGGAGATTGTCCGCAACCGTGAGGCGATGATTCATCTTGTCGATCTGCGAACCTATGACGACTATCTGATAGCCCACTCGGTTAATGTTTGTATTTTATCACTGCTGACAGCAGTTAATATGGATTATAGCGAAGATAAGCTGTTGGACCTGGCTTTGGGCTGTTTGCTGCATGATCTGGGGATGACGGCGGTGCCGGCGGAAATTCTGGCCAAGGTAGGCAGTTTAACGCCCCGGGAGAGCCGGATTGTGCAGGAGCATGCCGAAGCCGGTTTTAATTATATCCGTAAGCTGCGGGATATTTCGGTTCTGGCCGCGCACATCGCCTTTCAGCATCATGAGCGTTTTGACGGCAAAGGCTACCCGCGGCAGATGATCGGCACTGATATCCATGAGTACGGGCGTATTGCCGCGGTTGCCGATATTTTTGACGCCTTGATTTCCGACCGGCCCTACCGCAAAGGCATGCTGCCGCATGAGGCTTATGAGACGTTGATGACTCTGGGGGGGACATTTGTCGACCCGGAAATTGTGAATATATTTTTGGCGCATGTAGCCATTTATCCGATGGGAAGCGTGGTACAGCTGGCCAGCAATGAAATCGGGCTGGTGATCAAGGTGTTGCCGAAGCTGCAGTCCCGCCCGGTCATCCGGCTGTTGACTGATACATCCGGTCAATTGCTGGAGCAGCCGCGGGAAATTGATCTCACTGAGCATTTAACGCTGTTTATTACCAGAGTGCTTAAGGAGAGCGAAATTTTTGACCTGCTGAAGCCGGCAGAGCCGGCGACATAAGAAAAAGCCCGCGCAGCGGGCTTTTTCTTATGTCTGACTGCCGCAGCCGGCGTCGATAGCTTGCTGCAGAGCTGCAGCATCGATTCCCTGCCGGTGGTCCAAATGACAGGGGAAGCTGGCGCCGCAATCCGGACAGCTGATCGATTGCCGGGACGCCGTTTGTTTCCGCTGATCATAGAGGTAGGGCAGAAACCTATCATGGTTGGCGATTCCAGGCGCATTTTCATCAATTGTGTAAGCGTATTCATAGCTGACCTCATACTTTAGCAGCAGTTGGCGGCTGCCGCAAACAGGACAGTGGACACCAGTGTTGGCCTGCATAGGATACCTCCTGACGGGGTTTAAGCTGACGTGAAGCCTTCCGGGCTGAGGCTGAGCCTTCCGCGGCGGCAGCCGCGTCAGTTTGCCTGCTTCAGCAGTGTTTTTAAATCATCCTCAGGTGTACTGATCGGTTTGATGGCAAACGTTTCTACCAGGTATTGCAGGACATTGGGCGAAAGAAACGCCGGCAGGCTTGGCCCCAGCAGCATTCCTTTCATGCCGAGGGAGAGCAGCGCCAGCAGGTCTGCGACCGCTTTTTGCTCATACCAGGAAAGCACGATCGACAGCGGCAGGGAGTTGACGTCGGTGTCAAAGGCATCGGCCAGCGCGGTGGCGATCCGGACGGCGGAGTAGGCGTCGTTGCACTGACCGATGTCCAGCAGGCGGGGCAGACCGGCTACGGTGCCGAAATCAAGCTTGTTGAACCGGTATTTGCCACAGGCCAGGGTGAGGATAATGCAGTCCTCAGGCACCAGTTGGGCGAGATCGGTATAATAATTGCGGCCCGGCCGGGCGCCGTCGCAGCCGCCGATCAGGAAAAAATGGCGAAGCTTGCCGGTTTTGACAGCGCTTACAATCACTTCCGCCTGCGATAAGGTGGCGTGATGACCGAAGCCGACGAGAATCTCCGGCTCCGCCGGCTGGTCTTCAGCAAAGCCGCCGAGCTCCAGCGCTTTATCAATGATCGGACTGAAGTCTTTTACGCCGCTGGCGCCGGCGTTAATGCTGCTGACGCCTTCCCAGCCGACCACATTGGTCGTAAACAGGCGGTCCTTGTATGTTTCCCGCGGCCGCATCAGGCAATTGGTAGTCATCAGTATGCAGCCGGGAAGGCTGTCGAATTCTTTCTGCTGGTTTTGCCAGGCTGAACCGTAATTGCCTGCCAGGTGGCGATAGCTTTTCAGTCCGGGATAGCCGTGCGCCGGCAGCATTTCGCCGTGGGTGTAAATATTGATGCCCTTGCCCTCGGTTTGCTGCAGCAGCATTTCCAGATCGCGCAGATCATGGCCGGATACGATGATGAACGGGCCTTTTTTTAATGCCGTTGTTACGCTGTGCGGCGACGGGTTTTCATAACTGCCTGTATTGGCTTCATCCAGTATGCGCATGACTTCCACGCTGGCGTTGCCGGTTCGCAGCGTCATCCGGATCAACTCTTCCACCGTCAGCGCGTCATTAGTCGTCGCTTCCAGACCCAAAAAGTAAAAGTGGTCAACCTCGCGGCTGCGATAATTGAGCAGCCGCGCCTGATGGCCGTAGGCGCTGATTCCCTTTAAACCGTAGAGAATCGTTGACCGCAGCGAACGGATGTCGGCGTCCAGGGACTGGTCGTACATGATGCCGGCGCAAACGGCGTCCCGGAGCATGGCTTCTTTGCTGTCGCTCAGGTTATAGACGGCCGCCGCCGGATAGCGTCCCTGCGGCGCCTGGCTGCGGATGCGTTCCTTGAGCTTTTGCGATTGCTTCAGCATCCGGATGTGTACATTTACATCGAAATTGACATTGGTCAATGTTGTAAATAAGGCATTTTCGACAAACTGTACCAGTTCTTCATCAATGGTTTTATCCTGGTCCAGCAGCGCCTTGGCATAACAGGATATTCCTTTCAACTGGTAGATCAGCAGATCCTGTAAATTGGCGATTTCCGGTGTTTTGCCGCAAACGCCGCTCTTGGTGCAGCCTTTTCCTCCAAAGGTTTGCTCGCATTGGTAACAGAACATCGCGTTTTCCAATCCCATCTCTCCTTCTGCATTAGTGCTCCGCCGCAACCGCGCAGCGCGGTAAACCGGATAGCGCTATTACTGTTCCCGATAATCGGTAAATAGATTCCTGCGACAATTGTACGGTTACAGACGCTGCTTTGGCCAGCGGCAATCCAGGCTTGGAAAACGGATAGAGAACCAGAGACGGGACGCGGCAAGAAACTGTATCTGACATAAAAACAAGCAACCCCCTCTGGTGAACAGTGGGGTTGCTCGACAGTCTGTGGACAATTTTTAAGGGTTGTCGCAAAAGTCCGGAATGCGGGAGGAAAGGTAAAGAACGAAAGAACGAAAGAACGAAAGGACGAAAGAACGATTCCACGAAGTACACGGAGGATACACGGAGGGCACAGAGGGAGAACGGGAATTTTAATAATATCCATAGCCCTGTATCCTCCGTGAAACTCCATGCCCTTCGTGGCTCGTTATCCCAGGCTGGAAACCTGGGCGACGGGGAAAGGACGATTCCACGAAGTACACGGCGAATACACAGAGGGCACAGAGGGAGAACGGGAATTTTAATAATATCCATAGCCGTGTATCCTCCGTGCCCTTCGTGGCTCGTTATCCCAGGCTGGAAACCTGGGCGACGGGGAAAGGAACGATTCCACGAAGTACACGGAGGATACACGGAGGCACAGAGGAAAAAACGGGAATTTTTACTAATATCCATAACACCTCTGTGCACCTCGGCGTCCCTCGGCGTCCTCTGTGGGAAAAAGTTCCCTGTGCCCTCCGTGAACTCCGTGGCTGGTCAATCCCGGCGGAAGCCTGGGACGACACGAAGAAAGACGCTTCCGTGGAGGACACAGAGGTAAAACGGTTTAGTTGATGGGGATTGAATGGCTGGCGGCTGCGGTTGGGTCTTGCTTCGGCAGGGTGATTCGCAGCACACCGTCTTTAAACGCGGCGGTAATTTTGTCATCCTGCACATTGTTAATATAAAAGGAACGTTGGACGGTGCCGCAGCGGCGTTCACGCCGCAGATAATTTTCCGATCTCGATTCCTCTGTTTCCTGGCGGTTGGCGGAAATCGTCAGATAGTTATTCGCATAGCGCAGGGAAATGTCTTCTTTGGCAATACCCGGCAGATCGGCTTCAATCAGATAGGCATCACCGGTCTCCTTCAGGTCTACCCGCAGGCTGTGGACGGAGGGTGCAAAGGGCGCAAAAATATCCTCGTTGAAAAACCGCTGCGCCAGTTGGCTAAAGAGGTCTTCCCGCCTTGACGGCTTATTGTTTTTGTCAAAAGGAATTAAGTCAAACATCATTAAACCCCCTCTGGTAAATAGTGATGATTGGTAACGATGAGAAACGCTGTTCGCATCGTTTCTAGTTTTAGTATAAAACAAAGATCGAATAAAGTCAAAAGGTATAAAAAAGTCTAAGGATGCTTAAAGGCAAAATAAAAAAAGTGCGGTAAGAATATTTTGGCTAAATTAGCGGAAATGAATTTTTTTGGCTGATTTGACGGCATTACCCGCAGCGATTGGGGTCGGCAGGCAACGCAATCAACAACAGCCAGTTCATGCGGCGGCATTTAAGGCCACTGCATGAACTGGCTGACCGGGCGCGTCTGTCACGATGAAGCGTGCTGGGATCTGTGCAGATAGACCGGGGCGAGGACGCTGAACAGAATGCCGCTGACAATCAGTCCGCCGCCGCTGAAAAAAGCAAATGTCAGCTTTTCGTCCAGAAACAGAAAGCCTAAGAAGGCTGCCGTCAGCGGCTGCAGCGGGTAAAACAGGGCGCAGCTGCCGGCTTCGATTATGGACAGGCTTTTATTCCAGAGGAAATGGGCCAGCGCGGTACAGATCAAACCGATATAAATGAGGCCGCCGATAATCGCCGGATCAAACAGCGCCTGGCGTGCCTGCGGTGCGTTGCTCAGCTCAAGAAGTGCCACCGGCAGCGAGCAGACGATCGCGACCAGCATGCCATAGGCTGTAATTAACAGCGGATTGTACTTTTGCATTACCTGGCGCAGGGCGACGCTGGTCAACGACCAGGTGACAACCGAGAACAGTGAGACCAGGCTGCCGATGAGCCGGCCGCCTTCTCCTGCGCCGCCGATAATGATATAAACGCCGGCAAGGCTGGTCAGCACGGAGATCCCTTTATACAGAGTGAGTTTTTCGTGAAGGACAGGTACAGCGAAGAGCATGATAAAGATAGGGTTGAGGGAATTAATTAAGGCCGCCAGTGACGCGTCTGTCAGCGAGGTGCCCAGCAGCTGGGCGCCGGTGCTGAGAAAATAGCCGAGAAAGCCGACCAGGAAAATATATTTATAATCCTTTTTTTCGATTGGCGGGTGCTTGCTGCGGCCTAGCAGGAGCAGCAGCGCGGCTCCCGCCAGCAGATAGCGGATAAACAGCACCGTGAATGACGGTACCGCCGCCAGTACGAATTTGCTGACAACATACATGCTGCCCCAGGCGCTGATTGCCGTAAACAGATAGAGGTAGACAAGCCTCGGATTCATTAGATTCAACTCCCGTTTTTGGAAATGGGCATGCCCGTCTGCAAGCCGCAGCGGCGTGTCGTTACCAGTATACCACTAAAGACAGGCAGCAGTAGCAAATTAACTTTGCTAAGCATAAATAAATGATGGCATTCTTTTTTTTCGTCATGTATACTATGTATGCTACGAATTTACGGTGCCGCAGGCAGTGAATTCCCGCCGGCCGGCAGCCCCGGTTCGCCGGTTGGCGTTGCGGCCATCTGCTGCGGCAGTAAGCTATATTGCAAGAAAAAGAGGGACCATAATGACAGCGTGGAATGTATTTGAAATCATGGGAATTGTAGCGTTTGCCGTTTCCGGCGCTCTGACCGGAATCCGCAATCGCCTTGATATTTTCGGCGTGCTGGTTCTCGCCGTTATTACCGCCATTGGCGGCGGGATCATGCGGGATGTGATTATCGGCAACACGCCGCCGCTGACTTTTCGCGACCCGACATTTTTTATGATCAGCTGCGCGGCGGCAGTATGTGTTTTTTTTACCTACCGCTGGCTGGACCGTTACCAGAATACGATTCAGGTGTTTGACGCTATTGGTCTGGGCGCGTTTACCGCCACCAGTGCCAAGCTGGCCCTGCAGCATCAATTGGACTCCCTGTTTATTGTCACGACCATTTCCGTGATTACCGGCATTGGCGGCAGTGTGATCCGTGATATGATTGTCAAGGAGATTCCGTACGTGTTCCGTCAGGAAGTCTACGCCATCAATGCAATTATCGGCGCTGCGGCGCTGTATTTTTCTCAACCCTATCTACCCGGTTATTTATCCTTGTATCTTTGCTTCAGCTTGACGACCATTTTGCGCCTTTGTTGTATTAAATACAAGTGGAACTTTCCGGTTTTGGGGCTGGATTCAAAGAAAGTCGTATCCGGCGGCGGTAAATCAGGCTGAGTGCTTTTGGGGCAGGAACCGGCCGGCGAATGCGTATTCAGGACAACTCTCCGTTGACAACGGAGAGTTGTTTTTTTGCAAGGGAGGCAGAACCGGCTGAGAATAAAAGCAGGACAAGTAGAATTTGTTAACATAAACGGACTAATTTACCGGCAGGATTGCGCTTTTAGGCAGAGAACTATATAAATAGACATTTTTCGACCTGGAGTGGGAGACATGGTTTCATACGGCTACATGACGCAGTATCTCTGGATGGCTTTATCCCTGACACTGGTTTTTGTCTTTGTTTTAAATAAAACGCAGATTTTGCGCCATGCCATGATGCGTTATAATACCTCAACGCGAGGCAAGCTGTTTCTGGCGGCCGTGTTCGGCATTCTGGGCGTTCTGGGAACCTATTTCGGGATTGTGGTGCAGGAGGGGATTGCCAACACACGCGCCGTCGGCGTGATTGTCGGCGGCCTGGTCGGCGGACCTGTCGTCGGCATTGGCTCCGGTATCATTGCCGGTTTGCACCGCTTTTTGGACGGCGGCGGCGTTTCCGCGTCAGTCAGCGGCAGTATAACAGTGCTGCAAGGTGCCTTAGCCGGTCTTGCGCATAGTGGGATGAGAACTAAGAAAGAACAGTGGCGCTACGCCCTGGCCGCCGGCGTCGTACTGGAATCGCTGCACATGCTGCTGTTGATGCTGTTTGTCGAGGATACGCCGCGGGCTGTCAATCTGGTGGTAAATATCGCGCCGGCAATGATGCTGACAAACCCGATCGGCATTGCCATGTTTATCGGCCTGTTGGAGGATGCTTACCGGGCCCAGGAAAAGACGGAAGCCTTTGCCGCCAAACTGGTGCTGCGCATTGCCAATAAGACGATGAGCTTTTTACGCAATGGGTTGGATGAGCGGTCGGCGCTGGAAACGGCCAACATTATCTACGGTGAGGTCGAGCACCTCGCCGCTGTCGGCATTACCTCCCGGGAACGGATGCTGGCGTTCGTCGGCGGCGAACGGCGAGGCGGCGATGATATTGCTGTCGGCTCGATTATTGCCGGCCTGCTCGACGGCTGCGATGCCGCCGCGCCTCACGCCGCCGGCCGGGAAGGCTCGCTGCTGCTTTCCGCCTCGCAAATTGCCGTGCCGCTGCGGGACGGTTCCCAGCTTATCGGCTCGCTGGTTCTCTACAAGCGGGAAGAGAACCATATCTCTTTATTTGAGACCGAGCTGGCCCGCGGCCTGGCTAATCTGATTTCCACCCAGTTAGCCATCAGCAAAGGCGAGCGTCAGGCCAAGCTGCTGGTCAGTGCCGAGGTTAAGGCGCTGCAGGCGCAGATTAATCCCCACTTTTTATTTAACGCCCTGAATACGATCAGCTATTATTGCCGTAAACAGCCGGAAACGGCGAAACGGCTGATTGGCCATCTCGGCAATTATTATCGCAACCATCTGGTTGCCCCCGACAGCTTTGTCACCCTGAATAAAGAATTACAATACGTAGATGATTATATCAAGATCGAAATGGCCCGGTTTGAAGGCCGGCTGCAGATCGCTTATCATATCGATCCTGCCTGCGACCCGATGCTGCCGCCGCTGATCCTGCAGCCGCTGGTCGAAAACGCGGTCAAGCATGGTCTGACGCCCAAGGATGAGGGCGGACGCATCCTGATCAGCGGTGAATGCCTGCCGGAAGGTGTCAGGCTGACGGTGGAGGATGACGGTGTCGGCATGCCGCCGGCGTTTGCCGCCGGCGTGCTGGCAGAGGATCCGCAGCGGACCTCTATCGGTCTTTCCAACGTGCACCGGCGGTTGACCGCTGTTTACGGGCCGGATTACGGACTCAAGATTAGCAGCGGGCAGGGCAAGGGCACGAAAGTGTCTTTAATTATTCCGCAACGGAAGGAGCTGGAGTATGGCGCTTAGAGTAGTTATTGTCGATGATGAATTTCCCGCCCGCCAGGAGTTACGCTGCATTTTTGAAGAGATTACCAATATTGTTATTGTCGGCGAATGCAAGAATGGCGAAGAGGCTTATGCGCTTGCCGGTTCGCAGGAAGTGGACGCCATTTTTCTGGATGTGCATATGCGGACGCCGGATGAGGGACTGGCGATCGCCGCTAAGATCAAGCGGCTGCCCCGGCCGCCGAAAATCGTATTTACGACCGGTTTCAGCGAATTTGCCGTAAAGGCGTTTGAACTGAATGCCGTGGACTATGTACTGAAGCCCTATTCCAAAGAGCGGCTGGAATTGACGGTGGAACGGCTGACGCGGGATGAGGCGGAACCGGATTCATTCTTTCTTGATAAAACGCCGGATCCGGTACGGATGCCGGTCTGGCATAACGACCGGCTGCTGGTACTGCAGCCGGAGGAAATTTTTTTCGTGAAATCGGAGCAAAAGCGAAAAGCGGTGCTATGTACAACCAAGGGCGATTTTATTTCCAATATGGCGTTGAAGCAAATTCAGCAGCGCCTGGAGCGATCCGGCTTTTTACGGACGCATAAAAGCTATCTGGTCAATATCAGCAAGGTAAGGGAGATCGTTCCCTGGTTCAATAACACCTATGTGCTGGTGCTGGACGGTTGTCCGGTTGAAGATATACCGGTAGCCAAGCATTATATTAAGGAATTCAATCAGGCGATGGGAATCTAATCCTTGCTGATTGGAAATAGTTTTGATGGAGTTGTCATCAAACGCCGGGGATTGCGTTTGACGACAGCTCCATCTTTATTTTGTCCGGCGATATCTTTCAGGGGTGGCGCTCCCGAAGCCGGAAGGGGAAGGCGAGTCCACGTAGGGGACAGCGGATAAACGGGAGGGTGCGGAGGTGGCAATTTGCGTCTGTGGCGGTTGCTTTTTCGGGAACGGAAATACGGCGCGAAATGTGTCAGTTTTGGTATCTTGAGTCGAAAAATCTTTTCTTGCCAGTGACGCGTACTATAATAAAGGCGGTTAAAAGTCTGTTCGAATAAAGGAGAGATGTCAGATGAAATCATTAGAAGGAATTCGCGTGCTGGATGTCAGCCGGGTGCTGGCAGGTCCTTACGCCACCATGATGCTGGCGGATTACGGCGCAGATGTAATCAAGATTGAACCGCCGAAAGTCGGCGATGATTCGCGTGCCTTCGGACCGTTTATCGGCAAAGAAAGCGCTTACTTCATGAGCCTTAACCGCAATAAGCGTTCGATTGAACTGAATTTCAAACGGCAGGCTGAGTGCGATCTGTTTAAAGAAATGGTTAAACAGGCTGATGTTGTTGTCGAGAACTATCGTCCGGGAACGATGGAAAAATTCGGCTTGGGTTATGATGTATTGAAGGAAATCAATCCCAAGCTTATTTATGTGGCCTGCTCCGGCTTTGGACAAACAGGCCCTTATAAAACGAAACCGGCTTATGATATCATCGTGCAGGCGATGGGCGGCATCATGAGCATCACCGGTTCGGAAAACGGCGATCCCACCCGGGTCGGCGCTTCCGTCGGCGACGTAGTTGCCGGCATCTTTACCGCTTATGGCACGATGGTGGCTCTGTACCACCGCGAACGCACCGGTCTCGGCCAGAAGGTTGATGTCGGCATGCTGGACTGCCAGATTGCCATTCTGGAAAACGCGATTGCCCGTTACGTGACCTCCGGCGTTGTTCCCGGACCGCTCGGCAACCGGCATCCGTCGATTACCCCGTTCTCCTCCTTCAACGCCAAGGACGGCTATCTGATTGTTGGCGCCGGCAATGCGCGGCTGTGGGAAAAACTCTGCAATGTGCTGGAACGGCCTGAACTGATCGCTGATCCCCGTTTTGCCACTAATGCCGACCGGACTAATAACGTCAATGAGCTGGCAGAGATCCTCAATGGTGAGTTTAAGCAAAAAACCATTGCCGCCTGGCTGGAACTGCTGGAGGCTGCCGGCTTGCCGTGCGCCCCGATCAACACTGTTGACAAGATTGTCAATGATCCCCAGGTCGCGGCCCGCGAAATGATTGTGGAAGTGGAACATCCGGTGGCCGGCAAGCTGAAAATGCCTGGCGTACCGGTTAAACTCTCCCTGACTCCCGGCTCGATCGAACGGCCGGCACCGCTGCTGGGACAGCATGCGGCTGAGATTCTTAAGGAATTGCTGGGCTGGGATGAGGCAAAGACCAAGGCATTTTTCGCGGAATCGAACAACTAGTCGGTTAAAGCGGGGGCCGGGTCGGTTGGGCCGGCTCCCTATTATGGAGGTGCAGTATGGCAACAGTACAGCAAAAGATTGAACAGGTACGGGCCAAGCAGCAGGCAATTAAACAGGGCGGCGGCCAGAAACGCATTGATAAGCAGCATGCCGCCGGCAAGAAAACCGCGCGGGAACGGATTGATTTGCTGCTTGATCCCGGCACGTTTGTTGAGCTTGATCAGTTTATCCGTCACCGCTGCTTCAATTTCGGTATGGAGAAAAAGGAGCTTCCCGGCGAAGGTGTAGTAACCGGCTATGGCACGATTGACGGCCGGCTGGTCTACGTATTTGCCCAGGATTTTACGGTTGAAGGCGGTTCCTTAGGTGAAATGCACGCGGCCAAGATTGTCAAGGTGCAGGATCTGGCGCTGAAAATGGGAGCCCCGGTTATCGGCATCAATGATTCCGGCGGCGCTCGCATTCAAGAGGCTGTTGACGCCCTTGCCGGCTTCGGCGAGATCTTTCTCCGCAATACGCATGCCTCGGGGGTTGTACCGCAAATTTCGGCGATCATGGGGCCATGCGCCGGCGGCGCGGTTTATTCGCCGGCCTTGACTGACTTTATCTATATGGTCAAAAATACCAGCCAAATGTTTATTACCGGACCGCAGGTCATCAAATCGGTGACGGCGGAGGAAGTAACCGCCGAACAACTGGGCGGCGCTATGACTCATAATTCCGTATCCGGTGTCGCCCATTTCGCTGCCGACAGTGAAGAGGACTGCCTGCGGCAGATCCGCTACCTGTTAAGCTTCCTGCCCAGCAACAATCTGGAAGAGGCGCCGCTTGTCGATAGCGGTGATTCGCCGCATCGCGCCGACGCCGAACTGAATACGCTGATTCCCGATAATCCCAATATGCCCTACAACATGCTGGATATCATCGCCAGGATTGTTGATAAAGGCGAATACTACGAGGTTCTGCAGCATTTTGGCAAAAACGTTATTACCTGCTTTGCCCGTTTTGACGGACAGACGGTTGGCATTATCGCCAGTCAGCCCTCCTATATGGCCGGCTGCCTGGATATCAGCGCCTCGGACAAGGCGGCCCGCTTTATCCGTACCTGCGATGCCTTTAACCTGCCGCTGGTGACGCTGGTGGACGTTCCGGGCTTCCTGCCGGGGACAGACCAGGAATATGGCGGCATTATCCGCCACGGCGCCAAAATGCTCTATGCCTATTCCGAGGCGACTGTGCCTAAGGTAACGGTCATTACCCGTAAAGCCTACGGCGGCGCTTATATTGCCATGTGCTCGCAGCACTTGGGTGCCGATCAGGTCTTTGCCTGGCCGACGGCGGAAATCGCGGTCATGGGACCGGCTGGCGCGGCCAATATCATTTTCAAAAAGGATCCTGACGCCCAGGCTAAAACCCAGCAATATGTAGACGAATTCGCGACTCCGTACAAAGCGGCGGAACGCGGTTACGTCGATCAGATTATTGAGCCGTCGGAAACCCGCCCCCGCATTATTACGGCTCTCAGTATGCTGGCTTCGAAGCGGGAAGCACGGCCGGCCAAGAAACACGGCAATATTCCGCTATAACCCAGAGAAAGGGGATTGA
>UQPB01000052.1 GCA_900542835.1 uncultured Pelosinus sp. | reverse complement strand
GTCCGCCTAGTATCTGGGGCTTTCTGAACGGCCTGGTAATAAGGTTTTTCAACAACCTGAAAAAAACACGCGTGTAAACGCGTGTTTTTTTAGCGCTAAGCGCATATACATGTAACAATGATCCTGCTGCCGGGAGGTACGAATACGTAGATACCAGTGCAAATACACTACAGGAACACGCAATGCGGCGTGTTCCCTTTCCTGGTACCTGCCTTATCCTGCAGCTTGTGATACTGGCGGTCCCCGCACCCTTTCGTTGTCAAAGGCAGTGCTGGTCTCCTGATTAAGGCCGATAAGCTACGAGTACTGCACCACCCTGAAAAAGGCAATTACAGACGGCCAATTTTGCCGTTAAACGGCATTGACAGCATTGGCATATACCACTATGCCTTGTCTTTGTCCGGTCTGATGAAAAACTGCCTCATCGCCAGTTTGCGGTTTCAGGATTGGCGCAGTACTAAGTAACCTAGCAGACAGATTAGCAGCTCGTATCCTCTTCCACAAAGAAGAGCAACAGGATGATAATGATGATAATCCAAACCCCATTAAATCCGCCAAAGCCGCACCCTCTTGCCATCGTTGCCTACCTCCTTCATAGCTACTGCTCAATGCGGCGGCCGCGTTCAGCGGGCTCGCCAGCTTTTTACCCGGTTTAGCTCCACTCAGAGTCCAGTGTCACCATCTTCAAAGAAGAATAATAGTAAAATGATAATGATGATCCAGACTACGCCAGAGCCGCCGCCAAAGCCACCCCATCTTGACACTGCTCACTACCTCCTTCAAGGTATATTCATAAAGGCGTGCCGCATACACGTGAGCGCCATTCACCTTTCTAGTTCAATATATGGATGTGCGAAGGAAAGTGTTACAGTCCCTACCGCTTATTGCAACATGCGGCGAATTTGTTTTGGCGCTTCAGCTGCGCTTTTGAGCGATTGCATCGTATTGGTCAACAGATTGGTGACATTGCGAACCGTATCAATAGTGGTATTCATGGAGTCAATTCTGCGATCCATCCGGATGTTGCCTGATGACATTGTCAGCATGACCATCATTAACTGCACAGGAAATTCGGGATTGTTGATCACTTTTCTCAGTAGTCCGGACATCGGATCAGGTCCGACCGGTTCCGCTGTTTTTATGGATTCCGGTTCAGACGAAACTGCCGGTGCCGGATCCGTCTGCGGTCTAAAACCGCGAAGCCGCCATTTTCGCAGGCGCATAGTTCTCCCCCCTTCAAGGTGGTTCTCTATAGGTAATATATGAAACCGGTTTAAAAAGGGAATCCCTAATCGCAAAACCTTAGGGAACTGCCGTTGAAACAAGCGTGCTGAATTGGCAGTATAAGCAGGCGGGGAATCACGCCGGAAAAGCGCAAGCCCCGTAAACAGCACCGCGGCAGCTAGTGTTCTGGTTTAAGTTTGACGACGGTTAAAACGAGTTAGTAGTCTAAAGACCAAAGGAGGAATCATTGTGTTGGAGCAAGTTGGAAACGTAATGGAAATGGTCAAACGCCTGCAGCAAAATGTCGCTAATATGGAAGAGCAGCTGAAACAGGAGCTCATTGAGGTATCCGGCAGCGACGTGGTAAGAGCGACGCTAAATGGACAACAGGAAATTATCGCTTTGGAAATTAATCCAAAGTACTTGACGCCTGAATCCGCCACTTTGCTGCAGGATCTGCTGATTACAACCATTAATAACGGATTTTTCCAATCAAAGGAAATGCATAAATCCGCCATGGATAAACTGGCAGGCGAATTGAACCTGCCAAAAATTCCGGGACTATTCTAAGGAGGAAAAATAGATGGCGACTGACACTGCCGATACATCCGGCTCTTTATGGAATTCACTGCTGCGCATAACGGAGAAGCTAGTTAGCGATGGCGGCCATGCAACCTTAATCAATATCCTGGCTTTATTCTGTTTAATCTCAATTCTACAGCGCAATGGCAATACGGGATCTGTAGCTGCAGCGCCATCAACTGCAGGCGGATTAGGAAAACTGCTGACCGACTTGACTAAAGGAGACGGCACCGCCGGGGCGTCATCAGATGCATTGCTGTCGCTGCTGCCATTGCTCAACAGCCCTCAAATGAAATCTAAACTGAATCCGACAACCATCGCCACTGTCCTGGGGCTGCTTAACAGCATGGGTGGCGGTGAAAAAAACGATCATGCCAAACAGGATAAGAGCGATGCAAAGGGGGAGCCCGCGGCGCTTCCAGTCATGCCGGAAGCTGAAGAAGCGCCGCCTTTTGCATCAAATCCGGCAGAAAAAAAAACGGCTAACAGCCGCTATTTGAATTGGAAATCCAGCTTCTAACTAAAAAGTCAGCCTCTAGAGGCTGACTTTTTAGTTAGAAGCTGCCTTTGATCTTGTCTGCCCGCATTATCTCAGCTTTACGGCCGTAGCGCCGTCACCGCCCTCGTTCAAATCAGCAATACGGGCTTCTTTTACGTGTTGATGCTGCTTTAAGTAAGCGCGAATTCCTTTCTTTAACGCACCTGTTCCCTTGCCATGAATAATCAGCACATCAGTTAATCCCGCCATAACTGCATCATCAAGAAATTTGTCCAGGATACCCTCACCCTCTTCGACGGTAACGCCCCGGATATCAATTTCACGCACAGCCGACTGTGCCTTGGCGAAATGAACAGAGCCGGTTCGGACGGCCTTTTTCTCTGCCGGCGCTGCTTTGATCAGCCGGCAATCGCCGACCGGAACGCTCATTTTCAAAATCCCCAGCTGCACCAGTACTGAATCGCCGGTCACGGAGATAACGGTTCCCTGCTGCTGTAAAGAGATTACCCAAACCGGCGTTCCCGGCGCCAGTGATGCCGCCGTTACCGGCGGCAAAGCGGCCCGGGTGTCTTCCCGGCTGCCCAGATCGCCCATTGCGGCTTTCAGTCTTTGTTTTGCATTGGCAATTGCAGCGCTACGCTCTTTATCGCTGGCGGCATGCCATTGCGATTTCAACTGCTCAATAATTTCGTCCGCCTCGCGCCGTGCCTGGCGGACAAGTTCCGCCGCATCCGCTTTGGCTTTATTAATAATATCCGCTTTGCGAGCAGACAGTGCTTCACGCTCTTCTTCCAGCGTCTGCCGCAGCTCCTGCGCCTGGATCGCCACTTGTCCTGCCGCATGATTGCGGCGCTGATACTCCCGCTTCTCTTCCTCCAAAGCCTGTAATACCTGCTCAAATTCACCATGCTCTTTGTTCAGCAATTGTCCGGCCCGCTCAATAATGGCTGCCGGCAGCCCCAGCCGCCGGCTGATCTGAAAAGCGTTACTGCTGCCCGGTATGCCAATTAACAGACGGTAGGTCGGTCGCAGCGTCTGATGGTCAAATTCCACGCTGGCATTTTCGATACCGGCTCGCGTATAGGCAAAGGTTTTTAATTCGCTAAAATGGGTTGTGGCAATCGTTCGTGCGCCCAAAGCATGCAAATGTTCCAGAACCGCCATCGCCAGTGTGGCTCCTTCGTCAGGATCAGTGCCAATGCCGATTTCATCAAGCAGCACTAAATCCCCCGGCTGCACGCACCGGATGATCCGTACCAGATTGGTCATGTGAGAGGAGAATGTACTTAGACTTTGCTCGATACTCTGATCATCGCCAATATCGGCATAAATCCCCCGAAATACCGGCATTTGCGCATCCTCTGCCGCTGGAATGAACAATCCGGCCTGCGTCATCAGCGCAAAGAGTCCCACTGTCTTGAGAGCCACCGTTTTGCCGCCTGTATTGGGACCGGTTATCAGCAGTGTATTAAATAACTGGCCAATGTGAATCTCAATCGGAACAACGATGCTGGCATCAATTAGCGGATGTCTTGCCAGACGCAGATTGACCCAGCCTGATTCATTGATCTGCGGACAGTGCGCGTTCATATCCAAAGCCAGTTTGCTTTTGGCAAAAATCAAATCTAACCTGGCCAGCACCTCGCAATTTAGTTGAAGCTCTGCCGCTGAGCGGGCAATTTGCGCACTCAGTATTTGCAGGATTCGTTCAACTTCCACCCGCTCGGCAGCCTGCGCCTGTTTAAGTTCATTATTCAGCGTCACAACCGCCATTGGCTCGATAAATACAGTTGCACCGCTTGAAGACTGGTCATGAATAATTCCGGGAAATTGCTGACGGTATTCCTGCTTGACCGGAATTACATACCGGTCCCCCCGGATTGTCACCAGCGTTTCCTGAAAATATTTTTGGTATTCCGCCGACCGCAGGATACTTTCCAGCTTCTCCCGCACCCGTTGCTGCCCTAGACGTATCGCCCGCCGCAGCCGCATCAGTTCAGGGGATGCCTCATCCTGCACTTCACCGCTTTCACTGATGGCATGCTCGATTTCACTCTCCAGGCTTCTTAAAACGACAAGCTGCGAGACCTCTTGATTTAACAGGAAGTACGGTTTCTGCAAGCCGGCAAAGAATGTCCGGATCCGGCGCGACGCATAAAGAACCGAACCGACCATTTGAATTTCAAACGGCTCCAGAATACCGCCAATGCTAACTCGTTTCAGTTGCGCGCGGATATCGCGGCCTCCACTCACTGGAACGGCTGCCTCAGTTGTCAGCAGGCGTACGGCCTCTTCCGTCTCATCCAGCCGCTGCCTGACCACCTCCGGATCATTTGCCGGCAAAAGCGCCTCTGCCAGTTCGCGGCCAAGTTGCGATCCCGTCCGGGCTGCCAGCATGTCTCGGATTTTATCATATTCAAGAGTTCCCAGCACAGCAGCTTCCATATCTGACTCACCTACTCTTTTAACACCCCGCGGAAATAATGGCCGCGGGTAATATGTTCATGTTCCAACGCGCTGATTTGCTCGAGCAATTCGCCGCCAGGCTCAGTTCCGCTGTCGATCAGGCGGCGGTATAACCCAACGATCCGCCCCAGCCGCACCGGCTCTTCCGCCTTGGCCTCAACGCGCAGACGGTTGACACCAAGGCTGATAAGCTGAGCTACATGCGGCAGCATACTGAGTTCTTTAGCATTCAAAATGTGCATCCGGCCAAATTGATCGGACACAACCGGAAATCGCTCGCCTTTCCGGTCCCGCAGCCAATGGCGGCGCTGCCGACAGGCTGACTGACATTCACCGCAAACCCTGCCGCCTAGCCGGCTGCCTACAATACAATGCTCGGAAATCATCAATGGCACCCGGCCATGCACCAGGCACTCCAGGTTCGCCGCAGTTCTTTCCCTTATATTTCCAATCTGCAAAAAGGTTAGTTCCGGTGATAAGGTTAAACCGGCAAAACCCTGGTCTGAAAAAAACGCAACAGCGGCCGAGTTAAAAATATTAAGGGGAAAATCAGCCACCAGCGGCAAATCAGTTATTTGCCGGCATAGCTCGATCGTCCCGGGATTGGCGACGGCAATTGCATCCGGCTTGAGCTCAGCAAATACTGCCAAAAGTTGCCGCAATGCCGGAATTTGCCATTCTTTAACAATTCGCGGCGTTGCCAGTATCAATTGCCGGCCATACTCACGCACAGCAAGCGCAGCCTGACGGTAATCGTCTGCTGTCAACGGGCGGTGCGAATAGGTCTCGCCGCCAAACAGCACGCAATCCGCGCCTTGCCGCAGCGCTGTCATAACAGTTGCCAGGCTATCGACATTGACGACAAGCGACGGCTTCTGCCGATCACCGCTGCCACTCACACGTTCAGACAGAAAGCAATCCCCACTGACCGGCAGCGGCGGCCGCTTAAACGCCTCCAGCCTTGCCTGCTCAAGCGCCTCGACCGCCCGTCGCCGGGCATCATTGATCTCACTGACCGGGACCATAATCCCGGGCTCGATGTCTGCGGTCAGGTTGCGCAGCGCGAAAGCAGTGTTTCCCAGGCGGCTCACTTGTTTGGCAACAGCCTCCTCCTCCAACGGCCTATTACGGGCAGACTCGGCAATAAAGCCGGTAGCAGCCTGGCCACAAAATCCGTCCGCATCGCGCAAGCCTACAACCAGCGGCTGGCCTTTGCGAACCGTGACAAAGGCATCGACCGCCAGTTTGCGCCGACTCTCCCCTGAGGCAAAAAACGATCTGGCTCTGGCCGTCAGACGCATATCGAAGGTCTTAAACACCCGGTCGTGAAGCTTTACGGGATTTGGCACCGGCAACGCCACTTCACTGCCCGCGTCTGCAGTGTCAACCTGCGTGCCGTTAAGCCAAAGGGCGGTTACAGTAATATTGACCCTGCCGCCGACTTTAACCCAGCACTCGATAATATCGCCTACAGCCAGTTCCGCTTCCAGCCGGATCGTCGCCCGTTTTTCCCTGCCGTCATAACCGCTGACCCTGCCGATATAGACCCCCCGGTTATTGGGACGCCGGTCACTCATCATCGCGGCTCCCTCCGGCTGCAAAAGGTAGGCATGCGTAAAGCCCCGGTTAAAACTTTGCGCCAGGTCTCTCACAGCCCCGGGTTGGGGAATAAAATCAGCCGATTTTAGACAGTTGTCAATTGCCTGCCGGTAGGTATCGGCAACAATGGCGACATATTCCGGACGTTTCATTCGCCCTTCCAGTTTAAACGATGCTATACCCGCTTCAATTAGCTGCGGCAGCAGGTCGATTGTACAAAGGTCCTTCGGGCTCAGCAGATATTCACCGGCCGCTTCCGGACTGAGCAGATCACCCTCATCGCCTATCAGCGAGTAAGGCAGGCGGCAGGGCTGGGCGCACTGGCCCCGGTTACCGCTGCGGCCGCCGATCATGCTGCTCATCAGACATTGTCCCGAATAGCAGATACATAGCGCGCCATGCATAAACGTTTCGATCTCAATCGGAGAATGCCGGCAGATATAACGAATATCGTCAAGCGATGTTTCCCGCGCCAGAACAGCGCGGCTGAAGCCTAAACGCGCCAGAAACTCCACGCCCGCCAGATTGTGAATCGTCATTTGCGTGCTGGCATGCAGCGGCAGCTGCGGAACCGCCTTCGCGGCGATTGCCGCCACGCCAAAATCCTGCACCAAAATCGCGTCAACACCGATTTCATAGAGAAAGCGCAAGTAAGCAACCAGCGCCGGCACCTCGCTGTTATCAACCAGTGTATTTACAGTTATATAAACATAAACGCCACGAATATGCGCATAGCGGACAACTTCGGCCAACGCCGCGTCATCAAAATTAGGCGCATAGTGCCGGGCGCCAAACAGCTTGCCGCCCAGATAAATCGCATTAGCTCCCGCCTCAATGGCGGCGGTCGCCGCTTCGATACTGCCGGCTGGCGCTAACAATTCCACTTTCCTGTTTACACGGTTCATCAAGCGCCTCCTCCCCGAATATAAGCCAGTATCGCTGGCGCAAAATCAGTCAGATCAGTCACCGCATCCCCAACAGCAGCGGCCTGTGGGCCAAAAATCAGGCAGGGGACCGGATTCAGCGTGTGTGTCTTCACGCTGAAATCTTCAAAATTGCCATGATCACTAGTAAGAATCACCAATAAATCATCAGCCGCCGCTTGATAGACCGAGCAGAGAAACGCATCCAGCGTTTCGAGCACTGCTTGCGCTTGTTCCCAATCCCGCTTATGCCCCCAGCGATCTGTCTGAAAATATTCAAACAACGTAAAATGATGCCCACCGGCAATTGCCGCTAAGCGCCGTCCGGCTTCAGCCGCACTGACAACCGGCGCAGCAATGCCGACCTCTGTCAAGCTATGATTGGTAATATCCTGATAAACCGCTCTGCCTGCAAGCAGGTCGTCTAAATCCCGCAAGCGGCAGCCAGCGGCCAGCAGCAGCAGCGTGGTCGCTGAATGCCGGCGCTTGCGGGCCGCGACTAACGCCATGTAATCCGGCGTATACATATTGGCGGAAGTAATGTCGTATCCTTCCGCTTTCAGCAGCCGCATCAGGCCTTCAGCCTCAATAATCGCCTTAAGCTGCGGCCCGGGAAAAGCCTGAATATGCCGTCCCAGCCGCTGCGGCGCATTAACACCGGTAAACAGACTGGTTTGCCCGGTAGCGCTCTGCGGCAATCCGTCAACCCCTAAAACAGCGTCAATCGCGCTGAAATACAGCCGGTCACGCCGCAATTTTGCTGCCGCGCGGCTGAGCGGAACTCCCAGCAGAGCCGGAAAAAACCGTCCCGGAAAACGCACCATAGGATTTATCGCCGGATCGCAGGCACCTATGCCAAAGCCGTCGATAAAAATCAATAGTACCCGCATAATCACACACTTTCTTTGAAACCAGCGGCAGCAGGGCACTCCCTGCTGCCGGCTTATTTCCGCTCATCCGCAGGCGGCGCTGCCGCTTCGTTGCGAGCAACCGCCGATTGCCTTTGTAACGCGTCAGCAATATACCGGATATCCTCAAGCGCCTGTTCAATTCGGACCCACCTCTGTCCCTGGGGACTAAGAGGGTTTTCCGCAATCGAATTCCAATAGGCTTCAAAATCACCTCTGGTCAACGGCTCTGTTTCCCGCGTCCTAATGATGGTAAGCTCGCCGCAGCTCTCCAGTCTGGCTAGCTTAATATCCTTTAGATTTGACAAATCCATGCCTTGCTTGTGCAATTCCTGGCGCAAATCATCATAATTCAAATGAGTTCTGGTAAAATTATCGGCTAAAATTCGCCCATCTTCAATTAATTCGATGGGAACACCTTCCACCCATTTGCGCAAGGTCGTGCTTTTTAAGGCAAGCCAGCCTAACAGCTGCTGCAGCAACAACAATCCAAGCAGGGCCTCAAGCCCGGGCAGCAGGCTTTTATCCGTTTCCAGCGCCACGGTTACAACAATATCGCCAATACCCACCATCAGAACAAAATCAAACGGCGACAACTGGCCGACAGTCCGATTTCCCATCATCCGGACAACAATCAGCGCCGCCGCAAGAATCATAACCAGCCGCAGCAGGACCAGTCCCGCATTGCCATACTCAAACACCGTCTGTGCCTCCCGATGCCGTACCATAGGTATGGCCAGTAGTACGTCAACGCTAACCCCCAGCCTCACTTCTGACAGGATTAACGTTGACGCAGTACTAGTATTGACCGGCAACGGAAACGCTATTCCGCGGCTTACCGGCAAAAGCCCGGCTACACAGGCTGTTTAACGGGTATGAAGCTTTACCATCTCCAGCAGCTTATGATAATCCGCCTCCAGTTTGAGGTAGTCATCGGCCAGATTCATCGCGGTTATAATAGCCACTTGGCGCGAGGACAGGCGGGAATTCGACTGCGCTGTTTTTTTCATTCGCTCATTCAGCCAGCCGGCAACCCGCATGATGCGCTCAGCGTCCGCATCCCCTCTAACCGGATATTGCTCGCCGAGAAACTCCACCGTTACCCGCGTCTGCCGCTCATCCATCATCTAATCCCCCGCGCACTCTTATAGACATACTATTTCCATGCAGGTTTGTCGAAATCCTGCCGCGCAGTCGAACTACACCAGCCGTAATTTTGCCGACAATTCGCTTGCCAGTCTGTCGACAATCGTCTTGTTATAGCCTTCTACTTCCTCGTCGGTCAGCGTCCGGTCGGCAGCCCGGAAGGTCAGGGTAAAGGCAAGGCTGCGCATGCCGGCAGGCACCTGTTCGCCGGTATACACATCAAACAGCCGTACTTCCTGCAGCAATGGTCCGCCGCTCGCCAGGATCTCCGTTTCCACACGCTCAGCGCCAATCCCGGCATCAAGCACGACAGCAAGGTCGCGACTGATTGCGGGAAATCTCGGCAGAGAACGGTAGGAGCCAATTAGCGAAGCGTTCGCCGCCACGGCTTCCATATCGAGTTCAAGGACATACAGCTTGCGATTGAATCCATAGGCCTCAAGCACCTGCGGATGCAGTTCCCCGACGGTCGCCACCACTTGCCCGTTGCAGGAAAAAATCGCGGTTTTACCGGGATGCATGGCATAATGCTCCCCGCCGGCGACGCCGCAGGCAATTCCCAGACTAAATAAAAGCTGCTCCACCGCGCCTTTGGCATCAAAGAAGTCGACTGGCTCTGCCAGCTGGCACCAGCCTTCGTTTTCCCTGCGGCCCAGCATCACGGCAGCAAGCTGCAGCGGCTCCTGCGGCAATTCGGTCAAAGGCAGCTCTGACGGCAGGTATACTGCCCCCAGCTCATAGAGCTGCAAATTCTCATTTTTGCGCGACAGATTCAAGGCTACGGCCTGCAGCAATCCTCCTAGCAGGGTTGTCCGCAGCACCGGAAATTCATCGGTAATCGGATTGAGTACCGGAATCGCCCGGCGCAGCTCACTGTCGGCAGCCACATTCAACTTGTCCAGTGTCGCCGGATGCATAAAGCTGAGAGAGATCATTTCGTCAAAACCCATCGCCGCCATTAATTCCTGCACCCGGTCGCGAATAGTCTGCCGGTAGCTTTGGCGGCCCTGCTCCATCATGCCAAACGGAGTGGTTGCTTTAATCGCGTCAAAGCCGACAATCCGGGCAATTTCTTCGCTGATATCAGCCGGCCGGGCAACATCGGCACGCCAGGAGGGAACCGTTACCCGCACGCTGTCGCCGCAGTCTTCCGTCTGAAACTCCAGGCGGTCAAGAATATCAACCATTCGATCCCTGGCAATTTCAGTTCCTAAGTAGGAATTAATCCATTGCGGGGAAAACTCCAGCTGCCGCGGAAACGCCATCCGCGGATAGACATCAGCGACTGTCGGGCAAACCGTGCAAGCCCCCATATCCTCCAACAGCTTGGCAGCACGATCAAGCGCCTGTACGACATTGGCGACATCGACACCGCGTTCGAACCGTCCGGATGCCTCTGAGCGCAAGCCCAGGGCGCGGGCAGTGCGCCGAATACTGGCAGCATGAAAAGCGGCCGCCTCCAGGAGTACCGTATGAGTAGATGAGGTGACCTCGGTAACCAGTCCACCCATTACGCCGGCAATGCCAACAGCCTGTACCGCATCGGCGATCACCAGCATCTCCGGGGTCAAATCCCGTTTAACGCCATCCAGCGTCGTCAGCTTTTCGCCAGGCTGCGCCCGCCGGACCACCAGACTGCGCTTAGCAAGTAAATCATAGTCATAGGCATGCATCGGCTGCCCCAATTCCAGCATAACATAATTGGTTACATCAACCACATTGTTAATTGGCCGCATGCCGGCGGCACGCAATCGCTGCTGCATCCAGGCGGGCGAGGGGAAAACCCGGACATTCTGCAGCACTCTGCCGGTAAAGCGGGAACACAGTTCAGGCTCCGCAATTGATATTGAAATGAGCTCGGTGGTCCGCTCACTGCCTGTCTCACGCAAATTCAACATTGGTTTTTTCAACCCAGCCGCGGTAAGTACAGCAATCTCCCGCGCCAATCCCAGCATGCAGAAGCAGTCAGCCCGGTTTGCCGTCAGTTCAAATTCGAGGACAAAATCATCCAGTCCTAGAACCTGACGGATATCCTGACCGACAGAAGTATCCGGCGGCAGGATAAAAATGCCCTCACGCGCTTCAGCGGAAAGCAGCTTGGCATCGATCCCCAGTTCCGCGGCCGAACACAACATGCCGTGCGACAAAATCCCGCGCAAGGGCGCCTCCTGAATTTCTTTGCCGCCCGGCAGCTTGGCTCCGGGCAGAGCGACCGGAACAATTTGACCGGTTTCGACGTTGGTTGCACCGGTCACGATCGTTACCGGTACAGCACCGACATCCACTTTGCAGACAAACAGCTTATCGGCGTTGGGGTGTACAACTACCGACAGCAGCTTGCCAGTGACCACCTGATCAAGCTGGGCTCCCAAATCACTTATCGTCTCCACCGGAACACCGGCCATTGTTAGCCGGTCAGCCAGCATCTCCGGCGAAAGCTCAAAATCAACATACTCTTTCAACCAATTATATGATGCTTTCATTTTTATCCCCCCCTAAAATTGCCGCAGGAACCGGCTGTCATTATCAAAAAACAGACGCAGATCGTCAATTCCGTATACCAGCATGGCGATCCGCTCAACCCCCATACCAAACGCAAATCCACTTACCCGCTCCGGGTCAAAGCCGCTCATTTCCAGCACGCGCGGATGCACCATGCCCGATCCTAATATCTCCAGCCAGCCCGTTCCCTTACAGACACGGCAGCCTTTGCCGCGGCAGATCACACAAGAGACGTCGACTTCGGCGCTCGGCTCAGTAAATGGAAAAAAGCTGGGGCGCAGCCGGATATTGACATCAGATCCAAATATTTCACGCGCAAACAGCTGCAAGGTCCCCTTGAGATCGGAAAACCGGATTCCCTTGTCGACAACCAGACCCTCGACCTGGTGAAACATGGGGGAATGAGTAGCGTCGTAATCACGGCGATAAACTTTACCGGGAGCAATAACCCGCACAGGCTGATTCGGCTCCGCCGCCTGCATCGTCCTCACCTGAACCGGCGAAGTATGCGGCCGCAGCAAAAGGTCTTCTGTAATATAAAAGGTATCCTGCATGTCTCGCGCCGGGTGATCTTTCGGCAAATTAAGCGCCTCAAAGCTATAATAATCGCTTTCGACTTCCGGGCCGTCGGCAATTTCAAAGCCCATGCGCATAAAGATTGATTTGATCCGGTTTAATGTCAGCGTCAGTGGATGGGTATGGCCGATCCGGCGTCGCCGCCCTGGCAGGGTGACATCAATCCGCTCAGAAGCCAGCCGGGCGTCAAGCGCCGCAGCTTTCAGCGCTGCCGTCCGACTACCGATTAAGGCCTCCAGTTCAGCCCGGATGTCATTAACCAGTTGTCCGATTTGCGGCCGCTCTTCAGCGCTTAAGGAGCCCATTCCCCGCAGCACCGCCGTCAGGCTGCCTTTTTTGCCCAAATATTTGACCCGGAATTCGTTCAGGCTGTCCAAACTATCCGTCTGCGCGAATTCCGCCAGTGCCGCTTCGCGTATTGCCGCCAATTGTTGTCTCATGCTATACCTCCACCTTTATTCATCATTTTTCAAACAAAAAAGACTTTCAACCCCCTTAGGGGCGAAAGTCCAACTCCCGCGGTACCACCCATTTTGCGCCAGCCAGCGCTGATCGCCTCTGTCCCGATAACGCCGGGATTGCGCCAAACCTACACATCTGCTTCAGCCTGGCCGCTCCAGAGTGAACTTCAGTCAATCTGTCATAGAACCGCTTCCAGTCCACGACGGTTCTTCCCTGTCAAGCAGCGGTTGACTTACTCTCTCCCTCATCGCTCACTTCTTATTGCGTCGTCATTCGACGATATAATAAATACAGCGCAACAGATCCTGTTGCTTCAAACAACCTCCAAACGAAATCGGCAGTAAGCACGTGAGACCACTCCTCTGCTCACAAGTCTGCATTTCATTGTCAGTGTTAGTATAGCATACCGCCGGCTAAATTACAAGAATGCTCAGGCCTGGCGCCGCCTGACCGCCTCATACAAAATAACGGCGGCTGCGGCTGCCACATTCAGTGACTCCGCCTGCCCATAAATTGGAATGCAAATTTTCAGCTCGGCTTGCGCTAAAAGTGCCTGGCTGACACCGTTTCCCTCATTGCCGAATGCGACTGCCAGCGGACCGGTTAAATCAGCCTCCAGATAGCATACCGCTCCCTCCAGCGCCGTTGCCGCCAGGCGAATTCGCCGCTGTCGCAATCCGGCGATACATTCGTCAGTCCCTACAGAAGTTACCAGCGGCAGATGGAAAACCGACCCCATGCTAGCGCGAAGCGCTTTACCGCAAAAAGGATCCGCCGCCCCGGCAAGAACAATGACGCCATCCGCCCCCGCTGCATCTGCCGTACGCAAAAGCGTTCCCATATTTCCCGGATCCTGAACGCCGTCAATAATGACGATCAGGCCGCCTGCCGTTTCCAGCAGCCGGCTTAAACCACCGGCGGCTTGCCGGGCTATCAGCAGAACCCCTTGTGGATTCTCCGTCTCAGCCGCTTTTGCCAGAACCGCATCGGAAACCGGCAGCATCCGGCAGCGACGGGCGGCAGCCGCAATTGTCGCCGCCGCCCGCGGCTGAGCGGCGGCAGACTCTGTATAAAGCCCCAGTTCAAGATCCCAGCCTGACGCCAGCAATTCTTCACAAAGCCTGACACCCTCAACCATAAATAACCCCAGCTCGTCACGACGCTTTTTCTGCTTTAACGCCACCGCCAGCTTAACCGCCGGGTTCTGCGGGCTTCTAATTGTTTCCGCCATCTTTCTCCTCCAAGACCGGCAGCGGGGCTGCCAGGTTTCCAGACTGTATAAACATCATTATAGTATACCGCCAATCCTGTAACAAGCCCACATATACAATCGCCATAGCCTGTGCTTCCCTGGAGCGGAAATCAGCCGGCCATGGCGTCGGCATCCGGCTTCAGGTTAGCTTTTATTATCAGGCCGTTCAGAAAGCCCGAGCGTTCTGGGGAGCCCGGCCGCGCGCGGGTACAAGGGTACGCGCGCCAGCGGATCACAAGGCCATTGCGCAGAGCTTGGTACTTTAACGCCTTAGTGTTGGCGGCATCTCCCTTGCGGGGGACACGCGGATGGGCTTCTCTAATTAAATAAGCCTGGCGCCGCTTGCGGCGTCAGGCTTATTTAATTACCGATTAAAGAGCCTTGGAGATGCAGTCAAACGACAGCATATATTTCCGTACCGAATCCTTAACTCCCTTTTTCACCACCGTCATCAAGGAAATATAATTCGATGCCGGATTTTTTGCAAGTTCGCTTTTCAGCGTTTCTGCAGCCGCCATCGACATATCTGTCGCAATATTAATTTTTGCGATGCCGGCATCAATCACCCGCCGGTATTCTTCCCGCTGCATGCGGGAACCGCCATGCATAACCAGCGGTACATGAACGGCTTTGTGCAATTCTTCCAGTTTCGTATAATTCAATGCCGGCGTTTTACCATTGCCATGATTATGGCCAATACCAACCGCCAAGGCATCAATTTTCGTTTTCTGAACATATTCGGCCGCTAATTCCGGCTTGGAAACAGCGCTGGCCGAAGGCGCAATACCCTCCAGACAACCAATATAGCCCAATTCTCCTTCCACTGACAGGCCAAGAGAATGGGCTATACGCGTAATATCCTTTGTACGTTTTATATTTTCCTCCAGCGGCAAAGCGGAACCATCATACATTACGGAAGTAAAACCCCAGCGAATCGCTTTCATCAATCCCTCGTAGGTATGGCCATGATCCAGATGCAGGGCAATCGGAACGCTGGATTTTTGCGCGGCTTTCAGCATCGCCGCAGCCAGCGTATCCACATCGGCAAACTTGAATAAACGTTCTGCGATGCCAAGTACCAGCGGTGTTTTTAGTTCCTCGGCAACTTCCACCACCGCTCCCAGCGTTTCGAAGTTAAAAACGTTGAAGCCGCCGACTGCGTAATTGCGCTTCCTGGCATCTTTCAGAATATCCGCTAAGGTGACCAAAGCCATGGCAATCTCCTCCTTGTTATAAATTATGGGTGCTTACTTAACCCATTTTCTCATGATTACCCTATTCGCCGCCGGCAAAAAAAAACCTGCCAATTATCAAAAAACTTTAACAATTACGTCTTTTTCAAAGCCGGCCGGTCATGCAAAAGTAAAAAGAAGATCCTCCGTTTGCGGAGGATCTTCTTTTTACTTTTGCAGCTGCTGCTTGGCAGCGGTAACCAATTGCGTAAAAGCGGCCATATCGTTAATAGCCATATCGGCAAGCATCTTGCGGTTGATCGTAATTCCCGCTTTATGCAGGCCATTCATAAACTGGCTGTAGGAAATATCATTGATACGGGCAGCGGCATTAATACGGGCAATCCACAGCTTGCGGAAGTTGCGCTTATTGGCGCGGCGATCCCGCAGCGCGTAGGACAGCGAGTGCATAACCGACTCGTTGGCTTTCTTAAACAGGCGGTGCCTTGCGCCCCGGTACCCTTTGGCTAGCTTCAAAATCTTTTTATGGCGTCTATGGGCAGTCACGCCTTTTTTTACTCTCGGCATGGTATAACCTCCTAATTGTGTTTAACTATCGCAAGTACGCTTAAGCGTATGGCAGCATCTTTACTACGCGTTCATGATCAGACTTGGAAACCAGCGCCGCTTTGCGCAAGCCGCGCTTGCGGGCAGGCGACTTCTTTTCAAGAATGTGGCTGCGGAAGGAATGAGCATGCTTGAATTGGCCGGAAGCAGTTTTAGAAAACCGCTTGGCGGCGCTTCTGCGAGTCTTAATTTTTGGCATCGATGGGTCCTCCTTTATTTTGCGGGTTGAGGCTGTTGAGGCTGTTGCTGCGGTTGTTGCGGGGGCGCTTTGGGAGCCAGAATCATAATCATATTTTTACCTTCCAGCTTGGGTTCGCGTTCCAGTATAACAAGGTCTTTCAATTCCGCCGCCATTCGCGTTAGTACCTGCCGTCCCAATTCGGGATGCGAAAGCTCACGGCCGCGGAACATAATCGTCACCTTTACCTTATCGCCGTCTGCGAGAAAACGCTGCGCATTCTTCAATTTGACAAAATAGTCATGATCCTCAATATTGGGCCGCAGCTTAACTTCCTTGAGCGTAACGATCTTTTGCCGCTTCTTTGTCTCTTTGTCGCGTTTTTGCTGCTCAAAACGGAACTTGCCAAAATCCATAATCCGGCAAACCGGCGGTTTGGCGGTCGGAGCCACTTCCACCAAATCGAGCATCTGCTCTCCCGCTAACCGGAGAGCATCACGTAAAGACATAATTCCTAATTGATCATTCGCTGCGCTGACCACGCGAACTTCTCTGGCGCGAATTTCCTCGTTAACCTTTAACGTCTCCTTGCTAATTGCTTGTCACCTCCATAAATTTTAAAAACAAAAGCGGGCGGCATTAACCACCCGCTAAAACGCTCATCATTACCAATGAGACATCCGGCTGACCTTACCAACAGCCCAACGGCGCTGTAAGGTGAGAAGCGAGTGGCTTCTGCTTAAGATAGGATTTAGTACTATGATAGTTTATCACTATTCACCAGAAAAAGCAAGAGCTGTTACTGTTTTTTAGCGGCAATTTCAGCAAGCAGCTCATCAATAAACTGCGCTGCCGCTTTTGTTCCCAAATCACCAATGCCGCGCTTCCGCACAGCAACCGTACCGCTTTCCGCTTCCTTGTCGCCAACAACCAATAAATACGGGATTTTCTGCATCTGCCCTTCACGGATCTTATAGCCGATCTTCTCGTTGCGGGAATCGACCTCTACCCGGATCTCCCGCTCCCGCATGCTAGCGGCCAGCTTTTCCGCATAATCCAGATGCCGGTCGGTCAGCGGCAGCAGCCGCACCTGTACCGGTGCCAGCCAAGCCGGGAATGCACCGGCAAAATGTTCAATCAGGATGCCGATAAACCGTTCAATACTGCCGTACACAACACGGTGAATCATGACCGGCCGATGCTTTTGACCATCTTCGCCAATATAGTTCAGGTCAAATTTTTCCGGCATCTGCATATCCAGCTGAATCGTACCGCATTGCCAGGTACGGCCAATCGAATCCCGCAGATGGAAGTCTATTTTCGGGCCGTAAAAAGCGCCATCGCCTTCATTGACTTTATAATTCATGCCCCGGGCCTCAAGCGCGTCCCGCAGGGCACCGGTGGCAACCTCCCACATTTCAGCCGAGCCCATTGCCTTGTCCGGCTTCGTACTCAGCTCCGCATGATACGACAAGCCGAAAACGCCATAGACGGTGTCGAACAGGTCAATAACCTGCTGAATCTCCTGCTTGATCTGTGACGGCAGCATAAAAATATGGGCATCGTCCTGGGTAAAGCTTCTTACCCGCATCAATCCGTGCAGGGCGCCGGAAATCTCATGGCGGTGCACTTGACCCAGTTCCGCCGTACGCAGCGGCAAATCACGATAACTGTGATGCTGCGTCCGATAGACCAAAATACTGCCCGGACAATTCATTGGTTTGACAGCATAACCCTCGCCGTCAATCGTGGTAAAATACATATTTTCCTTATAGTGATCCCAATGGCCGGATTGCTGCCATAAACGCTGATGCAGAATAATCGGCGTCTTGATCTCCTCGTAGCCGAACTTGACATGCAGCTTGCGCCAAAAGTACTCCAGCTCATTGCGTATGACCATACCCTTGGGGTGGAAGAAGGGAAAGCCGGGGCCCTCTTCCTGCAGGCTGAACAAATCCAGCTCACGGCCTAATTTACGGTGATCGCGTTTGGCGGCCTCCTCTAGCATTTTAAGATATTCATCCAAGTCGGCTTTCTTCTCAAACGCTGTGCCGTAAATCCGCTGCAGCATTTTATTTTTAACATCGCCGCGCCAATAGGCTCCGGCCAGACTTTGCAGCCGGACCGCCTTAACCTTACCGGTCGAGGCGACATGGGGACCGGCGCACAAATCGCTGAACTCGCCTTGTTTATACAAGGAGATAACCGCATCCGCCGGTAAATCACGGATCAATTCTTCCTTATAAATTTCGCCCTGTTCACGGAACAACGCTAACGCTTCATCGCGGCTGATCTCAATCCGCTCAATCGTCAGATCTTCCTTTATAATTTTATCCATCTCGGCCTGAATTATATCCAGATCCTCCGGGGTAAAGGTGTGTGCGGTATCGACATCGTAATAAAAGCCATTGGCGATAGCCGGACCGATGGCCAGCTTGACATCTCCGTACAGGCGTTTAATCGCCTGTGCCATGATGTGGGAAGCGCTGTGACGCAAAGCGTCCCTGCCTTCCGGATCGGCAAAAGTCAGAAATTCGACCGCGGCGTCCTGGGTAAGCGGCCGCGACAAATCGCTGACACTGCCGTCAACCTTTGCGACTAACGCGCTCTTAGCTAACCCGCGGCTGATTGACTCGGCCAGTTTAACCAGGGTAATGCCTTTATCCACTTGACGAATCGAGCCGTCTTTCAGCGTAACCTGTATCATTGTAATTCCTCCCTGATAAAAATATAAACTCCCGTCCTTCAAGGACGGGAGTTTTACCCGCGATTCCACCCTGCTTGGCGAATAAACGCCCTGCTCTCTTTGCTAACGGGGGAAACTCCCCGGCGGCAGTCTACAAAACAATTCGACGCCGCAGTTCAGAGGCGGTAACAACAGTTGCGGCGCCTGGATGCTTGCAGCCAGTGACATCCATTCTCTGCTCGCACCGGATAAACCGTGTCATGTCCTCATCATTACTTATCATTTATCGTGATTTTAGATTAGTATAGCGCTTCCCTGCAGCCTTGTCAAGACAGTGAATGGGGCAGGAAGTGTTCAGCGAGCTTCTCCAGCTTACCTGATTCCGGGCGGCAAAGATGGCAGCCTTCACAAACAATCACCCGGTCATCAAATACATCGTTAACGCTGTTTACCAGATCCATGTCTTTGCGTCCGGCAAAATGGAAAATAATCGCGCAGGGAACAATTGCAACTAACGCGCTCATCAATACGTCCTGTCCGTCTACACTGTCAGCGCAAGCAACGACAAACCTCTCGCCGCCATCTGAATCGCTTAATATTTCGCCATCCGAATCCAAAATCCGGACAGTACCCGACCGGTCAACCATAATATGAACTTCGCCGGCGCGCGGTTCCTGCATATTGACAAAGTAGCGCAGCACCCGGACAAACTCCTGATATTCAACATCTGACATATAGTCGTCGACAGCCCGTTCCAGTGCGTGATTCAGCAGTTGCCGGTAATCCTTCAGCCGGAAGCGGATAAAGCCATCCAGCACCAGTTCGTTATGAAGGTCGAGATAATCCAGAATCTTAGAGAATACCCGGCTGCGGCGCAGCGGCAAATGATATTCCGCCGCTTCCGGCTGCTCATTATTCAGGAGTGCGGTCGTTTTCAGCAATACCTGCTCCTGTTCCTCCGGTGAAAAATAATCATAGCCGAACCGGATCATTCGCCGCAGCAGAAGCTGCTCTTCACGGCTTACGACCAAATCGGCCAGCACCTGTGCTGCGTACAGCTTGATCAAGTGTTTAATGCGCTCATAATTGCGAAAGGAAATCTCACCTTCCAGAATCGAACAATTAAGAAATGTATAGTTCCCTGCCCGTGACTGTTCAACGACAATTTGGTAGCCTTCACGCTGAAATAAATTACAGTCCTGCCGCAATTTTGCGCAAATATCGTCAGTTGGCCCGGAAAACCCTAGCGAGATCAACTTCACTGCCTTCACCTCTCTCTTGCGGCTAGTACCATCCGTCAACCGGCACACCGTAGCAGTGGAAAAAAAGGCTGCTGAAGCAGCCATGTCTGCAGGCGACGAACGCTACTAGTATATGTCTTGCCGAATTTATGCATACAGGAGAAAAGTCTGGCAAAACCTGTTCAGCTGTCATTCAGCCACGCTTCAATGCCGCGGGCGATGGCGGTCCCCGCCCGTTCCTGCCAAACAGGATCTGCCAAAAGCTGTTCTTCCTCCGGATTTGAAATAAAAGCCAGCCTGGCTAACACCGCCGGCATAAACGTATGCTTCAGGACATACAGCGAACCGCTATAGCGGATACCCCGGTTAGGCCGCTGCAGTCCATCGACTAATTCCCGCTGAATTTCCTGCGCCAGACGGTACCCCTGATCACTATATTCATAACACCAGCATTCGGTTCCCTGCACAGTTGCATCGGCCGCCGCATTACAATGGACACTGATAAACGCATCGGCTTCCACCAGATTGGCATCATCAACGATGCCATCAAGTTCTTTTCCACTGATAAAAACTACCGAATGGCCGTTTTCCCGCAGTACTGATTCGGCAATCCTGGCTACTGCCATTGCAACTGTTGCCTCATCAAGCCCGCTCGGCCCGGACGAGCCGGGGTCAACCCCCGGGTAGTGGCCGGGATTAAGCGCAATAACCGCCACGCTACCCTCTCCTTATTGGTGAATATTCTTCTACTGACATATGCGAAACCGGCAATATCCATGCAAAAACATTACCGGAATCCGGCAATAAGAGTTGCCTTATTCCCTAAATCCTGTATAATAAATACGAATAATTAAAGGGGGTTCTGTATATGCTGCGAAAAACGCTCCTATCCATCCTGCTGGGTACAGCTGCGCTCGCTCTGCTGGCGGCTGGCTGCGGCGGTCAGACAAGCCAGCCGCCGGCTGCTGCCAAAACACTTAAGGTCGGCGCCGAAACAACCTTCCCGCCGTTCGAATTTCAGGATGAAAAGACTAAAGACTACACCGGTTTTGATATCGAGCTGATGAAGGCTGTCGGCAAACAAATTGGCTATGAGGTTCAGGTCGCCAGCCTTGGCTTTGACGCCCTGATTCCGGCGCTTGACTCTTCGCAAATCGATGTCATTGCCTCAGCCATGACGATTACTGAGGAAAGGGCCAAAAAAGTGGCTTTTTCAAAACCGTATTATCAGTCAGGCCTGTCTATTGTCGTCAGAGCAGACAACACCTCGATCCAGGGCTTTAAGGACTTAGTCGGCAGACGCATCGCCGTTCAGATTGGCACGACCAGCGCCGAAGAGGCGAAAAAGCTGAAAGATGCCAAGGTCCGGGAATTCAACAGCGCCTCAGAAGCCTATATGGAATTAAAGGCAGGCGGAGTTGACGCAGTGGTCAACGACCTTCCCGTCAATCAATATTACCTGGCCCAGGGAGGCGCAAAAGACGCCAAGTTATTAAGCGATATTTTAAGCTCGGAAAGCTACGGTATTGCGGTAAACAAGAAAAACACGGATTTACTTAATAAAATTAATCAGGCGCTTGACGATCTCAAAGCCAACGGTGAGTATGCCAAGCTGTATGAAAAATGGTTTGGGCAAAAGCCCTTGTAAAAAACGGCGGGGCCGCTTCATTG
>UQPB01000051.1 GCA_900542835.1 uncultured Pelosinus sp. | reverse complement strand
TCCCCGCCTCAACACCGTCTCTCCACTACTTTTTCGGTTCCTTTTTGGGCAATGCCAAAAGGAACAAGCGGATTCTGCTTTGGCCAAAAGCGACCATTGCTACGCAGCAGGGTTCGGGAATACGAAGTCCCGAATACGGAAACTGGATGAAATGTCGCGCCCGCTCTTGCTTACTTATGTAAACGATTACCCTGGCCCGGACAGCGGTTAGGGTAGACATGGCTGTCCTGCGATTATATAATGAAAGTACTGCGCTGCCGCATGCGGCCGTGGCCGCTATTGTCGAAGGAGAGAAGATATGGATTACATACTGGAAATTTTAGGACCAATGCTGGAGGGAACGGTTGTTACCCTGCAGATGTTTTTCATTACGATTGTCCTTTCCCTGCCGCTGGGCCTATTGCTGGCAGTGGGGCGGATATCGCGTTATCCGGCTGTACGCGGCGCGATCGGAACCTATATCTGGCTGATGCGGGGAACGCCGTTGATGCTGCAGCTATTATTCATTTATTTTGGCCTGCCGTTCGTCCCGGTTATCGGTGTGCGGCTGCCGGATTTTCCGGCGGCGGTTATTGCCTTTGTCCTGAATTACGCTGCCTATTTCGCGGAAATTTTCCGCGCCGGCATTCAGTCGATTGATCGCGGCCAGTATGAGGGCGCCAAAGCGCTGGGTATGACCTATTTGCAGACAATGCGGCGCATTGTGCTGCCGCAGGTTGTCAAGCGAGTGCTGCCGCCTGTCAGCAATGAGACGATTACGCTGGTCAAAGACACTTCGCTGATCTATGTACTGGCGATGAATGATTTACTGCGCACGGCCCGTACCATTGTGCAGCGCGATTTCAGCACAACGCCGTTCTTGGTGGCAGCCGTGTTTTACCTGGTGATGACGCTGGTATTGACCTGGGGGTTTGAGCGTCTGGAAAAACGCTATGCAAGGTTTGATGAGTAGGTGATGAAAAATGGCGATGGTTGTTGTACGTGATGTATTTAAAGCGTTTGACCAGTTGGAAGTATTAAAGGGAATTTCGCTTAGTGTTGAACGGGGTGAGGTCGTTGCCGTAATCGGTCCGTCCGGGTCGGGAAAGAGCACGCTGCTGCGCTGTCTCAACCGCCTGGAGACAATTGACCGCGGTCTGATTGCCATTGAGGGGGAGACGCTGGCGGAAAACGGACCCGACGGCAGGAGTATCTATGCGCCGGAACTGCAGGCGCGGGCAATTTGCCGAAAGATGGGCATGGTATTCCAGTCCTTCAATCTGTTCCCGCATCTGACCGTTTTTGAAAATGTCATCGAGGCGCCCCAGGTTGTCAAGGGCGTGGCTCGCAACGAGATTGAGCCGGAGGCAGAGGAACTGTTGCGCAAGGTCGGCTTGTTTGACAAGCGCGACAATTACCCGTCGCGCTTGTCAGGCGGCCAGAAGCAGCGGGTCGCTATTGCCCGCGCGCTGGCAATGAAACCGGATATTATGCTGTTTGATGAGCCTACCTCGGCGCTTGATCCGGAACTGACCGGAGAGGTTCTGAAGGCGATGCGGCAGTTGGCGGAGGAGCATATGACCATGCTGGTAGTGACCCACGAAATGGCGTTTGCCCGCGAGGTGGCGAACCGGGTTGTGTTTATGGATCAGGGAGAGATTGTTGAAGCCGGCGAGCCGGCCGCCATTTTCAGCAATCCGGCCCATCCCCGGACGCAGTCCTTCCTTAAAAGCATGTTATAGAAAGGGGTTTTTCTGATGAAGTTTATCTTTGCCCACAACAATATCAATGTTCTGGATCTGGAGAAAAGTCTGCGCTTTTATCAGCAGGCTTTAGGTCTGAGCGAGAGCCGGCGGGTTGTAAAAGAGGGCTTCACGCTGGTGTATCTCGGTGATGGCGTGACACCGCATAAGCTGGAGCTGACCTGGCTGAAGGACCGGCAGGAACCCTATAATCTCGGTGACAACGAGATCCATCTGGCATTTACTGTCGATGACTTTGCCGCCGCGCATGCTCTGCATACCGAAATGGGCTGCATATGTTATGAAAATACGGCTATGGGAATTTACTTTATTGCTGATCCTGACGGATATTGGCTGGAGATTGTTCCGCAGCGCTAGTACACCGCATTGCCGCAGTGGTTCCCCGGGCGGGGCATGCAAAAGGACAGGGTAATAAGCCCTGTCCTTTTGCATGCCCTGCAATTGCCGACACGGTTAACCATCAGCTTGTGGCCGGCATAGATTGATAGTAGGCTGTGCCGGTATGTCACGGCTAATCCGGAAGGAGTGGTGATGGAATTGAAGAACACTAAAACCGCCTCCTGGCTGCGCAGTCTGGTTGTCGGGGCCGACACCCTAGTGCCTGTGCAGACAGGAGAGCGGGTCACCGCCGTCAATTTTGACAACGCCGCGACAACGCCTCCCTTCTGCGCCGTCATCGATGAAATCAACGCCTTTGCTCCCTGGTATTCCTCGGTGCATCGCGGCAAAGGCTATAAATCGATACTCACCTCCGAGTTTTATGAGCAGGCGCGCCAAATTGTGAAGAAGTTTGTCGGCGCCGCTGCCGATGATCATGTTATTTTTACCAAGAGCACGACCGAGTCAATCAACCTGCTGGCTGCCGTTTTAGCGCCGGGTGATGAACGCGCGGTTGTACTGTCTACGGATATGGAGCATCTAGCCAATGATCTGCCCTGGCGGCGGCACTTTGTCACCGAGTATGCCGGCCTGGACAACTTTGGCAGAGTCTCTCTGGACAGCCTGGAAAACAAGCTGCGCCAGCACCGGGGCAGCGTAAAGCTGGTAACCGTTACCGGTGCCTCAAACGTAACCGGTTATGTCAATCCTGTGCATGCGATTGCCCGGTTAGCGCACCGCTATGGCGCAAAAATATTAGTTGATGGCGCGCAACTGGTGCCGCATATGCCATTTGCCATGAATAACGGACAGGCGGCGGAGCGTATTGATTTCCTCGCCTTTTCGGCGCATAAAATGTACGCTCCGTTCGGCAGCGGTGTGCTCATCGGCCGCTGCCGCGAGCTGACACAGGCGGAACCGTTGTTATGGGGCGGCGGTGCGGTTGGTTTGGTTTCACACCGGTTTATCAACTGGGATGACCCGCCCGGCCGCTATGAAGCCGGTACCCCGAATGTGATGGGAGTGGCGGCCTTGGTCGCCGCTGTCCGGGTGCTGGAAGCGGAAAATTTAGCCGCGATTCATCAGTATGAGAGCAGGCTGATTGGGGCCATCATCGACGGATTGGCGTCTATCCGCGGCATCCGTCTTTACAGTGTTGCCGATTGTGAGGAGCGGGTCAGCCTGGTTTCGTTTACGCTTGAGGGAATTGGGCATGGGGAGCTGGCGCAGGCGCTGGCGCAGGAGGCAGGCATTGCGGTGCGCAACGGTTTGTTCTGCGCTCATCCCTATGTAGAGAAGCTGCTGAAAATTAACGACCAGCAGCTGCAGTTTCTGCATACCCATGCAGAGGCGCCGGTTCCCGGTCTGGTTCGGGTCAGCCTGGGCCTGTACAATACCATGCGGGAGGCGGAATTATTCTTGCATACGGTCCGGCGCATTGCCGGCGATCCGGCTTATTATGGCCGCAAATATCGCGAGGAAGTGCGCGATGACCGCGGTTGTACGTCACGGCAATCCGATCTTTGCTGAATGTGTCTGACAGGAATCCGGGCACTGACGGCGAAAATAACGGAGATGGATTCGGTCTGCAGCGGACGCTTTTGCCGGAAACCGCTGCGGGCCGGATAAATTCCGGGAGGTCTAGGATGCGTATTCTGCCTGTTGACGAGGTATTGCCCAAGCTGCTTGGCGAACTTGCCAAAAGCTCCCGGGCGGTTTTAACCGCGCCGCCCGGTTCCGGCAAGACGACACGAGTGCCGCTGGCCTTGCTGGCCGCGGACTGGCTCGCGGACAACAAAATTTTGCTGCTGGAGCCGCGCCGGCTGGCGGCGCGAACAGCTGCCGTCTATATGGCTTCCTTATACGGTGAGAAGGTTGGCGCGACCGTCGGCTACCGGACTCGCCTGGACAGCAAGGCGGGACCGCAAACCCGCATTGAAGTGATTACCGAAGGTATTTTGACCCGGATGCTCCAGGCCGATCCGGCGCTAAACGGTGTAGGCGCCGTTATTTTTGACGAATTTCATGAGCGCAGTCTGCAATCCGATCTGGGACTGGCTCTCTGTCTGCAGACACAATCGCTTTTTCGGCCTGAACTGCGGCTGCTTGTTATGTCGGCAACGCTTGACGGAGCGGCTGTGGCCGGATTGCTCGGCGAAGCGCCGGTACTGACCGGTCAGGGGCAGTCGTACCCGGTTAAAACCTGCTGGCTGCAGCAGGAAGTTTTGCAACCGCTTGAGACTGTTGTTGCCGCTAAAGTTACCGAAGCGCTGGCTGCAGAAACGGGAGGTATTTTGGTTTTTCTGCCAGGCGAGGCTGAGATTCGGCGGGTAGAAGCGCTGCTGCGGCAGCCAGGGGCTTTGCCGTCCGAGGTTTGTATCAGTCCATTGTACGGCAGGCTGCCGCCGCCGGCGCAGGATGCGGCAATTCTGCCAGCCCCGCCGGGGCTGCGTAAAGTCGTGCTGGCAACGGCTATTGCTGAAACCAGTCTGACTGTTGAAGGTATAAGCCTCGTCATTGACAGCGGCCTGACGCGGCAGTCCCGGTTTTCGCCGCGTACGGGGATGACCCATCTGGAGACGGTTCGCGTATCGCAGGCGGCGGCTGATCAGCGCCGCGGCCGTGCCGGCCGGCTGGGACCGGGAGTCTGCTGGCGGCTGTGGACGCAGGCGGCAGAAGCCCGTTTGGAACGATATACAAAGCCGGAGATACTGGAGGCTGACTTGGCGTCCCTGGCACTGGAGCTGGCTGTCTGGGGCGCGGAGCCGGCTGAGCTAAGATGGCTGGATATGCCGCCGGAACCGGCCCTGGAGCAGGCCAGACAGCTTTTGCAGCGGCTCGGCGCTGTAGACGGCGGCAAGGTGACAGCGCATGGCCGGCGGATGGCGGCCAGCGGCCTGCACCCACGCCTGGCGCATATGATTTTGGCGGCGCTGCCGCTGAAGCTGGGAGGATTGGCCTGTGACGCAGCGGCGCTGCTTAGCGAACGTCTTCCCGGCAGTGCTGACGCTGACCTGCGGCCGCGGCTGGAATACTTGCGGCAGAATGCCGAGGGCTATCGGCTGGCAAAACTGCAGGCGGATCGCTGGCGGCGGCTTTTTGCTGTCAACGCCCCTGTACGGGCGGATCTTGAGCTGTGCGGCTTGGTCATTGGCTTTGCCTATCCCGACCGGATTGCGCAGCGGCGTCCCAATGGCCGTTTCCTGCTGGCTAATGGCCGCGGCGGTTATTTTGCGGCGCCGCAGCCGCTGGCGCAGGCGGATTATCTTTGTATTGCCGCTATTGACGACAAAGGTGAAGAGGGCCGTATCCTGCTGGCAGCACCGGTAGCGCTGGCCGATATCAGACGACACTTTGCCGGCGCAATCCGGATTGATTGCAATATCAGCTGGGACAAAGCAGCCAAGGCAGTCCGGTCCAGACGGCTGGAACGACTGGCGGCGCTGGTGCTGCAGGAGACGCCGCTGGCCGAACCGGAGCCGCAGGCCATTTCCGATGCCCTGCTGGCAGGGATCGCCGACAGTGGTTTGGCGGTACTGCCCTGGAGCCGCCAGGCTTGTCAGCTTCGCCAGCGTGTCGCCTTCATGCGGCTGTCGGACTCTGGCTGGCCGGACTGGTCTGACGGGACACTGCTGGCGACTTTGCACGAGTGGCTTGGCCCTTACCTGTACGGGCTGAAGAGTTTGGCCGACTTAGCACGTATAAATCTGACTGCTGTTTTGGAAGCCCTGTTGAGCTGGGAACAACGGCAAAGCCTGGAGTTGCATGCGCCTGCCCGTCTGACTGTGCCCAGCGGCCAGAGCCTGGCAATTGACTATAGCGATCCGGCAGCGCCGGCGCTGGCTGTCCGCCTGCAGGCAATGTTCGGTCTTGCCGTCACTCCCTGTATCGGCAAAAACCGGGTGCCGCTGACGCTGCAACTGCTGTCGCCGGCGCAGCGGCCGGTGCAGGTGACCAAAGATTTAGCCAGCTTTTGGCGGACAGGCTATTTTGCCGTTAAACGTGATTTAATGGGCCGTTACCCGAAGCACTACTGGCCGGACGATCCACTGCAGGCGCCGCCGACCCAGCGGATAAGACCCAGGTAAGGAGCGCTTAGAATAGGGCCTGGTTGCTTTTTGTAACGACTGGAAACAGTAAAGATCTATTTTGCTGCAACCCATTCCTTTCGCTCTCCCTCGGTGTCCTCTCTGTTCCCTCTAGTTCCGCTTTGGGATCTCTTTTAATACCTGTTCTCAAGCGATTACCCTGTTTCTCTTTTGCGGTACTCTTGACGCGTTTACGTCCATACGCTAAAATAGGAGCAGTTTTTACTTTTCAGCAAGGAGAACAGCATGAGCATATTAACAGTAGAGCATGTGACCCATGGCTTTGGCGCCCGCCGTATTCTGGAGGACGCCTCTTTTCGTCTGCTTAAAGGCGAGCATGTCGGCCTGGTCGGAGCCAATGGCGAGGGCAAGTCGACGTTCTTAAATATTATCACTGGTCAGCTGCCGCCGGACGAAGGCCGGATTGAATGGGCCAAGCGGGTGACGGTCGGTTATCTTGATCAGCATTCGGTGCTGACAAAGGGTAAGACGATTCGCGACGCTCTGCGCGAGGCGTTTAAACAAATGTTTGACTGGGAAGCCGAAATGCTGGCCATCTATGAAAAGATGGGCGAGGCGTCACCGCAGCAGTTGGAGCAGCTGATGGAGGAAGTCGGCGAGCTGCAGGAACTGATTGAAACCAGCGGTTTTTACACGATTGACGCCAAGATCGAAGAAGTCGCCAATGGCCTTGGCCTGGGCGAGATCGGGCTTGATCGCGATGTTGCCGATCTTAGCGGCGGTCAGCGGACGAAAGTATTGCTGACCAAGCTGCTGCTCGAAAATCCGGCAATCTTGATTCTGGATGAGCCGACAAACTATCTGGATGTCGAACACATTGAATGGCTGAAACGCTATCTGCAGGCTTATGAAAATTCCTTTATCCTGGTTTCGCACGATCTGCCTTTTCTTAATGCCGTAGTCAATGTGATTTATCATGTCGAAAACGCTGTTCTTACCCGTTACAGCGGCAGTTATGAGCAGTTCCGGCAGATGTATGAAACGCGGAAGAATCAGGAACTGCGCGCCTATGAGCGACAGCAGCAGGAGGTCGACCGCCTGGAGGATTTTATTGCCCGCAATAAGGCCCGGGTTGCCACCCGCGGCATGGCCAACAGCCGGCAAAAACGGTTGGATAAGATGGAAATGCTGGAAAAACCGCGGGAAAAGCCGAAACCGGTGTTTGGTTTCCGCGAAGCCCGCACGCCCGGACGTTTTATTGTCCAGGCGGACAATCTGGTGCTAGGCTATGACGAGCCGCTGACCACTCCAGTCAGCTTTGCGCTGGAGCGGGGCCAGAAAGTAGCGATTCGCGGCGTGAACGGTTTGGGGAAATCGACACTGCTGAAGACGATTCTCGGCATTATTCCGCCTATTGCCGGTAAAGTTGAACTGGGCGATTATTTGTTTCCCGGCTATTTTGAACAGGAATCGGTCCGCAATAATACCAGGACCGCACTGGAGGAAGTCTGGGACGAGTATCCCGGCATGACCAATTTTGAAGTACGTGCTGCGCTTGCCCGCTGCGGCCTGAGCAACGAGCATATTACCAGCCAGATGCAGGTATTGTCGGGGGGCGAAAACGCCAAAGTCCGTCTGTGCAAGCTGATGCAGAAGGATGTCAACTGGCTGGTTCTTGATGAACCGACCAATCATCTGGACTTTGAGGCCAAAGACGAATTGAAGCGAGCTTTGCAGGCGTTTAAGGGAACTGTTTTGCTGGTATCGCATGAACCGGAATTCTATCAGGACTGGATAACTGAAGTCTGGAATGTGGAAGACTGGACAACAAAGATTGTATGAGTAGCGCAAGAACCGCCGGCTGTTTCAGCCGGCGGTTTTTTGTGCGGTTTACAAAATCATTGGGTTATTTTACATAAGCGAACTGGCGACACAGGATTTTTTTCATTATCAGCGAATTAACTTAACATAACAAATAATGGGAGGTTTTATATTGAGTCTTCGCGCCAGACAACTGATTATTGCCATCCTTACATCATTTTTGCCGCTGGCGGTCTTAGGACTGATTAGCGTGTATTATGCCAAGAGCGCGCTGGAGCAGGAGATTGTCACAACGATGACCGTGACCTCCGGCAACATCAGAGCGGATATTGACGGCAAGATTACCGACCGGCTGAACTTATTAAAAAGCTTGGCGGAACTGGATGAAATCAAAAGCATGGATAGCGCTAAAATGGCGCCGGTCATGAAACCGTTCGCGACCTCCTTCCCTGATATGGACGGCATTGTCGTCATCGATCTGGGCGGTCAGCAAATTGGCCGTTCCAACAAAGGGGCTATGGTCAATGTTAAGGATCGCGATTATTTTCGCGCTGTTGTCAATGACAGGCAGGCGAGTTTCATCGGCGCGCCGGCAATCAGCAAGGTGACTAACCGGCCAATCATTGGCATTGCCGTTCCGGTTACAAAGAATAACGTGATTGTCGGCCTGGTTACCGGATATTTGCAGATTGATACAACACTGGCAAGCAGTGTAAGCCGCGCCAGCCAAGACGGACAGGCTGACAGCAAGCGTATTCTGGTTGTTGATAAAAATCATATTCCGCTTTATCATCCTGATCCGGCGGTTTCTGCCAGCGGCAAGCCGCTTGAACTGCCGGCGCTGCAAGAGCGGGGCCATGTCCGCTATGACGCTAACGGCGAACATTATGTCGCTTCTGTTATTCAGTCTGATTTGAGTCAGTGGATCGTATTCAGCGATGTCAGCGAAGAAGAAGTATTCGCGCCGGTTAAATCGCTGCAAACCGTACTGCTGGTATTGACGGCGCTCCTTATCGCGGTCAGTCTGGTGCTGATACGAATATTTGTCAATAAGATTACGAAACCGCTGGCCCTGCTGGGCGAGTACGCCGGCAGTATTGCCGAGGGAAATTTTCAGGTGGAAATCAACACTGCCGGATCCTTTGACCGGGAAGTGCAGGTTTTAGCAGACGCGTTTCAGCATATGAAAAACAGCGTCAAGACCATGATCGGGACTATCCGGCATACTGCCGACCAGGTGGCGGCCTCATCCCAAGAGATGAACGCCGGCGCTGAGCAATCGGCAATGGCAGCCGGCCAGATTGCGGCTTCGGTTACAGAGGTAGCTCGCGGTACCGATCGCCAGGAGGCGATCGTAAAGGCTGCCGCCGGCGTCGCCGGCCAGATGTCTGAACATATCCGCCAAGTATTGACAAATGCCGAGATGGTGTCGGGGCAGTCGGCGAAGGCCGCGGCAACCGCTCAGGAAGGCGGTGAATCCATTGCCGGTGCGGTACGGAAAATGGCGGACATTGAACAGTCGGTTCAGTCATCGGCTCAGGTTGTGACCAAATTGGGACAACGGTCGCAGGAGATCGGTCAGATTGTTGAGACGATTGCCGGGATTGCCGGCCAGACGAATTTATTGGCGCTTAACGCCGCTATTGAGGCGGCGCGGGCCGGAGAGCAGGGCCGCGGCTTTGCGGTGGTGGCGGAAGAGGTGCGCCAGCTGGCGGAGCAGTCGCAGGCTGCCGCCAGCCAGATTGCCGGTCTGATCGGCGAAATTCAGGCTGAGACCGGCAACGCTGTAGCGGCGATGGCTGCCGGTTCCAAGGAAGTAAACGCCGGCACCAAGGTGGTCAATGCGGCCGGCGAAGCTTTTCAGGAGATTGTCGGCTTGGTCTCCCGTTTGGCGGAGCAGGTAGCTGGTATTGCCGGCGCTATCGGCCGTCTGGATGCCGGCAGCGAGCAACTCGTTGCGTCTGTGCGGGAAATCGACCAGCTCACCAAGACAACGGCGGCCGAAAGTCAGACAGTATCTGCCGCTACCCAGCAGCAGTCTGCCGCTATGGAGCAAATAGCCGCCTCCAGTCAGAATCTGGCGACGCTGTCGCAGAATCTGCTGAATGCGGTGGATAAATTTCGTGTGTGATACGCGTTTGCCGCTGGTGCAAACTAAGTGCCAGACAGGAGTTTTAGCTGCGGCTGTGGAATTTAACAGACAGGGAGATCCAAGAGGAGGAATCAGTTATGCATTTGCTTTCCTATGAAGCGGCGGGAAACCACCGGGTGGGGATTCTCAGCGCTGATAAACAGGCGGTTATTCCTTTGCAGATGGCCGAAGAACGTTACTTTGGCGCAGCCGGCGTGGGGCTGACAATGCTTGATGTTATCCGTCAGGGAGAGCCGGCGCTGCAGCGGATTCGCAGCATTATGGAAAAAGCCAAGACGGATGCTGATTTTCCGCTGATTCCGCTATCATCGGTGAAAATTCATGCACCGATCAGCCGGCCGCCGAAAAATATTTTTTGCATCGGCAAGAATTACGCCGAGCATGCAATGGAGTTTGACCGCAATAAAGGTGCCGATGCCGTGCCTAAGCATCCGGTCGTCTTCACTAAGGCGGCGACAACGGTTATCGGCCATGAAGCGTTGATTTACCCGCATCCGGAGGTAACCGCGGCGCTTGATTATGAGATTGAGCTGGCGGTTGTTATCGGCAGACAGGGGTATAAAGTGGCTGCCGCCGATGCGATGGACTATATTTTCGGTTATACGATCATGAATGATGTAACCGCCCGGGATCTGCAGAAACGGCATTTGCAATGGTTTTTGGGAAAAAGTCTCGACACTTTTGCTCCCATGGGTCCGTATCTGGTGCACAAAAGCGCTTTGCCGCAGCCGGAGGCCCTGGACCTCTGCTGCAAAGTCAATGGTGAGATTCGCCAGCAGGCGAATACCAAAGATATGATTTTCTCCATTCCAGTTCTGATTGAGACGATTTCAGCCGGTATTACGCTGGAACCGGGCGATATCATTGCCACCGGTACGCCGGCGGGAGTCGGCGGCGGCTTTAATCCGCCGAAGTTTCTCCGCAGCGGTGATGAGCTGGAATTAGAAATTGAGGGTATCGGTATCCTGAAAAACAAAGTTGGCTAAATGACAGGACCGTGTTTACGGTTCGGTCTGTAAGGAGAGACATATGGACAGGTTAATGCGGTTCGTGCTGGCGGTGCTGTTCGCCTCACTGTCGCTCCTGCCGGCAGGCGCTGCGGCAGGCGCTGCGGCAGCCGCTGCGGCGGCGGTAGTGGCGACAGAGACGGTACGTGACGGCGTTCTTGATATGGAATATCCCGTTGTCAGCGGTATAGACGCCGCGGCCGCGCGGGCGATTAATGTGACGCTTGCCGGCCATCGGGAGCAGTTTCGGGCCGCTATCGCGGCTGATCCCTATGTGCGTGAGGCTGTGAGCCGGTTTGAGGTTCAGCGCAATTCTGACGGTATACTCAGCCTGACAGTTACCGATTACCAGTTTTCCGGCGGTGCCCATGGCATGTCTGTAATGAAAGGCTACAGCTTTGATCTGGCCAGTGGTTATTTATATCGGTTTGACGATCTGATTCCTCCCTGGGGGCGGGATCAGGTTACGCAAGCGGTTGCACAGCAGATCAATGATAAAAAGATTCCACTGCTGCATTCGTTTACGGGACTGGCGGCAGAACCTGATTTTTACCTGCAGCCTGACCGCAAGCTGGTCGTTTTCTATCAATTGTATGAACTGGCCCCCTACGCCTGGGGCTTTGTCCGTTTCCCTGTTAGCTATTGAATTATCTGATACGCAAATAGACGAAGCCCTGGCTTACCGCCAGGGCTTCGTCTATTTCCTGCGTTGGCAGCGCGTGAAGCGGTCTGCATTCACGCCTCTGTCTTGTCCTGAGGGGAACGGAGTTTCCACGGAGGAAGACTGGTGGAACGAAGACAAGGGAACTGCTCCACAGAGGACACCGGGGGCCGATGAGGTCTAGCCGGACTCCGTGGTCGCATTCTCCTGCACGCCAGCCGTTTGCGATAACCCTTGTCGCCGGTTTAGCGGCGCAGCGGCGGACGGCGGCGGAAGTTGTTGCCACCGCTGCCCCGCTGGCGCAGCGGCGCTTCCTCAGTCAGCCATACCGGCGTGGTATCAGGCTCTTTAGTCAGCAATTTAAGTGCGGCAGCAACCAGCGCGACCGAGTCGTTTTCTTCCAGGAGTTCGAGCGCCCGGCTGTGGTACCGCTCATAGCCGCCTTCCTCAATGACTGACAGCAGGCGTTCCACCGCCAGGCGCTGCTGCCCTTCCAGGGCATCGCTGATGGTCGGGACGCTCATACGGTTAATTCTGCGCTTGGCGAGCCGCTCGATCGTCCGCAGGTGATCCATTTCCCGCGGGATGACAAAGGTAATGGCAGTTCCGGTCTGGCCCGCCCGGCCTGTCCGGCCAATGCGGTGGACATAGCTTTCCGGATCCTGCGGAATATCGAAATTATAAACATGGGTGACGCCGCTGATATCAAGACCGCGTGCCGCTACGTCAGTGGCAACCAGAATGTCGGTTGAGCCGTCGCGGAACTGGCGGATAACGCTGTCGCGTTTGGCCTGAGTCAAATCGCCGTGAATGCCTTCGGCGGCGTAGCCGCGTTTTTTCAGTGCTTCCGCCAGTTCGTCCACCCGCCGTTTGGTGCGGCCAAACACAATGGCCAGCTCCGGCGACTGAATATCAAGCAGGCGGCATAAGACATCAAACTTCTGCCGATCCTGCAGCTGTAGATAACTTTGTTCGACAAGCGGTACGGTAACCTCTTTGGATTGAACCCGGATCAGGAGCGGATCACGCAGAAACCGCTGTGCCAGCGACTGAATCGCCCGCGGCATAGTCGCGGAGAAAAGCAGCGTTTGCCGGCTGGCGGGAGTTGCATTGAGAATTTCCTCAATATCATCAATGAAACCCATATTCAACATTTCATCCGCTTCGTCCAGGACAATCAAACGCAGCTCATCAAGACGGATGGTGCGTCTTTGCATATGGTCCTTCAGACGGCCCGGGGTGGCCACGATAATCTGCGGCCGTTTTTTCAGGCCCCGGATCTGCCGTTCAATATCCTGTCCGCCGTAAATCGGCAGTGTATGTACATCGGTATATTGAGCAATCTTATTGAGCTCTTCCGCTACCTGGATTGCCAGCTCCCGAGTCGGCGTCAGCACCAGACCCTGCACTTTTTCGCTTGCAGCCTGCATTTTTTCAATTAGTGGAATACCGTAGGCAGCGGTTTTGCCCGTTCCCGTCTGGGCCTGTCCGATTAGATCGAGCCCGCGCATCGCCGGCTCAATGGCTTTCTCCTGTATGGGGGTGGGTTCTTCAAACCCCATATTATTTAATGACTGTGTAATTAAATCACTGATGCCAAGCTGCTTGAATTTTTCCATGTTGTAACCTCCTAGAATTTTGCGTTGTTTGGGGATGATTATCCTCCGGGCCAGTGCGTGCCAACCCTGAAAACAAGCAGCTGACGGGCCGTTTGCCTGCAGCCGGCGTTGATGTCAACAACATACTGCTGTATGACGTGTTCATCCGTCCTGGCTGAGGCAAGCTGCTCGTTTACTGTTTCCAAATTGGTGCGGCACTAGTGCCTTGCGTCACTTAAGCATTGCGATAAATTCGTAAAGAGCTTTCAATCTGCAAGGCGACGACACCGACGCAGGCTGGAAGAAGACTATGAATTTAGCCAAAGTGTTTAGGTGATGCAAGCCACTGGTACTGGACGCTGCTGCGCAGTCAACTGTCATATTGACAAATGATAGAAGCTATCATATAATTAACAAAGACTATTCATAACAAATCCTTATCAAAACATGTTAGAGCAATAGATGCTGCTCCTTTTTTGTTCGTATGGTAATTTGGTAATAGTCGGGGTAGTTAGCGGCTGAACGTGCCAGCGCGGCGCGGGATAATTACCTAATTATATAGGAAATACGGAGGAAATGCAAATAATGGAACAACGTACTGAACAACTTTTAAAACGCTTGTCGTTTTTGGGATATCGTTCGTTTGAGATTCGTCGCATTCTGCAAGAAGCGCAGCACAACGGCGGTATCGTTTCAACGCTTGAAAAGTATGAGCAACTGGGCTCGCACTATCTTCACGCTTATAGCAAATAGCTGAAAAATGCTTCCGGCACTGCCGGAAGCATTTTTTTTACCGGCTTTAATTGCCGGGGCGGGCAGCAGTCTTATGACCGCTTTCTTTTAAGTGCCGGGCCTTTTCATACAAGGCAGTCGCAGCCGGTGTTGCCGGTTCAAGCGTAATGCCGTGGGGGGCGGGGCTGCCATTGTTCACGTGGATAAAGGTTAGAAAGCCTTCCACCACAAACTCCTCCGTCTGACTGAAGACGACGCGGACATAGGCAACAAGGCTGGTTCTGCCGCTATAAACAATCTGGCTTTCGAATTTCAACAGACTGCCCTTGGGGACCGGCCGGCTAAATACCATGCCGTGAATGTTCAGGCAGACAATGTTTTCCGGGCAGGTCAGGCTGGCGGCGGCGATAAAGCCAGCCTCCACCAGCCATTCGGCTCCGCGGCCGGCAAACAGGGTATCGTGATGGTTCAGGTCGGCTCCCTTTACTAAGTGGTGAATAACAATTGTTTGCGGTTTCATGCATAATTCCTTTCCGATAGCGGCTGTGTGTATGCGCATACAGCCAGGGGCTATCTTTGTGTGATAAGTGGCTGCGGATACAGTATAGCAAACGCTTTGGACAATAAAAAATACTTGTTTTGTCTGCTATGCATTCGAATCGCGAATGAAAAGGAGGCCGTTATGGAATTACGGCAGTTGAGATACTTTCTGGCGGTTGCCGAGGAGGGCCATATCACGAAAGCGGCTGAGCGGCTGCATATTACCCAGCCGCCGCTGAGCCAGCAGTTGATCTTACTGGAGCGCGAACTGGGCGTGAAGCTGCTGGAGCGCGACAAAAAGAGGATTGCGTTAACGGAAGCCGGTCATGCGCTGCGCAAGCGGGCTGAACAAATGCTGGAGCTCATGCGGACTACGCTGATTGAAATCGAGGAAGTCGCCGCCGGCGTCAGTGGAACGCTGATGATCGGTGCCATCACCTCCTCCGGCCGCTCAATTATACCGTCCTGCCTGCAGCGGTTCCACGCGTTTTATCCCAAGGTGTCGTTCGACCTGCGCCAGGGCGATACGCTGGCCATTCTCGAATTGCTGCAGGCGGGTATTATTGAATTGGGCGTAGTCCGGTTTCCCTTTGACGGCACTGCCTATGATTTTATCGCCCTGCCGGAGGAGCCGATGGTAGCGGTGGCAACGGCCAGCGTTTTTCCCGACGGCTCTGAGGCGGGACTTGCCCTGGATCAGCTGCGGTCAGAGCCGCTGCTGATCCATCGCCGCCACGAAATCAGTGTGCTTGATTATTGCCGTCAAATGAACTTTGAGCCGAGGATTCTTTGCACCAGCGATGATATCACGCCGCTGTTGATCCTGGCGGAACGCGGCACCGGCGTTGCCATCGTTCCGCAATCATCGGTGCATCTGTTCGCCGGCTCACCGCTGCTGGTTCGCGCCATCACTCAGCCGCTGATTGTTACTGTGCGGGCGGTAATTTGGCGCAAAAAGCGAATGCTGTCGCCAGTGGCTGCGGCATTTATCGAAATGTTGCAATTGAGTGTTGACAAATCTGTCTTGAAATAGTAAATTATTTGTATAGGTTTACACAAACAGGTAGTGGTATATGACAAATGTAATGAGGAAGAACGTTGCTTTTACGGCTGTTTCAGAGAACCGGTGGGTGGTGCGAACCGGTAACGGCGGGAAGGCAAAAATCGCTTCCGAACAGCAACGCTGAACACTTGCAGCCGTTTTGCGGCTGCGGCAGTAAGCGGCGCCGGTCTCAGCTCCGCCCGGAGTGCAACCGTTATCTTGCTAGGGTTGTTTGACCCGATGAGTGCAGATTGTTTATCTGCGAAAAGGGTGGTACCGCGGGAGTTTCTCTCGCCCCTTTTAGTCGTTGGACTGAAGGCGGCGGGGGATTTTTTATTTCAGGCAATATACGGGAGGGAATAAATAATGCAATTTTTGGAAAAGACGGCGCAGTTTATCTGCCGTCACATGACTCTGTGGGTTGTCCTCTGTTCCGCTGTGGCCTTTTTTTATCCGGCGCCGTTCAAACCGATTGGCAAGTATATTTCCTACTTGCTGGGGGTTATTATGCTGGGAATGGGGTTGACGATGTCCTTAGAGGACTTTCGGCTGGTCCTGACCCGGCCTAAGGATGTGTTCTACGGAGTCTTTTTTCGTTATCTGATTATGCCGCTGGTCGGCTTTGCCGTAGCGAAAATGCTCGGTCTGCCGCCCGCGCTGGCGGCAGGCATGGTGCTTTTGGGCGCGTGCCCCAGCGGCACCGGCTCCAATGTGTTAACCTTTATTGCCAAAGGCGATACGGCACTGTCGGTGACTGTCTCGAGCGTAAATACGATTCTGGCACCGGTGCTTACCCCTTATATCTTTTTACTGCTGGCGGGGGCGATGATTCCGATTGACGCCGGCGCGCTGCTGCTGGATATTGTCTGGATCGTACTGGTGCCGGTAACCGCCGGTGTATCGCTGCATATGATTGCGCCGCGTCTGGTGGAAAAGCTGACCAAGGTGGTTCCGGCAGTGTCGGTAATCTTTATCATCGCCATCATGTCTTCGGTAGTCGCATTAAATGCAGCGAAGATGGCGACAATGGCGCTGGTGCTGGCGGTAGCGGTTATACTGCATAATTCGGCCGGCCTGCTGCTGGGGTATTATGCCGGTAAAATGGTGGGAATGTCTGAGAAGAAATCACGGGCGATTACATTTGAAATTGGTATGGAAAACTCAGGCCTGACCGTAGCCTTGGCGCTGGCGCATCTGGATCCGATGGCGGCGCTGCCGGGAGCTGTTATGACCGTATGGGAGTACCTCAGCGGCAGCATGCTGGCAAGCTACTGGGGCAATAAAGCTGATCCCGAGGCTGTGCCGGTTAGCATTGAAGAAGCGGCAGGCTGAGAGCGGGAATTGGGAAAGGATGATCCTCATGGAAAAACACTATCAGTTAAAATACGGCAGCAGCGTGATGACACTGGCTGTTGCTGCGGAAAATGTCCTGCAGGTAATTGAGAGTAATCCGGCTGAGCTGGTAAAAACGGAGACCGAGCTGGTTGAAGCAGCGCTGGCAAATCCGGTAGGCAGCGCCCGCTTGTCTGAATTAGTGCATGCGGGCGAAACCGTTTGTGTTCTCATTCCCGATATCACCCGTCTATGGCAAAAGCCCGGCCTGTATCTGCCGCTGCTGGTGGCGGAGCTGAAGAAGGGCGGTGTAAAGGAAGAGGATATCCTCTTTATTTGCGCGGTAGGAACCCACCGTGCCCAGACCGAAGCGGAGCACCGCCAATTGCTGGGACCGCAGCTGGCCGGACGCTTTCAGGTTATTGATCATGACAGCTGCGATAAAAGCAATCTGGTGTATCTGGGGAAAACGACATTCGGAACACCGGTATGGATTAACAAGCGGGCGCTGGACTGCGACCATATTGTGCTGGCCGGAGGGATTGTGTATCATTTCCTGGCCGGCTGGGCCGGCGGTAAGAAGTATATTCTGCCTGGTATAGCCGGCTATGAGACGGTAATGGCCAATCACGCACTGTCGCTCAACCCGGAACGGGGAGAGGGGCCGCATCCGGATGTGCGTTCCGGCAATGTCGAAAATAATTTAGTGCATCTGGACATGCTGGAAGCCGCCAGTTTTGTCAGGCCGGTATTCCTGCTTAATGTCGTTACCGCCGAGGGGCGCATCGCCGGTGCCGTGGCCGGACATTATATCGCCGCGCACGATAAAGGGCGGGAACTGGTGGATAGGATTGACGGCGTCGCCATTAAGGAAAAAGCGGATCTGGTCATTGCCTCTGCCGGCGGCAGCCCCAAGGATGTAAATTTGTATCAATCGATAAAGACGCTGATTAATGCCCGCGAGGCAGCCAAACCCGGCGGCTCGATCATTATCCTGACGGAAAGCCCCGAAGGGCTGGGCGGCAACGATGAAGTGCGGGATATGCTGCTGAATTATGACTCGGTGGTAGAGCGAGAAGACGCGCTGCGGCGTGATTACAGCATTTCCAAATATGTCGGCTATTATTTTTGCGAATCGGCGGTTAAATTTGATTTGATTCTGGTTTCCTCGCTGCCGTCTGATCTGCTGCAGCGGGCCGGTATTAGCGTTGTCAATACGCTTGACGCAGCGCTTGAACAGGTTTATGCCAAAAAGGGCAGAGCGCTTACGCTTCACATTATGCCCCAGGGAGCAAATACGTTGCCTAAACTGAGTCAAAAGGACTGAAACCGACGCTGACAGTCATTATTTCCCGGGCAATGCGCTGTATTTGCCGAATCCACTGGCGGCAATGCCACCAGATCTGTCTAACGGGAGAAAAAAAGCAAGCCCAGCCTGCCGGCATTGCCGGCAGGCTGGGCTTGCTTCCCTGCGGAGTGACTTTTTCCGGGAAGGCCGCGGGAGCGTGGGGCTAGTACTTCGTCAGGCCGAATTCAGTGTAAACTGGCGGCAGCTTTTCCGCCATCCGGTGGTTGTCGTCAATCGGCATACTGCCTGGTATGCCTTATTCCTCCGCCTTGGCTGACGAAAACCGCCTCGTCATTTTTCCACCGTTTTACGCCTGACGCGGTACTAGTTGCTTTTAATACCGGCGCCACAGAGTGGCAGTACCACCGTTTGCTCCCGCAGGCCGGGGTACTTTTTCAGATAAAGCCGATAGGCGGCATAGTTGGCGGCAGAGGTGATTTCAACATAGATTCCCTGGGCGGCCAGGTCCTGTCTGGCACTGATAATCGCCGCCTCGTCAACGCCAATAATATCGCCGCCGCTTTCGCGAACTGCCGCCAGCATTTCCGCGCCTCTGGGCGGTGCGGCTATGGCAATCCCTTCCGCCAGAGTACCTTTGTTCTCCACCGGCGCCACCGTTGTCTTACCGGCGGCGAATGCGGCGGCAAGCGGGCTGCAGTTTTCAGCCTGAACGGCAAGCAGCTTTGGCATCTGATCAATGAGGCCCCAGCTTAGCAGTTCTTTGAACGCAATGTAAGCGCCCAACAGCAGGGTGCCGTTGCCGGCCGGAATGATAAACGCCGCCGGCAGAGTGCCCAACTGTTCAAACACTTCATAAACGTAAGTCTTGGTACCTTCCCAGAAGAGGGGATTATAGATGTGGCTGGCGTAAAACAGGCCGCCTGTTTCCACCATGGCAATAGCGGCGGCCGCCGTATCCTCGCGGCTGCCGGCAATTTTATGAATGATGGCGCCGTGGGCTTCAATTTGTTTGATTTTTTTATCAGAAGTCGCCGCGGGTACGAAAACATCGCAGGCAATACCGGCTCTTGCTGCATAGGCGGCAATGGCAGTACCGGCATTGCCGCTGCTGTCGGCTACCAGCCTTTCCACTCCCAGCTTTTTGGCCATAGCAATAAGAACTGCGGCACCACGGTCTTTAAACGAAAGTGTAGGCATATAATAATCGGCTTTTGCATACAGATTTCTGCCGGCCGTAATTAGAGGAGTACCGCCTTCGCCTAACGTCACGCTTTGCCAGCAGTCCTCCTGTTCAAAGGGCAGGGAATCGATATACTTCCATAAAGAATGCGTCCGGGCTGCTGCCGTAGCCCCAAAATCGGGCATCCGTTTGCTGTAGCTCAGGTGAAGCAAGCCGCCGCAATCGCACTTCCAGCGGTTGCTTGCCAATGTAAATGCCGTATGGCAGTTGGAGCAGGTATACTGCATTGTTATTCCTCCCCGTTCGTCAGGTAAGCCATTGCGTCGATCTCAATCAGACAATCATAATGCAAGGGGCGCGTTGGAACAATTGTTCTTGCCGGCTTGTATTCACCAAAATAGCGGGCGTACGCGGCGTTTACCTCATCCCAGTGCGATATATCGCTGATATAGGCGGTTGTCCGGATGATGTTGTGTTTAGCTGCACCGGCGTTCTGCAATATGGCCTCAATGTTCTGCAGCGCCTGCAGGGCTTGCGCTTCCGCTCCGCCGCCGCATTTTTTGCCTGTAAGCGGATCAATTGGCAGCTGGCCGGAGACGCAGATCAGATTGCCCGCTTTTGTTGCCGGCGAGTAATGCGCCGCCGCTTTGCTGGCGGTGGGATCGGGACCTGTCTGCATGCTTGATCACCTCGTGCTGTTGTGTGCTAAATTTGATTATATATAAAAAAATCTATAAAATCAAGCTGCTGGTATAATTGAGACTATAATGACAGTAGAGGACAGTACACACGCCGGCTAGAACAGGCAGTTGGTTTGACAGGATTTAAAATAATTCATATAATAAATTATATAAAATAGTACAAACCTTCTCTGGTTGGTTAGGAAAGGAACTTTAATGCAAAGGCAGCTTGAACAGTACATTCCCATTGCCCAGATGCTTGCCAAAACGTTTGGCGAGGATTGCGAAGTCGTAATTCATGATTTGTCGATTCCGCGCAATTCCGTGGTTTATACGATAAACAGCCATGTTACAGGCAGACAGGTCGGTCAAAGCTTCGATCATCTCGTGCCACAGGTATTATTGGCAAAGGATTTTACCGGCTACTCCGCCAATTACTATTTTCATACGACAGACGGCAGGCTGATCCGCTCGTCAACCGTTCTGCTGCGCGACACTGACCGGCAGGTGATTGGCGCGTTATGCATAAACCTTGATACAACGGTAATCACCCAGGGGGTTGAGCGGCTTATGGCTATGCTGCCCGGCTATCCGGCTGCCGGCAGTGGAATTGCCGCTGAGCCGGAGTCCGCCTCGATCGACCATATCGCCGGGATTGTTGACAGTTTGATCGACCGGATTGTCGGCAATAAAGCGCCCGCCGGACTCAAGCGGGAAGAGAAGCTGGAGCTGATCCGGTTTATGGAGCAAAAAGGAATCTTCCTGTTAAAAGGCGCTGTCGATAAAGTCGCGATAAAAATGGGCATTTCGAAAGTGACGGTCTATAGTTACCTGGATGAAGTCAAAAAAAGCGGGTAAGCCTGAGCACCGGAGCTAGAGCGCCGGTTGACGGCGGCTGAGAAGCCATTTGAGGGAAGGGCGCAAGTTTACGCAAAGAGGTGTTGACAGTGAAAGCGGGTAAAGAGTTTATCGAAAAAACCAAGTATGCGAATCTGGCAGCCTCGGATCAACAGTCGGGGAAGCCGGCGCCGCCGCTGGAACTGGCGTGCGATGCGGAAAGCAGCATGGATCTGCCCCGCGAACAGCCGGCGGTTTCACTGGATCTGACCGCAGCGATCGGCCGCCGGCAAAGTGTTCGCAACTATCAGGATGAACCGTTATCATTGAGTGAATTATCGTATCTGCTGTGGTGCACGCAGGGGGTTAAGCAAACCTATGGCGGCCGTACTTCGCGTACCGTACCGTCGGCCGGCGGCCGCCATGCGCTGGAAACCTGGCTGGTTGTCAACAAGGTAGCCGGATTGACGCCTGGCTTATACCGTTATAGTGCCGTATCCCACCGTCTGACGCTGCTAACGGCGGCTGTCGATGGCGATATTGGCGAATTGTCGGCAGAACTTTGCCGCGGGCAGCAGTTTGTCACGCAAGCGGCGGCCTTGTTTATCTGGGTTGCTGTTCCTTATCGCATGACCTGGCGCTATAACGATCGCGGCTACCGTTATTTATTTCTGGACGCCGGGCATGTTTGCCAGAATCTATACCTTGCCGCCGAAGGCATCGGCGCTGGCGTCTGCGCCATTGCCGCTTATGATGATGACCGGCTCAACGCTTTCCTGGGCCTTGACGGCGAAAATGCTTTTGCTGTTTACCTGGCGGCAGCGGGCAAGAGGCAGCCTGTATTTTAAGCTTCTGCAGCCAGTACTGCGCATAACTGAGGCTTCCGGCAGCTGCCGGAAGCCTCAGTTTGTTGAAAAACCTTATTACCAGGCCGTTCAGAAAGCCCCAGATACTAGG
>UQPB01000050.1 GCA_900542835.1 uncultured Pelosinus sp. | reverse complement strand
ATTCAATCCCCTTTCTCTGGGTTATAGCGGAATATTGCCGTGTTTCTTGGCCGGCCGCGTTTCCCGTTTGGAAGCCAGCATATTGAGGGCGGTGATAATGCGGGGACGGGTTTCCTGCGGCTCAATGATTACATCGACAAAGCCGCGTTCAGCCGCTTTATACGGCGTCGCGAATTCAGCGACATATTCATCGGTTTTAGCCTTGGCGTTAGGATCACCCTTGAAGATGATATTGGCAGCGCCAGCAGGTCCCATAACCGCGATTTCCGCTGTCGGCCAGGCGAGTACCTGATCGGCGCCAAGGTCTTGCGAGCACATGGCCAGGTAAGAACCGCCGTAAGCTTTGCGGGTGATGACAGTAATCTTGGGAACCGTTGCTTCCGAGTAAGCGTACAGCATTTTCGCGCCGTGGCGGATAATGCCGGTATGTTCCTGACCAACGCCGGGCAAAAAGCCGGGAACGTCAACCAGATTGACGAGCGGAATGTTGAAGGCGTCGCAGAAGCGGATAAAGCGAGCCGATTTGTCGGACGCGTTTACATCCAGGCAACCGGCCATAACTGCCGGCTGGTTGGCGATAATGCCGACCGACTGACCGTCAAAGCGGGCAAAGCAGGTAATGATGTTCTGGGCGTAATGCTCAAGAACTTCATAGAAATCGCCGCTATCGACAATATGCTTGATAACGTCCTTCATGTTGTAAGGCATGTTAGGATTGTCCGGCATGAGCGAGACAAGCTCCTGATCCATACGGTTGGGATCGTCGCTGGCTTCATAAAGCGGCGCTTCCTCCATATTGTTGGAAGGCAGGAATGACAGCAGACGGCGAATCTGCTGGATGCAGTCATCCTCGTTCTCGGCCGCGAAGTGCGAAACGCCGGAAATCGTGTTGTGCGCCATCGCGCCACCCAGTTCCTCAGCAGTTACTTCCTCGGCCGTAACCGATTTGATAACCTGCGGACCGGTAATAAACATCTGGCTGGTTTTCTTCACCATATAGATGAAGTCGGTCAACGCGGGCGAATAAACGGCGCCGCCGGCGCACGGTCCCATGATGACGGAAATCTGCGGAATAACACCGGAGGCCAGGGTATTTTCAAGGAAAATCTTACCATAGCCAGCCAGAGCGTCAACCGCTTCCTGAATCCGGGCACCGCCGGAATCATTAATGCCGATCAACGGAGCGCCCATTTTCAGCGCCAATTTCTGAACTTTAACAATTTTTGCGGCATGCATCTCACCGAGAGAACCGCCTTCAACCGTAAAGTCCTGAGCAAAGACATAGACCAGGCGGCCGTCAACCGTACCGTAACCGGTAACAACACCTTCGCCCGGCAGGGATTTGGTCTCCATGCCGAAGTTCGTGCAGCGGTGGACAACAAACTGATCCAGTTCAACGAACGTACCCGGATCGACGAATTTCAGAATCCGTTCACGGGCAGTCATTTTCCCCTGGCTATGCTGCTTTTCAATGCGTTTATCGCCGCCGCCAAGTTTAATCTTGGCCTGACGGTTTCTGAGATCCTGGATCTTCTCTTGGACAGTAGCCATACTACACCTCCATCAATGTGACGGTTTCTTAATGCTGGCAGAGTTCGACAAGAATTCCGCCTGTTGCTTTGGGATGCAGGAAGGCGATTTTCGCGCCGCCGGCGCCATAGCGCGGAGTTTTGTCGATCATCGCAATGCCTTTTGCATTCATTTCCGCAATTGCCGCTTCAATGTCGTCAACGCAGAGGGCGACGTGCTGAATGCCGTTGCGGTCATTGTTGCCGGCAATGAATTTGGCAATGGGGCCGTCCGGAGCAGTGGACTCGAGAAATTCGAGTTCGCTGTCACCGCAGGGGAAGAAGCTGACTTTTACTTTCTGCTCTTCAACAACTTCATCCTCGGGTTTGGGAGTCAGGCCGATCTTGCTGAACGTTTCTTTGATTGCCGCAAGATCCTTTACCGCAATACCGATGTGATCAACATGTAAAATTTTAAATGACATACCAGTTACCTCCTTAAAACATTATTTTGTCAAGAGACAGCGCCGATTATTTCATCAGATCGTTCACTATCTCGCCAACAACTGTGTAAGGGTCTTTTTCCCGTTTTTCGACACTGGCGACCAGGTTATCAAATTGGCCGGAAGCGTCCAGGCTCTTTACAATACGACGGCTAACCTGTTCATGCAGGAGCGCCAGCAATTCATCCCTGGTCCGCTGTGTACGGCGTTCCAGCAGGCTGCCGCTTTTATGCGTATAGGCGATATGCTCTTCCAGCGTGTCAAGCAGTTCGCCGACTCCTTCATTCTGGCTGGCGATCGTGCGCTTGATCGGCGGACGCCAGTCCATGTGCTCCTGGTTTAAATCCAGCATGGCATTCAGCTCGATCTGCAACCGGTCAGCGCCCTCGCGGTCGGCTTTGTTGATAGCAAATACATCGCCGATTTCGAGAATGCCGGCTTTAATCGCCTGTATATCATCACCCAATCCGGGAACGAGAACAACCAGCGTGGTATCCGCCGTTTTAATAATATCGACTTCAGACTGACCGACACCTACGGTTTCAACAAAAATGACATCTTTGCCGAACGCGTCAAGGATCTTTATCGCTTCCGCGGTTTTGCGGGAAAGTCCCCCCAAGCTGCCGCGGGTACCCATGCTGCGGATAAAGACTCCTTCGTCAAGCGTCAGATCAAGCATGCGGATACGGTCACCCAGTATGGCCCCGCCCGAAAACGGGCTGGTCGGATCAATAGCTATAATGCCAACAGTTTTACCTAAAGTGCGATATGCTTTTACTAATTTGTCAGTCAGTGTGCTTTTCCCTGCTCCGGGAGGTCCGGTTATGCCGATAACGTGGGCTCTGCCGGTATGAGCGTACAGTTCCCGCATGATTTCGACGGCTTCATCATATTCATTTTCCACGGCAGTAATAGCACGAGCCAGCGCAACGCGCGAACCATTAAGCAACTCATCAACGATTTGCATTGGATTGCACCACCTTGGGACACCGCATTCAACTGCGGCATCACATCATTATTGGCAGCCAGGGAATAGCCCCGGCTGCCGCAACACAAGCTTACTTTACGTTCGCTTTAATGAAATCAACGATTTGGCTGGTCGGAGTGCCGGGAGTAAATACTTCAGCAATGCCGGCTTCCTTCAGGCCGGGAATATCGGCTTCAGGAATAACGCCGCCACCGACAATCAATTTGCCGGCCGCGCCTTTTTCCTTCAACAGGCTTACCACTTTCGGGAACAGCGTGTTGTGAGCGCCGGACAGGAGGCTCATCGCTACTACGTCGACGTCTTCCTGCAGGGAAGCTTCAGCAATCTGTTCCGGGGTCAGCCGGATACCGGTATAAATAACTTCGAAACCAGCGTCACGGAGAGCGCGGGCTACGACTTTGGCTCCGCGATCATGGCCGTCAAGGCCGGGCTTCGCAACTAATACTCTAATACGTTTTTCCATCGTTGTCCCTCCTACCTCTCGCTTACAGCGTTGTGTGCGCTTGATACAGCCCGAAGACTTTGCGCATTACGCCACAAATTTCGCCCAAGGTCGCATATACGCGAACCGCATCAAGGATGAACGGCATCAGGTTGACATGCTCGTCCTGGCAAGCCGTTTCCAAAGCAGCCAGTTTCGCCGCTACAGCAGCATTGTCGCGTTCAGCCTTCAGTTTTGCCAGTTTGGATTTCTGGAAATCGCCGACGGAAGCGTCAACACGCAGCAGGCCTTCAGGCGCTTTTTCTTCGATCTGGAACTGATTCACGCCAACAATAACGCGTTGTTTCGTTTCCACATCCATCTGCCATTTGTAAGCGCTATCCTGAATTTCCTTCTGGATATAGCCCTTTTCAATAGCAACAACGGCGCCGCCGATGTCGTCAATTTTCTGGATGTAATCCCAGCATTCCTTTTCAATCTGATCGGTAAGGGCTTCCACATAGTAGGAGCCGCCGAGCGGATCAACAACGTCAGCCAAACCGCTTTCATAAGCAACGATCTGCTGCGTACGCAGAGCAATGCGGACGGAATCTTCCGTCGGCAGCGCCAGCGCTTCGTCCTTGGAGTTGGTATGCAGGGACTGGGTGCCGCCCATAACAGCCGCGGCAGTCTGCAGCGCAACGCGGATAATATTGTTGTCCGGCTGTTGCGCAGTCAGCATGGAGCCGGCAGTCTGGGTATGAACGCGCAGCATCCAAGATTTCGGGTTGGTTGCGCCGAAGCGTTCTTTCATAACTTTGGCCCAAACGCGACGGGAGGCGCGGAATTTAGCAACTTCTTCAAGCACATTGTTGTGAGCGTTCCAGAAGAAGGAGAGGCGGCCTGCGAAATCGTCGATCTTCAGACCGGCTTTGATCGCAGCTTCGCAATAAGCGATACCGTCGGCAATCGTGAACGCGATTTCCTGAGCGGCAGTCGAACCGGCTTCGCGGATATGGTAGCCGGAAATCGAGATCGTGTTCCAGTTGGGAACTTCTTTGGAGCAGTATTCGAAAATATTAGTAATCAACCGCATCGAAGGTTTCGGCGGGAAGATATAAGTGCCGCGGGCGGCGTATTCTTTGAGGATATCGTTCTGGATGGTGCCGTTGAGTTTGTCGGGAGTAACACCCTGTTTCTCGGCAACGGCAATATACATAGCCAAGAGAACCGAGGCAGGAGCATTGATCGTCATCGAGGTGGAGACTTTGCCCAGATCAATTTGATCAAACAAAATTTCCATGTCGCGCAGGGAGTCAATCGCTACGCCGACTTTGCCGACTTCGCCCTCAGAGATGGGATCGTCGGAGTCGTAACCGATCTGCGTCGGCAGGTCGAAGGCGCAGGACAGGCCCGTGCCACCCGATGCCAGCAGGTAACGGTAGCGTTTGTTGGACTCTTCCGCGGTGGAGAAACCTGCATACATACGCATAGTCCAGAAACGGCCACGGTACATGGTCGGCTGAACACCGCGGGTAAACGGATATTCGCCCGGGAAACCAAGCTTGGTTTCATAGTCGAAGTCACCGAGATCAAGCGGAGTGTAAAGTCTATTGTGCGCAAGATTTTTGCGCTCGGGGCGTTTGGCAAGCGATTTTTCCACTTTGGCAGTGTACGCTTCCAGTTTGGCTTTTAATTCGTTAGCCATTCTAAATCCTCCTTGTCGTCTTTTCTCTATTTATTTAAGTTTCATGGAGCCGGTTTCCATGAACCGGACATGCCAGGAGAGGGCTTCACTCAGCATATGGGGCGTATGGGCGCCGCCAGTGGCTTTAGTGGCCCGGTCCAGGTAATCCTGGAGCATCGGTTGATAGTCCGGATGAGCGCAGTTGTCGATAATGACCTGAGCGCGTTCTTTCGGACTGAGGCCGCGAACATCGGCTACGCCGCGTTCGGTAATGAAAATATCAATATCATGTTCCGTGTGGTCAAAATGCGAGCACATCGGTACAATCGAGGAAATATCACCTTTTTTGGCCACAGAGTTCGAGAAGAAGATTGTCAGGTAGCCGTTACGGGCAAAGTCGCCCGAGCCGCCGATACCGTTCATCATCTTCGTACCCATGACATGGGTGGAGTTGACATGGCCGAAGATATCGAGTTCAATCGCCGTATTCATGGCGATAATGCCGAGCCGGCGGGCCATTTCCGGACTGTTGGCAATTTCCTGCGGCCGCAGCATGATTTTTTTGCGATATTCACCGATACCATCATAGAAACGTTTTAAACCTTCAGGCGACGGCGTCAGTGAAGTGCCGGAGGCAAAATCCAGTTTGCCGCAGTCAATCAGATCGAACATGCCGTCCTGAATAACCTCGGTAAACACATTCAAATGTTCATAAGGAGAATCAACCAAACCGCAGACAACGGCATTAGCGACAGAGCCGACACCGGACTGCAGCGGCAGCAGATTCTGCGGCAGGCGGCCGTGTTTGATTTCGTTGTTAAAAAATTCGATCAAATGACCGCTCATTGCGCGGGCGTCGTCGTCAATCGCAGCCAACGGCCGCACCGCATCCGGCAGATCGCAAGGGACGATATATGTAATCTTATCCAGTCCGCAGGGAATATACGTCGTTCCGATACGATCGTCAGCTTTGACAATCGGCACCGGCAGGCGATGCGGCGGATCAAGCGGAACATACACATCGTGCATGCCTTCCAGCTCCAGCGGCTGAGTGGTATTAACCTCAACAATTACGATATCGGCGCTCTGTACGAACGAAGCCGAATTGCCGAGCGAAGTCGTCGGGACGATGTGCCCTTCCTCAGTAATGGCGCAGGCCTCGACAATCGCGACATCAACCTTGCCGCCAAGGAAACCATAGCGGGACATTTGAGCCACATGCGAGAGATGCAGGTCGGTATATTGGATTTTGCCGCTGTTGATCAACTTGCGGATAGCATCATTGGTCTGGTAAGGCAGGCGTTTTTGAATACCTTCGCATCCCGCCAGCGCACCGTCAAGTTCCTGACCGACTGAAGCGCCTGTCCAAAGATTGACTTTAAAGTGCTCCTTTTTGATGCGTTCTGCCAAGGCCAGGGGAACTGCTTTCGGATAGCCGGCAGGTGTAAAACCGCTGGTGCCGATATTCATTCCCGGCTTGATAATGGCGGCTGCCTCTTCCGCACTGACAATCTTGGCATGCAGTGCAGCATTGCGTACGCGGTCTTTAATGTCGATCATCGTACACTCTCCTCCTCTTTTTTCACCATGTTTTATAGTATTTTAGAAAACCCGCTGCTTCATACCGGAGCACAAACTAAAAAACACTACGCCTTATTTTGCTCACAAATTCATTTCCCATGTGTGCAAAACAAACCATAGCGTTACTTAATCTGCCGATTACCGCCAGGCAATCACCATAAGCACACCGGTCGCAATCGTACTTCTAGTTTGGCCCATTGAACCTCGCTGTCCGTACTGAATGTAATTATGCTTTCGAATTCACAAATATTCATTCATCTTACCAAATATTATACGTTCTACACCACCGGACAAACTCCTGCTGAAAAAATGAAATATTTCAGAGAAAAATCACTTTTTCGCCAATCGTGTCAGATAGTAAGAAATGCTGCTCAGGCCAATCGACAAATCCTCGCTGACCAGCCGGACGTCATCCGGTACATTCAGGCGTATCGGCGCAAAATTCCAGATTCCCCGCACACCCGCCGCCACCAAAGCGTCTGCTGTCAACTGGGCCTGAGCCGCCGGCACGGTAACGACGCCGATTTGTATTTCTTTTTCGCGGCAAATCCGGTCAAGGTATTCGGCAGGATACACTTCCACACCGTTAATCGTTCTGCCGATCTTCTCGGGATCGACATCAAACATCGCGGCCAGATTGAAACCCAGATTGCTGAAATTACGATAATTTGCCAGCGCCCAGCCCAGATGCCCCAGGCCGACAATCGCGATATTCCAGTCATGGTGCAAGCCCAGGATCTCGCCGATGTTGCGCAACAAGTCACGTACATAATAGCCGACGCCCTTCTTGCCGAACTCGCCGAACGAGGCCAGATCCTTGCGAATCTGTTCCGGCGTGACGCCAATGCGCCGGCCGATATCTTCCGACGAGATAATATCCACACCTTCGTCCTGCACCGAGCGGAGAACGCGGAAATAAACAGGCAGCCGGTCGATCGTCGCTTTTGAAATGACAATATGCTCTTTCATGATCAGTCCCTCTCACAGCTTGACAAACCAGCAGGCAGACAAGCACACGCTTACTGCGATTGCGCCTCTATCATATTTGTCTACAATTCGCTATATAATTGCAAAATCCTGCTGTTTAGACAAACTAAAATGTTTTTTTCACAAAGTTCCCATCTCCCGGCAGACTGGACTAGCAACGGATCTGACTGCCGGGAATTCTTCCATTGCCGTTGCCAGGCAAGGCTAAAGCAGTGCCGGGGCTGCGGCGCCCCGGCACTGCCGGCCCAGATGACCCGCACTTCCCAGCGGAGGCTCACCGGAGGCCAAACCCGGCAGCCGGGCATGGCTTCCAGCTTTAAGGCTGTCACAGGCTAAAGCTTATGCTGCGGATGATAATGAGTATGCAGCAATTTATGTGATTTCTCGCTCAGCGGCTTGCCCAGCCAGGTGGAATAGAGCTCCTGGATAGCGGGATTTTCGTGGGATTTACGAATTGTATACGCCTGGTCGCATTCATAAATCGAGCCGATGCGCCGCTCCCTGATCTCGGCCGATACCGGAACCGGCTGCCCACCGCCGCCAATGCAGCCGCCCGGGCAGGCCATAATTTCAATAAAGTGATAATCAGCTTCGCCCCGGCGGATTTTATCCAGAAGCAGCCGCGCATTTGCCAGCGTGTGCGCAACAGCTACCTTGACGCGTAAATCGCCGACAGGGATAACGGCTTCCTTAATGCCGGCCAGACCGCGAACGTCGGTAAACTCGATGGCGTCAAGCGGGTTGCCGGTAACCAGTTCAACCACCGTGCGCAGCGCCGCTTCGGTAACGCCGCCGGTGGCGCCGAAAAGCATGCCGGCGCCGGTTGAAATCCCCAGCGGCGCGTCATAGGCCTCCGGCGGCAGCGCCGTAAAATCCAGCCCGGCCTCGTGGATCATCCGTCCCAGTTCACGGGTTGTCAGCACATAATCGACATCCTGATAGCCGCTGGAACGCATTTCCGGGCGGACCGCCTCGGCCTTTTTGGCGGTGCAGGGCATAATCGATACGGAAACAATATCTTTAGGATCAATGCCGGTCTTTTCCGCATAATAGGTTTTAACCAAAGCGCCAAACATCTGCTGCGGCGACTTTGCCGTTGACAAGTGTTCGAGCAGATCGGGATACAGCAGCTCGACAAAATTAACCCAGCCGGGGCTGCAGGAGGTGATCATCGGCAGGGTGCCGCCCTGCGTCAGACGTTGAATCAGCTCTGATCCTTCCTCGAGAATGGTGAGATCGGCCGAAAAGTTGGTATCAAAGATCTTGTCAAATCCCAGACGGCGCAGCGCCGCCACCATCTTGCCGGTGACAATCTCGCCGTGATCAAGCCCAAGCGCCTCGCCTAAAGCGACCCGAACCGCCGGCGCAGTCTGAACAACGACATGCTTGCCCGGATCGGCGAGAGCCTGCCAGACTGCCGCCGTATCATCCTTCTCAACAATGGCAGCAGTCGGACAGACAGCGGAGCACTGACCGCAATAGGTGCAGGCCACCTGATCGAGCCCCTGGCCAAAGGCCGGCGATACCGTCGTATAGAAGCCGCGGTTGGCAAAGCTGTAGACATGCACGCCCTGCCGTTCACTGCAGGCCCGGATACAGCGCCCGCACAGAATGCATTTTGACTGATCGCGAACGAGGGCCGGATTATTGTCGTCCAATGGGTAGTTGGTCTGCTCGCCGTGGAAGCGAATCTTGCGAATTCCCAGATCGGCGGCAATGTTCTGCAGCTCGCAATTCAAGTTACGGACGCAGGAAAAGCAATCCTGGGGATGATTGGCCAGCAGCAGTTCAACAACTGTTTTACGGGCTTCACGCACCTGGGCCGTATGGGTATTGACAACCATACCGTTGCTGACAGGATAGACACAGGAAGCCACCAGGCTGCGCGCCCCCTGCACCTCAACCAGACAGACCCGGCAAGCCCCTTCCGGCCTTAATTCGGGATGATAGCAGAGAGTAGGCACTTTTACACCGGCGGCCAGGGCAGCCTCCAGTACCGTAGCCGCTTGGGGAACTTCAATCTTGATACCGTCTATTGTTACTGTCACTTTTTCCACTCTGTCCACTCCTCCTCTCCTAGGCCTTGACGATGGCCTTGAACGGACACTTAGTCATGCAAGCGCCGCACTTGATGCAGATATCGGGATCAATCCGGTGAAGCTGCTTCACCTCACCGCTGATTGCCCCCACCGGACAAACCTTCTTGCATAGGCCGCAGCCCTTACAGGAGTCGGTAATCTGATAGCCCGCAAGCTTACTGCAGGCGCCGGCGGGACAGCGCTTATCGTTGATATGAGCCTCGTATTCATGCCGGAAATAACGAAGTGTGCTCAGCACGGGATTGGGCGCCGTCTGGCCGAGGCCACAGAGGGAGGCTGCCTTGATAGCAGCGGCCAGAGATTCCAGCAGTTCGATGTCGCCAGGGCGCCCTTCGCCCTCCGTAATCCGGGTCAGAATTTCCAGCATCCGCTTGGTACCCTCGCGGCAGGGGGTGCATTTACCGCAGGATTCAGACTGGGTAAAATTGAGGAAAAACTTAGCGACATCGACCATACAGGTCGTTTCATCCATTACCACCAAGCCGCCTGACCCCATCATCGCCCCGGCTGCAATCAGCGAGTCATAATCGACAGGCAGGTCCAGCAAACTCTCCGGCAGGCATCCTCCCGATGGGCCGCCAATCTGCACCGCCTTGAATTTCTTGCCGCCGGGGATGCCACCGCCAATTTCATAAATAATTTCCCGCATTGCAATCCCCATCGGTACTTCAGCAAGACCGGTATTGTTAATGCGTCCGGTCAGTGCGAAGACCTTGGTCCCCTTGCTCTTTTCCGTTCCCATGGCAGCATACCAGCCGGAGCCGTTAGCAATAATCTGCGGCACGTTGCCAAAGGTCTCAACATTATTAATATTGGTCGGCTTGCCCCAAAGACCGGAAACGGCCGGAAACGGCGGCCGCGGCCGCGGCATACCCCGCTTGCCCTCGATCGAAGCCAGCAGCGCGGTCTCCTCGCCGCAGACAAACGCGCCTGCGCCTTCCTTAATCTTCAGATGAAAATTAAAGCCGCTGCCAAAAATATCATCGCCGATCAGGCCCATCGCTTCGGCCTGTCTAATCGCAATCCGCAACCGTTTGATCGCCAGCGGATATTCCGCCCTCACGTAGACATAGCCCTCATCGGCCCCAATCGCGTAGCCGCAAATGGCCATGCCCTCAATAATCCGGTGAGGATCGCCCTCAAGCACGCTGCGGTCCATAAAGGCGCCGGGATCGCCCTCGTCGGCATTGCAAACCACATACTTTTTGTCGCCGGCGGCGTTCCGGGCAAATTCCCATTTACTGCCGGTGGGAAAGCCGCCGCCGCCGCGGCCGCGCAGCCCCGACTGCTTCACTTCGGCAATAACCTGCTCGGGCGTCATCTCCGTCAGGGCCTTTCCCAGCGCTTCATAGCCGCCGACGGCGATATAGTCTTCAATAACCTCCGGATTGATGTGACCGCAGTTGGCCAGTACCAGCCGCTGCTGCTTCTTATAGAAGGCAATATCTTTATAGCTGACAATTTTTTCATGCGAAATCGGCTCACGGAACAGCAGCCGCTCTACAATACGGCCTTTGAGCAGGTGCTCCTCAACGATTGCAGGGATATCCTCGGCCTGGACACGGCAATAAAAAACGCCTTCCGGATAAACGATCATGATCGGACCCATTTCACAAAAGCCGTGACAGCCTGTTTCAACGACTTTTATTTCTTTTTCCAGTCCGGCTTTGACCAGTTCAGAACCGAGGGCGGCTTCCACCTTTTTGGAGCCGGAGGAGACACAGCCGGTTCCGCCGCAGATTAATACATGGGCTCTGAATTGCATTTGCTTCCCTCCCTAACTTGCGCGATTATGCCTCGATTTTGCCGACGACCAATTTTTCAACAATGCGCCCGTTGACTACATGCTCGGCGATAATGACGGGAACATCCACCGCTGTGACCCTGCCGTAGGTAATACGCGGCTCACCCGGCCGGACGACATCAACCAGTACTTCCTTCTCACACATACCGATACAGCCGGTCTGGGTGACGGTTACATCCGCCAAGCGCCGCCTGGCAATTTCATCGAGAACAGCGGCCATAACCTCTCGCGCGCCAGCGGCAATACCGCAGGTTCCCAGGCCGATAATCACACGGATGCCGCCTTCATGGCGCAGATGGGTCTGCACCTGCAGCTGCTCCCGCAGGCGTTTCAACTCTTCAACTGTCTTCATCCCTAACACCTCCATATACTAACCGTTCGTTGGCAGTTATATAGCCATCCAGCCACGTCAGAACATCCGGCTGCGTAAAAGGAATTCCGGCCAGAGCCCCGCGCAGCTGCCTCACCGACAGACAGAAGCGCCGCCGGTCCACCTGATGCGTATAAGCCAGATCACGCTCGGCGTTGCCAATAATCAGCGTCTTCAGCGTTGCCGTCAGATTGCCCAGCGGCGGGCGGTCCATATGCCCAAGCCGCCAGCTTGCCGCTACCGTTGTTCCCTGTCCAGGCTTCGAGCGAACCAGCAGCCTGCCGCCGCACCGGGCAGTCGACATGTCGATAAGCGGCAGCCCCAGCCCCACCCGCCGCGTCCGGCGGGTACTATAGAATGGATCCAGTGCGAGTCGGCAGCTTTCGGCATCCATACCGCGGCCATTGTCAGCTACCCGCAGCACGAGCCAGTCACGGACGCGATCCTCGCGAAGCAAGATCCGCACTCTGCCAGCTCCCGCTTCCACGGCATTTTGAACAAGGTCAAGAATATGCAGCGAGACCTCCCGCATTATTCGTAGCGGGCCAGAATATCCGGAATCGCCTCCGGCGTCAGCCGGCCGTGGGTATCGTCGTTGACCATCAGCACCGGTGCCAGGCCGCAGGCGCCTATACAGGCAACTGTTTCCAGCGTAAACTTCAGATCCGGCGTGGTACTGCCGGCGGCAACCTTCAGTTGATCCTCCAGCGCCTTGAGAATGGCCTTGCCACCGCGGACATGGCAGGCCGTCCCTTGACAGACGCGGATTATGTTACGCCCCCGCGGGTTCAAATGAAACTGCGAATAGAAGGTAATGACGCCATAAACCTGGCTGACCGGGATGTCCAGCGCTTTCGCCAGATGTTCGACAACATCTTTCGATAAATAGCCGTAAGCGTGCTGCGCCTCCTGCAGAACAGGAATCAGCGCCCCTTTGCCCCCCTGGTATTTGGCCAGAATTTCATCCAGTTGCGTCAAGCGGCCGTTATTGCCGCCGCAGCAGCATTCATGGTTGCTCATTCATAATTCCTCCTTCAAGCTGTTGCATTATCAGTAGCCAGGTAAGCCTAATTAACTTAATCAGCGCTTGCCTAAGCGCCGCCTATCATACCGCCGGCTGCTATGCGCCGCTCCCGTTGGCCGGCCAGCGCCAGCCTGATTTCACAGAGAGCCGCCTGCTCAAGGATAAATTGTGTCCGGGGCCCGCTGACCAAGTCCTCCATGCTATGGGCATCGGAAGCGGTAATAACCGGCAGACGGCCGATAGCCGGCATGCGCCAGGCCTTGGTCCAGTCAGTCAGCCTCGATACTTCAACCGCAGCCAAGCCCGCATCGCCCGGAATAAAGCCCAGCTGTGCCAACAGACTATACGCGGGCCGGTCAATATGCGCGGCGATTGTCATGCCGCCGATAGAGGCGACAGCTTCGGTCACTTCGTTGACAGAGGCGTCAATAGCGCCGAGCAGCATCGCTTCTTCCACCCGCACCAGATTATCAGCCGCATCAACGACAAATTGCGCGCCAAACCGTCTTTCATCATTTTTACGTCCCGTTCGCCGCTGCCGCACCCAGGCATCCCAGACAGCCAGCTGCGACAGCGTTTCAAACAGAGTCAACAAGTGCGCTTCCTCTCTGGTTTCCACCTCCATGCCGGGGATAACGGCAACGCCGGTTCCTTCAGCGGCCTCAATCGCCGCGGCGACGTTATCGCAGGCGTTATGATCGGTAATGGCGATGATGTTAATGCCCAGTTGAGCCGAACGGCGTACAATATGACGCGGCGTCATTTCCACCGAGGCGCAGGGGGACAGCAGTGTGTGAATGTGCAAATCGGCAAGATAGGCGCGCATTACAGACCTTTAATACCTAAAGTATATAAGCGTCCGACACAATCAAAGGAAGAAGTTTCACAAACCAACAGAGGAATGCCCTCCTGCTCGGCTTTTTCCACTGTCGCTGCGTCCGGAACAACGCCGCCGGCGACGACAACGGCCGCTAAGCCGACTAGCGAGGCCACCGCAATGATATTTGGATGCCCCTGCATGGTAATCCAGACATTGCCGGCGGCGGCTTTTCCCATTACATTGCTGAGCAAATCGGAAACATAACCGCCGCTGATACAGGCAGCGCCGCCATCCCTGCCGGCAACACAGACAGCCGGCAGCACGGCCAGAACATCATCCACAGTCATCAGACACACCCCCATCGAGCCTGTGCCAAGCAGACGCAGCGCTCTTATAATTTTGTAAGCGACGGCGGCAATTTACCCGCCAGTCCCACCATCTCCTGCGCCAGATCGCGAACCTTCTCCCGCAGCTTAAACACACAATCTGTTTCGCTGGCTATTCCCTGAGCGATGTCCTCAGCCAGCGCCTTGCAGCCGGGAGAGCCGCAGGCGCCGCAGTCCAGTCCCGGCAGCCGTTCAAGCAGCATTTCCATCAATTCCACTTTGGAAATCGCTTGTAAAATATCCGCATCCATACGCATAGCCGGCTGCGGTTCAATCGCCGCCCGGGCATCGGCCGCAATCTCCCGGTAAACCGATTCCAGTAAAGCATCATCGCCGGACGGCTGCCAGCCCTGCGCCCGCCGCAGCATACGGTCTTCCGCAACATAGCGGTTTTCCACTGTCAGCGGCCCGCCAATACAGCCGCCGGCACAGGCCAGCGCTTCAATATAGCCGGCGTGCTTCAATTTCCCCAGCGCAATCTGCTCAAGGATTTCACTCACACGGTGAATCCCGTCAACAACCAGCGTCTGAACCGGCGCCACCGCAAGCGCCTCGCCGCCGGAAACAGCCCAGCCGACACCGAGAGGAGAAGCCCGGGAACAAATAGCCGCAGCCGGCTCGCACGGCAGTACCTTCAGTAAGTCACTGTAAATTTTTGATATGGCGATCGCGCCGCTAAGATGCGACTGTTCACTGCCCAGCGGTTGTTTAACCGCTGTCATTTTAGCCGGACAGGGGGTCAGAAACCAGGCGCCGATATCCGCCGCTGCCAGCCCGGTTTCACGTTTTGCCAATTCCCGGGCCAGTTTGGCGGCAACTTCCGCCGGCGCCGCAAACGGCACCAAATGTTCAATCAATTCCGGAAACTTAACCTGAATAAGGCGGACAACCGCAGGGCAGGCGGAGGAAATCGCCGGCAGACAGCAGCCACCCTGGCGCAGATAGCCTCCAATAGCGCGGGAAACAAAATCGGCGCCGCGGGCCACCTCAAACACCGCGTCAAATCCCAGCCGTTTCAAACCGTACAGAATGGACTCCAATGGCGTGTCGGCACCAAACTGAGCATACAGAGTCGGCGCCGGCAAGGCAATATTGTAGGAAAAACGAGGCAAATCTTCAATTGAATCGGTAACCGCCGATTTAGCATGGCTGGAACAGCGGCGAATGCATTCGCCGCAGTCAATACAGCGGGCTTCGATAATCCGGGCCTTGCCGCCGCGGATCCGAATCGCTTCCGTCGGACAGCGCTTGATACAGTTAACGCAGCCTTTACAGCGGTCTGGCAGCAAGCGCACCGAGTGAAAATATGTATTCACGCTTACACCACCCATCCCGATTTGCGGTTGCCGGTCAATGCCGGATTGTCATAACAATGCGGGTTCCGCAGCCAAGCTTGGATTGAATAGAAAACTGATCGGCGCAACGCGCCATATTCGGCAGTCCCATGCCAGCGCCAAAGCCCATCTCCCGGACGTGGTCGGGAGCGGTGGAATAGCCTTCCCGCATCGCCAGTTCGATATCAGGAATGCCCGGTCCCTCATCCTCCACCAAAAGAGTAGTCGCCTCCGGCTGAATAGTCGCCCGGATCAGTCCTCGCTCCGCGTGGATGATCACATTCATTTCCGCCTCATAAGCACCAATGGCAATCCGGCGAATAATGTCGGGGCGGATGCCGATCTGCTGCAGAACCCGTTTAATTTTACTGGACGCTTCGCCGGCCTTTTCAAAATCAGAACCGTTAAGCGGCATTTCAATGCTAATTCCGGTCTCAGGGCTCACCCGGCACCACCCTTTTTGCACACCCCTTAACGCCGTTTTTAAACAAAATGCCGCAGGACTCGAACATTGGCAGCTCGGTTGCCAGCAGCGGGATTCCCTTCGCGGCCGCCAGCCGGATCAGGTCCTGCTCCGGCCGCTTGCCGCGCACAAATACGATTCCGGCCAGATCGCTGATTTCCGCGGTCCTGACCGCCTGAATATTGGTTAGTCCGGTTAACAGCAGCGTCTTTTCTTTGGCATAGGCCAAAACATCGCTCATCAGATCGGCGCCGCAAGCGGTTTGGAGTTCCCGGCCGAGACAGGCTTCGCCCCAGATTACTTCCGCTTCCAGCAGTTTACAGGCATCGCCGAGAATCACCGTTTTTCCTCCTTTTTGCTCAATGTTCGAAAATTCACAAACTTTTGGATAAAAAATGATCAGGGCTAAAAATCAGCCCTGTCTAGATTATGGTTTATGTATTTCGCTCTACTACGCCTTTTTCCTGCCGCGGCGCGCAGGAATTTTTCAAATTGTCAGCCACCGCCGCCTGCCTGACGGCAATGACAATGGCAAATAACAGCCAGGCCAGCATTGACATTTGGATGCTGAACAGGATATGATCGGTCAGGCCGCTGACAATCAGTCCGAGAATGGCAGCGGTCAGGCCGGCGAGCAGCCCCCTGATCCAGGGCGGAACCGCCTGACGCAGCAGCCGTATCGCCAGCCGCGCATGACAGCCCATAAACGCAACAAACGCCGCCAGGCCGGGAATGCCGGTTTCGGCCGCCAGATGCAAATACAGGTTGTGGGCGTGAAAAATAATTGTTTTATCATCATTGATAAAATAGTCATAATGCGGATACACCAGCCAGTACGCGCCCCAGCCGATGCCTGTCAGCGGATTGTCCCGGATCATGGCCAGTGTGCTGTGCCACAAGGCCAGCCGCAGCGTTGACGAAGTGTCGGTGGGATGAAGGATCGATGCGGCCCGCTCCGATACATCGCCAAAGCAGAGCATAACGACAGGTATAAGCAGAAGCAGCCACATCAGCCGTCGATCAGACAACAGGCCGTAGGCGGCGACGATTACCGCCAGGCTCAGCCAGGCACCACGGGAATAGGTCAAAAGCAGACAGCCGCCTAACAGCAGAAAAAGCATCAACAATGACAGGCGCTGCTCCCCGGCTGTCAAATGCAGGCTAATGCCAATGACAATTGCCATTATGCTGACAAGAAAACCGGCCAGCAGATTCGGGTTCTGCCAGGTAGAGAACACCCGGACCTTCAAATCAGGAAATTGCTGCGCATCCACCCATTCAAACGCCGAGATATCCACGCCGAATATATATTGATAAAAGCCATAAACTGAGACCAGCACCGCCGAAGCCAGCAACGCTGCCAGCAGCCGTTTAATCTGGTCCAGAGAGCGGACATTGTGGCCGACAAGATAATACAACAGCACGTAGCGCCCCATCAAATGACCGTAATTATAAATACTGAAGAAACGGTCCGGCGATCCCGCAATGGATAGCAAACCGAGCAGTAGCAGCAAAATCAAAATATTGTCAAATGGCAGACGGCCAAACTCGCCGCGGCCAAACAGCATTCTGCCAAACCAGACCAGCGATCCAGCCGCCAGAAAAGCGGTGGCGACGTCCAGAGACAGCGGCAAAAAGAAGACAACAGCGATGATCAGGGTATTGAGAAGGCGGCTTAGCCAGTCGTCATTCTTCTGCGAAAGCAGCGCTTTATTCACCTTTATTCACCAACACGTACAGCATAGCGGCGAAGGCTCCTTGCCGTCGCCGTCTTCTCATTATAGCGGAGCGGAGATCGCTTGTCCACCAAGGGCGGCCTGACGCGCCTCGCCGACCTGATAGAGAGAGCCGGCGACGCAGACAATGCCGTTTTCTCCGGCTAAGGCCGCGGCCCTGCCCATGCCGGCAGCAACGGTTGTTGATGCGATCGCCTGGCCCGGCGTACACAAAGCAATGATATCCCCAGGCTCCGCGGCCCGGGGTGAATCCGGCTTAACCGCCACCACCCGGTCCGCCGGCCTGACCAGGATAGAAGTTACGGCCGCAATATCCTTATCGGCGAGCATTCCCAGCACAAAGACAACCGGACGGCCGGGATAGATCTCGTCCAGTGTCAGCCGCAAAGCGGCGGCTCCATCGGGATTATGCGCGCCGTCAATAATCAGTTCCGGCCGCCGCGACAAAATCTCAAACCGGCCGGGCCAGACCGCAGCCGCCAAACCGGTATGGATTGCTGCAGCCGTCAGTCTTGGATCGGACAGCAGTTGCAGCGTCATCAGCGTCAAAGCGGCATTAGCCGCCTGATGCCGCCCCAGCAGCGAACAGGCGTATTGACCGGCATCGACGCCGCCGCTAAACGCCAGCAACTGCTTGCCGTCCTGAAGGCCGGCCGCTTCAGCGAAGAACTCCTGTCCCAGGGCATAAACCGAAGAGTCGAGTTTGGCCGCCTCAGCCCGGATCACAGCCAGCGCCTCGCCGGCCGCCGCCGTAACCACAGGCCGGCCGGCTTTGATGATCCCTGCCTTATGGCCGGCGATATCGGCCAGTTCCGGTCCCAGCCTGTCGGCATGCTCAACCGTAACGTTGGTAATAACCGCCACTTCCGGGATAATGACATTCGTTGAGTCGAAGCGGCCGCCCAGGCCAGTTTCGATAACGGCATACTCTACACCGGCGGCAGCGAAGCAGTCAAACGCCGCGGCCGTAATCAACTCAAATTCGGTGGGGTGCTCCAGGCCTTCGGCCTGCATCGCCTCGGCTAAAGCCGCTACCTTGCCAATCGCCGCCCCGAAACCGGAACGGCTGACAGGCTGGCCGTCAATACTGATGCGTTCGGTATAATCCAGAAGGTGCGGCGAAATATACATGCCGGTACGAATGCCGGCAGCAGTCAGCGCCGACGCCAGCATCGCCGTAGTGGAGCCTTTGCCGTTGGTGCCGGCAATATGAAGCGAGCGGAAGCGCCGCTCGGGATGTCCCAGCAGCTGCAGCAGCCGTTCAATTCGTGCCAGTCCCAGATTAATGCCGAACCGCTGCAGCGACGCCAAATACGCCAGCGCCTGCTCATAGGTCATCATAATCCGGCCAAATACGCCAGCCGCTCAGCAATCGCAGCCAGTTTATCCAGATATTCTTTCTGTTTGCCCTTTTCCTTGTCAATCACCGCAGCCGGCGCCTTGGCGATGAAGCTCTCATTGTCGAGTTTTGCGGCGACGCGGGCCACTTCGCGCTCCAAGCCCTCGCGCTCCTTGTTCAGGCGGGCGGTTTCTTTCTCCACATCGATCAAATCCTTGATCGGCAGATAGACCTCAACCCCGTTAACCACAGCAGTCATCGCATTTTCCGGTTTGGCGCCCCCGCTGCCGATAATTGTCGGCTCCGACGCGGCCAGGATACGGATATAGGCCTGATTTGCCGTCAATATTGCGGCAATCTCCTCGCTGGCCGCCGCCAGCACAGCTTCCGTCCGCTTACCGGGGGGAACATTAACTTCCGCCCGCATATTGCGGATGGCCTTAATGGAATCCATTATAATCGTCATCGCCGCTTCCGCGGCGGCATCATTCAATTCAGCCTGCGGCTTCGGCCAGGCGGCAACGATCAGGCTCTTACCTTCATGCGGCAAATGCTGCCAGATTTCCTCGGTTAGAAACGGCATAAACGGATGCAGCAGTTTCATCGTATTGCCGAGCACATACCAGAGAACATACTGTGCCGTTGCCCGGGCAGCCTGATTCTCTTTATCATACAGGCGGCTCTTGGCCAGTTCAATATACCAGTCGCAGAATTCGCTCCAGATAAACTCATAAATCGCCCGGGCAGCCTCACCTAGTTCGAATTTGTCAAGATTATCGGTAACCGCCGCCACCGTCGTCGCATAACGGCTGAGAATCCAGCGGTCGGCCAGCGTCAGCGGCCCCGGCGCCGCCTGCGGATCAAACCCGTCAAGATTCATCAGCACAAACCGCGACGCGTTCCAAATTTTATTGGCGAAATTGCGGCTTGACTCAACCCGTTCCCAGTAGAACCGCATGTCATTGCCGGGGGTATTACCGGTCACCAGCGTAAACCGCAGCGTATCAGCCCCGTACTGCTCGATCACTTCCAGTGGATCAATGCCGTTGCCCAGGGATTTTGACATCTTGCGCCCCTGGGAATCGCGCACCAGACCGTGGATAAAGACATGACGGAAAGGAATCTCCTGTTGAAATTCCAGGCCCATAAAAATCATTCGCGCTACCCAGAAGAAGATAATATCATAGCCGGTCACCAGTACACTGGTTGGATAGAACTGCCGCAACTCAGCGGTTTGCTGCGGCCAGCCCATTGTCGAAAACGGCCACAGCGCCGAACTGAACCAGGTATCAAGCACATCCGGGTCCTGTTCAACCGCGCCGCCGCATTTCGGGCAGGCGTCGACAGTATCACGGGATACCGTCACTTCGCCGCAAGCCTGGCAATACCAGGCGGGAATGCGATGCCCCCACCAGATCTGACGGGAAATGCACCAGTCACGGATATTCTCCAGCCAGTTGGTATAGATTTTCGTAAACCGTTCCGGCACAAAGCTGATGCGCCCCGATTCAACCGCCTCGATCGCGGGCTTTGCCAGCGGTGCCATCTTCACAAACCATTGCCGGGAAATAAGCGGTTCCACAACTGTCGTGCAGCGCTGGCACTGGCCGACCGCATGATTATGATCGTCGATTTTCACCAGATATCCGGCAGCTTCCAGGTCGGCTACCAGCGCCTTGCGGCATTGGTAACGGTCCATGCCGGCGTATTTGCCGCAGTCGGCGCTCATCGTGCCGTCAAGATTAATAACTACAATTTGCGGTAAATTGTGCCGCAGACCCATTTCAAAATCGTTAGGGTCATGGGCCGGCGTGACCTTAACCGCGCCGGTGCCGAAGGCAGGGTCGACATAGGAATCGGCAACAACCGGCAGCTTGCGGCCTAAGAGCGGCAGAATCAGTTTTTTGCCGACTACGTCGGAGTAGCGCTCATCATCAGGGTGTACAGCGACGCCGCTGTCGCCCAAAATCGTTTCCGGCCGGGTGGTCGCCACAGTTACATAGCGCCCTGCCTCGCCTTCAACCGGATAACGGACATGATACAAATGACCGGGCCGGTCCTCATGCTCGACTTCAATATCACTTAAAGCCGTATTGCAGCGGGGGCACCAATTGGTAATGCGGTTGCCCTGATAAATCAGCCCTTTTTCATAGAGACTGACAAAGACTTCACGTACGGCTTGTGAGCAGCCCTCGTCCATCGTAAACCGCTCGCGCTGCCAGTCGCAGGAAGCGCCAAGGCGCTTAAGCTGATTGAGAATACGGCTGCCATACTGCTGCTTCCACTGCCAAACGCGCTCAATGAACGCCTCGCGCCCCAGGTCATAACGGGAAAGCCCCTCTTTGGCAAGGTTCTCCTCTACTTTAATCTGGGTAGCGATGCCTGCGTGGTCGGTGCCGGGCATCCAAAGCGTGTTATAGCCCTGCATGCGCCGCCAGCGGATCAAAATGTCCTGCAATGCGTTGTCCAGCGCGTGTCCCATATGCAGCTGGCCGGTTACATTCGGCGGTGGAATCACAATACTGTAGGGTTGCTTGTCCGGATTCACCTCAGCGTGAAACAGCTGGTTTTCTTCCCAGAAGCGGTACCACTTCTCCTCAACCGCCCCGGGATCATAGACCTTGGGAATATTGGCTTCAGGCGCGTCTGCGACAGATTTTGCTTGCATGTTTTTCCTCCCGTCCGCCAGCGGATAAAATCAGTACGATACCCGATTCTCTCCACAGCGGTAAAATATAATAAAAGCCCCTCATCCTCAAAGGACGAAAGAGCTTTTCTTCCGCGGTGCCACCTTGCTTCCCGGCAAACCGGACGCTTTTGCGGTAACGACGCCAACGGCCGCGCCTACCCAAAGAGAGTCAGCGCAACGGCTCCGAGACGACTTCCGCCTGCCACCGCAAAGGCCTCACAGCCAGGAGCCTTCTCTCTGAGCCGGCGGGCAACAGCATACTGCTTCTCATCATCGCTTTTTACCATATCTATGATAACTATAGCGGTTACACCGCTAAAAGTCAAGAACGATCCCCGATCTCCACAGGGCAATCGCTTACAAAGAGCAAGTGTTAAAAGACGATTCCCCAGCGACAGGCAAGGCGGCGAGGGAGGAAAAGGCAAGGAGCGAAAAAAACGATTCCACGGAGGACACAGAGGATACACGGAGGGCACGGAGGTT
>UQPB01000049.1 GCA_900542835.1 uncultured Pelosinus sp. | reverse complement strand
GCGGCATCCCCCTTGCGGGGAACAACGTAGGTGGGGCTTTATCAACGGCCTGAGCGCTGTCTCAAATAGAGACAGCGCTCTTTTCCAGTTGTTTCAAGAAGGCTTTTTGCAGCGGTTTTTGATAACTCCGGCTGATAGGAATCATTTTTTCGTTGACGGCAATTGCGCTAGCGCCACGAACTTCCCGGATCTTGCTCAGATTGACGGCAAAGCTTTGATGACAGCGGACAAATTGTTCCGCAGGCAGTTGCTCAAGCAGTTCACTCAGCTTTCCTGTGTAATAAACTGTTTGATCGGCTAGATAGATTGCCACCTTGCGATTGACGGTTTCAAGCGCAATCATATCGGCAAAAAAAAGTTTAATCAGGCCGATATCCGAGTCCAGTACAAGCGACCTTTTTTGAAACCTGCCGCTATAATCGCTGTGAATCAGTTTCTCCAGCAGATTAAAATTAATTGGCTTAAGCAGATAGTGAAGCGCCCGTACTTCATAACCCTGAATGGCGAAATCCGGATTGGAAGTCACAAAGATAATGGTGACTTCCTTATTTTTTTCGCGAATTTTTTGAGCTAAATCCATGCCGTTTAACCCATCCATAATAATATCCAAAAGCAGCAAGTCGAATTTCCGGGGAGAGGTTGTAAAGACGCCCCAAAACTCCTCGCTGTTTTGAAACCGGGTTATCGTAAAATCAATTTCCAGACGGTTGCACAACGCGGTGCAGCTCTTATCCAGGGCCTCGGCAAAAATGGATTCATCTTCGCAGATGGCAATCTGATACATGCATTTCAGCCTCCCTTATGCCGCCGGCTTTACCAATTACGTCAATTTATTAGCCGGCTTTGTCATCCCTGTAGATTGTTTTCCCTGCTCTATTTATCATAATAACCAGGATTCGCAGCGTATCAGGCTTAAAGGACATGCGGGTCGAATAATGACGGGAGTGGGAAACCATGAAGAAAACTTTACTATCCACAATTACCGCGCTGTTGGTAGCCGGTTCTGTGACATGCGCTCAGGAAGCTGCTCCGAAGCTTGATGTTTCGGTTCAACAATGGTACAAGAGCGGCAGCTTTGATTACTATTTGCGCTATCCGGCATCGCCTGATCCTCTATCAAAAGTGAGCGCCCCGCAAAATCGGCATATGACAATGTTTAAAGTACAGTATAACCCGGACCCAACCTGGTTTGTACGAGCTGAATACGGCGTAACCGGAACCGGCAATAACGGCAGAGGCGATGACTCTGATTGGATGGATGATGTTGATCCAGACCTGGTAACCGATTATGGAACCATGGATTTCTATGGAAAAGAAAGAATGTATACAATTGATATAGGACAGCGGATCGGTCATGGCAGGAAACACGCTACGCATTTTTTCGTCGGCTGGGAAAGCAATAAGACCGCTAACGAGCTACGGAATGTCGTATATCATCTGATTGACGGATCCCCGGTTGGAAACCGGGGGCAAGCGGATTTAGGCAGCCGGTTGGACGGGCATTTTTACGGCGCCCGCCTGGGAATCGAAAATAATTACCGGTTTGATCAGAAACTATCCATGGATACTTCGCTGGTTTACAGACGGCTGACGGCAAAGGCCTTCGGTCATTGGGCAAATCATTCTCCCGCCTGGAACTGGGTGGACAGGGGGAAAACCTGGGGCTATACGGTAAAAACCGGATTTAGTTACGCCTTTACCCAAGATACCTCGGTCAGCCTGGGCTATCGTTATTCCTATGCAAAGGCGAACGGAGCCGATGAAGTATTGGATAGAGTGACAGACATCCTGTATATACCGGGAGATATCGATTTGCGTTATGTCCAGCGCGGCTATTATTTTAGCTTTGCGCATAAGTTTTAACCTGTAAGATTGGCGGTTGCCGGTGAAGCTTCTTATTCGTTTAAGCCTGATAAGCACTAATTTATAGTAGTTTGTGAGTGGTCAGCCGGCGTTTGCCGGCTTTTCTTTCAGGGCTGTCATAATTTTAAAGTCATCGGCATGGTAGTCGATGTCAACCATGCCGTCATATTTTTGGCTGATTTTTTTTATTGTCCAAAGGCCGTAGCCATGGTTGGCGGTATCTGTTTTAGTTGTCAAAATTTTGTCGTCTTTTACTAACACGGGATGATTTTTGGCATTTTCACAGGAGATGAACAGATAGGGCGCTTTTGTGTGGATATACAGCTTGATATAGCGCTTGCTGACTTCCGGTATATTCGCATTAGACTCAAGCGCATTTTCCAGGATATTAGTCAGCAGACTGTACAGATCCGGGTCGGCTATGTGGAGTTGGGGCGGCACGCTTATCTGGTATTCCACCGCAATATTTTTGGCGCTAGCTGTATTAAGGAAATTGCTCACAACCGCGTTGATCAGGAAATGTTCGCAGTAAGCCGCAGCGGCAAGCTGGTTTGATTGTTGTGTTACCGCAGCCAGATAATCACGGCACTGCTCATATTTACCGTCAGTAAATAAAATTTGCAATGCAGCGAAATGGTGGTTAAGTTCATGCTTTAATCCGGCGACTTGACTGAGATGAAGTTCAATTTGTGCGTAATTTTCAAAAGCGAGGCGATTTTTTAAAGTCAGCAGCGCGACCTCCTGTTGCCGTTGATAAAATTGCCGGAAGAACACCATGATATTATAAGCAAGAACCGTCAGGATAAGCAGAAGAAACGTATCTTTGTAGATATTGTAATTGACAGGTCCCCTGGTGCCGTAAAAAACCGTAAACGCCATCATTAACGAACTATAAGCGATAGCCATAAATGGTGTAATCAGCAGGAAAAAACGATTGCCTTTTTTGATCTCCAATACAGAAAGGATAATGCTATACAGAAAAACGACGATATAAATAAAATTATTGATATTTAAAAGTTCGGGGAATTGCCGCAGTGATAAAGCCTGCAGCCAGAAGGCGGTGACGACAAAGCCGCAATGGATAAGCACGGCAAATAAAAACTGTTTCTGGTAATGACGGGCAGAAAAATAAAAAAACAATGACAGTGGTACCTGCATGGAAAAGTAAAAGCCGATACTTAATACCGACATCCATCCCGGGCTAAAGAATTGATAGGCGATATAATCAGTGCAAGGATAATACAGGCCCCACACAACCGCAAACAGGCCCAGTGAAAAATTACCCCAGTTAATTTGCCGGCGCAGAGCCTGCACTATTGTTAAAGAAATGGTGCAGAACCCCAGAAACAGGCAGATAGACATCAGGATCACGGAACGCATTGACTGGGAGAGTGTATAGGCCTGCAGCGACTGAATATCTCCTAACAGCACAGGACTTGTCCGGCCCGAATAATGGCTATAGGGCGAAATGATTTCCATGACCAGTTGCTTATTAGCATAGTCTGCCGGCAGAGGAACAAAAAAAAGCCCCATTCCGGGATTTTGCCCGGGCTCATGGCTGCCGCTGGCAAACAGTTGCTGCTGGTCGAGATATAAGCGAACTGTCTGATGGTTGGTTTTTATCAGCAGGGCGGCGTTCTCTACCTGGCCGCTAAGTTGCTTATAAAGCCGCAATGGCTGGTTGGCAGGGACTTCAATCGAATAGGCCAGGTCTTTTAGCGGCTTTATGGGAGCGGTGGGAGTAAGCTGATAGTGCCAGTCATCGGAAATGTTGATCGCGGTTTGCGCCATAAACGGAATTTGATAAGAACGGAAATAAACCAGCAGAAATAAACCGGTCAGGCCGGCAATGGTAAGCATGATCATAACCGCATAGCGCGCTTGACGATCCTCAAAGGCAAATAGTTTACGCAGACTTGTCACAAAACCTCCTGTGTTTTCAAGCCGTGATTACAACGCTGGCTGACGCTGCGGTATTGCCGGCAAAGCCGCGGCTTGCGGCGGCAGTGCACATGATGTTTAATCATTTCGATGCGGGAGATAGAAATCCTTCGTACTGCTCGCTAGAACGGCAGCCGCCTATTCCCCTGAAGGATACAGAGAGGTTTGAATAGCCAAGACCCATGCGCGCAGCCAAGGGGCAGCGCGCGCGTAATCCGTCCCCTCTGCGCCCTCGGTGAAATCAGTGTTTTTTTTACGGCCCAGCCTGTCTCTGGGGCAATTGTTTCTTCCGTACCCATTGGCTACAGCCTCCGTTAGTGTGCTGTAGCTTTGTTCGTTATTGGCGATGAATGGCCAGCAGTCAGTCCCGGCCCCATACCTCGCCGGCAATGTCCGCGACCAGCCGCAGCTTGGCCCATTGCTGCTCCTCGCTAAGCAGATTGCCTTCTTCCGTGGAGGAAAAACCGCATTGCGGGCTCAGGCAGAGCTGATTGATATCGACATACTGCGCCGCCTCGGCGATCCGCTCCTTTATTGCCCGCTTGTCTTCCAACTCGCCGTTTTTGGAGGTGATCAGTCCCAGTACCACCTGCTGGTCTTTAATATGCCGCAGCGGCCGGAAGTCGCCTGCGCGTTCGCTGTCGTACTCCAGAAAGAAGGCGTCGACCCGGCAGCTGCCGAACAGCGTTTCCGCCACCGGTTCGTAGCCGCCGGAGGAAAACCAGGTGGAGCGGAAGTTGCCGCGGCAGATATGCATGCTGATCGTCATATCGGCGGGACGGTCGGCAATCGACGCGTTAACCAGCGCCACATAATCCCGCGCCAACTGCTTAAGATCAAAACCGCGTTTTTCATAAGCCTGCCGCTTTTCGGCGGAGCAAAGTTCGCCCCAACTGGTATCGTCAAGCTGCAGATAACGGCAGCCAGCCGCGTAAAAGGCGGCAATGGCCTTTTTATAGGCGGCGGCGATATCGCGCAGCAGGGCCGCGTTATTGTCCTTATAGAGGGCAATCGGCTGGTAGTCTTCTTTGCGCACGGTTGTAATCAGATGCAGCATCGTCGGGGAGGGAATGGTGAATTTGACGCTGCTGTCGCCTTTAATTGCCTGCAGATAGCTGAAATCTGCCAAAAACGGATGCGAGCTGAAATCAATCTTTCCTTCAATTTCAATGGTCTCCGCTTTGGTTGACTGGCCGTGAAAGGCGATGGAACCCTGCTCGGCTGCTACTCTTTTTACGCCGTCAAGTCCCCAGAGAAAATCAAGATGCCACCAGCTGCGCCGCAGCTCGCCGTCGGTAACCGCCTTTAAGCCTGCTTTTTGTTGCTGCTCAACCAGTGTTTTTATTTCGCTATCTTCCTGGCGGCGCAAATCCGCTTTTGAGATGATTCCCTGCTGCAGTTTCAGTCTCGCTTGCTTTAGTGCGGCCGGCCGCAGCAGGCTGCCGACCTGGTCGGCTTTAAAAGGCGGCTGATGTTTATCTGCTTTATCCAGTGTATGCATTTGATTTTTCCTCCTGATGGCGTTCTCGGTTTTAACAAAATCGAAACGCTTTTTTTTCTATTATAGTCGCTGCTGGTGAAACCGTAAAGCAACTGTATCCCGATAAGATACGCCTGTGTGTTGTGGAAAGGGAAAGGACAACAACGAAAACAGCCGGTTGCGGTTTGGCGATAACGTATTTTTTTGGTTGTACTTTTTTTGGCATATATAGTTTGCCTGGCAAATATCTTTATACAAGATAGAGCTAATGCGGCTGGACAATCGGCATTGAACGGGAGGACGCAGAAACCGCGGCTGCGTTGGCTGTATGGCTTAAAATGGGGGGAGGTATGGTGAATGGAAGTGTTCGGGATCGCGCTTAGTTTGTTTCTACTCATATTTTTTGCCTACAGAGGATATTCGGTCATTCTGTTTGCGCCCGTGTGGGCCCTGATGGCGGCGGCGGCGCAGGGGCTCCCCGTTATGCCGGCCTATACGGAGCTGTTTATGGCGAAAGCGGTCACCTACATTAAATCGTTTTTTCCGGTGTTCATGCTGGGGGCGGTGTTTGGCAAGCTGATGGAGGATACGGGCATGGCAAAATCAATTGCCCACACCATTATTGAGAAACTCGGCCCCCGGCACGCGATTCTTTCCACAGTATTGTCCTGCGCTATTCTGACCTATGGCGGCGTTAGCCTGTTTGTAGTCGTTTTTGCCGTCTATCCGTTTGCGGCGGCGCTATTCAAAGAAGCCGGCATGCCCAAGCGGTTTATCCCCGGTTGTATCATTCTCGGCGCGTTTACCTTTACGATGGACTGCCTGCCGGGAACGCCGCAGATCCAAAATATTATTCCCACCAACTTTTTTGGCACCAGTGTATATGCGGCGCCACTGCTGGGTACGGTCAGCGGCGTGATTATCTTTGTCGTCGGCATGTGGTGGCTCAATTACCGCGTTAAGGCCGCGGTTGCCAGGGGCGAAGGCTATGGCGATCATAAAATCAACGAGCCGGAACTGCAGGAAAGCGGCAGCTATCCGTCGTGGCAGTTATCCGTCCTGCCGCTGCTGACTGTCCTGGTGGTGAATTATATCGGCAATACGGCGGTCTGGAATCCGGATCTGCTGCAGCCGTTTATGGCGATGAAAGTGCCGCTGATGGTGCCGGCGGTGAAAAATGTGGTCAGTATCTGGGCTCTGATCATCGGTCTGGTATGCGGCATTTTGCTGGCTGTGGCAATCGGCGGCCGGCGGACGCCGCCGGGCGGTCTGGCCAAGGCGCTCAATGCCGGTACTATCGGTTCGTTGCTGGCGATTATGAATACGGCTTCCGAGGTTGGCTACGGCAATGTGATTGCTTCGCTGCCCGGATTCAAAACCATTGCCAACGCGATGCTCAGTATTCATATTGGCAACAGTCCGCTGGTTTCCGAAGCCATTACCGTGACCTCCATCGCCGGCATTACCGGCTCGGCATCCGGCGGCATGGCCATTGCCCTTGATCTGATGGCCGCCAGCTGGCTGGAATGGGCCAATGCCATCGGCATGAGTCCGGAGGTTCTGCATCGAATTGCCTCTATGGCGTCCGGCGGCCTGGATACCCTGCCGCATAACGGCGCCGTCATTACCCTGCTGGCGGTATGCGGCCTGACGCACCGGCAAGCCTATCCGGATATTTTTGCGATGACGATCATTAAAACAACCATGGCCTTTGTCGCCATTGCCTTATATACCTGGCTGGGCATCGTGTAAAGCAAATAAAAAGGGGAAGGCGGGATCCTGATGGCTAAATTGATTACGGCGCGGGAAGCGGCGGCACTGGTTGGCGATAACGCTACTGTCGCTACCAGCGGCTTTGTCGGCTGCGCAAATCCCGAGGCGCTGACTGCCGCGCTGGAACAACGGTTTCTGGAGGAAGGCGCGCCGCGCCAGTTAACCCTTGTGCATTGTGCCGGACAGGGCGATGGCAAGGATGCCGGCGCCAACCATTTCGCTCACGAGCAGATGCTGAAACGGGTAGTCGCCGGCCACTGGAATATGGCGCCAAGGCTAAGCAAGCTGGCGCTGGCGGAAAAAATCGAGGCCTACAATCTGCCGCAGGGAACGCTGACGCAATGGTTTCGTGCCATTGCCGGCAGAAAACCCGGTATCATTACCAAGGTTGGTTTGAATACCTTTGTTGATCCGCGGCTTGAGGGCGGTAAAATCAATCGCTGCACCACCGAGGATATTGTGGAAGTCATTCAGCTCGGCGGCGAGGAATGGCTCTGGTACAAACCGTTTCCGGTTACGGTGGCCTTTATCCGCGGCACATCGGCCGATGAGAAGGGGAATATCTCGATTGAGCGCGAGGCTGTTTCGCTGGAGCTGCTGCCGATCGCCCAGGCGGTTAAAAGCTGCGGCGGCATTGTGATCGCCCAGGTGGAGCGTGTTGCCCAGGCCGGCAGCCTGAACCCCATGCTTGTCAAGGTGCCGGGAATCGTTGTCGACTATATCGTGGTCGCCGAACCGGAGCAGCACCGGCAGACCTTCGCCGAGGCGCATAACCCCGCCTATTGCGGCGCTATCCGGGGGCCGCTTGCCTCTCTGACGCCAATGCCGCTGGATGTGCGCAAGGTCATCGCCCGCCGGGCGGCAATTGAGCTGATCCCGGGAGCCAAGGTCAATTTAGGCATCGGCATCCCTGAGGGGGTGGCGATGGTGGCCAATGAGGAGGGCGTTGGCGACAGCATGACCCTGACAGTGGAGGCCGGGCCTGTGGGCGGCGTTCCCGCCGGTGCCCTCAGCTTTGGCGCCGCCGCCAACGCTGAGGCGATTTTAGATCAGCCGTATCAGTTTGACTTTTACGATGGCGGCGGCCTGGATCTGGCCTATCTGGGACTGGCGGAAACCGATCAGGCGGGCAACATCAATGTTAGCAAATTCAAGGGCCGGATAGCCGGCTGCGGCGGCTTTATCAACATAACCCAGAATGCCAAAACCGTCATTTTCTGCGGTACGTTTACCGCCGGCGGTCTGGACGCGAAGGCAGGCGGCGGCAGATTAACGATTTGCAGTGAAGGCAGAAATAAAAAATTCCTCAATCAGGTGGAGCAGATTACCTTCAGCGGCGATTATGCCCGCAAGACAGGTCAGTCAGTGATGTATATTACCGAGCGGGCCGTGTTTCAGCTGCGGCCTGAAGGCATGGTACTGACGGAAATTGCTCCCGGCGTCGATTTACAGCGGGATATTCTCGGACTGATGGAATTTACGCCGCTGATTGCCGAAGATTTGCGGGAGATGGATGCCCGCATCTTTCGCGAGGAGAAAATCGGTCTTGGCAGCCGGCTGTCTTCGCTCTGAGCGGCCACAATCGTGAAAGGGAGGATTACGCATGCAGGAAGTCGTAATTGTCAGCGCCGTGCGTACGGCTATCGGCAGCTTTAACGGTTCATTAGCCTCGCTCAGCGCGCCGCAGCTGGGGGCGGCTGCCGTGCAGGCCGCGCTGGAGCGGGCTGGAATAAGCGGCAGTTATGTTGACGAGGTGATTCTGGGGAATGTTCTCCAGGCCGGTCTGGGGCAGAATCCCGCCAGGCAGGCAGCGGTCGGGGCGGGTCTCCCTGTGGAGGTTCCCGCTTACACAGTCAACAAAGTCTGCGGCTCAGGTCTGAAAGCCGTAAACCTGGCCGCCCAGTCGATTATGACCGGCGATGCCGATATTGTGGCAGCCGGCGGTTTTGAAAGCATGACCAACGCGCCGTTTGTGCTGGAAGCCAAAGCCCGCTGGGGCTATCGCATGGGCGACGGTAAAGTGGTTGATGCCATGATCAGGGATGGGCTCTGGTGCGCTTTTAACGACTATCATATGGGAATTACGGCGGAGAACGTGGCGGCAAGCTGCCATGTCAGCCGCGACGAGCAGGACCGGCTGGCGGTTGAATCCCAGGAAAAGGCGCTTAAGGCCATCGCCGGCGGCGCGTTCAAAGCGGAGATTGTGCCGGTTGTGATTCGCGGTAAAAAAGGCGAGACCGTTTTTGATACCGATGAATATCCGCGGGCCGGCACCAGCCTGGAAATGCTGCGCGGGCTGCGGCCGGCTTTTAAGCCGGACGGAAGCGTTACCGCCGGCAACGCTTCCGGGATTAACGACGGGGCTGCCGCCCTGGTGCTGATGTCGGCGGCCCGGGCCCGGGAGCTGGCGGTCCGGCCGCTGGCGAGAATTCTTGGTTATGCTGCCGGGGCGGTCAACCCGGCGGTTATGGGCATCGCGCCAGTAACCGCCACCCGCCGGGCCTTGGCCAAAACCGGCCTTGCGGTCAGCGATATTGACCTGATTGAAGCGAATGAAGCCTTTGCCGCTCAATTTCTTGCTGTCGGCAAAGAGCTTGGCTTTGCCAGGGAAAAGGTCAATGTCAACGGCGGCGCCATCGCCCTGGGGCATCCCATTGGCGCCAGCGGCGCCAGAATTCTGGTAACCCTGCTGCACGCGCTGCAAGCACGTAGTCTGAAGCGGGGCCTGGCCACGCTCTGCATTGGCGGCGGCCAGGCGGTTGCAACCATTATTGAGCGGCTGTAGCTGCCGTAAATAGAACGAAATAAGGGGGAGTTGGCATGAATTTCGTATTAACCAAGGAACAGCAGGACATCCGGAAAATGGTTAGGGAATTTGCGGCAAAATCGGTAGCGCCGACAGCCGCCGAACGTGATGAAAAAGAACTGTTTCCCCGCGATATTTTTGACCAAATGGGCGAACTGGGCATCTTAGGCCTGCCTTACCCGGAAGCGTACGGCGGCGGCGGCAGCGACTTTGTCAGCTACGCGATAGCGGTAGAGGAGCTTTCCCGCGTCTGCGGCTCGACCGGCATTGGCTTGTCGGTGCATGTGTCCCTGTGCTCCTGGCCGATTTTCAAGTATGGCAGCGAGGAACAGAAGCAACAATTTTTACGGCCGCTGGCGGAAGGAAAGAAGCTGGGGGCGTTCGGCCTGACAGAGCCCAATGCCGGTACCGACGCCGGCGGCAGTTCGACAACAGCGGTGAAAGACGGCGACAGCTACATCCTCAATGGCACCAAGGTCTTTAATACCAATGGCGGCGAAGCCGAAATCGAGGTGATCTTCGCCCTGACCGACAAAGAAAAAGGCATCAAAGGCATGAGTGCCTTTATTGTGGAAAAGGATACCCCTGGCTTTAAGCTGGGCAAAAAAGAAATCAAAATGGGGATTCGCTCGTCGGTACAGCGGGAGCTGATCTTTGAAAACTGCCGCGTCCCTGCCGCCAATCTGCTGGGCAAAGAAGGCGAAGGCTTTAAGATTGCCATGAGCACCCTCGACGGCGGCCGGATTGGCGTTGCCGCTCAATCACTCGGTCTTGCCCAGGGAGCCTTGGACGAAGCGATCAAGTATGCCAAACAGCGACTGCAGTTTGGCAAGCCGATTGCCAGCTTCCAGGCAGTCAATTTTATGCTGGCTGATATGGCGACCAGGATTGAGGCCGCCAGGCTGTTGACCTACCAGGCCGCCTACAATAAATCAAACCATTTGCCCTATTCCAAGGAAGCGGCAATGGCCAAATTGTTTGCCTCCGACACGGCAATGGCGGTTACCACTGATGCGGTGCAGGTATTCGGCGGTTACGGCTTCAGCCGCGAATACCCTGTGGAGCGGATGATGCGCGATGCGAAGATTACCCAGATCTATGAAGGTACCAACCAGGCGCAGCGAATGGTAATCGCCGGCAATATTCTTAAGTAGCGGCAGAACCGGCCCTTGCGGGCCCAAAATGAGGAAAGAGGTGCTAAGTATGAGTACATATGAAAATTTGCTGCTGGAAGCGGAAAATGGTATTGGTATTGTGAGCATTAACCGGCCGAAAGCCTTGAATGCCCTGAACGCCGCCACTATTTACGAGCTGGACCGGATGTTCGATCAGTTGGCTGCCGATGATGCGATAAAAGCCGTTATCCTCACCGGCAGCGGCGCCAAGGCCTTTGTCGCCGGCGCCGATATTACGGAAATGCAGCCCATGTCGGCAATCGAAGGCCGCAGCTGGGCTAAACTGGCTCAGGCCGTATTCAATAAAATCGAAAACCTGGCAAAGCCGGTGATTGCCGCGGTCAACGGCTACGCTCTGGGCGGCGGCTGCGAGATCGCTATGGCCTGCGACATCCGGATTGCAGCAGAAACCGCTAAATTCGGGCAACCGGAGGTATCGTTGGGGATTCCTCCCGGATTTGGCGGCACCCAGCGTCTGGCGCGGCTGGTCGGCAAAGGCCGGGCAAAAGAGCTGCTGTTTACCGGCGATATGATTGACGCCGCTGAGGCTTATCGCATCGGCCTGGTCAATAAGCTGACGGCGCCGGCAGACCTGCTGGATACGGCAAAAGCGCTGGCGCAAAAAATCATGTCCCGGGCTCCTGTCGCCGTGCAGGTTTGCAAAGCGGCGGTTAATGAAGGACTCGATACCGATTTGGAATCGGCTGTTGCTTATGAAGCCGAAGTCTTTGGCCTCTGCTTTGCCACCTCCGATCAGAAGGAAGGCATGGCTGCATTTGTGGAGAAACGTAAAGCGGAGTTCTCCGGCCGATAAGCGCGGGTGGGAAAAATCAGGGCCGGTGAGGGTTCGCCTCATTGCTGTATTGACATCGTGCAAAACTGTTGTAAAATTTTTACATAAGAGTCTGAAGACGTAATTAATTTGTGAGGTGAACAAAGCTTGCTCGAAATCTTTGACAGTCTGTGCATCTTGTTAGCCAAAGCGGAGCAGAAGCATTTTTTCTATACCAAGAAAATGCTCGACCAAGCCAATCTGGCCATATCGCCGGGACAGATGGTGGTATTGTATTCGCTGTTCAAGAAGGATAACATCTCGATATCTGAGCTGAGCAAAAATGTCTATCTGGACAATTCCACGCTTACCGGCCTGATCGACCGCCTGGAGAGGCTCGAACTGGTGCAGCGGGCCGCTGTTCCTCATGACCGGCGTTCGTATCAGATTGTCCTGACCGAAAAAGCTAAGGCACTTGAACCGGCTATCAGGAATATGATGAAACAGGTTGAAGCGAAAATGCTAGAAAACTGTAATGAAGCTGAAGCGGTTATGCTGCGCAGCCTTTTAACCCGCATCTTTGCCAGCTTCACAGTTTAAGGAAGGGCGGGAATGAGGCTGCCGTAAAAGTCCGGAAAGCGGGAGAGCGATGAAGAACGTCAACAGGCAGAAACTGATCCAGATCGGCGCGAAAGCAATGCTGGCCAAGAGCTACCACGCTGTCGGCATCCAGGAGATTTTGACGGAAGCCGATATTCCCAAGGGCTCATTTTATCATTATTTTTCCTCAAAAGAGGATTTTGGCGTAGCGATCATCAGCTATTACGGACAACAGCTGGCGGCACTGATCGAAGAGCGGCTGGCTGATGAAGCCCTGTCTCCCCGGCGCCGCATGCAGGAATACTTCCTGGCGATACGCGAGTATTATGCGAAGCTGGGATATGGCCAAGGCTGTCTGGTGGCAAAGCTGGCCACGGAAGTCGCCGGCGCCAGCGCCTGCATGCGGTTTGCGCTCAAGCGCGAATTCGACGGCTGGCTGCGGCTGTTTGCGGCCTGCATCCGGCAGGCGCAGCAGGCGGGCGAAATCGCAGACGGCCATGTGCCGGAGGAACTGGCCGAGTTTATTTACAGCTCCTGGGAAGGGGTGCTGATCCGTATGCAGGTGAACCACGACGTCAGGCCGCTGGATATGTTTATCCATTATGTTTTTCATCAGCTGCTGCCGCTCCGCAGCCCGGCTGGCGACGAAAGCTGTGATAAACCGTAGCGGCACCTTGTTAAGCAAGCAGACTCCGTGTTCTGTTTGCTTCTCTTTTCCGCAAGCAGAGACGACTGGTCTATTTTGCAACTTAGTGGTACCGCGTCAGGCTTAAAACGTGGGAGAATGGCGAGGCGATTTTTCGTCAGCCAAGGTGGAGGAATGAGGCATACAGGCAGTATACCGATTGACGACAACGCCGGATGCCGGAAAAGATCCCGCCGGTTTTCACTGCATTAGGCGTGACGGGGGACTAGACGGGAGGTTGAATAAATGAGGAAAAATAGAGGCATGGCTGTCTGGCATAACTGGAGCAAGCTGGAACTGTCCGGGAAACGTTATGAAGCTGCCTACAGAGACCTGCAGCAGGCAATAGAACAGCTGCGGCTGTACGCTGGCGAACCGGTACTGATTACCGGCGCCAACGCGGTTTATCTTCAAGCCGGCCAGCAGGCTGGGCGGAAGAGACCGCTGGGGATTATTGGCGGCATTTGCTTTTTGTGAGTTCATACTGACAGAGGCGAGCGTTGCGCGTACGGCACTACAAACTTACCGCGAATGAGAAGGAGCCCCGGAGACCGCAGAAAAAAATTGCCCTGTGCTTTGGACCATTTCCTTTCTCTTTGTTTTGTAGCATAATAAAAGATAAAGTACTTTGTACAATTTTCATGAGTTGAGGGGGTTCCTATGGAAAAATCCAAGGTGTACTTTTCAAATCTGCGGGCGACCGCCAATATGAACCTGCTGCAGAAGCTGGAACGGCTGGTGCGGAAAGCCGGAATTGAGGACATTGACTTCAGGGAGAAATATACGGCGATTAAAATCCACTTTGGTGAACCGGGCAACCTGGCTTATCTGCGGCCCAATTATGCCAAGGTGGTCGCCGATCTGGTCAAAAGTCTTGGCGGCAGGCCGTTTCTGACCGACTGCAATACGCTGTATGTGGGCCGCCGCAAGGACGCGCTTGAACATATGGATGCGGCGTATGAGAACGGCTACAATCCGTTTACAACCGGCTGCCAGATTATTATCGGCGACGGGCTGAAGGGAACCGATGAGGCTTATGTGCCGGTGCCGGTGGGGCGGCATGTAAAAGAGGCTAAAATTGGCCGGGCGGTGATGGATGCCGATGTAGTCATCAGTCTGAATCACTTTAAAGGGCATGAGCTGACCGGCTTTGGCGGCGCGCTGAAGAATATCGGCATGGGCTGCGGCTCCAGAGCCGGCAAAATGGAGATGCACAGTGACGGCAAGCCGCGGGTTAAGACGGCAGCCTGTGTCGCCTGCGGCGCCTGTGTAAAGATCTGTGCCCACGGCGCGACCGGCATTGTTGATAAAAAGGCCCGTATCGACCACGCTGTATGTGTCGGCTGCGGGCGCTGTATTGGCACCTGCCGCTTTAACGCAATTGTGGCGGCATGGGATGCTTCCAACGATATTCTTAATGAGAAAATTGCCGAATACAGCTGGGCTGTTCTGCACGGCAGGCCGCATTTTCATATTAATATGGTGATCGATTTGTCGCCAAACTGCGACTGCCATGCCGAAAATGACGCGCCAATCCTGCCCGATATCGGCATGTTTGCTTCTTTTGATCCGGTGGCGCTGGATGTCGCCTGCGCCGATATGGCTAACCGGGCCCAGGCGCTTACTGACAGCCATCTTGGCGATCAACTGCGCAAGCGGGACAGCGGCGCCTGTCAGGATCACTTCCGGGCCAATCATCCCGAGACCAACTGGATGTCCTGTATGGAGCATGCCCAGCGGATCGGTATCGGTCAAAAAGCCTATGAATTGATTGAGGTATAAGCGGCGGCAGGGTAAGCGCCGCCTTGACAAGCAGAGAAGCCAAGCCGGGATTAAATCCGGCTTGGCTTCTCTGTTGATTCGGGGCTTGGCGCAGGATTAAAGATCTTCGGTTTGCACCTGGATATGGTTAATGGCGGGCACCTCAATAATCCGGGTTGCTACCTGCTCCGCCAGATAGAGATTATGGGTAATCGAAATAATTCCCATTCCGGTTTCGGCTGCGTGCCGCAGCAGAAACCGCCAGATATGGGCCTGATTAAGCGCGTCCAGCATCGTGCTCATCTCATCGGCAATTAAAAAGCGGGTCCGCCCGCCCAAGGCGCGAACGACGCAGAAGCGCTGCAGCTCGCCGCCGGAGAGCTCATTCGGCCAGCGACTGAGCCATTCCGGTTTAATGCCCATTTCCCGCAGCAGCCGGGGCTCCGGCATACCGCTCTCCTCCAGGGTCCGCTTCATTTTCCAGCGGGGATTGAGCGCCTTTTCCGGATGCTGATAGACAAGCTGGACCGGACAATAGCCCTGCTGTGGCAGCGGCTGTCCCTGCCACAGGACTTCTCCCGCCGCCGGCGTGAGGTAGCCGGCGATAATTTTAGCCAGGGTGCTTTTGCCGTAGCCGCTGGGGCCGACCAAAGCGACCCGTTCGCCTGTTTCGATGCTCAGACTCACATCTTTAAGCACCCAGGGACCGTGGGCATAACGAAAGCTGACATTTTTAACCTCAATGGCCGCCACAGGCACACCTCATTTCAGCACCCGAGATCTCCCAGGCGGCGCAGCTTGCGCCGCAGGCGGGGCAGCAGGGCAGATTGAAGCCGTTTTGCGGCAAAGCCCTGAACAGGGCGCGGCTGTACGGATGCGTCAGGCCCTCGCCATCGCCGGCGAACGTTTCCCGGCGGGCTGTTTCGATCACGGTGCCGCTGTGGAAGATTGCGATCCGGTCCGCCACCTGCAGCGCCAGATCAATATCATGGGTAATTAACAGGACGCCCTTGCCCTGATCGGCAAATTCCCTGAGATCCGCTAACGCCTGCACGGCGATTTTTAAATCCAGGCCGGGAGTCGGTTCGTCGGCGATGATCAGCTCGGCGTCGGTTACCACCGCGGTCGAGATCAGCACCCGGCGCGCCATGCCGCCGGAAAGCTGAAACGGATAAAGGTCCGCCACCCGCAGGTCGAGGCGATACTTGGCGAAGGCTTGTTCCTGCGCCTGCCGCAGTGTTTCGCCGGCCACTCCTCTCACCTGCTCGCCCACTCGCATCAGCGGATCGAGATAGGCCACAGACTGGGGAATAAAGGCGATTTCGCTGCCGCGCAGCGCTGCCAGATAGTCTCCCGATAAATCACGCCCTTTATAAAGCATGCGTCCGCCCACTTTGGCGTTATCCGGCAGAATTCCCATTACGGCGTGAGCGAGCAGACTTTTGCCTGAACCGCTGGAGCCTACGACCGCCAGGATTTCCCCGGCGTGAATTTGCACGCTCAAATCGGAGATTACCTGGCTTGTCCGTTTGACTAACAAGGCCTGGTAACTTTCGAAACTTACCGTTAGTCCCTGCACATCCAGAAGCGGGGCCTGTTTAGCTTCTGCCACGTTGTATTCCTCCTTACTCATGCGCGCTGTGGGGATCGATCAATTTTTTTAAATAATCCCCGACCAGATCAAACAGCATCACAACCAGCAGCAAAGCCAAGCCCGGGAAAAACGCCAGCCACCACATCCCGGTTGCCAGATGCTTCATCGACTCGGACAGGATAATTCCCACTGCCGGCACATCCAGCGGCAGGCCGTAACCAAGAAAGGTAATGCCCGCCTCGTGCAGAATCGCGTGCGGAAACAGCAATAGCAGACCGACCGCGTACTGTGGAAAAACATGTGGAATGATGTGGCGGATAGCCACATGCCACGGGCTCTTGCCCAGCTTGCGGGCCACCTGTACATACTGAGCCGAGCGTATCTGCATAACTTCGGCCCGGATGACCCGGGTCAGACCCGGCCAGTGGGTCACGGCAACACCGGCGATGACGCCAAGCGCGCCGCCGCCAAGTGAAATTGATATCAAGATCAGCAGGATCATATGCGGAATACCCATGCAAAGGTCTACCAGCCAGTTTACCGCCGCATCTACCTTACCGCCGAAAATAGCGGACAGGCTGCCAAGGGTGAGGGCGATGATGGAGCTGACGGTCGCCGCCAGTAAGCCAATCCGGATGCTCATGGAGAGACCGGCAATGGTGCGGTAGAACATATCCCGTCCCAAATAGTCGGTGCCGAAGAGATGAGCGGCTGAAGGCGCCAGGCGTTTTGCTTCATAATTAGGGCCGTGCCAGGACGGGTCCATCAGCATACCGCCGATCGTGATCCCGATCAGCACCAGCAAGCCGGCGCCAATAGTGAAAAATGCTCTTTGCCGGTAATTCAGGCCCCACTTCGGGGCTGGCGCAGCTAGTGCCGTGTTACTTTCCATGGCTGCCTCCTTCCCGGATCTGCGGATCGACAATCCCGTAAATGACATTGGCCATGAAGTTGCCGCTAAATACGAATAATACGCTGAATAAGGCTATTCCCAACAGCAGCGGGGCATCGCCCTTCAGGCCGGCGACGGTCGCCGCGTTGCCAAGACCGGGATAAGCAAATACTTTTTCCGCCAGAATCGATCCGCCAAACAGTTCGCTGATTGAGGCAAACTGCAGCGTAATGCCCGGCAGGGCAATATTGCGCAGGCCATGACGCCAGATGATCTGCCGCGGGTTTTCACCGCGGGCTTTGGCAAACAGGATATAATCGCTTTGGAGGACATCAACCAATTTCTGCCGCGTATGCAGGGCAATGCCGGCAACGCCGGTAATGCTCAGCGTAAACGCCGGCAGAATCAAATGATACAACCGGTCGACCCAGGTAACCTCATGCGACAGCTTGCCGATTGGCGCCGCCAGTCCCAACGGAAACCATTGCAGCTGGATGGCGAATATAACTAGAATCAGCAGCCCCAGCCAAAAAACCGGCGTTGACGCCAGCACCAGGCAGAAGCTTTTAATGCAGCGGTCAAGCCAGCTATCCTTATTGGCGCCGGCAAGGACTCCCAGCGTAAACCCCAAAAATCCCGACAGTATCCAGGCGAGTCCCATCAATGCCAGGGACGCCTGAAACCGTTCGCCGATAACCTGCAGAACCGGTTGTCGGTAGGTAATCGATTGTCCCATATCCCCCTGAAAAATATGGCTGATCCACAGCCCGTAGCGTTCAACCGGCGACTTATTAAGCCCCCAGTATTCGGCAATAATCGTTCGCTGTTCCTCTGATACGCTGACATCGCTCAAATAGGCATCAACAGGATCAATCGGCGAAGCGACAATCAGCAGAAAACTAACCAAGCTGACAGCAATCAGCAGTGTCGTCATTCGCAGCAGCATGCTGCTAAAATAGCTAACGAAGCCTTTGTTCACTCAGCTTCTCCCCTCCTGTCTATTTCCACTCCCAATGGTGCAAGTTGGTTAGCACCATCGCTCCCTGCGTGCGGTGCGGCGCGCCTTGCTCACCCAGATCCAGGCCGTCGCGGACCAGGAAGACCATGCTGCTGTAGGCAATCCACCAGTAGGGATAGTGGTTAAGGACGCCGTCTTTTCCGTCCCATTGCGCCAGCCGCCACTGTTGATTGGCTTCCTCCTGCGACAGCGCCTGCAGCGCTTTCGCCGCGTAGCCGTCCGATACCGGGCTGCGGTAGGCGGCGGGGTTGCCATAGCCGGCGGCACCAATTTGATTGGACTCATAATAGCGATAGAATTCCAATGGCGTGTAGCGGCCAATAATCCAGCCGGTCGGTATTCGCGGCGCGTTTTTCATCGCTTCCGATTTGGCTTCGCTTCTGGCGATAATATGAATACCTAATTGCCTGGCGTCTTCGGCTGCTGCCACCGCCACATTATACACCTCAAGGTCGCTGCTGCGGCCGGTAATGACAAATTCGGCCTTTAGCCCGTTCTTTTCGCGGATGCCGTCACCATCGCTGTCGATCCAGCCGGCGGCTGTCAGAAGTTGCCTGGCCTCTTCCCGGCGGTTGTCGCCAAACAGCGCATCCGGATTGGCCCATGGCAGCTTGGGAGAAAAGCCGGTCGCAGCGGTGCCAAAGCCGTTTAATGCGTTTTCAATAATCCGTTTGCGGTCAATGCCGATATTCAAGGCTTTGCGGATGGCGACATCCGCTGTGACTGCATTGCCGCGCACAATCCCTTTGGCATCCACATATTCCGGCGTTGTCGGCAGATTAAATACCAGGCCGGAAATGGAGGGAATTTCAACCAGATGCATGCCGGCAACCTTATGCTTGCCATACTCGGCGTTAATCCACAGCAAATCCACCTTGCCTGACTGAGCGGCCGCTAAAGCGGCATCCTCGTCAAGCTTAATGATTGTCACCCGTTTCAGCTTTGGTTTCGGGCCATAATAATACTCATTAGGTTCAATGATCAGCTGCTGTTCCCGCTCAAAATGCACAATCCGCCAGGGACCGCTGCCAATTGGCTTCTTGATATAGTTTTCATCATAGCTTTTTTCCGGTACAATGCCGATTTCACTCACATTATAGGGAAACATTGACCAGGGTTTTGTCAGGCGGAAGACAATGGTTCGTTCGTCAATGACCGTCATTTTCTCGATCATTGACGTATCGGCGGAAGAGGGCGTGGCCTGCGCTTTCCGGAAGGTAAACACAATATCCGCGGCCGTCAGCGGACTGCCATCGGAAAATTTAACGCCTGGCCGCAAATAAAACGTATATTCCCGTCCGTCGGAACTGACCGCGTATTTTTCCGCCAAATCATTTTCAATTTGATTATGGTTATTGACCTTAACTAACGAGCTGTGAAATAGCGGCGGAAACCAGACGCCATAACCGGCAATGGGGTCGTATTTCTGTGAAAGCGCTAAATCGCCAACCGATATGGTTACTTCCTGCTTTTTTTCTTGCGGTGCTTCCGCCCGGCCGCAGCCGGTCACCAGTAATAAAACCAGAACAATCGCCCATAATCCATTCCGGCGGTTGTGCATCATTTCACTCCCCCTTCAGCGTAGCTGGTTCTGGCAGTTCTTACTGCCAGAACCATTCATTCATGTTTTCCACAATCGAGATTCCCTGGCCGCGGGTCGGCAGTTTGTTCAGGGAAGGAATCGTCAGCCCGGTTTTTACCAGATAGGTTACGTCAGGCCGGGTAATCCACAAATAGGGAACATCCTTTTCGGCAGTTGTCTGGCCTTCCTGCCAATAGCGGTTAGCCTCCGCCTGATCACGGGCGGCAAGCGCTTTTTGGATAACTGCGTCAACCGTCGCATTCGTATAGGAAGCGGGATTGCCGATGACCGCTTTGCCAATTTGTGAGGAATCGTAATAGCGATAGAACTCAATCGGGTTCGGCTGGCCAAATACCCAGCAGGTGGGGATGTTTCTCGCCTCGCGGCATTCCGACCAGGGGGCGGATTTGGGGGTTATGCGGATTCCCAGCTTTTTGACATCCTCCGCCAGCGCCACTACGGTATTATAGCGGGCCTGATCATTGCTGCGGCCGGTAATGATGATTTCCGCCTTGACGCCGTTCTTTTCGCGGATGCCGTCGCCGTCGGCATCCTTCCAGCCGGCCGTCTCCAATAGCGTTTTGGCTGCTTCCACCTGATTGTCCTTAAACGTATTGCCGCTGCTCCAGGGCAGCGCCGGCGCCGCGCCATAAGCCACCTCGCCCAGACCGCTCAGCGCGTTCTGGATAATCGTCTGGCGGTCGATACCGATGTTCAGCGCCTGACGGACCGCCAGATCGCTGGTTACCGGGTGGCCGGTTTTTTTGCCGCTGGAATCGGTTGTTTCCGGAATTGTCGGTAAATTAATCGTAAAAGCGTCCATTGCCGCCATTTTATAAAGATTCATGCCATCAACCTTGGTTTTGGCAAACTCGGCGTCAACCAGTACCACGTCCAGCCGTCCCGACTTGGCAGCCGCCAGAGCGGCGTCCTCATCCAGCTTTAAGATGGTTACTTTTTTCAGTTTCGGCTTTGTACCGTAATAATGCTCATTGGGAACGAGGATCAACTGCTGCTCCTTGGCAAATTCAGCGATTTTCCAGGCGCCGGAGCCGATGGGATGATCGCCGTAATTAGGCCCGTAGGCATGCTTGGGTACAATGCCAACCTCGCTGAGATGAAAGACGAACGTCGACCACGGACGCTTAAGGCGGAAGACAACGGTGGCGGCGTCCGGAGCGCTTACTGAATCCAGCATGGTCAGGTCCGCGGCCGAGGCCTTGCTTTTGGTCGTCTCAAAGGTAAACACGACATCCGCCGCGGTCAGCGGATGGCCATCAGCGAATTTGGCGTCGGTGCGGATGCGGAACGTATAGGTCAGGCCGTCCGGGCTGACCTCATAGCCTGTGGCCAGGTCGTTGGCCAGTTGGTTGTTATCCTTTACCTGTAAAAGATGACTGTGAAAAATATCCGGCGCCCAGACGCCGTAGCCCGCGGTCGGGTCATAGCCGCCGGCTACCAGGTTGACTCCCGCTGAAATTGTAAGCTCGTCCTTGGCAACAGGCTTTGTATCCTTGGCGCCGCTGCAGCCGGCAACCAGACTGATAATGACCAGCCAGCTTAGCAAAAAGATTTTTTTCACGGTTTTCTCCTCCTTATAGATAAGAGCGGTATTCGGGGGCGCTGTCGACTGATACCTCCATTCACGTCGTAATCCCTGTCTTGTCCTACCCGGACCTGGCTGGAGAGACAAAAAAACTTCTCCCGAAGGGGGAGAAGAAAAGATATCGCCACAGGCACAGACCCGCCGTATCCAATGACCGGCCAAACGGTAAAGCGTGGCCGAACGGCACCGGATAAGGTCAACTGAATTTCAGCCGGAAAAAATCCCCGCCTGAAACCGAGTCTGCTTTATCTCCTCCCCATCACTCGTGGGTACAATCGGGATAGTGCAACAGGCAGGTCTCCTGGCTTAGAATCATCGCTTTGGCAGGCCTTCCCAAAGGAAATTTCCTTCAGTGACGCATCGATTGCCTCGGCTCATCATCACAGTGGCGGGACCGCGGCGGCTTTTAACCACGCTTCCCTATTAAGTCTGAAACAGACACCTGTTGTATTTTCATATTTGTTTAACTCGCCAGCGCGAAGGGATCCGTAAAAGATGCGAATATCCGCAAATGCGGATTATTCGCATCTTTCTTTATATACTATCATTTAAATACCATTTTCGGCAATAGCTGCCGCGGTAAAGTTCAGGGGAATCGCTTACGGAAACGCAAGCGTAAAAGGCGATTCCACAGCGCCCGCCGAGGGAGGGCAAAAAGGAACCGGCTAAAGCAATGCAACCCCAGCGCCGCGTTAACGCGCGCTCAGTCGGCAGCAAGCCAGATGAG